>NZ_JBEHCD020000002.1:0-987595 GCF_040223925.2 Curtobacterium sp. WHRI 8282
GCGAGGTCACGCGATGCGGTGTCCTCGTCGGCGGCGAACGCGATGTCGCGCATGACCGAGGTGCGGCCGTCCGCGGTGGTCTGGGTGAAGGTGAGCTCGTAGCCCTTGGCACTGGTGAGGTCGGCGTCCGCCTTCCACGTGCCGACGCCGGAGCGTGAGCCGGTGACCTCGGCGCTGAACACCTGGTGGCCGTCCTGGTCCGTGGCGGTGACGGTTGCGCCGGCCTCGGCCTTGCCGGAGAACGTGCGGGCACCGGGCTCGTAGGTGTTGTCGTCGGCGATGCCGTCGACCTGCAGGAGGCGGGGGAGGTGCACGCGCTCGGACATCCCGCTGAAGTCGCGGCCGTCGAAGACCAGGTTGACCATGTCGAGCTGCTTGCCGGTCGCGGCGGCGGCGATCGTGTAGCTCCACACTGCATCGGCGCTGGTGGCGCGCCCGACCACGCGGTCGCCGTCGAGGATCCAGAGCCCAGGAGCGTCGTCGTGCTCCCCGACCACCTGGACGCGTCCGTCCGGGTAGACGAACACGGACCGGAGGGACGGCGTGGAGGCAGCCGGGTCGATCGGCAGCTGCTCGAGTGCGACGGGCACGCGGGCCGACGAGGTGCCGTCGGCAGCGCGTGCGACGACGTAGACCGTGGAGCCGACGCGGTCCTGCGGGAGTCGTGCGCCGTAGCCGGTCTCGCCGATGTGGGCGTCGGCGATGGTGGTGCCGGCTTCGTCCTGCACGACGACCGAGTCCACGTCCTTCGCGACGGAACCCGCCACGACGAACGACCCGTCGAGGACGCGCCCCTTCTGCACGACCGTCGGCGCCTGCGGCGCATCGGACTCGGCGGGGGAGAACGTGAGGCCGCGGAGCTCGTTCGTCTGACCACTCGGCGTGGTCTGCGTCAGGGTGATGACGTGGGTCGTGTCCGAGAGGTCGGCGTCGGCGCTCCAGTTGCCGACACCGGACCGGGCGCCGGTGGCCTCGGTGGTGAACAGCGTCGCACCCGTGGTGGTGTCCTTCGCGGTGATGGTCGCGCCGGCGGTCGCGGTGCCGGTGAAGGTCTGCTTGCCCGGCGTGAAGGTGTTCTCGTCCTGCAGGCCGGCGACGGTGATCGTCCACGGCATCGGGATGCGCTCGGTCCGGGTCTGGGTGCCGTCCTCCGCGGTGTGCACGCGGATGACCTCGAGCCCGACGTCCTTGTGTCGATCCTGGACGGTCAGCGCCATGATGCCGCCCGGAGTCGAGTAGTCGTAGACGGTGTCGCCACCGACGAGCCACACGCCGTCGCCACCGGCGTCCCCGACGACGGTCCGGGCTCCGTGCAGGGTGCTCCAGTCATTGAGGAAGCGGGGCGCTCCGAGCGACGGGTCGACGGCGATGGCGTCGAGGTCGGAGGTGCCGTCGATCGTGTCGGTCGACGCCGCGGGGGACGCGGCTGGCGCTGCCGTCGCGATGCCGGGCGTCAGCAGGCCGACGCTGAGGGATGCGGTGACGATCCCGCAGACCAACGCAGTGGTGCGGAAGGGGGAGGGTGCCATGTGGGCTCCTTGTAAATGGGGAACCAGTAGCATATTCATATGTGATATGTGAAATTGATGGTATGCCGGGTGTGATGGAAACGGCCGTCCCAGTGGCCCCGGTACGCTGACGCGGTGCCAGACTTCGCCGACCGCTTCCGCCGCGACCCCGACGACGAGCCGGACCTCATCGCCCTCGACGGCACGGACCGCTTCATGCTCGACGAGGCACCGCACGTCCACGGGGACGCGGTCCGAGCCCCGGGGGCCGTCGTCGTGGTCGACGACGTCCGCGGGTTCCTGACGCTCGGCCTCATCGCCCTGCACGGCGCCGCGAACGTCCGGGTGGTGCAGGACTCCCTGGTCGGGCAGCGCGCGCTGCAGGCCAACGCCGGAACGTTCGGCCTGCGCGGGTTCCACCACCCCGACAGCTTCGAGGACGCCTTCCGTGACGCCCGACTCGTGCTGCTCCGGCTGACGAAGTCGCACGACCGCCTCGACGAGATCGCCCGCGCGGTCGCCCGCTTCGCCGCCCCGGACGTCGTGCTGCTCGCGGGTGGGCGGACCAAGTTCATGACGCTGTCGCAGAACGACGTGCTCCGGCGGTCGTTCGGCGACGTCGTGGCGTCACGGGGGCGCGCGAAGTCCCGGCTGCTCGTCGCGCAGGACCCGCTGACCGCCGCTGCGAACCGTGCCGCCATCACGTCGCCGTGGCCGAAGCAGGTGCACCTGGACGAACTCGGGATCA
This sequence comes from Curtobacterium sp. WHRI 8282, assembly GCF_040223925.2. Classification (NCBI taxonomy): domain Bacteria; kingdom Bacillati; phylum Actinomycetota; class Actinomycetes; order Micrococcales; family Microbacteriaceae; genus Curtobacterium; species Curtobacterium sp. WHRI 8282. The sequence goes on from NZ_JBEHCD020000002.1 coordinate 2,257, forward strand.
CGATCGCGGCTCACGGTGGGGTCTTCGCCGGAGCGTCGCTCGACCTCGGTACGCGCGTGCTGATCGAGGCGATGGACGCCGCGGTGCCGACCGCCCGCGTCGCCGTCGACCTGGGCAGCGGCAACGGCGTCATCGCGACCGAGATCGCTCGTCGGCGTCCGGCGATCCGGGTCATCGCGACGGACGTGTCATCAGCAGCGGTGCGGAGCACACGGATGACGGCGGACCTCAACGGCGTCGGCGACCGGGTCACCACCGTGCGGAGCGACGCGGGTGACGAACTCGACGAGGGCTCGGCGCAGCTGGTGCTGTGCAACCCGCCGTTCCACGCGGACACCACGGTGAGCACCGACGCGGCCGAGGCGATGTTCCGGAACGCGGCCACGATCCTCCAGTCCGGGGGCGAACTGTGGTGCGTCTGGAACTCGCACCTGCGCTACCGGCCGGTGCTCGAGAAGGCCGTCGGGCCGACCCGTCAGGTGGTGCGGACCGACCGCTTCACGGTGACGGCGTCGCGACGACCCTGAGCACCGCGCCGTTCAGCTCGTGACTCGTGTGGCCGCACCGTCGGCCGTCCCGGTGACGGTGTACCGGAGGCCGCTCGTCCCGGCCATGGCATCGACCGAGACGTGGACGGCCGGTGTCCAGCGGATGAGCGTCCCCCCTGGCAGATCCGACGCCCCGTCCGAGATGCGAGCCGTCAGCACCGAGTCCGATCCACTCAGGACGCCGTCGTGCAGGTCGAGTGCCGGGACCCGGCCCCACTCGCCACCAGGGCGTTGCACCTCGGCGACGAGGTCGGTCTGCCCCGGTGCGAAGGTGGTGCCGGCGGGAGCGGAGAAGACCGCTTCCGCGGACAGGACGGAGACGTCGCGTACGGTCATGAGCCGAGCCTCGACCGGGGTGGCGGTGCCCCGGACGAGCGTCGCCGGCGCGCCGGGCGTCGCCAGCACGGGGTCGCCGCCGAGTGGCACGAAGCGCCCGTCGACGATGCGGAAGCGCTGCACGGCCGCCGCGTCCGCCGGCTGCAGGACGCTGTCCGTCCAGAGCTCGAGGCGTGTCCTGGCCTCGGCATGGCGGACCACCAGGATCTGCCCGTCGCGGTACTCCTGGTCGAAGCTCGCTGCGAGGGCATGGGCGTTCTGGTTGCCGTTGACGGACCAGGCGCCCACCTGCTCGGCGTCATCGGCGCTGCGCAGCTCGAAGCCCACGTACTCCCTGGCTCCCCACGAGGAGTGCGCGGCGTAGGTGGTCTCCGCGTACAGCCGGAGGACGCCGTCCATCGGGTCGGTTGCCAGGCGCATGACCGGACGGTCGGCCAGCCCCTCGAAGAGCAGTTCGTTGCCGGCGAGGACGGTGGTGGACCGGGACAGCACCTCGCGGATACCGAGGCCGTTCCGGAGCGCGACCAAGAGCGTGCCGGGACCGGGTGCTCTCGCCTGCAGGGCCTGTCCCGTGACCTCCGACGTACCGCGACCATCGGTGTTGCCGAGGTCGGCGAGGACGGGGGCACTGGCCAGCCTGGGTTGACCGACGACGACGGTGGGCTCGTCCCCGGTCACACGCCCGACGGGCACGACGTAGGGTCCGACCTCGTGATCGACCTTGAGGTCGGCCGAGTTCCGGTTCTCCCAGATCGCGGTGTCCAGCGGGGGAAGGTCGGCCAGGGCGGACGCGGTGTCCTCGGTCAGGGGGAAGCCCCACTGTTCGAAGAACGGGCGGAGATCACGATCGGCGACCTGGCCCGCGGTGCGGGCGAACAGCTGACGTTTCGAGTTGCCGTTGTCCGGGGTGCTGACCTCGCCGAGCGCGAGACCGGTGCGCAGCGCCTGGTTGAGGCGCGGGTAGAACGTCTCGCCGAACCCGCGTCGGAGTTGGTCGAACATGAGGATCTGCACCCACCCGCCCGGGGTGTCGAAGTTCCGATCGGCGACCGGCTTCGCGAAGAACGCGGCGACGTCGGCGGTGTTCTGGTGGTCGAGCCGGTTCTCCCCGCTGATGGCGAACTGGACGTCCAGCACGGAGGCGTTCACCATGACCTCGCCCATGCCCGACCAGTTGTAGGCGGATGGCTGGTAGGTGTGGCCGACCTCGTGCCAGAAGCCCCACATGTCGTCGGGGTCGCCCGCCATGAGTTCCGAGGCGGCTCCCGTGTTCGCCTGCATGGTGATCCGGTCGTGCCCGGCGCTCGCGTAGCCCCCGCCGCCGGTGTCCGGCGTCGTGATGTGGAGCCGCTGTGGCGACTTCCGCGCGAGCCCAACGGCGTTGTCGAGCAGCCCGACGTGGTCGTTGGTGAGCTCGACCACGCGGTCCCACAACTCGACACGGCTGGTGATGTCCTCCGGGATCCGGTAGTACAACCGCGGCGCTGCCTCGGCGAACGTCCGCTGGCCGATGAAGGTGGTGAACGGAGCATCCGGGCGAGCCACACGCGCCGCGGTGAACTCCTCGTTCGACGTCTGCCCGAGCACGAACACCGGCAGGGCCGTGCCGCCCTGCACCGTGACGTCGTGCGAGCCGGAGACGGACCGGTCGATCAGGTAGACGAGCCCGTCGACGGGGGCGGTGACGGTGGTGGTCGTGCCCGGCGAGACCGGGAAGGTCTTGATGCCGACGTTCGAGCCCTCGTTGTACGCCGCGTAGTTGCCCCAGAGGCCGATGCCGACCTGCATCGCCGGAGCGTCATCGGGCACGGCCACGCGGACCTCGGTGCCCTTCGCGGCGAACCGGGATGCCGGCTGCAGGTTACTGTGCCGGTAACTCCGTCCTTCTCGCACCCGCTCGGTCTCGGCGTCGCCCTGACCCCACACGCGGACCGTGGTGGTGGAGTCGTCGGTCGCGTGGACCACGGAGGCCTGCTGTCCGGCGCCCGAGCCGGACGCGGCGTCGGATCCCCCTGGAGTGCCGGAGACCAGAGCCGCCCCGAGCACGGCACTCGTGGTGACGAGCATCACAATGGCGGTCTGGGCAGCTCGGATTCCTAATCGCATGCAATTAATATATCAGATACTCATCGGAGACCAGCGGAACGACGAAGGGCGACCGCGCAGATGCGCAGTCGCCCTTCGTCGTTCCGCCGGATCAGGCAGGCACGTAGTCGAACGTGTCGGGGTCGGGGCCCGTGCGGTGCCCCTTGTCGAGGGCGGTGATGTCCGTCATGTCCTCGTCCGAGAGCTCGAAGTCGAAGATCGCGAAGTTCTCCTCGACGCGGGCGCGCGTGACCGACTTCGGGAACACGATGTCGCCGCGCTGGATGTGCCAGCGGAGGACGACCTGGGCCGGGGACTTGCCGACCGACGTGGCGACGCGGGTGATGGTCTCGTCATCGAGGACGAGGCCCTGCGCGATCGGGGACCAGGCCTCGGTCGCGATGCCGAGCTCGCGGTTCACGGCGCGGAGTTCGTCCTGCGCGAGGTACGGGTGCACCTCGATCTGGTTCACCGACGGCGGGACGTCGGTCTCGGCGCGCAGGCGGTGCAGGTGGTGCGCCTGGAAGTTCGAGACACCGATCGAGCGGGCGGTGCCGGCGTGGTACAGCTCCTCGAGGGCCTTCCACGTCGGGACGAAGTCCGAGACGGTGGGCAGCGGCCAGTGGATGAGGAACAGGTCGGTGTAGCCGCCGAGCAGGTCGGCCGACTTCTTGCCGTTCTCCAGCGCCGCGGCCGGGTCGTGGAAGCCGTTGTTCAGCTTCGAGGTGACGAAGATCTCGGAACGGTCGATGCCGGACTCGGCGATCGCCTCGCCGACCTCCTTCTCGTTGCCGTACATCTCGGCGGTGTCGATGTGGCGGTAGCCGACCTCGAGCGCGGCCAGTGTGGCGGCCTTCGTCTCGGAGGGGTCGATCTGGAAGACACCGAAGCCGAGCTGCGGGATGGTCTTGCCGTCGTTCAGGGTGATGTTCGGAACGGTCATGGTGTCATGCAACCAAATGCCCCTCAGCGCCCATTCCGCCAACACCCAGGAACGGCGACCCCGGGCGCGCCGTTCAGGCGAGCGCAGCCGTGATGTACGCCTGCAGGGCCTGCCCGTACGCGATCGCCGGCACCTCGGACGCGAAGCTCCGGTCGGCCCCGCCGATCGTCGCCGTCACGGTGAAGACCACGCGACCGCCGACCTGCACCCGGGTCAGTCCGATGAACGAAGGCCCGAGGAGTTCGCGGAGCTGGTCCTCGCGGGGCAGCCAGAGCGACTCGGTGGCGGTGACCGAGTCGAGCGCCCACTCGGTGGTGCCGTTGAAGCCGAGGATCGTGCCGGTCGGGGAGTCGTGCCGCTCGACGGTCATCTCCGACACCGTGTAGACGTCGTCGTCGATGCCGGGCTTGTCGATCACGAACCGGTCCCCGGTCTCGGGGTGCCAGCGGAGGCCGGCGTCACGGAGGGACCTGGCGAGTTCGACGGTGATCACGTTCCCACCTTGCCCGCGCGACCCGCCCCTGTCACCACCTAGGTTGCCGAAAGCATCCCGTACTAGCATCGCCGAGCACCCCTCGCGCGAGCGCAACCCGTTCGCGCGCGCGACGTGACGACGCCCGGGCAACCGGTGCCGAGCCTCCAGGCCGTGGGAACCGGCCGTGGGTCGGACCGCCGGTCGGCGTCCCCGACCGAGGCTGACGGACACCCTGCCGCCGAAGAGAAGGACCCGCATGACCCTCGAACGCGAGGAACTCCGCGACGACTGGACAGTGACCCTGGCCGGGGGAACCGGCGCGCCGGACGGTGTCGCGGGCCGTGCCATCCCGGCGACGGTGCCTGGCCAGGTGCACACCGACCTGGAGCGGGAGGGCCTGCTGCCGGACCCGACGTTCCACCTGAACGAGCAGCCCGCCAAGTGGGTCGGTCGCGCCGACTGGGCCTACCGCCGCACGGTCGACGTCGACCCGCGGGGCCACGAGCGCGTCGACCTGGTCTGCGACGGCCTGGACACGGTCGCGGAGCTCAGCCTGGACGGCGTCGTCGTGGGCACGACCCGCAACATGCACCGTCGCTACCGGTTCGACGCCCGGGTGCAGACGGGATCCGGCGGCACCACGAAGGACCTCGAGATCCTGTTCGAGTCGCCCTACCGCGAGGCCGGCCGGGTCGCCGCGAAGGCCGGCAGCATGCCCGGTCCGTACGACGAGCCGTTCCCGTACATCCGCAAGATGGCGTCGAACTTCGGCTGGGACTGGGGGCTGACGGCGGTCACGAGCGGCCCCTGGCGGCCGGTCGCGATCGAGCGTTGGTCGACTGCGCGCCTGCGCGAGGTCCGCCCGCTCGTCGACGTCGAGGCCGGCGAGGGCGTGCTCGATGCGCACATCACCGTCGAGCGCTCGGGCATGAACGACCTGGACCAGGACGGCGAGGACGACGACCTCGTGCTCGTCGTCACCGTCAGCGGCGAGACAGAGGACGGCGGCACCACACGCCAGCGGTCCCGCGCGCAGCTGACCCCGAAGGACGACGAGACGGTCGTCACCGTGCGCGTCCCCGAGGCGCGGCGCTGGTGGCCGCGCGGCTACGGCGCGCAGCCGCAGTACGACGTCGTGGTCGAGCTGCAGACCGTCGACGGCGAGGTGCTCGACCGCGACATGTTCCGCACCGGGTTCCGGTCGACCCGCATCGAGACCCAGGTCGACGGCATCGGCCGACCCTTCGCGGTACACGTCAACGGCACGCTCATCGACGTCCGGGGCGTCAACTGGATCCCCGACGACGTCATCGTCTCGCGCGTCGATCGCGCCCGACTCGAGTCCCGGCTGGGTGCCGCGGCCTCGCTCGGCACGAACCTCGTGCGCGTCTGGGGCGGCGGAGTGTACGAATCGCGCGACTTCTACGAGGTCTGCGACGAACTCGGTCTGCTGGTCTGGCAGGACTTCCCGTTCGCGTGCTCGGCCTACCCCGAGGTCGAGCCGATCCGCAGCGAGGTCATCGCCGAGGCACGTGACAACGTCGCCCGACTCGCCCGCCACCCCTCGCTGGTGGTCTGGAACGGCAACAACGAGAACATCTGGCTGCACGACGCCGACGGCTGGGGTACGGAGCTGGGCGACCGGGGCTGGGGACTCGACTACTACCTCGACCTGCTGCCGACCATCGTCGACGCCGTCGACCCGTCGCGCTTCTACACGGTCGCGTCGCCGTGGTCCGGCTCCGAGTCGCTGCCCGCGAACGAGGTCGACCACGAGACGCACCATTCGTGGGACGTCTGGAACCGGCTGCCCGACACGGCCTACCGCGATTCGGTGCCCCGGTTCGTGTCCGAGTTCGGCTGGCAGGCGCCGCCCGCCTGGCGCACGCTGCGCGAGGCGGTCACGGACTCGCCGCTCCGGGTCGACTCTCCCGGTGTGGTCCACCACCAGAAGGCCGCCGACGGGATGGCCAAGCTGGCACGCGGTCTCGAGCCGCGCTTCGGCGCGGTCGACCCGGCCGCGTTCGACGCGTGGCACTACCTGACGCAGCTCCAGCAGGCGCGGGCGATCGCGACCGGCATCGAGCACTGGCGCACGCACTGGCCGCGCAACACCGGTGTCGTGGTGTGGCAGCTGAACGACCTGTGGCCGGTGTCGTCGTGGTCGGCGATCGATTCGGCGGGGCGGCTGAAGCCGCTGGCGCACGAGCTGCGCCGCCTGTACGACGACGTGCTGCTGACGATCCGTCCGGTGTCGACGGTGTCGGTGACGCCGGGTGCGGCGGGTGCCGCAGGTGCCGCTGGTGCGTCGGGTGCGGAGCGGACTGGAGGCCCGGATCACCCGGGTGGGTCGCCTGCGGTCGGCGAGACGGCCGACCTGGGCGAGCTCGCGGACACGCTCTCGCTGGGTGTCTCGCCCGGCGCGTTCGGGTCCTCGCCCGTCGAGGTGGCCGTCCGGTCGACCCGCACCGGGCACGACAGTGTGGTGCGGGTGCGCCGGATCACCACGGCCGGCACGATCCTGGCCGAGGTGTCACTGCCGGTCCGGTTGTCCGGCGCCGGCGCCGGCGTCGCGGTGGTGTCGCTGCCCGAGTCGGTCGGTGTCGTCGACGACCCGGCGAACGAGCTCATCGTCGCGGACATGGACTGGCGCCGTGCGGTCTGGACCCCCGGCCCCGACGCTGCCATCCGTTGGGAGCCCGCCCGCTACCGGACCTCGTTCGCGGTGGTCGACGGCGGTCTGGACCTGACGGTCGAGGCCGACTCGCTCGTGCGCGACCTGCTGGTGCAGCCGGACCGGGTCGCGGCCGGCGGCACGGTCGACCGTGGGTTCATGACGCTGCTGCCCGGAGAGCGGGTGGTGTTCCGGCTCGGCGGTGTAATCGAAGCGGATGTGCCGGCGCTGCGGTCGGAGCCGGTCCTCTGGAGTCTGGACCGCGCCCTCGCTCGTTGATATGCAGAACAGCACGGTGATATATTTGAGATTGCGCCGCTCGTTGTCGTGACCTGAGCGACTCCGGCGTCCGATCGACCTCCTCGTCGACCGGTCGACAGGAGGTCCCACATGTCGCTCGCCATGCGCCCAACCACCGGAGCGGTGCCGACCGTGCTGCACTCGACCGTGCTGCCCCCGACCGTGCTGCCCCCAAGCGTGCCGCACCCGAGCGGGCTGCACCCGAGCGTCCCCGTGTCCTCCCCTGCCTGGGCTGCCGGGGCCACGGCGTCGCACCGCACGGTCGCTCCGGCGGGGGCTCGCCGGGGGTTCGTCCCCGCGGTGGCGCTGCTCGACCTCGTGCTGCTGCTCGCCGCTTTCGTCATCGCCCACGTCGTGCGGTTCCCCTGGGAACTCGCGTCCGTCCGACCACGGTCCGGCTGGTTCGAGTTCGTCGTGGCCCCCGCCATCGTCGTGGTCTGGATGCTCCTGCTCTCGGTGTTCCGCACCCGCGACCCCCGGATCGCCGGCATCGGCGGCGACGAGTACCGCCGCCTCGTCACCGCGAGCCTCATCGCGGTCGCCGGTGTCGCGGTCGTGGCGTACGCAGCGCAGCTCGACCTGGCTCGCGGGTACGTCGCGATCGCGTTCCCGTTGGGCCTCGCGTTCCTGGCGCTCGGCCGCAAGGGTGTCCGGACAGTGCTCGCCCGCAGCCGCGCCAGGGGTGAGCACCTGCAGGACGTCCTGATCGTCGGCGACGCCGAGGACGTCCGCTACGTGGGCGCGCGGATCGCCGCCGCACCGAGTGCCGGCTACCGAGTGCGTGCCGTCGTGACGGACTGTGCTCCGGTCGGGGCCGAGGTCGACCTGGGGGCGGCCACGGCTCCGGTCGTCGGCGGCATCGAGGACGTGCTCGTGCACGCCCGGGCCGAGGGCGTCTCGGCCGTCGTCGTCGCGGGTGCCGTCCGCGGTGGGCACGCGCGCCTCCGTCGACTCGGGTGGCAGCTCGAGGAGCACGGCGTCGAGCTCGTCGTGTCCTCTCCCCTGGCCGACATCGCCGCCGGGCGGGTGCACGAGCGTCCCGTGGACGGGTTGCCGCTGATGCACGTCGAGACGCCCGACTACCGTCGCCGCGCGGGCAAGCGGGCGCTCGACGTCGTCGGCGCCGCGTTCGGCCTGGCGCTGCTCTCCCCGGTCCTCGCCGTGGTCGCGCTGGCGATCCGCGCCGACGACGGCGGGCCGGTCTTCTTCCGGCAGGTCCGCGTCGGTCGCGGTGGTGCGGAGTTCCCGATCCTGAAGTTCCGGACCATGTGCGTCGACGCCGAGGCGCGCATGGCTGCCCTGCAGTCCGAGAACGAGGGCGCCGGTCCGCTGTTCAAGATGAAGGACGACCCGCGGGTGACCCGGGTCGGTGCGTTCCTGCGACGGACCTCGCTCGACGAACTGCCGCAGCTGTGGAACGTGCTCACCGGTTCGATGAGCCTGGTCGGCCCTCGGCCTGCCCTGCCGCGCGAGGTCGCGCTGTACGAGGACTTCGCGGACCGCCGACTCCTCGTGACCCCGGGGATCACGGGCCTGTGGCAGGTCAGCGGCCGCTCGGACCTCGACTGGGCCGAAGGGGTCCGGCTCGACCTGCACTACGTCGAGAACTGGTCGTTCCTGCACGACCTCGTGATCCTCGCCCGCACCGTCCCGTCGGTGCTGCGGTCCCGCGGCGCGTACTGAGCGCTGCGCCTCCCTGTACGAACGGTGTCCGTTCCGGTGCCCGGCCTGGGCATCCAGGGGCGGGGGAGTTACGATGGATGCACACGGACTTCCGCCGCGTGGGTCGTTGACGATCACCGGACGGCGACCAGTTCCACAACAAGGAGTCATGATGCTCGGAAACCTCGGCGGCATTCACCTGCTGATCATCCTCGGGATCGTCATCCTGCTGTTCGGCGCGACCAAGCTCCCGGCGCTGGCGAAGGGCCTCGGCCAGTCGATCAACATCTTCAAGAAGGAGATGTCCGACGACGAGAAGAAGGCCCAGGCCAACGGCACGGCGCCGGACGGCACGGTGCACAACAGCACCGTCCAGAACGCTCCCGCCGAGCCCGCCGCCGGTCCGGTCCTGAACCCGGGGCCGAGCGCGCAGCCGAACACCGACTCCCGGCGGTAGGACACCCAGCCCCGTCCTGTCGGCAGCCCCCGCGACCACATCGGTCGCGGGGGCTTCGTCGTGCGGGATCGACCGCCGGGCACCCCGTGCCGCAGGATGAGCACATGACCGCTCCCGTTCCCGTCCCGGCCCCCGTGCCGCACGGAGTCGCGCCGCTCCGGGACGACCGGCGGATCGTGCTGGTGGTGGCGATCCTGGCGTCGTTCGTCGTCGGGCTCGACTCGAGCGTCGTGAACGTCGCGCTCCCCGCGATCCGGCAGGAGCTCGGCGGCGGACTCGTCGTGCAGCAGTGGGTCGTCGACGCGTACCTGGTCACCCTCGGCTCGCTCATCCTGGTCGCCGGCAGCCTGTCCGACCTGTTCGGCCGGGTCCGGATCATCACGTGGGGGCTCGTGGTCTTCGGGATCGCGTCCGTGGTGTGCGCCATCGCCCCGACCGGCGAGGTGCTCATCGTCGCGCGGGCGCTGCAGGGCGTCGGCGGGGCACTCGTCATGCCGAGCGCACTCGCCCTCATCGTCGCGGCGTTCCGCGGGGCGGCGCAGGCGAAGGCGATCGGCACGTGGACGGCGTGGTCGAGCGCGGCCACGATCCTCGGCCCCGTGGTCGGCGGGTTGGTGGTCGACGGCATCGGGTGGCGGTGGGTCTTCGTGCTCACCGCGGTGCCGATCGCCGTCACGATCCCGCTGGTCCTGCGCATCACCGGTGACGTGCACCCGGCGGTGCGCCCACGCATCGACGTCGTCGGGGCCGTGCTCGCCGTGGTCGGGGTCGGCGGTGTCGTGCTGGGCCTCATCGAACAGGAGCGGCTGGGGTGGGGTGCGCCCGTGGTGGTCGGCGCGCTCGTGCTCGGTGCGGCCGCACTCGTGGCCTTCGTGCCGTGGGAACTGCGGGTGACCCGGACGACGGGGTCGCCGCTCGTCCCGCTCGAGTTGTTCCGGGCGCGGAACTTCACGGTCGGCAACCTCGCGACCCTGTCGATCTACGGCGCGCTCGGCATGGTGTTCTTCGTCGTCACGCTGTTCCTGCAGGAGGTCTGGCGGTACCCGGCCTGGCTCGCCGGACTCGCGACGCTGCCGCCGACGATCATGCTGCTCGCGCTGTCCACCGCCGTGGGGTCCGCGGCGGGTCGGTTCGGCCCGCGGTGGTTCATGGCCGCCGGGCCGGCCGTGGGCGCGGTCGGGGCGCTCCTGCTGCTGCTCGCCGGCGACGACCCGACCGGTTACTGGTGGTCGGTGTTCCCCGGTCTGGTGCTGATCGGCGTGGGCATCGCCCTGATGGTCACACCCCTGACGAGCGCGGTGCTCGGGTCGGTGCCGCAGTCCGAGGCCGGGTCGGGTTCGGCCGTGAACAACGCGGTCGCTCGGATCGCCGGCCTCGTCACGGTGGCACTGGCCGGTGTGGTGCTCGGCGGCGAGGTGAGCGTCGACGGGCTGCACCGGGCCATGGTGGTGATGGCGCTCCTGCTGGCGGCCGGTGCCGTCGTCAGCGCCGTCGGGATCCGGAATGTCCCCGACCGCACGTAAGTTGAGTGGAGTAGACTCAACTCCAGGACCACCGCAACGAAAGGACGGAACGCATGGCGAACCTCCAGGGCGCTCCTGACTCCCAAGAACGACAGAAGACCGCCCTCGAGCAGTACGGCATCGACCTCACGGCGATCGCCCGCAGCGGCAAGCTCGACCCCGTGATCGGCCGCGACTCCGAGATCCGACGCGTCTCCCAGGTGCTGACGCGCCGCACCAAGAACAACCCCGTGCTCATCGGCGAGCCCGGCGTCGGCAAGACCGCCGTCGTCGAGGGGCTCGCGCAGCGCATCGTCGCCGGTGACGTCGCCGACTCCCTCAAGGACAAGCGACTCATCTCGCTCGACATCTCCGCCCTGATCGCCGGCGCCAAGTACCGCGGCGAGTTCGAGGAGCGGCTCAAGGCCGTGCTCAAGGAGATCAACGACTCCGACGGGCAGGTCATCACGTTCATCGACGAGCTGCACACCCTGATGGGTGCCGGGGGCGGCGAGGGCTCCGTCGCGGCGTCGAACATGCTCAAGCCGATGCTCGCCCGCGGTGAGCTCCGGCTCATCGGCGCGACGACCCTCGACGAGTACCGCGAGTACATCGAGAAGGACGCCGCGCTCGAGCGTCGCTTCCAGCAGGTCTACGTGGGTGAGCCCAGCGTCGAGGACGCCGTGGCGATCCTCCGCGGGCTCAAGGAGCGCTACGAGGCACACCACAAGGTGACGATCAACGACTCCGCACTGGTCGCGGCCGCGAGCCTGTCGAACCGGTACATCTCCGGCCGCCAGCTGCCCGACAAGGCCATCGACCTGATCGACGAGGCCGCGAGCCGACTCCGCATGGAGATCGACTCCAGCCCGGTCGAGATCGACGAGCTCAAGCGGAACGTCGACCGTCTGCGGGTCGAGGAGTTCGCGCTCAAGCAGGAGAAGGACGACGCCTCGAAGGCCCGCCTCGAGACCCTGCGCAACGAGCTGCACACGCGCGAGGAACGGCTGGCCGAGCTCGAGCAGCGCTGGCAGGCCGAGCGCGCGAGCCTGAACCGCATCGGTGAGCTCAAGCAGCAGCTCGACGACCTGAACATGCGGTCGCAGCGAGCCCAGCGCGAGGCCGACTACGAACTCGTCTCCCGACTGGAGTACGGCGAGAAGCCCCGCATCGAGGCCGAGCTCGCCGCCGCCGAACAGGCCGAGAGCGCCGACCGGATGGTGAACGACAGCGTCACCGACGAGGACATCGCCGCGGTCATCGCGCAGTGGACGGGCATCCCGCTCGGCCGACTGCTGCAGGGTGAGACCGAGAAGCTCCTGCACCTCGAGAGCGAGCTCGGCCGCCGCATCATCGGGCAGCGCACCGCCGTGACCACCGTGTCCGAGGCCGTCCGTCGCACCCGCGCCGGCATCTCCGACCCGGACCGCCCGACCGGTTCGTTCCTGTTCCTCGGCCCGACCGGCGTCGGCAAGACCGAGCTGGCCAAGGCGCTCGCCGAGTTCCTGTTCGACGACGAGAAGGCCCTCGTCCGCATCGACATGAGCGAGTACGGCGAGAAGCACTCCGTGGCCCGCCTGATCGGTGCCCCGCCCGGGTACGTCGGGTACGAGGCCGGTGGGCAGCTCACCGAGGCGGTCCGCCGCCGTCCGTACTCGGTGATCCTGCTCGACGAGATCGAGAAGGCCCACCCCGAGGTGTTCGATGTGTTGCTGCAGGTGCTCGACGACGGGCGACTGACCGACGGCCAGGGGCGCACGGTCGACTTCCGGAACACGATCCTGGTGCTGACGTCGAACCTGGGGTCGCAGTTCATGACCGACCTGTCCCTGAGCGACGTGCAGCGGGAAGAGGCGGTCCGTGAGCTCGTGCAGCAGGCGTTCCGGCCGGAGTTCATCAACCGTCTCGACGACATCGTGGTGTTCCAGGCCCTGACGGCCGACGACCTCGGGCAGATCGTGTCGCTCTACGTCGACCGGCTGGCCCGCCGTCTGACCGACCGTCGGCTCGAGCTCGCCGTCACCCCCGAGGCGCGCGGCTGGCTGGCGGAGCGCGGGTACGACCCGCTGTACGGCGCTCGGCCCCTGCGTCGCCTGATGCAGCGGCAGATCGACGACCGGTTGGCACGCGCCATCCTGTCCGGTGACGTCCGCGACGGCGACACCGTGCGGGTGGACGTCGCCGCCGACGGCGACGGCCTGACGGTCGAGCCCTTCGAGCTGGCCGAGATCGTCGAGGAGTAGCCAACCGAGACGGACGGGAGGCCCGTCACCGGTTCCTGGGACCGGTGGCGGGCCGGTCGTCTACCGTCCACGGCATGCCTGAGATCCGCGCGATCCGTCGCCTCACCGACGCCGTCGAGCACGCAAGCGTGCTCGACAAGGCCGTCGACATCGACCGTGCCGTCGTGAACGCCCTCGCCAAGCCGAAGGCCCTGCGCCAGCTGCTGCACGGCGTGCCGTTCGGCCACCCGATCCACCCGCTCATGGTGCAGGTGCCCCTCGGTGCCTGGATCTCCGCCGCGGTCCTCGACCTGGTCGGCGGGAAGGGCAACGCGAAGGCCGCCAAGACCCTGGTCGGCGTCGGGGTCGTCTCGGCGAGCAGCGCCTCGGTCGCCGGCTACGTCGACTGGTCGGAGCTGAACCGCGAGCAGCTCCGCACCGGATGGGTGCACCAGGCCGTGAACTGGACCGGTCTGTCGTTGTACGGGCTGTCGTGGCTGCAGCGGAAGCGCGGCAACCACGGCGCCGGCAAGATGCTCGGCTTCGCGGGTCTCGCCGTCGTCAGTGTCGGCGGGTACCTCGGTGGGCACCTTTCCTACCGACAGCGTGCCGGCGTCAGCGAACACGGCGAGGTGCCGTTCGACGCCTGATCCGCTTCACAGGTTCGGCAAAGGTACGTCACGTGTGATGTATCGATGCGCGTACTCGTGGTGGACGACGAACGGGCCCTCGCCGACCTGGTCGCGACGGGCCTGACCCGACAGGACATGGCGGTGGACGTCGCCTACCGCGGCGACGACGCCGACGAGCTGCTGGCGGTGCACGACTACGACGTCGTCGTGCTCGACCGTGACGTCCCCGGGCTGCACGGCGACGAGGTCGCACGGCGGCTCACCGCGCGCGGTGCACTCACGCGGATCCTCCTGCTCACCGCCGCGACGACGTTGAGCGACCGGGTGCACGGGCTCGAGCTCGGCGCCGACGACTACCTGACCAAGCCGTTCGAGTACCCGGAACTCGTCGCCCGGGTGCGCGCGCTCGGTCGGCGGAGCGTCGCACCCGTCGCCCCGGTGCTCGAGCGTGCGGGGTTCGTCGTCGACACGAACCGGCGGATGGCCACGCGCGACGGACGGCCGCTCGACCTGACCTCGAAGGAACTCGGGGTGCTCGAGACGCTGCTCCGCGCGGACGGTCGGATCGTGTCCGCCGAGCACCTGCTCGAGAAGGTCTGGGACGTGAACACCGACCCGTTCACCGCCGCGGTCCGCGTAACCATGTCGAAGCTCCGCCGGAAGCTCGGGGACCCCGACCCGATCCGGACGGTGCCCGGCCAGGGCTACTCGCTGTGAGTCGGTGGGCCCGGGGCTGGAGCATCCGGACCCGGACGGCCCTGACGTTCGCGCTCGCGGCCATGGCACTGGCGACCGGGGTCGTCCTCTTCACGAACACGATGTCGCTGGCCGGTGTCGGTGCCGGCCTCGACACCGCGGCCGTGCAGCGCCCGCCGTCCGGATCGCCGGGTGCCACGACCGCTCCAGAACCGATCGAGGTGGGCGGAGACGATGACGGTGCGGTGGCGGTGATCCGGCTCGTGGCAGTGCAGCAGTGGCAGTGGTCCGCGATCGGGATCGCTGGCGCCGGGCTCGCGGCCGGGGGCATCGGCTGGCTCGTCAGCCGCCGGGTCCTCCGCCCCATCGACCGGATCACCGCGACCACGAACCGCATCTCGGCGTCGAACCTGCACGAGCGCATCGCGCTGGACGGTCCGGACGACGAGCTCCGGCGCCTCTCGCGCACCGTCGACGATCTGTTGGCCCGCCTGGAGACCGCGTTCGAGAGCCAGCGTCGGTTCGTCGCCCAGGCGTCCCACGAACTCCGGACGCCCCTCGCGGTGCAGCGCGCGGCGGTGCAGATCGGTCTGCACGACGACGCCGACCCCGCGGACGTCCGAGCGGTCCGGGCGGAGCTGCTGGAGCAGAACCGCCGGACCGAGCGGTTGGTCGAGTCGTTGCTCGTGCTCGCCGAGGCCGATCGCGGCCTGGCGGGCGCGACGCGCGCGGTCGACCTCGACGAGGTGACCGCCGAGGTCGTCGCGGGGGCGGCCCGGGACGCGGCCGAGGCGGGGGTGACGCTGACCCATGAGCGCCGCACCGGGCCTCCCGGCCTGGTCGTACCGGGGGAGCCGACGCTGCTGCGCCAGCTGCTCGGCAACCTGGTCGGCAACGCCGTCGAGTACAACGAACCCGGCGGCGCCGTCCTGGTGACCACGGAGCCGGACGGCTTCGTCGTCGAGAACGGAGGGCCGGTGGTCCCGGCGGACGAGGCGGGGTTGCTCGTCGAGCCGTTCCGCCGCGGTGGGACCGATGCCGGACGCGGCCAGCACAGCGGTCTGGGTCTGTCGATCGTGGCCGCCATCGTGCACGCGCACGGGTGGCAGCTGTCGATCACCGCACGGCCGACGGGCGGGCTGCTCGTCCGGGTCCGTGTTTCGCCGGTGCAACCCGACGAGCACGCGGGGCGAAACAGTCGTTCCGGTGTGCTGGAGGCATGAACCACGCCACGAAGACGACCACCCGTCGCACCCGGTCCCTGATGAGCGCGGCCGCGGCCGTCGTCCTGCTGCCCCTGCTGCTCGTCGGCTGCTCGGACACGGCACCGGACGACGACACGACGACGGCAGCCGGGAGTGCGGCGCCCGGCGTCGCCCTGGCCGAGTGCATGCGCGACCGCGGGTACGACATGCCCGACCCCGGCACGGGTGGCGGGTCGATGCAGCTCAGTGCACCCGACGGCGTCGATCCCGAGCAGTACCAGGATGACCTCAAGGGCTGCCTCGACGACTCCGCAGCGGCCGGCGACGCGCAGGCCGCGCAGCCGATGCCGGGCAGCGAGGAGATCGCCCGGAAGACCGCGGAGTGCCTGCGGGAGCAGGGGTTCCCGGACTTCCCGGACGACCAGGAGGCGCAGAACCGGTTCCAGCCCGACGACCAGGAGGCGTTCGACGAGGCCGCCGGCACCTGCACCGACGCGGCCTTCGAGGCCGTCCAGGGCGGAGCCGGGTCATGAGCCACCGGCGCGCTCGACGCCGGACGATCGTGTCGGTGTGCCTCGTCGCGGCGGTGGCCGCGGGGGCCGGGACGTGGGCCCTCGCCACGGTGCCGAGTGGTCCGGGAGCCTCGGCCAGCAGCGGGTCGCGCGGCGGGACCGCGTCGACCGGAGCCACCGCCGCGGTCACGCGCGGCGACCTGACCGACTCGAAGGTGTTCGCCGGGACGCTCGGGTACGGCGCGGCGACGGGGGTCCCCGGTGCCGCCGCCGGCACGATCACCTGGCTGCCCCGCGCCGGCGACGTCATCGAACGCGACGGGGCCCTGTACGCCGTCGACGAGCGGGACGTCCGGTCGATGTACGGCACCGTGCCGCTCTGGCGTGACCTGGAACGGGGGCTGCAGGGCGCCGACGTGCGGCAGCTCAACGAGAACCTGGCCGCCCTCGGGTACGACGTGTCCGTGGACGACCGGTTCGGTCCACGGACCGAGCGGGCCGTCCGGCAGTGGCAGCAGGACCGCGGACACGAGGTGACCGCGGTGCTGACGGCGGACGACGTCGCCTTCGTGGACGGCGCGGTCCGGGTCGCCTCGGTCGACGGTCGGCTCGGGGAGCGGATCGCCGGCGGGGCTGGTGCGGGAGCGGGAACGGGAGCGGGTGCCGGTGGCGCTGGTGCAGCGGCCGGCGCGGGTCCGGCGGCCGACGTCCTGCAGGTCACGAGCACCCGGCGCGTCGTCGCGGCGACCGTGCCCCAGCGCGACGCCGAGCGGCTCGCGGTCGGCACCGACGTCGAGGTCCGGGTGAACGGCGCCGGGGCAGCCATGCCCGGTTCCGTCGTCGACGTGCAGCCGACGACGAGCGAGGACGGCGGGACGTCCGTCGACGTCTCCGTGTCGTTCGACCCGGGGAAGCGCACGCTGCCCGCCGCGGCGTCCGCGCAGGTCGACGCGAAGGGCACCACCGAGCACGACGTCCTGTCCGTGCCGGTGGCCGCACTCGTCGCGGGTGCCGGTGGCCGGTACGCCGTCGACGTCGTGCAGCGGGGCGGCACGACGGAGCGGGTCCGGGTCGAGCCCGGCTTCAGCGCGGACGGACGGATCGCGGTCACGGGTGACCTGGCCGCAGGCGACCGCGTGGTGGTGCCCGGATGAGCGCCGCCGTGCTGCCCCCCGCCGCCGTGCCGTCAGCCGCCGCCGTGCCGCCACCCGACTCCGTCCTGTCGCTCCGTGACGTCACGAAGACCTACGGCGACGTCGGAGCCCTGCGCGGGGTGTCGCTCGAGGTCACCGCGGGCGAACTCGTCGCGGTCGTCGGCCCGTCGGGATCGGGCAAGTCGACGATGCTCAACGTCGTCGGGACCCTGGACCGTCCCACGTCCGGCACGGTGACGATCGCCGGCAACGACGTCGCGACGATGTCCGACGACGCCCTGTCCGGACTCCGTGCCGACCACATCGGGTTCGTCTTCCAGCACTTCCACCTGCAGGCCGGCGCGACCGCCACCGAGAACGTCGCCGACGGCCTGCTCTACCAGGGCGTGCCCCGGCGCGAGCGGCACCGACTGGCGGTCGAGGCCCTGGGTCGCGTGGGCCTGGCGCACCGGGTGGACCACCGACCGCACCAGCTCTCCGGCGGGGAGCGCCAACGCGTCGCCATCGCGCGGGCCGTCGTGGGCGACCCGACGATCCTGCTCGCCGACGAACCGACGGGTGCGCTCGACTCGGTGTCCGGGGCCGCGGTGGTCGAGCTCCTGCGCGAGCTCAACGCGGCGGGCACGACGGTCGTGGTCATCACGCACGACCTCGACCTGGCGGCGTCGCTGCCCCGGCAGGTCCGGATGCGCGACGGCCGGATCGAGCACGAGGTCACGCCGGTCGTCGACGAGGTCGCCCGGTGAGCCGCCGTCGGTCCCCGGGCGCGGTCGACCTGCTCCGCCTCGGCGTCTTCGGGTTGCGGACCCGTCCGGGTCGCGTCGTGCTGTCGGCGCTCGGCATCGCGATCGGCATCGCGGCGATGCTCGCGGTCGTCGGGATCTCGTCGTCGAGCAAGGCGAAGGTCGACCAGGTGCTCGACACGCTCGGTACGAACGTGCTCACCCTCACACAGGCGCAGGGCCTCGGCGAACCGGTCCCGTTGCCGTCCACCGCACTCGAATCGGTGCTGCGGCAGGACGACGTCGAGTCGGCCGCGGCCGTCGGCACCGTGCCCGACACCGGTGTGTACCGGAACGACCACGTCCCGGCGCCCGAGACGAAGGGCCTCGGGGTACTCGCCGCGTGGGGCGACGTGCCACGGGTCCTCGGCGGCCAGCTCGCAGCCGGGCGGTGGATCGACGACGCCGCCGGGGCGCCGCCGCAGGTCGTGCTGGGAGCACGGGCGGCCGCGGTCCTCGGCTTCGACGACCTGCACCCGGACAGCCGGGTCTGGATCGGCGGTCGCTGGGTGCAGGTGGTCGGGGTGCTCGAACCCGTCGCGCTCGCCGAAGACCTCGACTCGCGGGTGTTCGTACCCCGCGGGTTCGCCGGACAGCTGGGCTTCGACGGGGCCCCGACCGCGGTCTACACGCGTGTCGACGCGGAGCACGTCGAACGGTCCAGGGACCTGCTCGCCGGTGCGGTCCGCCCCGGGGCACCGCAGGACGTCGGCGTGACACGGCCGTCGGACGCGTTGGCAGCGAAGGACGCCACGGACGACTCCTTCACCGGGCTGTTGGTCGGTATCGGCGGGGTGGCGCTGCTCGTCGGCGGCATCGGGGTGGCGAACACGATGGTGATCACCGTCCTGGAACGCCGTGCCGAGGTGGGCGTCCGTCGTGCGCTGGGGGCCCGTCGTCGGAACATCCGCGACCAGTTCCTGGTCGAGTCGTTGCTGCTGTCGTTCCTCGGCGGGCTGGCCGGCGTCGTGCTCGGCGTCGCGGTGACGGTCGTCTTCGCCGTCACGCAGGGCTGGCCGGTCGCGCTGCCGGTCTGGGCCGTCGTCGGGGGACTCGGTGCCACGGTCGTCATCGGCGGGGTCTCCGGGCTCTACCCGGCGGCACGCGCGGCGCGGATCCCGCCGACGTCCGCCCTGGCGGCCGTCTGACGCGTGCGGTGGACGCACGCCCTGGAGGCCCGGTGCCGGTCCGGCGGACCAGCACCGGGCCTCCAGGCGGTCGCTTCCCCACACCGGACGCGAGTCGCAGATCATGCCTGGTCATGACCACCTGGTCAAGCATCTGCGTCGATCTGTTCGACATCCGTGATGCCCCGGAAACACGCGGATCGAAAGCGGTCACAGGGACCGATCCAACGGTTGACAAGGGGTCGTGCAGGGTCTTCTATTGCGAATACGCAACGTCCTTTCATAAAGGTCGGACCAAGGGAGTCATCGTGACACGAACGCGTTTCGCCGCACTCGGTGCGCTCGCCCTCGCAGGCGCGCTCGCCCTCACCGGGTGCTCCGCCGGGAGCAATGCCGCTTCCGACGGCGGCACGAAGTCCATCGGCACACCCGATGGCAAGGGCAAGACCATCACCGTCTGGATGATGAACGGCGACCTGAGCGACAAGGTGCTCGACGCCGCCGGCAAGCAGTTCACCGCCGACACCGGGGCGAAGGTGAAGATCCAGACCCAGCAGTGGGACGGGATCACCACCAAGCTCACCACGGCGCTCGCGCAGAGCGACGCCCCCGACGTCGTCGACCTCGGCAACACGCAGGTGCCGGTCTACGCGGCCGCCGGCGGGTTGACCGACCTGACGCCGTACCGCGACGAGCTCAAGGACGGCCAGACCTGGCTCACCGGGCTCGAGGGTCCCGCCACCGTCGACGGCAAGCTCTACGGGGCACCGCTGTTCGCCGGCAACCGGGCCGTGGTCTACGACAAGAAGGTCTGGAAGGACGCCGGCGTGACCGACGTGCCGACCACCTACGACGAGCTCACCGCCGACCTCGACAAGGTCAAGGCCGCCAACCCGGCCAGTGACTTCTCCGCCTTCTACATGCCCGGTCAGTACTGGTACGGCGGGCTGCAGTGGGTCTGGGACGCCGGCGGCGAGATCGCGACGGACAAGGACGGCAAGTGGACCGGCACGCTGGACTCCGCGGACGCGGTCGAGGGGCTGACCGCCTGGAAGGACTTCCAGAACGCGTACTCGGCGAAGTCCACCCAGGACATCAACACCGACAAGCCCTCGCAGAGCGACGTCTTCGCACAGGGCAACACCTCGGCGTTCCTCGGGTCCGCCTGGGAGATCGGCTCGATCACCACGGCGAAGCCGGAGCTCGCCGATCGCATCGGCACGTTCCCGATGCCGTCGTCCACGGCGGGGAAGACGCAGCCGGTGTTCCTCGGCGGCTCCGACCTGGGGATCCCGGCCAAGGCGAAGAACCAGGAGCTCGCGCTGTACTACCTGAAGATCCTGACCTCGAAGGAGTTCCAGCAGGACCAGGTGTTCGGGGTCGACGGCTGGGAGCCGAACTCCACCGAGCTGCTCGACGCGGTCGCCGACGACGTCGACGAGCTGCACAAGCCCTACTTCGAGGCGGCCGGCACGAGCCGACCGACCCCGGCCACGCCGGGCTGGGCCACCATCGAGGGCGACGCCTCGTTCCAGTCGATGTTCGCCGACGTCGCGACCGGCCGGAAGTCGCCGGAGCAGGCCGCCGAGGGCTTCTCGAAGCACCTCACGACCGCGCTGAACGCGCAGCCGTAGGCGATGACGTCCACTGCGGAGCCGGTGACCGACGCGGAGCAGTCCGCGCCGGTCACCGGCGGGCGGGGCGCCGGCGGGCGGGGCGCCGGCGGCCGGGGTGCCGGTGGCCGGCGGGCCGACGGGCCGGTTCAGGGGTCGTCGCGGGGATCCCGTCGGGGTGGGCGCGGCGCGGGTCGTCGGTCGCCGGTCGGGTCGCGGGCGCCGCTCGTCCTGCTGGCCCCGGCGGCACTGCTGCTCCTGGCCCTCGTCGTCTACCCGCTCGTCCGGCTCGTCGTCATCTCGTTCCAGGACTACGGGCTGCGGGCGATCTTCACCGGACAGGCCGGGTTCACCGGGCTGACGAACTACACGGACGTCCTGACCGACGCGTCGTTCTGGCCGGTCATCCTGCGCACCGTGCTCGTGACGGGCGCGATGGTCCTGGGCACGATCGTCATCGGCATGGGGGTGGCGCAGCTGCTCACCCGCCTCGGCGTCGCGATGCGCACGATCGTCAGCGTCGTGCTCGTGCTGGCCTGGGCGATGCCGAACGTGGCCTCGAGCCTGGTCTGGCAGTGGCTCTTCCAGCCGTTCTACGGCGTGCTCAACTGGCTCATCACGCAGCTGCGGGTGTTCGGAGACCACACGCAGGACAACTGGGCGTCGCACCCGGGGCAGGCGTACACGATCGTGCTGACCCTCGTCATCTGGCAGGCCGTGCCGTTCGTGGCGCTGACGCTGTACGCCGCGCAGTCCCAGATCGCGCCGGAGTACTACGAGGCCGGTGCGCTCGACGGGGCCTCGGTGTGGACGATGTACCGCGCGATCACGCTGCCGGCACTCGCGCCGACGCTGCTGCTCGTGTCGATCCTGTCGGTGATCTGGGACTTCAACGTCTTCAACCAGATCTGGCTGCTCACCCGCGGTGGACCGGAAGAGGCCACGCTGACGCTCGGCATCTGGACCTTCGTGCAGTCGTTCGTGTCCAACGCCTACGGGCAGGGCGCGGCGATCGCCGTGATCTCGACCCTGATCCTCGGGGTGCTCACCAGCTACTACATCCGCCGGCTCGTCCGCAGCGGTGAGGAGGACCTGTGACCGTCTCGAGAACGGCGCCCCGTACGAGCGGGGCGTCCGCGCAGGGCCCCGTGCGGGTGCGCAAGCGCAAGCCGCGCGTCGTCGCGAACACCATCGCCGTGCTGTTCTGCCTGGTCTGGGTGTTCCCGATCTACTGGATGGTGAACACCGCCTTCAAGCCCGCCGACGAGGTCACCACGATGACCCCGATCTGGGCGCCGCTGCACCCGACGCTCGACAACTTCACGCGGGCGCTCACGCAGGAGGGCTTCCTGGTCTACCTGCGGAACTCCACGATCGTGGTGGTCGCGGCCGTGCTGCTGTCGATCGTCGTCGGGTTCCTGGCCTCGGCGGCACTGTCGCGGTTCCGGTTCCGGGGACGGCGGGCGATCCTGGTCGCGATCCTGTTCGTGCAGATGATCCCGTCGGGTGCACTGCTCATCCCGCTGTTCCTGTCGTTCCAGACCCTCGGACTGCTGAACAGCTACGTCGGGCTGATCCTGGCGTACGTGGCGAGCGTGCTGCCGTTCTCGATCTGGGTGATGCGTGGCTTCTTCGTGGCCGTCCCCGTCGAGATCGAGGAGGCGGCGAAGGTGGACGGCGCCGGCACCTTCCGGATCCTGTGGAGCGTGCTGTTCCCACTCGTCATGCCCGGGGTCATCGCCACGAGCGTGTTCGCGTTCATCGCGGCGTGGAACGACTACCTGATCGCGTACGTGATGCTCAAGGACCAGGGGATGTACACGCTGCCGGTCTGGCTCGCCGGGTTCTCGACGAACAAGGGCACGGACTTCGGTGGGCTGATGGCGGCGAGCGTGCTGTTCTCGATCCCCGTCGTGGTGTTCTTCCTCATCGTGCAGCGCCGCCTGGTCAGCGGGATGACGGCGGGTGCCGTGAAGGGGTAGCCGTCGGGCGACCGACACCTGCGTCGTGTCGCGAGGTCACAACACCCCGCATGCTGCCTGTGAGCGGTCACGGAACGTCGGCTGGCGCGGTCGCAGCCGACACTTCGTGACCCCTTGGCCTCCGGCTTGCGACGTGTTGTGACCGCTGCAGCGCACGGCCTGCACCTGTGGACGTGTTGGTTGTGTGACGGAACGGTTGCGTTCTTGTGGGTTTCGGACGTACAGTGCTCGAAACCCAACGGAACGAAGGAGTTCGGGCATGTACGCAACCGAGCGGCACACCGCCATCGCCGCCGAGCTGCAGTCCGCCGGCCGCGTGTCGGTCGCCGGTCTGGCCGAGCACTTCGACGTCACCACCGAGACCGTGCGCCGCGACCTCGACCTGCTCGAGACCGCAGGGGTCCTGCGTCGCGTGCACGGGGGAGCGGTCCCCGTCGGGCGCTCGAGCGTCGTCGAGCTCAGCGTCGCCGAGCGGGAAGGCCAGCACGGCTCCGCGAAGTCCGCGATCGCCCGGGCCGCGATGCGCCTGGTCCCGCCGACGTTCACCGGCTCGATCGCCCTCGACGCCGGCACCACCTGCGCCGCCGTCGCCTCTGAACTCGCCCGCTGGGAGCCCGAGGTCGCCGGCTCGACGATCACCGTCATCACGAACTCGGTGCCGATCGCCGCCACCCTGCAGCACAGCGAGCACCTCGAACTGCACCTGCTCGGCGGCCGCGTGCGCGGCGTCACGAGCGCCGCGGTCGGCACGGCCACCGTCGAGCAGATCGGTGCCCTGCGGCCCGACGTGGCGTTCATCGGCACGAACGGGCTGTCCGCCGGCTTCGGCCTGAGCACCCCGGACGAGTACGAGGCCGCGGTGAAGGGCGCCTACGTGCTCGCCGCCCGACGGGCCGTGGTGCTCGCCGACGCCGCCAAGCACGGCGTGGAGGCCCTGATGCGGTTCGCCCGCCTGGACGAGATCGACACGCTCGTCACCGACCAGCAGCCGCCCGCCGACCTGGCCGAGGCGCTCGCCGGCTCCGACGTCGAGGTCGTCGTCGCATGAACGTCCGCATCGTCACGGTCACCCCGAACCCGTCCCTCGACCGCACGATCGAGCTCGCCGGCGAACTGCAGCGCGGCGCCGTCCAGCGTGCGACACGGTCCACCGCGGAACCCGGCGGCAAGGGCGTCAACGTCTCCCGCGTGGTCGTCGCGAGCGGCGGGGACACCGTCGCCGTCCTGCCCGGCGACGAGCTCGACCCGGTCCTGCTCGGCCTGGCCACGCGCGGCATCCCCACCGCAGCGCTGCCGATCGGGGCGCCGCTCCGGTCGAACGTCACCGTGACCGAGCCGACCGGCACCACGACGAAGCTCAACGAACCCGGCCCCTCGCTCGCCGGACGCCTCGACGACCTCGCCGCCCTGGTCGCCGACACCGCCGCCGCGACCGCCACCGGCCCCGCCGCCCGCTGGGTCGTGGTCGCCGGGTCGCTGCCGCCCGGTCTGCCCGACGACGCGCTGGCCGTGCTCGTCCGGGCCGTCCGTGCCCGCCACGGTGCGGACGTCCGGATCGCCGTCGACTCGTCCGGGGTGCCGTTCACCGCTCTGCTGCAGTCGGGTGAACGGATCGACCTGGTGAAGCCGAACGCCGAGGAACTCGCGGAGGTCGTCGGCGGCGACCCCGAGGAGTACGAGCGCGACCTCGACGCCGCGGTGGCCGGGGCCCAGCGGCTGCGGCGGCGGAACGTCGGCACGGTCCTGCTCACCCTGGGCAGCGCCGGTGCCGTGCTGGTCTCCGACGAGGGCGCGTTCGCCGCCGCCGCACCGAGGATCGTCGCCCGGTCGACGGTCGGCGCGGGGGACTCCTCGCTCGCCGGCTACCTGCTCGCCGAGGTCGCGGGAGCGTCGCCCGAGCAGCGTCTCGCCCAGGCCGTCGCCACCGGTGCCGCGGCCGCAGCCCTGCCCGGCAGCGACGTGCCGGCACTCGACCACACCGACCCGACGGCGGTCTCCGTCCGGGTGCTCGAAACGCACCCGGCCCCCGAACCCGCCTGATCCCCTCCCCACCCGATCACCCCACGAACACCTGCACCACCGCGCGATCAGCGCCATTGCGAAGGAGCAAGCACATGTCCGCAGACTCGAGTCCGCGCCTCATCAGCGCACAGCTCGTCGGCCTCGACGAGGACCTCGGCGCCACGTCGACCGACGTGATCCGGGTGCTCGCCGACCGCGTCGCCGCGACCGGCCGCGCCGCCGACGGTGACACGCTCGCCGACGACGCCATCAAGCGCGAGGCGAGCGTCGGCACAGGCGTCCCCGGTGGCATCGCCATCCCGCACGCCCGGTCGGCGTCGGTGTCCGAGCCGACGCTGGCGTTCTCGCGCCTGGCCCGGAAGGTGCCCTTCGGTGCTCCGGACGGCGACGCCGACATCGTCTTCATGATCGCCGTGCCCGAGGGGGCGGACAAGGACCACCTGACGGTCCTCTCGACCCTGGCCCGGGCGCTCATCCGTGACGACTTCACGGCCGCGCTGCGCGCCGCGACCACGGCCGACGAGATCGTCCGGTTGGTCGACGACGAGGTGAGTGGCGAAGTTGCCGAGGCGGGCGTCGGGAAGGCGAGCAGTGCCGCCGAACCGGCCACCGCGCCGGAGGCGGGCCGCAAGGTCTTCGTCGGCGTCACCGCCTGCCCGACCGGGATCGCGCACACCTACATGGCGGCCGACGCCCTCGTCGCCGCAGCCCAGCGCGCCGGTGCCGAGATGCACATCGAGACGCAGGGGTCCTCGCAGGTCGAACCCCTCGACCCGGCGCTCATCGCCCGGGCCGACGCCGTGGTGTTCGCGGTCGACGTCGACGTCCGCGACCGCGGTCGGTTCGCCGGCAAGCCGCTGGTGTCCGGACCCGTGAAGCGCGGTGTCGACGAGCCCGACAAGATGATCGCCGAGGCCATCCGCGCCTCGGAGGACCCGCACGCCGCACGCGTGCAGGGCGGCGCCGCCGTCGAGGGCGAGACGAACAAGTCGAACGAGCACTTCGGGCAGGCGCTCAAGCGCTGGCTGCTCACGGGCGTCAGCTACATGATCCCGTTCGTCGCCGGCGGCGGGCTCCTCATCGCGCTCGGCTTCCTGCTGTCCGGGTACGGCATCGCGCTGACCCACGGTGACTCGGGCCAGAACAACGCCGTCTTCACGCTCACCAACTACACCCTGCTGAACCTGCCGCCGGAGGGCCTCGGCTACTACCTCGGCGCCGCCGCGTTCCAGATCGGGTCCGTGTCGCTCGGGTTCCTGGTCGCAGCACTCGCCGGGTACATCGCCTACGCCATCGCCGACCGTCCCGGCATCGCACCGGGCTTCGTGGCCGGGTCCATCGCCGTGTTCATGAACGCCGGGTTCCTCGGTGGTCTGGTCGGTGGCCTCATCGCCGGTGCCGCCGCGTACTGGATCGGGCGCATCCCGACCTGGCGCTGGCTGCGCGGCCTGATGCCGGTCGTGATCATCCCGCTGTTCGCGTCGATCATCGCCTCGGGCCTGATGCTGCTGGTGCTCGGTGGCCCGATCGCCTGGGTCATGACCGAGCTCACCGCGTTCCTCAACTCGTTGTCCGGTGCCTCGGCCGTGCTGCTCGGGATCATCCTCGGCCTGATGATGGCGTTCGACCTCGGTGGTCCGGTCAACAAGGTGGCGTACGCGTTCGCCGTCGCCGGGCTCGGTGCCGGGACCGCCACGAACGTGGTGCCGTTCGAGATCATGGCCGCCGTCATGGCGGCCGGCATGGTGCCGCCGCTCGCACTCGCACTCGCCTCGACCGTGCTCTACCGCAAGGGCTTCACGAAGCCGGAGCGCGAGAACGGCAAGGCCGCGTGGCTGCTCGGTGCGTCCTTCATCTCCGAGGGTGCGATCCCGTTCGCCGCTGCCGACCCGCTGCGCGTCATCCCGGCGTCGATGGTCGGTGCCGCGATCACGGGTGCGATCTCGATGGCTGCCGGCGTGACCTCGCGAGCGCCGCACGGCGGGATCTTCGTCTTCTTCGCGATCGGTGACGTCCTGATGTTCGTCGTCGCGATCCTGGCGGGGACCGTGGTGTCCGCGCTGGTGCTCGTCGCCCTGAAGAAGTGGGTCCGTCGTCGCCCCGTCGACGAGGCCGCTGCGGCCAGTGAAGCTGCGGTGGCGGGCGAGACGGTGGGCCAGCGCGCACCGGTCGCCGCGTAGTCGACGCGACCCCAGGGAAGACGGGAGGCCCGGTGCCAGCTGGCACCGGGCCTCCCGTCCGTCGTGTGGTCGCGACGCACCGCCGGCCGCGCGTCGGGCGGTCACGTCACGTCGCTGGCGTGGCGCCCACACGTCGGAACCTGACCGCTCGGCGGAACCGAGCGGGGTGTCGCGACCGCTCGACGCGCGCTACTCGGCGATGTTCGCCGTGACCGCGTCGATGTACGCCGCACGCTCCTCGCGCGAGTGCGGGCGACCCGGCACGCCCGGTCGCTGCTCCCACGGGAACGGCCCGGCCTCGTGCCGGTACTCGATCCCCATGGCCTCGAGCCGGGCGGTGTGCTCGGCCAGGCGCCCGCGGAACTCGGCGAGGTCACGCGGCCCGGTGACGTCCGCCGACCACAGTGCCTCGGCGAGGGCGGCGACGCGGGGGAAGAGCTGGTAGTCGAGCCGACGGGCGGAGTCGACGTGCTCCGTCCACATGTTGCCCTGGCCGCCGATGACGTGGGCGCGCTCGGCGTCGGTGAGTCCGGACGGCACCGGGTCGAAGGCGAAGACGTCGTCGACGGTGAGCACGATCGAGACCGGGATCGGCTCGGTCGGCAGGTCGCTCTGGCGGTAGTCGAGGTAGACCTGGTCGTCCGGCGACGAGATGACGTCGTGCCCACGGCGTGCGGCGGTGCGTGCGCCGGTCAGCCCGCGCCAGGAGACCACGGTCGCCGAGGGGTCGAGCGTGCCGCCCTCGAGGATCTCGTCCCACCCGAACGCCCGCCGGCCGTGCGACTCGACGTGTGCGGCGAGCTGCCCGATGATCCAGGCCTGCAGCTGTTCCTCGTCCTGCAGCCCGAGCTCGCGGATGCGCTCCTGGGTGCGCGGGTCGGTCTCCCACTGCACCTTCGGGCACTCGTCGCCGCCGATGCCGATGTAGCCGGAGGGGAAGAGCGCGATGACCTCGTCGAGGACGTCCTTGAAGAAGTCGATCGTGGCGTCCTCGGCGTTCAGGACATCGTCGGTGATGCCCCACTCGGTCCACACCTCGACCGGCTCACCCGTGACGCCGAGCGACGGGTAGGCCGCCAGCGCCGCACGGACGTGCCCGGGGGTCTCGATCTCGGGGACGACGGTGACGAACCGGTCGGCCGCGTACGCCACGATCTCGCGGATGTCGTCCTGCGTGTAGTACCCGCCGTGCGGGCGGCCGTCGAACCCGGCGACGACGAGTGTGCCGTCCGGCCCGGGGACGTGCGCGCCGACCTGGGACTCCCGACGCCAGGAGCCGACCTCGGTCAGGCGCGGGTGCTTCCGGATCTCGATGCGCCACCCCTGGTCCTCGGTGAGGTGGAAGTGCAGGCGGTTGATCCGGTGCGCGGCGAGCTGGTCGACGACCCGCATGACCTCGTGCTTCGTGCGGAAGTGGCGGGCGACATCGAGCATCACGCCGCGCCAGGCGAAGGCCGGGGCGTCCTCGACGACCACGGCGGGGACGGACCACGGGCCGGTCGCGACCCGGCCGCTGCGGTACACGTCCGGGGGCAGCAGCTGCAGCAGGGCCTGCACGCCGTAGAAGACCCCGGCGGGCGAACCGCCGACGACGTCGATGCCGTCCGGCGTCACCGTGAGGCGGAACGACTCCGCCCGGTCGCCCTCCGGCGTCGTCGGGCCCGTGGGCAGGGACGGGTCGTCGGCGACGCGCAGTGCGATCGTGCCGGCCCCCGGTGCCGTGTCGTCGAGGGCGTCCCGCACCGGCAGCCCGGTCGATCCCCGCAGGGTCTGCTGCAGGTACAGTCGGACGGACTCGCTCGCCGGGTCGGCGGCGATCCGGGTCGACGGGGTGATCTCGAAGGCCCCGACACCGGGAGCGGTGCGGCGCGGTCGTGGGACGAGCATGTCGGAGCCACCATTCCTCAATGATCTTTCGTAATGTGGAGGCTATGACCGTGGAGCAGACCGTGTCAACGACCCCGAGCGTCGCGGGCTCGACCCCCGGTGTCGTGGGGACGACCCCCGGCGTCCTGCGGCAGATGAACTCGCGGGCCATCCTCGACGAGCTCCTGCGCGACGACGTCTCCCGCACGGTCACCGAGCTCGGCCGCACGGTCGGGCTCTCCCGCCCCACGGTCGAGGCCGCGCTCGCCGACCTGGTCGACCAGGGCTGGGTGACCGAGGCCGAGGCGATCGCGACCCCGAACAAGGCCGGTCGTCGGGCCAAGCGCTTCGCCGCGGACGCGTCGGCCGGCTCCGTGCTCGGCGTGGACCTCGGCCTGCACGGCATCGTCGGCGTGCGGGCGGACCTGCGCGGCGTCACGCTCGCCCGCGTCGAGGAGCGCTACACCGACCTCGCCGACGCCGAACAGGCCTGGTCGAGCGTGCAGGACGTGGTCCGTCGGCTGACGTCGCCCGTCGGTGGCGCGGTCGGCGGCCCCGCCGGTGGAGCCCCGGTGCTCGGTGCCACGTTCGGCGTCCCGGCGGTCGTCGACCGCGACGGGGCGATCGACTACACGGTCGCGGTGCCGGAGTGGGTCGAGCGACGGGTGCCCGGCCGGATCCAGGACCTCTTCCCCGGGGTCGCCACCTTCTTCGACAACGACGCCAAGCTGGCCGCCACGGCCGAGGCCCGGTGGGGGCGGTTCCACGGCGTCCGGGACGGCCTGTACCTGGTCATGGGGCGGCAGATCGGTGCCGCCCTGGTGGTCGACGGCTCGTTGGCGCGCGGTGCGCGCGGTGCCGCCGGTGAGATGGGCGGCATCGCCTCGACTGGCTGGCCCGCCGCACCCGCCCGCCTGGAGGCCCGGATCCCGTCCGACACGGACCTCGAGTCCGTCTTCGCCGCGGCCGCCCAGGGCTCGGTGTCGGCCGTCGAGACCGTCCGTGCGTTCGCGGCCGACGTGGCGCCCGGTGTCGTGCAGCTCGTGACGACGATCGACCCCGAGGTCGTCGTCGTCGGTGGCGAGGTCCTGCCGGCGGCGGAGGTGTTCTGCGCCGCGCTCGACGAGATCGTCACGCCGCAGCTCCGGCACCCGGCGGCGTTCACTCCGTCGACCGTCGGGCGGGACGCCGTGGCCCGGGGTGCGCTCGCCCGGTCACTCGCACACGTGCGCTCCGTCCACATGGGACTCGGCTGACACCCAGGGAGCGCGCCGGGTCCTGACAGGGCGTTCAGGGATGCTGGGGGCATGACGACTGCCGTGACCGCCCGTGCCATGACCGTCGCCAGTGGCGACTCCACCGCTCCGTCGGACCTCGGGGGACTCTCCGGCCTGGTGCTCCAGCTGATCGACGCCCTGGGGGAGTGGGGCGTCGGGCTGATGCTCTTCGTCGAGACGGTGTTCCCGCCCATCCCGTCCGAGGTCATCCTGCCGCTGGCCGGGTTCCTCGCGGGCGCCGGCCAGATGAACCTCGTGCTGGTCCTGGTGCTGGCGACGATCGGCTCGTACCTCGGGGCG
This sequence comes from Curtobacterium sp. WHRI 8282, assembly GCF_040223925.2. Classification (NCBI taxonomy): domain Bacteria; kingdom Bacillati; phylum Actinomycetota; class Actinomycetes; order Micrococcales; family Microbacteriaceae; genus Curtobacterium; species Curtobacterium sp. WHRI 8282. The sequence continues at coordinate 32,809 of NZ_JBEHCD020000002.1, forward strand.
CTGGTGCTGTACTGGCTCGGCGCGAAGATCGGGTTCGAGCGCACCACGCGGTGGTTCGGCAAGCTGCCCCTCGTCGACGAGGACGACTTCCGCAAGGCGGCCGGCTGGTTCCACCGGCACGGCAAGAGCGCGGTCTTCTTCGGCCGGTTCGTCCCGATCGTCCGCAGCCTCATCTCGTTGCCGGCCGGCGCCGACCGCATGCACCTCGGCACGTTCTCGGTGTTCACGATCATCGCGAGCGGCATCTGGAACAGCGCGCTCGTGCTGCTCGGTGCCGCCTTCGGGTCGCAGTACGACCAGGTCGAGGCCTACACCGAGTGGATCGACCGCGTGCTCTACGTCGCGATCGCCGCGGTCGTGGTGACCTTCGTCGTGCGCCGGATCCGCCGCGTGCGCGCCGAGCGGCGCACGGGCGGCCCCGACGACCACGACGACGCCGCCGGCAGCCCTGCCGTTGGCGGTGCCCGGGGTCGTCGTCGCGCCGAGCCCGCCCGCGACTGAGCCTCAGGCCTTCGTCAGCGCCGACTCCTTGTGGGCGGCCTGCTTGCCGCTCTTCTCCGACTCGACGATCCAGTACGGGTCGTCGTCGGTCGGCCTGAAGTGCTGCCCGTCGAACTCGAAGTCGCTCGTCCGCTTGCGTACGAGCGTGCCGGTCGTCCTGCCCTGCGAGGTGTTCCAGTGCACCTCGTCACCCTTCGACAACGCCATGCTGTCCTCCTTGCGCGATTCCTCGTCCTGGTGGAGGTCGGACTGTACCCCGTCGATCCCCGGAAACCCGGGGGAGTACGGCGATCACGATGTCGTAACGGCCATGCGGATCGAGAGTCGGACGCGTACCGTTTCCCTTGAGTTCACACGTCGGCAGCGGCCGCGGAACCACGGGCTCCGGACGGGACGACGGACACCATGACCCTGCTGGACAGCGCGCGGGCGGACACCGTCCTCTCTGCGCGGTACCGGCTCGTGAAGCTCATCGGCACCGGCGGGATGGGATCCGTCTACGAAGCCCGTGACGAGCACACGTACCGGGCCGTGGCCGTGAAGCTCTTCGCGACCCCGGACAAGATGACCACCGCCGACCGCGTCCGCCAGGAGCGCGAGATCCGGCTGCTCAGCATGCTCTCCCACCCGGGGCTCATCCCGCTGTACGACGCCGGCACCCACGAGTTCGAGGACGGCCCGCACCGGTTCATCGTGATGGAGCTCATCGCCGACACGACGCTGCTCCGCCGCCTGTCCGAGGGCGCCCTGCACAACTACGAGGTGGCCGACCTCGGTGCGCAGCTCGCCGACGCCCTGGCCTACGTGCACTCCCGCGGCATCGTGCACCGCGACGTGAAGCCCGCCAACATCCTGATCAGCGACGAGGGCTCGTCCGGGTTCGCCCGCACGGTCAAGCTCACCGACTTCGGCGTCGCCCACTTCGTCGACGGCTCCCGCCTGACGAACGACGGCACGGTCATCGGCACCGCCGCTTACCTCAGCCCGGAGCAGGTCGCCGGCGAACCGATCAGCTTCGCCACCGACGTGTACTCGCTCGGGCTCGTCCTGCTCGAGGCGCTGACCGGCAAGCAGGAGTACTCGGGCACCCTGATCGAGGCCGCACTCGCCCGGCTCCGTCGCGATCCCGAGATCCCGGACGACGTCGCCGACGAGTGGCGCGAGCTGCTCAGCCGGATGACCGCCCGCGACCCGGAGCGCCGGCCCACGGCGGTCGCCATCGCCAACGCGCTGCGCGGCGGGTCCACCCAGATCACCGGCCCGGTGCCGCTCGGCCCGGAACGCGTGAAGCACCAGCGCGACCACCGCATGCACCGCGCCGCGCACCGGCACGCCAAGCGCGGCACGTTCTCCGCGGTGCGTCGCTGGCGTCGGCGGAACGTCCTGGTCGGGTCCTTCGCGGCCTTCGGCGTCACCGCGGCCTGCGTGGCCGCCTACGTCGCGGGTGCCCTGCACTGACCCGCTCGGCGGCGCCGTGCTCCGAGCACCGGAGCGCCCTGGCAGGATGGACAGCATGACCGACCAGCGCTGGATCAAGATCTGTGGCCTGTCGACGCCCGACACCGTGGACGCCGCCATCGACGCGGGTGCCGACGCCGTCGGGTTCGTCTTCGCGGCGGGCAGCCCCCGGACCGTCACCGCCGACCTGGCGAAGGAACTGGTCGAGCGGGTGCCGGACGGCATCGACGCCGTCGGGGTCTTCCGTGACCAGAAGATCGACGAGATCGTGGGCATCGCCTCCGAGGTCGGGCTCACCACCCTGCAGCTGCACGGTGGCGAGTCGGCGTCCGACTTCGCCCGCGCGCGCGACGCCGGCTTCTTCACCATCCGCGCCATCGCGGCCGAGGACTACCTGCGCGAGACGCCCGAACAGCGCGCCGCGTTCGACCACGACCTGCTGCTGCTCGACGCCGCCGTGCCCGGCAGCGGGCGGCTCGTCGACCCGGCCACGATCGACGGCGTGGACGAGGCCTGGATCCTCGCCGGTGGGCTGACCCCGGCCAACGTGGTCGCCGCGGTCGAGGCGCTCGATCCCGACGGCGTCGACGTGTCGAGCGGCGTCGAGTCCGAGCGCGGCGTCAAGGACCCCGCGAAGATCCGTGCGTTCGTCGAGGCCGTCCGCAGTCTGGGCTGATCGCCCGGCTGCATCGGTCGCGTTCGCGGCTCTGGACGCGACCGCGGACGGACAGGAGGCGCGGTGCGGGCCCGCCACGGGCCTCCCGTCCGCCGCGCGCTCAGCGCAGGGTGGGGATGAGCTCCGTCAGGAACGCGTCGGTGTCCTCCCAGCCCTCGACCGCGTGGCAGGGGACGCCGAGCGCCTTGACCGGGTAGTCGTTGCCCTCGGGGTCGAGCCGGTCGCCCACGAAGAGCATGTCGTCGAGCGCGATGCCGGTGATCTCGGCGAGACGCTGCATGCCGTAGGCCTTGTCGATGCCCTTGCGGGTGATGTCGATGCTCGTGGAGCCGCCCGAGCGGACCTCGAGGTCGGGCAGGTCCTGCTGCACCAGACGGCGCAGGTGGTCCTTCTTCTCGCCGGTCGGGTCCCACTGCTTCTTGACGTCCACCGGGGCCGACTGACCGAGAGCGGAGAACGTGATCTGCGACCCGCGGTCCTCGAGGATGGCGCCCCAGGTCTCGGACTCCCAGTACCCGGCTTCCTTCGCACGGGCCTCGACCGCGGCGAGGGCGCGGTCCTTCTGCTCGTCGGTGAGGTCCTCGGCGTACTGCAGTGCCCAATCCTGGTCCTCCCAGCGGTAGTACCGGGTGCCGCAGGTCGGCAGGAGGTGCAGGGCGTCGAGCGTCAGGCCGTCACGCTGCCGGAGCGGGGTGACCAGCTGCTGCTCGAACTGGGTGAAGTTGCCGCCGGAGATGACCGCGACCGGCACGACCTCGAGCAGGGACGCGAAGGTCTCGAGCATGCGGGGGTCGAGGGAGGACTTCGACGGGGCGAGCGTGTCGTCCAGGTCGAAGGCGACGAGGCGGGGCGTGGTCATGCCACCGATCCTGCCAGAGCCCGCCGACCACCCGCAGGGTACGACCACCCGGGTGCCCGGGTGCTGCGCGATGTCTGCGGGGTCACGCGCGGTGCGTGGCGGGGACCCGGTCGCGGGCGTAGGTGATGTCCGTGTAGCCGTGCGGGGCGGGGTTGCCGTCCTCGTCGAGGTTCACGAAGACGACCTCGTCGATCGTCAGGATGCTGCGGTGCGTGAAGAGGTTGCGCGCCTCGGCCCGCATGGTCAGCGACGTCCGGCCGAACCGGGTGGCGACGAGGCCGATCTCGACGATGTCGCCCTCCTTGGCCGAGGACAGGAAGTTGATCTCCGACATGTACTTCGTGACGACCTTGCCGTTGCCGAGCTGGATGATCGCGTAGACCGCGGCTTCCTCGTCGATCCAGCGGAGCAGGCTGCCGCCGAACAGGGTGCCGTTGGCGTTGAGGTCCTCGGGTCGCACCCACTTCCGGGTGTAGAAGTTCATCTCCGGCGGGGCGTCGTCCTGGTGCTGATCCATGTCACGTCATGGTACGCCGACGGCCGCGCCCCCGCAGGGACGCGGCCGTCGTGGCGATCGCGGGCGGCGGTGCCGCCGGTGCTCACTCCTTGACGAGGACGACCTCGTCGAGGGGGATGCGGGTGCGGGGGGCGACCTCGCGCTCGGCGGCCTTGTCGTCGAGCTGCGACGGGTGCGCGACGGTGCCGACGGCCGTGACCGTGTACGGCAGGAACCGCTCGGGCAGGTCGAACGCGGCGCGGAGCCCGGCGGCGTCGATGCCCGCCATCTGGTGCATGTGCAGCCCCTCGGCGTGCGCCTGCACGGTCAGGGCGGCGAGCGACTGGCCGAGGTCGTACTGCGCGAACGGGCGCTCCTCACCGTCGGCGGTCACGGTCTCGAGCACGCCGACGACGAGGGCGCTGGCGCGGAAGGCCCAGGCGGCGTTGAAGCCGAGCAGGTTCTCGTTGATCTTCCGGAAGGTCTCGGTGCCACGGCGGCCGGCGATGAAGCGGCGGGGCTGGAAGTTCATGGCCGAGGGGGCCCAGCGAGCGGCCTCGAGGACGGCGTCGAGCTGGTCGTCCGAGATCGTCGCGGTCTCGTCGTAGGAGCGGGGGCTCCAGCGTTCCTCGAGCAGCGGCACGAGCGGCTGGCTGGAGTCGGTGGACCGGGTGAGGGTGTCGGCGTTCGTCGAGGTCATGATGCGCTCAACGGTATTCGATGCGTACGCATTTCCGACCTGAGTGACGTCACATCACCGCCGGCAGGTGCCAGGATGGACGGGATGGGTGGCGTGTTGACCGGCTTCGCGATCATCGGCGCGATCATCGCCGGTGGGTACGTCGTCGGACGCATCGGTCTGCTGGGCCCGCACGCGCAGTTCGTGATGAGTCGGCTCGCGTTCTTCGTGCTGATGCCGTGCCTGCTGTTCCACACCATCGCGACCGCCGACATCGCGTCGCTGCTGTCGTCGATGCTCTGGGTCTCGCTGCTGAGTGCCGCCGTGGTCGCCCTCGGTGCCGCCGCCGTGTTCCGTCTCGTGCTGCGCCGCCCCGTCACCACGACCACCGTCGGCGCCTTGGCGTCCAGCTACGTCAACGCGAACAACATCGGACTGCCGGTGGCCGTGTACGTGCTCGGCCAGGCGACCGCGGTCGTGCCCGTGATCCTGCTGCAGCTCGTCGTGATGGCCCCGATCGCGCTGACGATCCTGGACGCTGCGACCGCGGGCGGAGGCGGGTGGGGTCGGCGGATCGCGGGGCCGTTCCGGAACCCGATCATCATCGCCTCGCTCGTCGGGCTCGTGTGCTCGGCGACGGGGATCACGCTGCCCGACCCGGTGCTCGAGCCGTTCTCGCTCGTCGGCGCGGCCGCGGTGCCCGTCGTGCTGCTGTCGTTCGGGATGAGCCTGCACGGTGCGACCCCGCTGCGGGACCCGGCGATCCGCACCGACGTCATCGTCGCGTCGTCGATCAAGCTCGTGGTGATGCCGGCCGTGGCGTTCGTGTTCGCACGCTTCGTGTTCGGGCTCGGTGACCAGGAGGTCTTCGTGCTCACCACCCTCGGCGCCCTGCCGGCGGCGCAGAACGTCTTCAACTACGCGCAGCGGTACGGGGCAGCGGTCCCGGTGGCGCGCGACGTCGTGCTCATCTCGACGCTCGGCTCGGTGCCCGTGCTCGTCGCGATCGCCGCCCTGCTGCACCCGTAGCGCGCCGTGGACGCGCGACGCGGCGGACGGGAGGCCCGTGGCGGGGCCGCACCGGGCCTCCCGTCCGGCCGTGGTGGCAACCACCGCGGATGGTGAGCAGCAGAGGTCGGGTCGCGTCCGCCGACCCGACCCGTTCTGCTCACGAAGCGCGGACAGCACGCGCGTACCCTGGCGGGCACGCGGGGCGGACCGCTCCGTGACCGATGACCACGACGAGGAGACCGGCGATGGACACGATGGCGATGATGAAGAACCTGTCGATGACGGACATGCCCATGGAGATGGACATGGACATGATGCAGGACACGATGATGGCGATGAACGCCGCGTCGATGGCGGCGACGATGTGCTCCGCGGCCGACATGCGGATGGGCGGCGAGATGGCGACCTGCGCCGCGATGTGCTCGAACACCGCGATGCTCGCCGACACCGGCATGCGGATGATGATGCGTCCGATGGGGATGGACACCGCGGCGATGCAGGCGATGCTCATGGCCGTCGTCGCGATGGGCACCGCATGTGCCGCCGAGTGCCGCCAGCACCAGGACATGGACGAGTCGTGCCGGTACTGCGCCATGGCCTGCGACGAGATGGTGTCGAAGTGCCAGGCGATGCTCGACTCGATGGCGGCCTGAACCGCTCCGCCTGAACCGCTCCGCTTGCGCTACGCGACGCGTGCGGTGGTCTGTCGACCGCCGGCGCTGAGGATCTCTGCGACCGGGTGGTGGGCGACCGGCTCGCCGACCGACAGGACGCCGTCGGCGTCCGCCACCCGCAGCTGCGTGATGCTCCCGTCGAGGAACAGCACCACGGCGTCGGCTGCGCGGGTCTCGACGACGATGCCGTCGCGCCACGCACCGGGGGCCGCGGTCGCCATGAGGCGCTGGATGGGAAGGATCGTCGTGCGGGACATGGCTTCACCTGCTCTCGAAGGGGTTCGGTGCAGGAAACCTACGTCGGCGTGACGGACGGCTCAATCACGGCGGACGCCGGGCGTAACAGAGCCGGACGTGCGTCGTCGCTCCGGGCCGGGTGACCCGACTCCGATCAGAAGATCATCGGCCGGTCGTCGTCGAGCGACGTGTCCAGGTCGAGGTCGACCACCACGGGCACGTGGTCGCTCGGGGCGTCGCCCTTGCGCTCGTTCCGGTGGATCGAGGCGTCGGTGACGACGTCCGCGAAGGCCTGCGAACCGAGGACGAAGTCGATGCGCATGCCCTCGTTGCGCGGGAACCGCAGCTGTTTGTAGTCCCAGTAGGTGTAGCCGTCGGGCAGGATCGGGCGGACGACGTCCTGCAGACCCCGCGCCTCGAACTCGCGGAACGCGGCCCGCTCGGGGTCGCTGACGTGGGTCGACCCCTCGAAGACCCGCATGTCCCAGACGTCCTGGTCGAGCGGTGCGACGTTCCAGTCGCCCATCAGTGCGAGCGGGGTCTCCGGCGACGCCTGGATCCACTCCGAGGTGCGGTCGGCAAGCTGGGCGAGCCAGTCGAGCTTGTACGTGTAGTGCGGGTCGCCGAGCTCGCGGCCGTTCGGCACGTAGAGGCTCCAGAGCCGCACGCCGTCGACCGTGACGCCGATCGCGCGGGCCTCGACCGGCAGGTCCGGCCCCTCGTGGCCCTTCAGGAACCCGGGCTGGCCGGGGAAGTCGCGGGTGACGTCCTCCATCGGCAGCCGGCTGGCGAACGCGACGCCGTTCCACTGGTTCAGACCGTGCGCCTCGACGTGGTACCCCGCGGCCTCGAACTGCTCGACCGGGAACTGCTCCGGCTTGCACTTGATCTCCTGCATGCCGAGGACGTCGACGTCCTCACGCACCAGCCAGTCGACGATCCGACCCACTCGGGTGCGGACGGAGTTCACGTTCCAGGTCGCGACGCGCATGGAACAAGAACCTACCGGTGCCGACTGACGACGAGGTCGGCGCGTGCGCCGCCTGTGCGGCGTGCGGCACGATGGTGTTCGCTGGAGGCCAGCAATCGATCGCACGGAGGCAGCAATGGCATCGACGACGAACCGCGTCGACGGGACCACGACCGGGGCCACGCTCGGCACCGGGGCCGGGAGCACCCAGCCCGCCGGCACCACCACGACGCAGGTCACCGCCAAGGGCAGGACCATCATCGACGACACGGTCGTCGCGAAGGTCGCGGGCATCGCCGCCCGCGACGTCCCCGGTGTCTTCGCGCTCGGCGGCAACGCCTCGCGAGCGTTCGGTGCCATCCGCGACGCCATCGGCTCGAGCGCGCTCGGCCAGGGCGTCCGCGTCGAGGTCGGTGAGACCCAGGTCGCGGTCGACCTGACCATCGTCGTCGACTATCCGACGCCGATGATGGAGGTCGCCTCCGCGGTCCGCGCCGCCGTGACGAACGCCGTCACCGAACTCGTCGGCCTCGAGGTCACCGAGGTCAACATCGCCATCAACGACGTGAACATCCCGGCGCTCAACGGCGTCGCGGACGAGCTCGACACCCGGGACGGTCGAGTCCGGTGAACGCCACCGTCGTCGGGATGGGCACGGGCGCCCTGCTCGCGATCGTCGCCGTGACGCTCGGGTTCTGGGCGTTCGTGGTCGTCGCCGTCTGCATGGCGGTCGGCGCCCTGGTCGCCCGCATCGTCACGGGCGACGTCGACTTCCGCCGCCTGCTCGACGTGCTGCGCGGACGCCGGAGCTCGTCGTGAGCGACGCCGCCGTCGCCACGACCGGCGACAGCGGCGTCCGGCTCCGCGGCTCCGACCGCATCGGCACGTCGGCGCTGGTGCACACCGCCCAGGCGGTCGCCGCCGAAGCACTGCGTGTCGCCTTCCGGGAGGTCCGTGCCCGGGTCGCCGACGACGGTCGCGGCGCACTGGCGGTCGAGATCACCGCCCCGCTCGTCCTGCCGGTGCTGGGCTCGCACGCACTTCCCGACGAACCGGTCGTCGCCACGGCGCACCGGGCTCGCGGCACGATCGCCGAGCGCTTCCGGACCATCACCGGCCGACAGGTCGCCCGCGTGACCGTGACCTTCGCCTCGTCGGTCGTGGACACCCCGCGGAGGGTCCGGTGACCGCCGCCCCCGCCGTCGGGAGCGCCGAGCCGGTCGTCCCCGCCGGCCCCTCGCAGGACGACCACCGCGCCACCTACCGTCGCCTGCTGCGCCGCGAGACCCACGTCTCCCGCTCCGCCGCAGTCGTCGTCGCGATGCTCATCGCCCTGGTGCTCGCCGCCGCCGCGGTCTTCGCCGGTGCGCTCGTCCTGCTCGACCAGAACGTCCTGGGTGTCGACCCCCGTGCCGTGGTCGACGCCGCGCTCGCGGCCCCGGACGGCCTCGAGACCACCGTCGTGATCGGCATCGGCGCCATCGTGGCCCTGATCGGACTCGTCCTGCTGCTGCAGGGGGTCCTGCCCCAGCGCCGTCCACGGCACGTGATGTCGTCCGACCGGCTCGCAGTCGTCGTCGACGACGAGGTCCTGGCCTCCGCCGCGGCCCGCGCCGCCCGTTCCGCGACCCGTCTGGGCGCCGACGCCGCCGTGGGCACCGTCGGCCGCCGCACGGTCGACGTCGTGCTCCGGCCTGCAGCCGGCGTGGACGTCCCCGCGGTCGCCGCGACCGAGGCCGTCGAGCGGGAGTTCGCCGCGATCGACGCGCAGCCGCCGCTGGCCGCGCGGGTCCGGGTGCAGCCGACCGGGCGGGTGGACGGATGAACGCCACGAACCGTGGGCTCGGCCGGACGGCGCTCGTCGTGCTCGGGCTCGTCCTGCTCGTCGCCGGTGTGGCGGCGATCCTGGTGCAGACCGCCCAGGGGCTGCCCGTCGTCGCCTCGTGGTGGGTCACGGTCGGCGATGCCCTCGCCGGACTCGGCACCCGGGCATCGCGTGACGACTCGGTGTTCGCGTGGACCTGCGTGCTCGGCGGTGGCGTCGTGCTCGGCGTGCTCGCCCTCGTCGTGCTGACGACCCTCGGCGGTGGCCGCGAGGGCACCGTCGTGGACAGCGACGGTTCGGCGGACGGCGTCGCCGGCTCGGTGCGCATCGAGTCCACCGCCGTGCAGCACGCGCTCTCCTCGGCCATCGGCGACATGCCGCAGGTCGGGTCGCTCGCCGTCGACGTCTACCGGGTCCGCGGAGGCCGCGCGATCCGGGTGCGGGTCCGTCCGCGCCGGGGGGCCGCGCCGCGCGAGATCACCGAACGGGTCGAGGCCGTCGTCGCCGACCTGGACGCCCTGCTCGGCGAACGCCTGCCCGTGCTGCTCGAGATCGCCCGCGGTGGGTCGGGGTCCGCCCGCCCGGACCGCGTGCACTGACCATCACCGTGGTGCGCTCGATCGGTGGACTGCCCCGGCCGGGCGAGACGGTCCCGGTGCCGCGCATCGTCACCGAGGTCGCGCGAGGGCGTGAGTTCGCGCTCGTCTGGCACAACCAGATCGGCGGGACGACGTTCCGCATCGGACCGGATGCGCAGGCCGAGGAGTTCGTGAAGGTCCTGCCGCACGCCTACGGTTCGTGGATCGGCGGTGAGGCGGAACGGCTGACCTGGGCATCCCGGTACGCCCAGGTGCCCGAGGTGCTCGACCACGGCACCGACGACGACGGCGTCTGGCTGCACACCCGCGCCGTGCCCGGGTGGAGCGCCGTCGACCCGCGCTGGCACGACGAACCCCGGACCGCGGTGGTCGCGGTGGGCGAGGGGCTGCGTGCGCTGCACGACACGTTGCCCGTCGACGACTGCCCGTTCACGTGGGCGACCGCGGACCGGCTCGATCGCGCGCGTTCGGCGGTCGTCGACGTCGACGCCGACGCCGGCCGCGGCCCGGGCGGTCTCGGTCCGGAGCCGCCGGCCGACCGGACCGTCGTCTGTCACGGTGACCCGTGCACCCCGAACACGCTCATCGGTGCGGATCGGCGGTGGAGCGGGCACGTCGACCTGGACGCGACGGGCGTCGCCGACCGATGGGCCGACATCGCGGTGGCGACGATGGCCCTCGGATGGAACTACGGACCCGGGTGGGAGCCGCTGTTCCACCGGGCGTACGGGCTGCCGGACGACCAGGAGCGGACGGCGTGGTACCGGGCGCTGTGGAACATCGACGTGGACGACGTGGGACCTGCGACGAGCTGAAGCGGAGCCGTCGTGGTGCTCGATCCGATCAGATCTTCGGCTGGTTGATGATGGGGTCGTCCCATTGGGGGAAGTCCGGGTAGATGCCGGGGAGAGACCGATCAGGGAAGTCGGCCTGGGAGCGTCCTGCCACCGCTCGCCGGAGCTTGTGTGCGTCGTTGGTCCAGAAGGGTTCGCTGTAGACCTCGAGCGTGTACCGGCCGTTCGTCTGCGCCGAGTAGATGATCTGCCAGCCGTCGCCGGTGGTGGCCCAGACCTCGTGGTCGCCGGTGACCGTGCGTTGCTCGATGTCCCAGCCCTGCTCGGTGAAGTAGTCGATCATCGGTTGGAGGTCCCGCTGTTGGCCGGTGGTGCCAGGCGGGGACCAGAGCCGCCCGCTCCGCATGTCGTAGCTGTTCTTCGTGTCCGAACCCGGTAACGGGGCAACGCCGTCGCCGCCGATCTGTGGGATGTCGTCGCCACTGTCCCATTCCCATTCGCCGTCGTGGACCTGGAGTTGTGCGTCCCGCAGGAGTTGCTGCATGTGTTCGTAGTGGTCGCGGTAGGCGTCGAACTCTTGGTGCAGGGACATCTCGGCGACCTCGTGCTGGGTGAGGCCGGCTGCGTCGGTGGGCATCTGGTCTCCTCCGACCGCGCATCCCGCCAGCAGTCCAAGGGCCAGAGCTGCCGTCGTGATGGTGCGGAGCATCAGATCTTGGGTGGGCTGACGATCGGAGATTCCCAGGACGGGAACGCGGGGTAGACGCCCGGGAGGGAGCGATCGGGGTAGGCCGCGTCGTTTCGTCCTCCGACTGCCTCGGAGAGTGCATCTGCATCGTTGGTCCAGAAAGGTTCGCTGTAGATCTCGAGTGAGTACCTCCCGTTCGTCTGCGCTGTGTAGATGAGCTGCCAGCCGTCCCCGGTGAACCCCCAGACCTCGTGGTCGCCGGTGATGTCGCGTTGCTCGATGGCCCACCCCTGGTCCGTGAAGTAGTCGATCATCGGTTGCAGGTCGCGCTCCTGGCCGGTCGCGCCGGGCGGGGACCAGAGCCGTCCACTGCGCATGTCGTAACTGTTCTTCGTGTCGGACCCGGGCAGAGCTGCGACGCCGTCGCCGCCGATCAACGGGACACGGTCGCCGCCACTCCACTCCCATTCGCCTTCGTGGACCTGGAGTTGCGCGGCTTCCAGGAGCCGCTGCATGTGTTCGTAGTGGTCGCGGTAAGCGTCGTACTCCTGGTGGAGAGACATCTCCGCGACGTTGTCCTGGGTCTGGCCAGCTGCGTCCGTGGGCATCTCGGTTCCTCCTGCTGCGCACCCGGTCAGCAGTCCCAGGGTCAGGACTGCCGTCGTGATGGTGCGGAGCGTCGATTGCATGGTCTTCATCATGGCTTCCCTGTCGCGATGATCTTGGCGATGGTCTGCTGCGACGTGGCGTCGCGGGAAAGGTAGCCGACGCCGCTGTCCGGGTTCATGTCGTGACCGGTGACGGCTTTGCCACCGGCACCGGCCTCGGCACTGAACGTGTCGACCTCGGGCAGGTCGCGAGGATCGGTGCGCCCGATCCTCCCGAATCTCGCGGTGTGGTCCTCCGCACCTTCGGTGGCGTAGACACGGCGCACATTGAGGTGCTCGGGCGTCGCGGTGTCGGCGAACCCGACCGAGCCGTAGGTGACGAACGAGTCGACGCGGTGCCGGGTCTGCGCCAGTGCCTCGGCCGCGGTGGTGGAGCCGTAGGAGTGTCCGAGGACGGTCACGGACTGTGGTGCGGTGCTGCGGCTGTCGTGGATGCCATCGAGGAACGACGCGAGGTTCGCTCCGCCCGCGTGCGCGCGGTCCTGACCCGGGACCTCGATGACCCCCGGCGCGCGGTAACCGATCCACGACACTATCGAGAAAGAATCGGCTACCGATCCCTTGCGGGAGGCTGAGAGGAGCAGCTCATTGGCAGCACGGACCTTTTCATCCATGCTGTCGAGGGTGGTCATCGCACCGGGCACGTTGACGGTCACGTTGGACGCCGTGTCCAGGTCGCCGAGCGCGACGGCTGCGACGAGCGCCCCGTTCGAGACGCCGAACCCGACGAGCTGTGCGACGGCGCTCGAGGGGGCTCGAACATCTGCCGCCAGCCGATCGGCGTGCTTCAGTCCGTCCCGAAGCGCAATGACCTGCTTCCGGAACTCGCCGAGACTGACCGCCCCGTAGGTGTAGGGCAGCCCCATCAGCCGGTACAGCCGCTCCGGGTCCCGTACCGCGGCCGAGAGGACGGCCCGGGACGCGATGTTGCGCTGCGCTGCCGGGACGCCGTCGAGTCCTGCGAACTGCAGCTGCGTGGCCAGGGGCAACGCCCGGACGTCGGCGTCGGTGAACCCGAGCGCGGCCCAGGCCGCTGCGACCTCAGCCGTGGTCAGGGACGGATCGAGCAGCCGCTGCAGCCCGAGTGGAAGTTTGGAGGTGCCGGCGACGTCGAGCGCAGCGTTCGCGAGGGCTCCGCCGCCAGCGGCGCTGAACGCGCTCGCGATCCGATCGATCCACGAAGTGTCGTCGGCGTTCTCGGCAAGGTAGTCCGCGAAACCACCTGGCAAGGACGCCCCGTCGACCGGGACCCAGCTGCAACGGTTGCGGAACACAGTCCACGCGTTGCGCACCCGCACGAGATCCTGCTCCGTCGAGGAGTCCTGCACCCGGGCCACGGCAGCGAACTTCCGCAGCCGAGCGGGATCTGCCCCGCTCCGTCCTCCGGACCGGCCACCGGTGCGCTGCCGGGAGCGCGCGCTGAACACCGCGGACACCGGAGAAGGTCGCTGCGGCCTGCCCGATGGTTCAGGGTCGAACACCGAGCTGCTCCAGTCGAGCACGGGTTGCAGCGGGAGCCCGCCACCGGCGCGCACCAGGTCACGGTCGGCTTCGCGCTGCCGCCACGCGGCGACGTCCGCCAACCGCTCGCGTTCGGTGTCCGCCTGCCGCTGCGCGGTCCGAACCTGTTCGACCAGGGAATCGAGCGCCGTCGCCAACCGGGTTCGGTCTCGTGACTCCGTCACCCGAGCGGCCTCGAACAGCCGCGAGTAGGCGCCGTCGAAGTCGTGCAGTGCGGCCTCGGCGCTGTGCCGTCGTGGTTGGGCGCTGGCACGCAGCGAGAGCGCCACCTCGGCTGCGCAGTCGGCCAACCGCGACGCGGCTGCGTCGTCGAACTCGATCCCCATCGTCCCCCCACCATCCGAACTGGTCGATGGGGGAAACGTAGCATTTCAGCGGTGCAGTACGAAATGACAACGATGCACTTGTGGGAAACAACAAACCGCCGCCCACTGGGAGTGGGCGGCGGTCTGGTGAGCGGGCTGGCTAGAAGGCAACTCCGCGTGCACCCATGAAGGGCACCGGGTCGGTGGTGGCGCCGTTGATGTGCACCTCGACGTGGCTGTGGCAGCCGGTCGACGCCCCGGTGGAGCCGACGAGCGCGATGAGCTGTCCCGCCGCGACTCGCTGGCCCTGGGCGACCCGGAAGCCACCGTTGACGATGTGCCCGTAGGCGGTCTGCACGCCGTTGCCGTGGCTGATCCGGACGTAGTTGCCGTACCCGCCGTACCAGCCGACGTAGTCGACGGTGCCGGCCGAGGCCGCGACGATGGGCGTGGAGCAGCCGCTCGCCAGGTCGGTGCCCTCGTGCATGGTGACGACGCCGGTGATCGGGTGCACGCGGTACCCGTAGGGGCTGATGACGTAGCCGCTGGCCGGGCGGACCCAGCCGGTCCCGGAGCCCGCGCCGACGGAACCGCCGCCGCCCGAGCCGCTGCTCCCGGTCGAGCCGCCACCCGACGACGAGCCCCCGCCGGAGTTCGCGGCTGCCGCTGCTGCCGCCGCCGCTGCGGCCGCGCGCTGTGCCGCTTCGCGCGCAGCCTTCTCCTCCGCCGCCTTGCGGATGCGCTCACCCTTGGCGAACTCGGCTTCGGTCCGGACGCGGCCGGAGGTCAGGGTCGCGAGCTGGGCGTCGAGTCGGGCCTTGTTCGACTGCTGCTCGTCGTAGGCGGCCTGCACGGCGTCGGATGCCGCCTGGGCTTCCTGCATTCGGTCTTCGGCCTCGGCAGCGAGGTCGCCCAGCGCTTCGGCGGCGCGGTCGGCCTGCGCCTCGAGCGAGCTGGCGACGGCGGCATCGGCGCTCGCGGCGGCCTGGACACGCTCGGCCTGTTCGGAGAGCTTGCTCAGCGCACCGAGGTTGTACAGCAGATCACTGGCGTCTTCGCCCTGGGTGATCACCGAGGTGGTGACGTCGGCGCCCCCGGAGCGGGACATCTGCGCGGCGAACTGCCCGGCCTGCGCGGCGCTCTGGTCGGCGACCTTCGCGTGCTCCTTCGCGTCGGCGCGGAGCTGCTGTTCCTTCTCGGCCGCGGTCTGGGCCTTGCGCTGCGCCTTGTAGAACACGTCACCGAGCTTCTTGGCCTTGGCCTCGGCGGCGTCGACTTTGGCGTCGAGCTCGCTGATGATGCCCCGGATCTCGGTGATCTGCCCCTGCTTCGCGGATTCCTTGCCGCGGGCGGACTCCACTTCGTCCCACGTGGGGTAGGTCACCGCCTGCGCGGCCGGAGCGTCGGCGATGACCGTGCCGACGAGGCCCGCGAGCGCCAGACCGGTGACGGCGAGGCGCAGGCGCACGGGGACACGGTGGGCGCGGGGGCTGGTGGGGCGAGACATCGAGCACGAGCCTATACATCCGTACAGCGAGCATCGGACGGCAACGCGCCGCTGTGGACAACTTCAGCAGTGCATCAGAAGCCGCGGTCGCGTCGGATGACGTCGGCGCTCCCGACGACGTCGCGCCGCAGGATGGCCTGCCCCGCGGTGCCGGCGTAGTCGTAGACGTCGAACCCGGTGCAGTGGGTGATCGTCGCCGGGGGCCCGAGGGAGTCCTCGACCGCGGTGGTCCAGAGGTCGTGCGACCCGACCACCACGAAGCTCGGGTCGGCGTCGCGGTAGGCCCCGAGGTCGACGAGCCAGGGGTACGTCTCGAAGGTGTCCCGGACCTGCAGCAGCCCGACGTTCCTCGATGCGTAGGTGGCGAGGGGCCGGACGGTCCAGAACTGCCCGACGCCGGTGACCTGGCGCCCGTCGGCCCAGCGGTCCAGGCACGCCGCCGCCGGGTACCGCGCGGTCGCCACGGCGTGGGCGGTACCCGGGGCCACGGCGATCCCGGTCGCGAGCACGGCGGCCATCGCGACCGCCACCCCGGCCCGGACCCCGCGGTGCGGGCGGTGCACGCGGGTGCGGCGGACCGCGGTGCGGGTGAGCTCGGCCACGGCGACGAGCGCGAGCAGCGGTGCGGTCACGATCGGCTGCAGGTAGCGCGGGGTCTCGGACCCGGCGACGACGACCCCGACGGACACGGCGACGACGGTCACCAGGGGCAGCAGGGTCGCGACCAGCACGGTGCGTGCGGTGCGGACCCGCCAGGCCCAGACCGTGCCCCCGACGGTGACGAGCACCCCGGCGAACAGCAGCAGGAGCCCGAGGTCACCCGGTGCCGTGCCCGCCCGGTCGTCGGTCAGCGCCGCGAAGAACCGCAGGGTCTCCCCGGCCCGCGACGGCTGCACGTACGTCGCCGGGTCGAGGGAGACGAACGGCCGGAGCGGGATCCGCACCAAGTACCCGACGACAGATCCGACCGTGACGGCACCGGCGAGCAGCGCGGCCGGACGCCACGGCACCCGCCGCGCCAGCACGAGGAGCCCGAGGGTGACGACCACCGGGGCCGCTGACCACGGCACGTACAGCGGGTTCGACGCGGTCGTGCACGCGGCGACGAGTCCGAGCACCACGAGCAGTGGCACCGACGCCCGGCCGAGGCGCACCGCCCGCAGCACGAGCACCGCGGTGCCGAGCATCGCCAGCACGGCGCCGTAGTAGTAGGTCGTGGTGAGCAGCAGGGACGCCAGCTCGAGCGACGTGGCCGTCGCCGACGACTCGGTCAGCACCAGCAGCGTGACCAGACCGAGCGCCCCGGCCGACACCGCGATCCGGGCGGGGCGCCCGGCGGACGGCATCAGCTCGTTCGCGGCCGCCCGCACCAGGGCGTAGACGGCGAGGAGCACGAGCACCCCGTTCAGCGCCAGGGCCTGCTGCGGCGTGGCGGTCACCAGCGAGCAGAACAGGTACACGGGCAGCTCGGGGAAGAAGAACAGCGCGGGCGACATGGCCCACTCGAACGGCTGGCCGGCCTGCAGCGAGCGCTGGACGAGCGGCAGCAGCACCGAGTCGCCGTCGTACCAGAGCAACGCCACCCGCTCCGTCGCGATGACGTGGCGCAGGGCGACGACGGCCAGGGCCAGCGCGACCAGGCCGCCCAGGGCCTCCCGTCCGATCGTGACGGCCACCTCGCCGGGCCGCCGGTCGCCGGACGGAGCCGGCTCCACGGCGGGGCGGCGCGGTGCTCGGGACATGCCCCGGAGCGTACCGAGGCCGCCTCGGTGCCGGCACCCCGCGGCCCACAGGCTGGGGGAGCGCGTTGCGGGTCCGACCGACTACCCTTGTGGGCTGTGACCGACGCGCGCGAACAGTTGATCCAGTACATCTCCTCCGAAGCGGTGTTCCACGGCGACTTCACCCTGACCAGCGGGAAGAAGGCGACGTACTACATCGACCTGCGGAAGGTCAGCCTGGACCACCGCGTCGCGCCGCTGATCGGGCAGGTCATGACCGAGCTCGTGCAGCAGGTGCCGGACGTCTCCGCCGTCGGCGGCCTCACCATGGGCGCCGACCCCATCGCCAGCGCCGTCCTGCACCAGGCCGCCGCCCAGGGGCTGACCTACGACGCCTTCGTCGTCCGCAAGGAGCCGAAGGACCACGGCCGCGGCAAGCAGGTCGAGGGGCCGGACCTCAAGGGCAAGCGCGTCGTCGTGCTCGAGGACACCTCCACCACCGGCGGCTCGCCGCTCAAGGCGGCCGAGGCGCTCGAGCGCGAGGGCGCGATCGTCGCCGCCGTCGCGGTGGTCGTCGACCGGGACACCGGTGCCAAGGAGACGATCGAGGCGGCCGGCTACCCGTACTTCGCGGCCATCGGGTTGGCTGATCTGGGGCTGACCGCGTGACCGAGGAGCGTCCGGACGACGCACGCGAACCCGACGGCACCGCCGGCCCGGCAGACGGGGACGACGGCCTGGAGGCTCGGCGTGCGTCCGGCTCGGACGCTCCGTTCCACGGTCTCCGCAGCGCTGCGGACATCTTCGGCGCTCCGCGCGGCGAGGAGGACTGGCCGTCGCGACGGGAGCGCCGCGAGGCCGAGCGCACCGCCCGCGAGACGGGCGCGCCGCTGCCGGAGCCCTTCGTGGCCGAGGGCGAGGCGGAGCCTGCTGAGGCCGAGGCCGAGGCCGAGGCTGCGGCTGCGGCTGCGGCTGCGGCTGCTCCTGCGGCGCCTGAGCCTGCTGCTCCGGCGCTCGACGACGGCGCGACGCAGGCCATCTCGATGCCGCCCGAGTTGCTCGCACCCTCCGAGAACCCCGACGCCGTCGTCGAGCACGAACGCTCCACACTGCACGACCGGATCCCCGCCGCCGCCGACGCCCCGCCGGAATCCGCCGCGCCGCACCCGTCGTCGATCGTGCTGCCGACCGCGCAGACCCACCGGGACGAACGTGCCGCCGCGTCGAAGGCCATCGAGGACGAGCGTCGCCGCGTCGACCCGTTCGGTGAAGGTCGTGCCGACGTCGACTGGCTCGGCCGCGCGACCGGGAACCACCCGGAGTCCGTGCCGCCCGCTGCTCCGGCTGCACCGCAGCCCCTCGGCGTCGAGAACGTGCTGCCGCCGACCGAGGAACCACCGACCTTCACCGACCTGCTGCGCATCACCAGCACCGGGCCGGTCCCCACGCAGACCGGCGCGCACGACCGGCCGTTCGACTGGGCGATCGGTGACGACGAGCCCGGCGAGGTCCCGGCGACGCTGACCACCGACTCGTTCGACACCACCGCACTGTCCGCCGGGTCCTGGTCGCTCGCCGACGAGCTCGACGACGAGGACGAGGTCGTCGCCGGCGAGGTCGACACTCCGGCCTCCGGGCTGCCGCAGGCACCGCGGACCTACCCGGTGCCGCCGGCGGTCCCCGTGCCGCCGGTGGTGCCCCCGGCGGTCCCGGCAGCGCCCGTGTCGGACACGGCTGCTCCGGCTGCCGTGCCGGATGCCGATGCCGATGCCGCTGCCGCTGGTGCTCCGTCGGAGGCGACCGAGGCAGTGGACGCACCCCGTCGGCCCGCCGGAGACGACGTGCCGGACGCGACCGAGGGCCTCCAGGCCGATACCCCGACCACCGCGATGCCGGCGGCCGGGACCCCCTGGTGGTCCGAGCCCGACGCGACCGTGCCGCCGACCGCCGCACCGCCGCTGGTCGAACCCACCGGTGCACAGGAGTACCCGGCGCACCTGCCGCCGTCGGTGGGGCAGGACCTCGACGCCGTTCTGGGACTGCGTGGGAACGACACCGGTCCGCAGCCGGAGTCCCTGCCCGCCGCGGCGCCGGACGACCTGGACCAGTCCGAGTGGGACGGCCGCGAGACCAGCGACACGAGCGCCATCAAGGACCTCTTCGGCACCGAGGCGGTCGGGCAGCTCGGTGGCACCGGCTACGACCCCGAGGACACCGGGACGCGGATGATGCCGGCGGCTGCCGTGCCGGCTGCTGCTGCCACTCCTGCTGCTGCCCCCGCGCCCGCTGCGGCCGGACGGCCTGCCGGCGGTCCGGACCGGCCGTCCGGCGAACGCGACAACTTCATCAACGAGGGCTTCGCGCGGCTGCGGAACGAGGGCAAGCGCGGCAAGCAGCTGCTGATCTACGGGTCGATCGCGCTGATCCTCGTGCTCATCGTGCTGGTGTTCCTGCTGTCGAAGTGGATCCTCGGCAACAACATCGCCGACCAGGCCGTGCCGACGAAGTCGCCGGCGGCCGCTTCGGCGCCGGCGACACCGAGTGCTGCGCCGTCAGCGTCGGCCTCGCAGTCGAGCGAGGCCGCCGCGCCCGCCGCCACGCTGCAGTTCGCCACGACGCCGGCGTTGCCCGGCGAGCACCCGTGGACCGATCTGGCCGGCGGGGAGTGCCTGTCGCCGTTCACGAACGCGTGGTCGCAGACCTTCACGGTGGTGGACTGCACGACGCCGCACATCGGGCAGTTCACCGCACGACTCCCGGTCCAGGGCGACACCTACCCGGGTACCGAGGCCCTCGCGACCCAGGCCGCCGACCAGTGCCAGTCCGACGCGGCGCTGAACGCCTCGGCCGCCGCTGCCGTGGGTGACGTGCAGGTGCAGGGTTCCTACGCGCCGGACCAGGCGACGTGGGACCAGGGTGACCGGTTCATCTCGTGCTTCGTGACGCGGTCGTCGGGGCAGCCGCTGACCGGGTCGTTGGCGCCGGGGGCGTAGGCGCGGGTCGCTCGTCGGCGCGGGCGGTGGGTCGGTCGGGCGGCGGGGGTCCGACGCGGAACGACGATGTCGACGTCGTACGACAGCGACATCGTCGTTTCGCGTCCGCGTCCGCGTCTGCTTCCGCCCGCGACCGCCGGCGTCGCTCGACAGCGCGCGGGTGTCAGGCGCTCGCGGGCACCTTCGCCGACACGTCGGAGAGCGTCTGCAGCTCGTCGACGTTGAGCTCGAGCTCCGCCGAGGCCAGCAGCGCCGGCAGCTGCTCGGTGTTCCGGGCGCTCGCGATCGGCGCGACGACGTCGGGCTGCGCCTGCAACCAGGCGAGTGCGACGGTGGCGATCTCGGAGCCGTGCGCGTCGGCGATCGAGGACAGCGCGTCCACGACGGCGAGCCCCTCGTCGGTGAAGTACCCGGACACCTGGCCCTCGCGGTCCTTGCCGGCGAAGTCGTCCTTCGAGCGGTACTTGCCGGTCAGGAACCCCGCGGCGAGCGAGAAGTACGGCACGACGCCGAGTCCGTGCTCGTGCGCGAGCGGCGCGATCTCCGCCTCGTACGGCTGGCGGGTGACCAGGTTGTAGTGCGGCTGGATGGCGACGGGCTGGGCAAGGCCGTTCTCCGTTGCGATGCGGATCCACTCCGCGGCGCGGTCCTTCGAGTAGTTCGAGATCGCGGTGTAGCGGACCAGGCCGTCCTGCACGAGCTGGTCGAAGGCGCGGACGGTCTCCTCGAGCGGGGTCGACTGGTCGTCGAAGTGCGCGTAGTACAGGTCGATCCGGTCGGTGCCGAGGCGCTCGAGGCTGGCACGGGCAGCGGCGGCGACGGTGTCCGCGGCGAGGCCCTGGAACTCCGGGTGCTGCGAGCCCTTCGTCGCGATGACGACGTCGTCCCGCTTGCCCGAGGCGCGGAGCCACGAACCGATGACCCGCTCGGACTCACCACCCGAGTTGCCCGGCGCCCAGGCCGAGTAGACGTCCGCGGTGTCGATGAAGTCGCCACCGGCCGCGGTGTAGGCGTCGAGGACCTGGTGCGAGGTCGACTCGTCCGCCGTCCAGCCGAAGACGTTGCCGCCGAGGGCGAGGGGGAACACGTGCAGGTCACTGGTACCGATGCGGGGCATGCGGAGGTCCTTTCGTGGTCGGAGGTGCGGTGGGAGCGGACCGCACGTCTCCCGACGCTATGCCCCGATGCTTGACACGGCCCCGGCGCGAGGGGCTTCGATGGAGGGATGACCACGCTCACCGATGCCCTCGCCGACCCGCGATCCTCCGCCCGGCTGCAGGCCGTGATGGCTGCGGGGACGACCCCGGACCCCGCGGAACTCGAGGTGCTCGTCGCGCAGTGCGCCGTCGAGCCGGACTTCTTCGTCCGCGACATGCTGACGTGGGCACTCACCCGGCACCCCGCCGACGACGTCGTGGCCCGCGTGCTGCCCGAGCTCGAGCGCCCCGAGCCGCAGGCTCGCAGCCAGGCGCTCCACACCCTGTCGAAGATCGGTGACCCGGACGCGTGGCCCGCGGTACGGCCGCTGCTCGAGGACCACGACGACGAGGTGCTCCGCGCGGCCTGGCGGACGGCCGTCGCACTGGTGCCGGACGACGAGCGGGCGTCGCTCGCGCGGACCCTCGCGGTGCAGCTCGGCATCGGCGACCGCGAGCGTCGGCTCAGCCTGTCCCGTGCCCTGGTGGGACTCGGCGAGGACGCCGTCGGACCCGTCCTCGCCTCGGCCGCCGAGCGGGGGACCGACGCCGTTCGGGAGCACGTGCGCGAGACCGAACGACTGCTACATGACCCGGACGCCGCATCTGCGCTCGCCCTCGAACGCGCCCGGCGCGAGGTCGCCCTCGGCCGGACGCGCTCCGTCAAGGGGTAGGGCCGGCGGGCGCGCCCGGCCGGGAGCGCCGGGTGGTCACGAAGCGTCGCCGCCACGGTCGTGGGGGGCCGCGGGGCGGCTGCGGGGCCGCCGCGTCGCGCGGTCACGACACCCCGTGGGTGGGGTGCCGGGTGGTCGCGAACCGTCGGCTGCGGGGCTCCCGGGCGACAGTTCGTGACCGCTCGGCGGAGGCGAGCGGGGTGTCGTGACCGGTGGGGCGCCGGACGGGAGGCGCGTGGCGGCGGGGCACCGGGCCTCCCGTCCGACGCCACGCGCGTTCGCGGGCCGCGGTGCGGTCACGACACCCCGTGCGCTGGGTGCCGGGTGGTCGCGAACCGTTGCCTGCGGGGCTCCCGGGCGACGGAGCGTGACCGGTGGGGGGAAGGTGAGCGGGGTGTCGTGACCGGTGGGGCGCCGGACGGGAGGCGCGTGGCGGCGGGGCACCGGGCCTCCCGTCCGACGCCACGCGCGTTCGCGGGCCGCGGTGCGGTCACGACACCCCGTGGGCGGGGCGCCGGGTGGTAGCGAACCGTTGCCTGCGGGGCTCCCGGGCGACGGAGCGTGACCAGTCGGCGGACGTGAGCGGGGTGTCGTGACCGGCCAGCCCGCGCACGCCAGCCGGCCAGCCCGCGCAGCGGGGTCAGTCGCCGTCGGGCGCGAGCCAGATGGACGACGCCGCCGCGGCAGGAAGGTCGACCAGGGACTCTGAGCCGTCAGTCGCCCGCCGCGACACCGCGATGACGCCGGCGTAGTCCCGCACCCGCTCGACGCGCAGGTGCGTGCCCAGCCCCACCCCGAGCTCGTCGAAGTACCGCAGGAGCGAGGGGTCGTCGTCCGAGACGCGGTCGACGGTGCCGCACGCTCCCGGCTCGATCGCACCGAGGAGGGTGCCGGGGGAGTCCGGCACGATGCCGTCCGCACCGGGGATCGGGTCGCCGTGGGGGTCGTGCGTCGGGTGGCCGAGGTCGGCGTCCACCCGGTCGAGGAACTGCTCCGACACGGCGTGCTCCAGAGCCTCGGCCTCGGTGTGGACCTCGTCCCACGAGTAACCGAGCCGCTCCACCAGGAACGTCTCGATCAGCCGGTGCCGCCGGACCATCGCCACCGCGACCTGCTGCCCGAGCGGGGTGAGCACGACGCCGTAGTACGGGGTGTGCTCGATCAGGCCGTCGCGGTCGAGCTTCTTGAGGTTGCCCGACACCGTCGACGCCGACACCTTCAGGGACGCCGCGATGTCGCGCGTCGCCAAGCCGGGTCCGCCGCGCTCGCTGGCCTTCCAGATGAGCTTGACGTAGTCCTCTGCCATGGTGGACAGGGAGGGCAGGCGCATACCGCCAATCGTACGTCCCGCCTGGTACAACCAGCAGATGACCACCACCGCCCCCGTCCGAGCCCCTCACCGTCGCTGGCCGGTGCCCCCGTCGCTGCTGCTCGGGCTCGCGCCGATCGTGGTGTTCGCGGCGATCAGCGCCTGGCGGTCACGGCCGAGCGACGACTACGCGACCCTCGGCCAGACGGTCGACAGCGTCGTGCACGCCCTCGTCGTCCCCGAGGGCATCGCCGTCGCGGCACTCGCCCTGTTCGTCACGGCGCTCGGCTGGTGGCGGATCGCCACGGTCGACCCGCTCCGGACGCGACTGCGGTGGACGATGGTGGCGCCGATCCTCGTGCTCGTGGTGTGCGTCGTCCGGCTGCCCCTGATCGACTGGACCGCGCTGCCCGCGCACTACTTCCTGCTGCTCGCCGTCGGGGTGCTGTTCGTCGGGGTCTTCGAGGAGCTGATGGCCCGCGGCACCCTGCTCGTGGGGCTGCGGCGGCGCCTGCCGGAGACGGGGGTGTGGGCCCTGTCGTGCGCGCTGTTCGGGCTGCTGCACCTGCTCAACGCGCTCGCCGGTGCCGGCATCGGGCCGACGCTGGTCCAGGTCGTGTTCGCGGCGTCGTTCGGGTCGACGCTGTACGTCGCGCGTCGGCTGACCGGGTCGCTGCTCGCCCCGGTGCTGCTGCACGCCTTCTGGGACTTCGGGTCGATCGGGTTCACGGCGACCACGGACCCGGGCGACTTCGGGAAGCTGACCCTGCTCGGCCTGATCGGGCTGTTCTCGTTCGGGGTGCTCGCGTTCGGCATCGTGGCCGGCGGGATCATCGCCTGGTACGACGACCGGCCCCGTCGGCTCGCGAAGCGGTGGCGGACGGTGCCGCCGATGGCGGCGGTCGTGGTGCCGGGAGGCGAGCCGCGCCTCCAGGTCGACGTGGTCTGAGGGAACGGATCCGACGCGCGGCGCGACGACGGACGCGGCGACGACGGACGCGGCACCGACGGGCGCTGGGCGACCGCGCGTGGACGCGACGGTGCCCCGGAGCGCAGGACGCTCCGGGGCACCGTTCGGTTCCGTGTCGGTCGGCCCGACGCTCCGTGTCGGTCGGTCCGACGCTCTGTGTTGGTGGGTCCGACGCTGCGTGTCGGTCGGTCCGACGCTCCGTGTCAGTCGGCCCGACGGCGGAGCTGTCGACGACGGATGACGACCAGTGCGACGCCGGCCATCAGGAACACGATCGCGGCGATCGTGACCCCGGTGAGCTGCACGCCGGTGAAGGCCAGACGCTTCGCGGACGGATCGGTCGCGGACGGGTCGGCGGCAACGGTCTGCCCCGCGCCCGCGGCTCCGGCCGAGGCGCTCGAGGCCGGCGCCACCCCGCCACCCGTGCCGCTGCCGGTACCCGCACCCGAACCCGTACCGGCCCCGCGCCCGGATCCCGCGCTCGAGCCCGTCCCGCCGCCGGTCCCCGCGTGCGGCTTCGCCGTGGGCTTCGGGGTCGGCTTCGGGGTGACGGCCGTCGACACGATCCGCGAGACCGCACCCGTCGTCGTGTTCAGCAGCACCTCGCGGTGCTGCGGGTGCGTGAAGTCGAACATGCCGCGGAGGGACCCCGCCCGAGCGTCGAACGACTGGTCACCGATCCGGCCCGTCGACCAGTTGTCCTCGATGAACTTCGTGGTCGAGGTCTGCTCGATGGCGGTGTGGTCGACGTGGTTCTGCTTGGCGAACGGCGAGATGACCAGGTACGGCAGCCGCTGCGAGGGGCCGCACCGGTCGAGGTACCCGCCGGCGACACCCACCTTGGTCGCAGCCGAGGTGCAGACCGTGGTGTCGTTCGAGGAGTCCGTCGAGCCGTTCAGGATGGTGGGCGCGACGTGGTCGTACCAGCCGTCCGAGTCGTCGTAGTTGATGATGATGGCCGTGCTCGACCACTCCGGCGACCGCTCGATCTCGTTGATCTTCGACGTCAGGAACTTCTGCTCGTCGAGCGGGTCGGAGTAGGCGGCGTGCCCGTCCTGGGCTTCGGGGGCCTTGAGGAACGACACGGCGGGCATCCGGTGCTCGGCGAGGGCCGTGTCGAACGAGGACAGGTCGTACTGGTGGTTCGCCCGGTCGGTGGAGCCGATCATGCGGTCGCTCGTCGGCGCGAGGTGGTGCGGGTTCGACGTCGACGCGTAGTACGCGAACGGGTTGTGGTGCGGCGAGTAGTCGTTGCTGACCGACCCGCCCACGTTCGTCGTGGTGGCGTCGCACTTGGCGAGGGTGCCGGTGCCCGCGTACGCCGTCGTCGGGGTGAAGCCACCCTGGAACCAGCCCCAGGTGACGGCCTTCGCGTTGAGCAGGTCGCCGATGTTCTTGCCCGACATCTTCACCAGGTTCGACGTCGACGTGCGGTCCTTGTCGGAGCAGTCGTCGTAGGCGGGGTCCGGGTCGGCCGTGACGGTGCCCTGGCCCGCGGCGTCCTTCGCGACGACGGAGGTCGAGGTCGGCACCGTGGCGCCGGTGACCGAGTCCACGCCCGTGCCGCCGTGGGTGTTGCCGCTGATCAGGTTGAGCGCTCCGGGGGTGGAGGGGCCGAAGCCGGTGTCCCAGGCGTTGTCGCTCATCGCGTAGTTCTGGGCGTAGTTCCACAGCCCGGTGGTCGTGTTGCCGTCGTAGTAGTCCATCGTCAGGCCCGGCGATCCGTACAGGCCCGTGCAGGTGTCCACCGAGGTGCTCTCGACGAACTTGTCCATGGCGCCACCGGCGACGGCCTTCTGCTCGGGAAGGTAGTTGTGGTTCTGGTCACAGGTGAGCGCCTGAGCGGGCGTCAACCGTGACGGTGCGTAGGCGTTCGGGTTCTTCGTGAGGGTGCCGGAGGACGCGAGCGTGTTCACCGTCGGCGTGCCACGCACCGCGGTGAAACGGGTGCCGTCGGTGTTCGCGGCCTTCGGGTAGGTGCCGAAGTAGTG
Organism: Curtobacterium sp. WHRI 8282; assembly: GCF_040223925.2. NCBI lineage: Bacteria > Bacillati > Actinomycetota > Actinomycetes > Micrococcales > Microbacteriaceae > Curtobacterium > Curtobacterium sp. WHRI 8282. The sequence goes on from NZ_JBEHCD020000002.1 coordinate 59,131, forward strand.
GTCGAACGACACGTTCTCGTCGTACATCACGACGACGTGCTTGACGGGGGTGGTGGTCCGCAGGGAGTTGTCCGCGGCTGACGCCGACTGCGGGATGGCGATGGCCGTCCCTGCGACGGCCGCCAGGGCCATGATGGCGAGCGCGCCCTGTTGGATGCGTCGTTCGGAAGGTCGGAACACGAGGAACCTCTCACTGGTCGGGACGGCGGGGATGGGGAAGCAGTGGGGCCGGCGGGCCCGGTCAGGTGCGTGCGAACAGTCGACGGCCCAGCCAGTCGTCCGCGTGGCGGACCCCGGGCAGGGCGAAGAAGTAGCCGCCACCGACCGGCGACACGTAGTCGACGAGGGGCTCGTCGACCAGGCGCTTCTGCACGGCGACGAACTGCCGTTCCAGGTCGGCCTGGAAACAGGCGAACAACAGGCCCATGTCGAGGTCGCCGTTCGTGTCGGTGCCGTTGTCGTAGTTGTACGGGCGTCGGAGCATCTGCTGCGCACGGGCTTCGGCCGTGCGCGGGTTCGCCAACCGGATGTGCGCGTCCATCTGGATCACGTCACCGGTCGGGTCGTCCTGGTACCGCGGGTCGTCGAACTCGCCGCTGCGGGTGAGCGGGGCGCCGGAGTCGCGATGGCGGCCGATCATGTTCTCCTGCTCGTGCAGCGAGACGCGGTCCCAGAACTCGACGAACATCCGGATGGTCCGCACGACGTGGTAGCTGCCCCCGGTGACCCAGTCGGGTTCGCCGTCCTGTCCGCCGCGGGTCCAGACCAGGTCGTCCATCACGCTTCGGTCGGCGGTGGAGGGGTTGCCCGTGCCGTCCTTGAACCCGAGCAGGTTGCGCGGGGTGCCGGAGGGGCGCGGCGGCGAGGCGAAACCGTCCTGCCGCCAGCGCACCTGCATGCCGCCGCGGGTGGCCCGGGCGATGTCGCGGACGGCGTGCAGGACGGTGTCGGTGTTGTGCGCGCACACCTGGAGCAGCAGGTCGCCGTCCGAGACCGACCGGTCGAGGTCGTCGTTCGGGAAGTCCTCCATCGTCCGCAACCGCGCCGGGCGCTGCCCCGCCAGACCGTACCGGTGGTCGAACAGCGAGGCACCCACGCTCGCCGTCACGGTGAGCCCGTCGGCCGCGACCTCCGGTCCGAGCACACCGGAGTCGGCCGGCGGCGCGGTGATCCCGACGTCGGCGGGCGTGCCGCCGCGGGTGAGGAAACGGGCCCGCTCGGTGATCGTCCGGAGCAGGCCGGCCAGGTCCCCGCGGCTGGCCGCGGTCACGTCGAACGCCAGGAACGCCGACTGTCGCTGCGCCGGTGTGGTGATCCCGGCCTGGTGGGCGCCGTGGAACGCGTACGAGGCCGCGTTGGCACCGCCGGTGGTCGCGGCTGCTGCCTGGAGGCCCGCCCCGTTCCCGGCGGTCAGGCTCGCTGCCGCCGCAGCGGCTCCGGCACCGGCCCCGACCGCGCTGGTCAGGAACGCGCGACGGCCGACCCCGCGGGCTCCCGTGGTCGACGGGTCCCGGTCGTCCTGCTGGACCCCGGGGTCCCGCGGGCCCTGGCGCTGCCGTCGTTCGGTCACGAGGTCCTCCTCGGGTCGCAGATGGCGGCGACGGGGGCGAGCCGCTCGAGTGCGGCGTCGAGGTCGGCGTCGAGGTGCTCGCGGTCGGTCCGGCCGAGGCCGTCGAGGGTGTCCCAGCTGCCGTCGGTCCGTCGGTGCGATGCGACGTCGGCGCGGAGGGTCGCCAGCGCACGATCGGTGGCCGGCAACCCCGGGTAGCGGGTCCGCAGGATCGGCCGGAGCGGCTCGAGCGCGTGTTCCGTCCCGCTGAGGTTCGCGTCGATCGTGGCCAGAGCCGTGTGGCTGCCGGCGTCGGTGGCCCCGGTCGCCTCGAAGCGCAGCGCGTTCTCGAGGATCTCGTGCGCGCGCAGGCCGACGTCGAGCGGGTCGACCCGCTGGGTGGGGAACGTCCGGCGCAGCTGCGCGACCGCGGCGACCAGGGCGTCGGCCGGCGCGACGGCACGGCTGCTGGGGCCGCCCGACCACAGCAGCGCCTCGACACGGTGGAACCCGGCCAGGTGCGGGTCGTCGAGCGCGGTCCGTCCGGCTGCGGGGACGCCGTCGATCGTGGTGTCGGCGTCGCCGAACGCCCCGTAGGCGGCTCCGAGCTGCTCGTACTCGCGGTGACCGACCAGCCAGTCCCGCTGCGCCGTCCGGACGTCGCCCGCACGGACGTCGGCGTCGAGCGCACGCACGTCGTCGAGCAGTGCCGGCAGTCGGCTCTCGATCCAGGTGCCGTAGGACTTCGCGGCGGGGATCAGGTCGTCGCGCGTGACCGGGACGATCCCCGGGGTTTCGTCGCTGACGCGGGCGGCACCGCGCAGGTGGACGACCGGTCCGGTGCTCGGGTTCGCGTCGGCGGGCAGGCAGCGGAACCGGTACTGGCCGCGCGGGAGTCGGACGCCGTAGTCGTGGGTCGCGCCCGCGCCCAGCCCCTCCGCGTCGAGGTAGACCGCACTGCTCGTGGGGTCGACCAGTTGCACCTCGATCCCGGCGACGGACGTGTTGTGGATCCGGAACGTCTGCGGGCCGGCGAGGGCGCGGTCCGGACTCGCCGGCCACCCCGAACCGCAGGCGTCGGTGCCGGCCTGCACCGAGACCGCCGACGTCTGCGGCGCCGACGAGGGGACCAGGTGCGGCGCGACGATCGCGGTCCCCACGAGCGCTCCGAGCGCGCCGACGACCACTGCCGTCGTGGCACGAACCGACATCGGCACCGATGACCCCATCCTGTAGCGATTCACAGAAAACCCTGATCAGACCCGCTTTGGGCTCCAATCAGGGCAACCTTAGGATCGCTCCCGGGGTAGTTTTCCCGTCGTTCACCGGGGAACGGTTCTGTTCACCCGATCGTCATCAGGGCGGTCGGCAGCAACCGACCCGCCGTCGGGCTCGCGCTAGAGCTCGACCTCGAAGGGCTCGGTGCGCACGAGCTCGTGCACGCCGGAGATGACCTCGCTCGGGCGGAACGGGTACCGGTCGATCTCCGCCTGGTCGCTGATGCCTGTCATCACGAGCACGGTGTGCAGCCCTGCCTCGATGCCGGCCTGCACGTCGGTGTCCATGCGGTCGCCGATCATGCCGGTGTTCTCGGAGTGCGCCCCGATCCGGTTCATCGCGGAGCGGAACATCATCGGGTTCGGCTTGCCCACCACGTAGGGCTGCTTGCCAGTGGCCTTCTCGATCATCGCCGCGATCGCGCCGGTCGCCGGCAGGACCCCCTCGGCGCTCGGGCCGGTGGCGTCGGGGTTCGTCACGATGAACCTGGCGCCGTCGCGGATGAGCCGGACGGCCTTGGTGATCGCCTCGAACGAGTAGTTGCGGGTCTCGCCGACGACGACGTAGTCGGGAGCGGTCTCGGTCATGATGAACCCGGCCTCGTGCAGGGCGGTCGTCATGCCGGCCTCGCCGATGACGAACGCCGAGCCGCCGGGCATCTGCGACTTGCAGAAGTCGGCGGTCGCGAGCGCACTCGTCCAGATCCGCTCCTCGGGCACGTGCAGCCCCGAGCCCCGGAGCCGGGCGCTGAGGTCCCGCGGCGTGAAGATCGAGTTGTTCGTCAGCACGAGGAACTCGGTGCCGTCGTCGAGCCACTGCTGGATGAGTTCCGGGGCGCCGGGGAGCGCCTGGTTCTCGTGGACGAGCACGCCGTCCATGTCGGTCAGCCAGCACTCGACGTCGTCTCGGGTCGCCATGGGCCTCACCTTACTGCGCGGATCATCGCGCCCATCGTCCTGATGCTCGGCAATCACCATCCGCGATATGCGGAACATGAATAAGTGTTGTGACATCCAATGTATGACTACGCTGCCGGTCGGGGCGGTCCTCGTCCCCACGATCTGCGGGACATCACTCTCGCGAGAACAAGGAGACCCATGCGATCTCGAAGTAGAGCGCGCATCGCCGTGTCGTCGCTGGCCACCGCTGGCGTCGTCCTCGGTCTTGCCCTGCCGACCGCCCCGGCGGTGGCGAACGAGCCGGAGGCACCTGGCGCCACCGCATCCGCCGCGACGCAGAGCACGGTCGCCGTCGCGATCGACGTCACGGAGGACGGCAACGGCCCCTTCACCCCGACGGACGGCGCTGGTGGCGACGCGAGCGAGAAGAACGGCATCGTCCGCACGATGGACGCGGTCACGTACCGCGTCTCCCTCAACTCGAACGACGGCACCAGCACGAACGAACGCTTCAGCGTGACCGCTCCCGCCGGCACGTCGTGGGCGGGGGTCCCGACCATCTGTGACGGTCCGGGTTCGACGATCTCGGGGGGCGTGCTGACCTGCAACATCGGCACGCTCGGAGAGGGCAGGGCGGTCTTCGTGCCGATCGTCCTCGACGTCTCGGGTGACCTGCAGAACGGCGACACGATCGCCGTCCAGGTGACCGCGACGGCGGACGAGGCCGAGAACGGCCCCGTCGAGGCCACCGCCGAACCCATCACCGTCTCCGCGGCCGCCCGCTACAACCTCAGCAAGAACGTCCACGGCTCGCTGCTCCGAACCGGGGTCACCGGCCCTGACGGACGGACCGAGGGGCTGCAGTTGATCTACCCGATCGCCGTGGACTGGCAGCCGCTCGTGCCCGGACAGGGGCTCCTCGGGTTCGAGAAGAGCGTCGGCCCGATGACGTTCACGGACGACCTCTCCGAGATCCTCGGCGACGTGCCCTCCGATGCCGTGCTGTGGAACGGCGGCAACCCGGTCTGCGGCCCGAACGCCAGCAACGACTGGCGCATGAGCGGCCTCCCCGGAGGCAAGGGCGGCGGGGACGCAGCCGTCACCGACTCCGGAACGTTCAGCTGCACCCAGACCGCTCCAGGGCAGGACGTCGATGTCGCGATCACCGACACGGTCACCGACCCGACGCGTATCCCCTCGAAGAACCTCTCCGGCGGCCCGATCACGGGTGGCGTCAAGTCGTACTTCGTCAGCGGGTACATCAGCCTGTGGATGCCCAACCCCCCGGTCGCCACTTCGGTCGAGTCGATCAACACGTTCACCCCGCTCCAGACCACCTCGGTCAGCGGTGCGTCGAACTTCCCCGGCGGCAGCGAGCCCACCGGAGACAACTCCGCGAAGCGCAACGTCATCGAGTACGCACCCGGCGGAACGCAGAAGCAGTTCCACCGGGTCATCGACAACGGCAGGGTCGTCGAAGACGGATCCGCGAAGCAAGGCGACCCGTGGGCCACGCCCGGAACGCTGCTCCGAAGCGACGTCGGCGCCTGGAACGACGGCCTCTCCCCGTACGAGAACGTGATCCTCTGCGACACGTTCGACCGCGACACCCAGCGTGTCACCCGCGTCGGAGGCAGCAAGACCGCGGCATGGACCAGCGGGATCACCGACGCGAACGTGCAGTACGCCGCGTACGACATGACGTCTCCGGCAGCCGGCCAGAAGGCAACGTGCGACGACGGTGACGGCCCCTGGTACGACGAGCCGGAAGACGTCCCCGGCGGCCTCGACGCCGTCGGCGCGGTCCGCGCGACCGGCGACATCCGTGGCGGCGACACCGGCACGCTGTACAGCTACGTCACCACCGAGGACGCCGCCGACGGCACGCGGGTCTACGACTTCGGTCACACGTGGTTCGGTGACCGCTCAGAGCGCTGGGTGCACGACGTCTGGTCCGACGCGGACCTCGGTGCCGGTCCCCTGTCCGACAGTGTCATCCTCACCGAGAACCTCGCCCGGATCCAGAAGAAGGTCGTCGACCCCGGCCACGACGCGGCCGACACCCCCGACGAGACCACCTTCACCGTTGCCGGCGACACCGTCGACTACGCCCTGTACCCGTCGCTCACGAACGGCAACACCACGGGGAAGGAGACCTCCGTGACGGTTCGGGACGTGCTGCCGAACCACGTGACGTACGTCGCCGGCAGCGCCTCCGAGGTGCCGGAGATCGACACCACGAAGGACGACGACGGCAACGACGTCCAGCGTCTCACCTGGACGGCAGCGGTCCGGCCGAACCAGGCGATCGACCCGATCACGTACACCGCCGCGGTCTCGAAGCTCGCGCCGGCGGGGGCGATCACCAACACGACGGACATCGCGTCGCCGACGGACAAGTCGCCGCAGGCCTTCCGCAACGCCGAGCGCGCCGTCCAGGTCGTCGCAGCCGGCGGGGTCGGCGTCGAGAAGACCGCCGTCGAACCGGTCGTCGTCTCGGGGGACCACCTGGAGTGGGACCTCGGGTACACGAACCTCGACGCCACCCCGATCGACGGCCTGGACGTCATCGACGTCCTTCCGTACCGGGGGGACACCCGCAACTCCACCTTCCACGGCACGGTCGGACTCGCCGAGCCCATCGCGGTCGCCGAGGCAGCCGGTGAGCGCGTCCGCTACACGAGCCGCGACCCGCGCGACGTCGTGCTCGACGCCGCTGACCCGTCGAACCAGGGCGGTGGCGCCACCACCTGGTGCTCGGCGTCGGCGTTCGGCACCGGGGGGTGCCCGGCCGGGCTCGCGGACGTCACGGCGGCGCGCATCCTGCGGACGGCCCCCGTGGGCGTGGGTGAGACCGTGACGCACCGGGTCGTGGTCGCGACGGTTGGCCAGCGCGACGGTGACGCGTACACGAACCGGTTCGGCCTCCGCGCCTCGAACCTCGCGCTGCCGGTCCAGTCCAACCCGGCGACGGTCACGGTCGTCGCCGGTTCGATCGGCGACTTCGTGTGGTCCGACGAGAACGGCGACGGTCTGCAGGACGACGACGAAGCCGGCGTCGCGGACGTCTCGGTCCGCCTCACCGGCTCGGACGACCGCGGCGAAGCCGTGCGCCGGACCACCACCACGAACGGTGACGGCGAGTACACCTTCGACGACCTGCGCCCCGGCTCGTACAGCGTGCACTGGACGGCACCGGACGGTCGGGAGTTCACGAAGGAGCTCGTCGGCGACGACCGCGCGATCGACTCCGACGCCGACGCCTCCGGCGTGACCGCCCCCGTCGAACTCGCCGCGACCCGTTCCGACGAGGGCCAGCTCGAGCACATCGAACAGGACCGCACCGTCGACGCGGGGCTCCTGCCCGCAACGGAGACACCGACCGGACCGCCGGTGACGCCAGGTGGCCCGGGAGTGCCCGGCACGCCCGGACATCCCGGGAACGCCGGGAGCGCCGGGTCTTCGGGAACACCCGGCACCCGTGACGACGCGGAGGCGGCGGGAACCGGCGACGGATCCCGCGGCCCGGCACGCGGCGGACTGGCGTTCACCGGAGCCGATGGACTCGGACTGGCGGCGGTGACAGCGGTGCTGCTCCTGGCCCTGGGTGGCCTCCTCGCGGCGCGCAGACGTCGCACCCGCGGATCGAGCCAGCGCTGAGCAGTGGGGCCGCGGCGAGGCAGTCGCCGCGGCCCCACTGACGGTCCGCTCAGAAAGGGCCGGGAGGCCCGGAGCGGCTCTTGCGCGCTGCTGCCAGACCCGAGATGGTCGAGACACCGAACCGCGGTCGGCTTTTGCCCTACGCTTTTCGGGACACGTACCGAATCAAGGAGGCCCCCTCGTGCTCGTCGAACCCGGAACCCCGTCCACCGCGCCCCGACCCACCCCGGTGTCGGAGACGGAGCTCGAGGTGACGCCGCGACGACGCCGGGGCCGCCCCAACGTGCTGTCCCGCGAGCAGGTGATCGACGCCGCCACGACCATCGCGAACGAGGACGGCCTCGACCGCCTGTCCTTCCGGGCACTGGGCGTGCGGCTCGGCGTCGCCCCGATGACCGTGCACCGGACCATCGGCGGCCTCGACGACCTGCACGCCGAACTCGTCCGCCGCACCGTCGACGAGTTCACCGCGACCTTCGTCTGGCCGGACGAGTGGCACGCCGTCGTCCGCACCTTCGCCACGACGTTCCGCGACCTGATGCGCACCCACCCGCTCGTGCTGGAGTCGCACAGCCAGCGCGCCCCGCTCGCCTCGACCGAGTCCGACGCCGTCGTGGCGAAGGTCGTCGGTGCCCTGCAGGACGCCGGACTGCCGCCGGCCGAGGCGATGTACGCCTTCTTCGTCGTCTACGACTTCGTGGTCGGGCACGCCGGGGTGCAGGTCGGGCGCGGGGACTCCGAGGCCGGACGCCCCGAGCGGCACCGGCTGGTGGGCGAGATCCTCGGCGAGCACTCCTACGACGACCGGTTCGCGCTCGGCCTCGACATCCTGATCGCCGGCATCGAGTCGCGCATCGACCACCCGGACCACACCGCCTGACCTCGGCCGTACGCTGGTCGGGTGACCACAGCGCCCGAACCGTCGCACGAGCTGACGACCAACGGGGTGGGGCCGCACCCGGAACCCTGGCCCGACGACCCGCGGCTCGACCCCGAGCTGCTGGCCGCGGGGGACTCCCGGAACGTGCTCGACCGCTACCGGTACTGGTCGATGGACGCGATCGTCGCCGAGCTCGACACCCGCCGGCACGCGTTCGACGTGGCGATCGAGAACTGGCAGCACGACCTGAACATCGGGTCGATCGTGCGGAGCGCCAACGCCTTCCTGGCCGGCACCGTGCACATCATCGGACGACGCCGGTGGAACAAGCGCGGGGCGATGGTCACCGACCGGTACCAGCACGTCCGGTACCACCCCGACGTCGAGGCGTTCCTCGCCGCGATGGCCGAGGAACAGCGTCCCGTCGTCGCCATCGACAACACCCCCGGTGCCGGGCGCATCGAGACCGCGACGATCCCGGAGCGCTGCGTGTTCCTGTTCGGGCAGGAGGGCCCCGGGCTCACCGAGCACGCGGTCGCCGGTGCCGACGCACACCTGGAGATCACGCAGTTCGGGTCGACGCGGAGCATCAACGCGTCGGCCGCCGCGGCGATCGTCATGCACAGCTGGGTCGTCCAGCACGCGGAGTTGCCCGGCGCGACTTCGTGAGCAGAAAAGGTCGGGCACGGGCCCTGAACCCGACCATTTCTGCTCACGAAGCGGGCGGGGCGGAGGCAGGACGGGCCTCCCGGCCGGGGTGCCGTCAGCGCGCGGCGGTGGTGCGGCGCGCGACCAGACGGGGTTCGACGAGGAGTTCCGTGGCGGCGATCCGTGGATCGGCGATCCGGGCCAGCAGCCGCTCGCCGGCGCCGCGGCCGATCTCGACGCTGCGGTCGTCGATGCTCGTCAGGCCGACGTAGCGCATCGCGGCCACCGGGGTGTCGTCGTACCCGATGACGGAGACGTCCTCGGGGACGCGCAACCCGCGTTCGGCGAGTTCGGACAGGGCGCCGAGGGCCATCACGTCGTTCGCGGCGAAGACCGCGGTGACGTCCGGGTGCTCGTCGAGGAGCATGCCGAGGGCGCGGGAACCGGCCTCTTCGGTGGGTTCTCCCGGCAGCACCGTCGTGACGACGGACGCGCGTGCCGCCGCGGCCTGCGCGAACCCGGCCTGGCGTTCGGCCGAGGCCGCCGAGCTCGCACCGACGAACCCGAGGCGGGTGTGGCCGAGGTCGAGCAGGTGCTGCGCCGCGATGCCGCCACCGGCGTGGTCGTCGTTCGCCACGGTGTCGGCACGGGGGATCGCGACCCGGCCGCCGGCGATCACGAGCGGCATCGAGGCCGGGATCGCGAGGTCCGTGGTGGGCTCGCCAGCGATCACGATGCCCTCGACGCGCATCGAGAGGAAACCCTCCACCGGAGAGGCATCGAGCCCCGTGTTGAGGAACCGGTCGGCGACCACGAGCCGGTGTCCCTGGTCCTGCAGGCTCTCGCGCAGGCCGGTGAGCAGGTCCACGAACCACTGGTTGCGGAAGTCGTCGAGGACCACGCCGATCGTGCGGCTGCGCGTGCCGGCGAGGGAGACGGCCGCGGTGGACGGGCGGTAGTCGAGTTCCTGGATGGCCTTGAGCACGGCGGCCCGGCGCTGGTCGCTGACCCGGGGGGAGCGCTGCAGCACGAGGGAGACGAGGGACTTCGAGACCCCGGCGCGTGCGGCGACGTCGTAGATGGTCGCGGGCTTGCCGTCTCCCATGATGCGGTTCGACCTCCGTTGGCTCGTGCGTCGATCGTAGCGGTTGACGTGACATGGGCCGGGCGGGGTCGTGGTGGGGTCGCGGTTTCGCTTCGTGAGCAGAAATGGTCGGGTGCGGGGCGGCGACCCGACCATTTCTGCTCACGATCTGCGCGTGGCTGGTCCTCCACACGGGAGGCCCGGGGTGCGTTGTGCACAGAAGTCGCGTTCGGCGCGCGGGCGGTGGGCGCGGGGCGCGAACGTGGTGGTCATGCGAGCACGACCACTTCCGACACCGCTGCGCGGGCGCACGTTCGACGTCGGTGCCGCCGACCGCGCGGGCGTCTCCCGACAACGACTCCGACGGCGTGACCTGATCCGGCCGACCCGGTCGATCCGATGGGCACGTGACCGTCCACCCGACCCGGTCCACCGGATCCGGGCGTTCCGGCCGGTCCTGGTTCCCGGGCAGTTCATCAGTCACGTCTCGGCGGCGGTCCTCTGGCAGCTGCCGGTCCCGTTCGCCGACGACGGACCGGTGCACGTCACGAGTCCCGTGCCGATCGCACAACCGCGCCGCCGCGGGGTCGTCGGGCACCGCATCACACCGGACCGTGCCCGGGTGACGGAGCGGTGGGGGATGCCGACGAGCACGCCCGCGGCGCTGTGGGTGGACTGCGGTGCCGTGCTCTCGGTCGACCAGCTCGTCGTACTCGGGGACGCCATCGTCACGGAACGACGGTGCGGGACGACGATCGACGACCTCGCTGCCGCCGTCGCCCTGGCGGGCGCGCGATCGGGTGTCCGACGACTGCGCGTGGCGCTCGGGCTCGTGCGGGTGGGTGCCGGGTCGCCGCAGGAGACCAGAGCACGGCTGGCGATCGTCCGCGCGGGGCTGCCCGAGCCCGACCTGCAGGTCGACGTGCTCGACGAAGACGGTCGGTTCGTCGGCCGTGTCGACCTGGCCTACCCGGAGCAGCGCATCGTCATCGAGTACGAGGGTGACCACCACCGGACCGATGCCGAGCAGTGGGGCCGTGACCTCCGCCGCTACCGCGAGATGGAACGAGTCGGCTGGGCGGTCGTCCGCTGGACGAAGTCCGACCTCGACACCCCGGCGTTCGGCGCGGTCGCACACCTGAGGTCGCTGCTCGCGCGCCGGGGGTAGCGTCCGCGGCATGGCGACGCTGCTCATCACCGGAGCCGCGGGTCGGATCGGGAGCGCCCTGCGTCCTCGACTGCGGTCCGCGGGACACGACCTCGTGCTGCTCGACGAACAGCGGCCCCACGATCCGATCGTCGCCGGGGAACGGTTCATGCCCGGTTCGGTGAACGACCCGGCGGCGCTGGACGATGCGCTCGCCGGGGTCGACACCGTGGTGCACCTGGCGGGCATCCCGACCGAGGCTGCCTGGGACGACCTGATCGCGGCGAACCTGACCGGCACGAAGAACGTGCTCGAACGGGCGGCCGCCGCCGGGGTGCTCCGGGTGGTGCAGGCCAGCTCGATCCACGCGGTGGGGCTGGTGCCCGAACCCCTCGACCAGCCGGGGAGCGTGCCCGGCGACCGGCTGCCCCGTCCGGACACGTACTACGGCGTGACGAAGGCGGCGATGGAACTGCTCGGCAGCCTGTTCGCCGATCGGTACGAGATGTCGATCGTGTCCGCGCGGATCGGTGCGTTCGGGGCGCTGCCGCCGACGACCCGGGGGCTGCTCATGTGGACTTCGCCCGACGACCTGACGCGACTGGTGCTCGCGACCGTGGCGCTCCGCGATCCCGGGCACCACGTGGTCTGGGCCCTGTCGCGGAACACCGGGTCGCCGGCCGACCTGTCCGCCGGGGAGCGCATCGGGTTCCACCCCCTCGACGACGCCTCCGCTGTCCTCGACGCGGACGCCCGTGCTGCCCTGCCGACCGACGACCTGCGCACCCTCGGCGGTGGGATGGTGCACCAGCCGCTCGGCGAACGCACTTCGTGAGCAGAAGAGGTCGGGTGACCTGATGTCACCCGACCTCTTCTGCTCACGAAGCGTGCCGCGCCTGCGCCCGCGCCCGCCCCGCCCGTGCCCGGCGCTACCCGATCAGGCTCGGGCGCAGGTCGCGCAGCGTGCGGGAACGGGTCTGCCGCGCCGTGACCACGAAGGACACCAGGAGCGCCCCGAGCAGCCAGCAGAGCAGCACGCCCGCGTCGGACCACGCGGCGCCGAGGTTCCCGCCGTACATCGTCTGCCGGATCGCGTCGACCGAGTACGTCATCGGCAACGCGAAGTGCAGCGCCGCCAACGGCCCCGGCAGCGTCTGCCACGGGAACGTCCCGCCGGCGGTGACGAGCTGCACGAGCATGAGCACCAGGCCGAGGAACTGCCCGACCGATCCGAGCAGCACGTTGAGCGCCATGATGATCGCCGCGAAGGTCGCCGAGGCCAGCACCATGATGCCGATCGTGCCGCCGACGTGCACCACGTTCAGGTCGAGGGCGAAGCGCACGATGAAGAACAGCGCCACCATCTGCACCAGGCCGAGGAGCGCCGGGGTCAGCCAGCCGCCGAACACCACCGCGAGGGGCTTCCGCACCGCCGTGATCGCACGCTTGGAGATCGGCTTGAGGATGAGGAACAGCGCGTACATGCCGATCCAGGCGGCGAGCGAGATGAAGAACGGCGCGAGACCGGCACCGTAGTTCGACGCGGCGGCGACGTTGTCGTCCCCGACCTTGACCGGGTCGGAGATGACCGAGGCCTGCGACTCACGCTCCGAGGCGTTCGACGCCGGGATCTTCGTGCGGCCCTCGTCGAGCGACGACGCGAGCTTCGACGACCCGGTCGTGAGCTTGTCGAGCCCTGACGCGAGTGATGACGCGCCCTGGTCGGCGGTCTTCGCACCGGTCGCGAGCTGCGACGCACCGGATGACAGCGTTGGAGCGGCCGAGGCCAGCTTCGACGTGCCGTCCGCCACCTGGGCTGCCCCCGATGCGAGCGTGGATGCCCCGTTCGCCGCCGAGGAGATGCCGGACGCGAGCGTCGGCGCCGCGGAGGCGAGCGACGACGTGCCGGCCGCGACCTGTGCGGAGCCGTCACGGAGCTTGTCCACCGAGGACTTCGTTGTTTCGTAGGTGCTCTTCGCGGAGGCACCGGCGGTGTTGACCCGGGTGACGGCGTCGGTGACGGTCGACCGCAGGGCAGCCTGCTGTTCCTCGGTGAGCTCGACACCCTCGGGCAGGTTGTCGGTGATGCCCGAGATCACGGTCTCTGCGTCGAGGGGTCGGAGCGAATCGACGTCGGCGCTGTACGAGTCGACCGTGTCGGCGAGCTGCTTGTTGCCGGCCGCGACCTGCTGCGCCCCGCTGTTCAACTGCTGCGTCTGCGACGGCAGCGCAGCCGTCTGCTGCTGCGCGCTGGCCAGCCCGGACGCCAGGGTCGACGCCCCCGACGCCACCTGCTGCGCCCCGCTGTTCAGCTGCTGGGTCTGCGACGGCAGGTCGGCCGTGCCGGACGCGAGCTCCGCCGCACCGGACGACAGCTTGCCGGTGCCGTCGGCGAGCTGGTGCGCGCCCGAGTCCGCCTTGGCGGTTCCGGACGCGAGTTCATCGGCCCCGTCGACGGCGTCGCCGAGGCTGTCCCGCACGTCGGCGAGCCCGACGAGCAGGGTCTTCGCCGCCTGCTTGCCGACGCGCTCGGCGACGGCGGTGCGCATGGTCTTGCCCGCCTGCTCGGCGATGGTCGAGGCCAGGTACGAGTTCGTGTCGGCCGTCGTCATGACGAGCTTCGCCTGCGTCGGGTCGTCGGACTGCGCGGACACCAGGTGCTCGGAGAAGTCGTGCGGGATGGTGACGACGAAGTCGTAGGTGCCGTTCCGGACGCCGGAGCGGGCATCGGCGGCGCTCGTCTTCTCCCACTTGAAGTCGGCGCCGTCGATGGCCTCCTTCGTGACGTCCTTGCCGTAGTCGACGTGCTCGCCGTCCAGCGTGGCGCCGGCGTCGAGGTTCACGATCGCGGCGGGGATCTGGTCGAGCTTCGCGTAGGGGTCGCGGTTCGCCCACAGGTAGGCGCCGCCGTACAGCAGCGGCACGATCATCAGCGCGATGAACGCCAGGCGTGCGAGCGGGGTCGCGGTGAGCCGCGCGAGTTCTGCGCGGACGAGCGAGGTGGTGGTCACTTCTGTGCCTCCGTCGGGACGGTTGCGGATGCTTCGGTGACGGAAGGAGCGGCCGGGAGGCCCGGCTCGGTTCCGTCGGTTCGGGCCACGTCCTCGGGGTCCTCGGTCTGGGGCGTCACGTGCGTCGCGACGTCGTCTTGCGTCGCGACGTCGTCGTGCGTGTCGATCGTGTCGAGCAGGTGCTCGACGGTCGTGGCGGCGGCCTTCGAGGTCACGAGGACCACGGTCACGCCCCGTCGTGCGACGTCGCGGACCACCTGGAACCAGTCCTCGACGGCGCCGCCGTGCCGCTCGGGCGAGGTGATCACGATGCCGGTCACACCGTCGCGGAGCAGGGCGAGTTCGACGAGCAGTCGGATGCGCACGGCGGTCGGCACCCGCTGCACGGCGGTGTCGACGTAGTCCCGCAGTCCGAGCTCGTCGAGCACGGTGTCGACGTGCTCGCGGTTCGGGCGCTGCCCGGCGAACGCGAGCTCCTCGCGCACGATCTGCTTGAGGGTCATGACGGGGAAGGGCTCGGCGACCCCGGGGGTGTCGACCAGGGCGAACGCGCGCCGGACGGCTGCCGGGTCCTCGTGGCCGTCGAGCAGCAGGCGGCCGGTGTCGGGCTGCATGCGGCCACCGGCGACGAGTGACGCGAGCACGGGTGCCTGCTCGGTCTCGACGGCGAGGACCCCCGGGCGTCCGGGGGCGGCGACGGCGGAGACGACGGGCAGGGGCGCGCCGGGCTCCTCGCCGATGCTGACGTGGTCGAGTTCGAGCGTCATGCGTGGTCCTTCGGGGCGGGAGCGGGAGCAGCGGGTTCGGAGAGCAGCGCGGTGCGCCAGTCGATGCCGGCCATGCCCAGCGCCGACACCACCACCATGCGCCGTCCGTCCTCGTCGCTCGTGCCGGAACGGGTTGCCTCGTCGAGGACGGCGATGCACGCGCCCTCGACCAGACGGCCGAGGGTCTCGGGGTCGACGTCGTCCCGCATGGCGCCGTCGGCGATCCCGAGCGCGCACGCCTGGCGCACCTGCGAGCGCAACGGGGCGAACACCTCGGCGACGGGTTCGGCGAAGGGGCTGCGCACGGCGACCCGGGCCATCGAGCGGACGTGCGACACCTCGCTCCAGAGCGTCACGGCGATGGCGGCGAGGCGTGCGGCCGGCGGGAGCTCCTGCAGGTCCGAGGTGGTGGGCATGGCGGCGGCGATCCGGGCGGCGCCGGCGGTCACGACCTCGCGCACCAGGTCGTCGCGCGAGGGGAAGTGTCCGTACACCGCACGACGCGAGAGGCCGGCGGAGGCGGCGATCGTCTCGATCGAGGCATCCGGGTCCTGCTGCAGGCAGGTCTTCGCCGCGTCGAGGAGGGCTGCCCGGTTCTCCGTGGCGTCGCGGCGGGGCGCGCGGGAGGGCTGCTCGGTGGTGGTCACGCACCCCATCGTAATAACGTGCACACAGGTGTGCAACTTAACAGGTTCCGTCCCCCGGACGAGGGAAGTCCCCCAAAGAGCGGACTGTCCAGCCTGAGAACAAACGCATAGCTTCACAGGAATCTCATGCGAACCACGGACTGAGCCTGGAGTGCCCTCTTTGAACCGTGCAACACCGATTCCCGACCCGAACCCAACACCCCATCGCTTCACCCGCGTCCTGACCGCCGGCATCGCCGTCGCGGCCCTCGCGTGTGGCGGTCTCGCAGTCGGGGGCGCGGCCTCCGCAGCTCCGGCCGGGATCTCGGTGGCCGACCTCAAGCTCTCCGCCCCGCTCCGTGACGCCAAGCCGACGAAGACCGTCGCCGCGTTCGTGCGCACGACCGGCCAGGGGGCCCTCGAAGTGGACGCCAAGGCGAAGGGCGGGGACCTGACGAAGTCGCGGACCCAGTCCTCCGCAGCCAAGAACCGCGTCGAGGCGATCCAGTCGACCGTCGCCGCGGTGCGGTCGGCCGTCAAGCGCGCCGACGCCCAGGCGGCCGAGCTCTACTCGACCGAGTACACCGTCCCGGGAGTCGCGGTCGTCGCCGACGTCGACGCGTTCCGGCAGATCGCGGAGCGCTCCGACGTCGAGAGCATCATCCCGCTCACGCCGAAGAAGATCGTCGAGCCGACGGTCAACGAGAACGCCGACGCCGCTCCCTCGGGCGTCGACCCGAGCCTGGTGCGCCCCGGTGCCGACGGCGTCACGCCGAAGAACGCCGCGAGCGACGTCTACACGCGCTCGCTCGACGCCTGGCAGCAGACCGGCCACACCGGCAAGGACGTCAACGTCGCCGTCCTCGACACCGGTCTCGACTACACGCAGGCCGACTTCGGCGGCCCCGGCACCACCGAGGCGTACCAGCAGGCCCTGGCCAACGCGAGCGGCGGCGCCCCGGACCCCAGCCTGTACGACGCGTCGAAGTTCCTCGGCGGGTACGACTTCGCCGGTGCGACCTACAACGCCGACCCGACGGACCCGAACACCTACGACCCGGTGCCGGCTCCCGACGACAACCCGATCGACGGCAAGGGCGGCGACCACGGCACGCACGTGTCCGGCTCGATCGCCGGCTACGGCCTGACCGCCGACAAGCAGCGGTTCGACGGCGACTACACCAAGCTCACGACGCAGCAGGTGCAGGACATGTGGATCGGCCCGGGCACCGCGCCCGAGGCCGGCCTGTACGCCCTGAAGGTCTTCGGCGACAACGGCGGCTCGACCGACGTCACCGGTGCCGCGCTCGACTGGGTGGGCCAGGCGCTCACCCAGGGCAAGGACATCAACGTCCTGAACCTGTCGCTCGGCTCCGACTACGGCGCACCGGACGACCCCGACAACGCCAAGATCGACGCACTGACCGCTCGCGGCGTGCTCCCCGTGATCGCCTCGGGCAACGCCGACGACTTCACCGACATCGGTGGTTCGCCGGGCAACGCCGAGGGTGCGCTCACCGTCGCCGCGAGCGCCACCGGCCAGTCGCTCTACGACGGCGTCCAGGTCACCGCGCCGGCCGACGTCGCGAAGACCTACCGCTCGCAGTACTCGTCCAACTTCAAGGGCACCCTGCCCGTCGAGGGCGACGTCGTCGTCCCGACCACGAACATCGACGGCTGCGCAGCGTTCAGCCCCGCTGACGCCGCGGAGATCGCGGGCAAGGTCGTCTGGCTGAAGTGGACGGATGCCGCCCTCGAGTGCGGTTCCGCCGTGCGCTTCAACAACGTCGAGGCTGCCGGTGGCGTCGGTGTCCTGCTGGCGGGCACGCTCGACACGTTCGAATCCGGCATCGGTGGCAACGCGACCATCCCGGGTGCCGAGCTGACCGCGAAGAGCGTGGCGAGCCTCCAGGCCACCGCGAAGGCGGGGACCCTGCACGTGCGCTTCGCGGACGAGCTCAAGGGCTTCGAGGTCGCCATCGAGGCGGACGCCGTGAACACGCTCGCGTCGTTCACCAGCCGTGGCGTGCACGGGTCGTTCGCCGACATCGTCAAGCCGGACATCGCCGGCCCCGGGGTCAACGTGATCTCGGCGGCCAACGGCACCGGTGACGGCCGCATGTCGATGAGCGGCACCTCGATGGCCACGCCGGACGTCGCGGGCATCGCGGCGCTGACGTTCCAGTCGCACCCGACCTGGTCCGCCCCGCAGGTGAAGGCGGCGCTGATGAACACGGCGACGCACGACGTCAAGGACGGCGACGGCACTGCGACCCTGCTCCGCCAGGGCACCGGCCGCGTCGACGCGCTGCAGGCAGTCACGGCGGACACCACGGTCCGCAGCGTCGAGAACGGCCAGCTCGTCACCGCCTCGTTCGGTGTCGTCGAGGTCGCCGAGAAGACCACCGAGACCCGGTCCCTGCTCGTCGAGAACACCAGCTCGACCGCGCACACCTACGACGTGGCCTACCAGCCGCGGGTGTCCCAGCCGGGTGTGGCGTTCTCGCTCAGCACCAAGCGCGTCACGGTCCAGCCGGGCCGGGGTGCCGTCGTGGACCTGACGTTCACGATCGCCGACCCGACGGCCCTCCGCCGGGTCATCGACCCCACCCAGGAGTCGGTCCAGAAGGGGTACCAGCGCGAGTTCGTCGCGGCGGCCACCGGGCTCGTCACCTTCACCCCGACCGACACCACGACCGATCCGCTGCGGGTCGGCACGTACGTCGCGCCGAAGCCCGTGAGCGCCGTCCGCGGCGCGGGCATCACGTACACCGGCTCCCAGAAGACCGCCGACCTGCCGCTTCGCGGCCGGGTGGTCGACCAGGGGACGGCGACGACGGGGTACCACGCGGCGGTCGCGCCGTTCGTGCTCGGCGGGACGGACCCCCAGGAGACGTTCGCGGAGGGGTCGGCGTCGCAGTCGCTCCGGGCAGCGGACGTCCGGGCCTACGGGGCGAGCTTCGACAAGGCCTCCGGCACGCTGGCGTTCGGCATCCAGACCGCGGGACCCGACGCCAACCCCGGCGCCGTGACCAACGTCGAGGTGCTGATCGACACGGACCGCGACGGTGAGCCGGACTACCTGGTCTACGACGCGAAGTCGGCGACCATCGACGCCACCCTCGCCACGACGGTGGACCTCGCGACCGGCAAGACCGTCGACGCGCAGCCCCTCAACGGCGGTGCGCCCGGGCAGGACGTGAACACCTTCGACAGCACGGTGAAGGTGCTGACGGTGGATGCCGCGCTGATCGGTGCGACTTCGACGTTCACGTACTCGGTCCTGACCGAGTCGGCCTACGCTCCGGCCGCGGCCACGAGCGGTTCGTCGATCGTGGACGAGACCACCGCGGTGGCCTTCAACCCGGCGAAGCCGCCCCTGGCCTTCGCACAGGGCTCGTCGACGGGTGTCGTCTTCGCCGACCGGGGCTCGCTCCAGGTCACCCGGTCGCCCGGTGTCGCGAGTGCCCGGGTCCTGCTGCTCCACCTCGGCAACGCGGTCGGCAGCCAGGCACAGAGTGTCGCCGCGACCTGGGTGGCTCCGACCCTGCAGCTCCAGAAGGGCAGCGGGGTGTCGATCGCCGGCACGCCGAAGGTCGGGTCGAAGCTCAAGGCGGGCCACGGCAAGTGGGACGGCACGGGCGTCACCTACTCGTACCGGTGGCTGCGCGACGGCAAGGCCGTGACGAACGCCACGGGTTCGTCGTACACGCTCGGCTCCGCGGACGCGGGGCACCGGATCTCGGTGACGGTCGTCGCGAAGGCGACGGGCTACCAGGACGGCACGGCGACGTCGACGCCGACCGCGAAGGTGGCGCGCTGATCCGCCGTTCGACACGGTGACCAGGAGGTGCCGGGCCCGGATCGGGCTCGGCACCTCTTGTTCGTGCAGGAGTCACGTCTCGCCGGTGCGTGTACAGGACAGGTAGTTAGACAAACTAGTTACGTGGTGCCAGTGTTGCTCCCATGCAGAACACGCTGAACCAGCTTCGGTCCAACCCGGTCGAGTGGCGCCGTCGTGGACTCACTCCGCCGGACGTGATCCAGGCCATGATCGAGCAGCGCCTGGCCGAGCCCGGGCACTCCCAGCCCGTCGGTGACCCGTCGTACCAGGACTTCTTCCGGAGCTGATCCGGGGTCGGCCGGGTGATCCGGGACGCACCGACCGACAGACGGGAGGCGCGGTGCCAGCTGGCACCGCGCCTCCCGTCTGTCCGCCGGTGGCGTCTCGGACGTCACTTGCCGATCTTGCCGTCGGCCGCGTCCTCGGCCTTGCCGATCTGGTCGCCGTGCCCGCCGCCGGTCGCCTTGTCGGCCGCGTCACCCGCCTTGTCGAGGCCGGCGTCCGTGGCCTTCTCGCCCTTGTCGCTGTCGGCGAAGTCCTTCGCCTTGTCTCCGATGCCGCTCATGTCCTGCTCCTTCCCTGGTGGATCTGGACGGGTCCGACCGTGCTCCGACCGATCCGGACGGACACCCAGGTGCGCCGGATGTGGACAAGCGGCCCACCGTCCACAGGGCGTCACAGCGGGTGACGCGCAGGTGACCAGCCGATAGACTCGGGTGGACCACCGGCCCGGACGGCCGTGTGCGGTCCTCCGCCAACGTGAGGAGAACCAGATGCCCGCAGCAGTCATCATCGGCGCCCAGTGGGGCGACGAGGGCAAGGGGAAGGCCACCGACCTCCTCGGCTCCCGCATCGACTACGTCGTGAAGTTCAACGGCGGCAACAACGCCGGCCACACCGTCGTCGTCGGCGGCGAGAAGTACGCGCTGCACCTGCTGCCCTCCGGCATCCTGACGCCCGGCGTGACCCCGATCATCGGCAACGGCGTCGTCGTCGACCTCGAGGTGCTGTTCCAGGAGCTCGACGCCCTGCGCGCCCGCGGCGTCGACGTCTCGAAGCTGCTCGTGTCGGCCAACGCCCACGTCATCACGCACTACCACCGCACCGTCGACAAGGTGACCGAGCGGTTCCTGGGCAAGCGCCAGATCGGCACCACCGGTCGCGGCATCGGCCCGACCTACGCCGACAAGATCAACCGCGTCGGCATCCGGATCCAGGACATCTTCGACGAGAACATCCTGCGCCAGAAGGTCGAGGCAGCGCTCGACCAGAAGAACCACCTGCTGGTCAAGGTCTTCAACCGCCGCGCGATCGACCCCGAAGAAGTCGTCGAGTCGCTGCTCTCGTTCGCCGAGCGCCTGCGCCCGATGGTCGCCGACACAGCCCTCGAGATCCACCGTGCCCTGGAGCGTGGCGAGACGGTCCTGTTCGAAGCCGGCCAGGCCACGATGCTCGACGTCGACCACGGCACGTACCCGTTCGTCACCTCGTCGTCCGCGACCGCCGGTGGCGCCGCGACCGGTTCCGGCATCGGCCCGGGCAAGCTCGAGCGGATCATCGGCATCGTCAAGGCGTACACGACCCGCGTCGGCGCCGGTCCGTTCCCGACCGAGCTGTTCGACGAGTCGGGCGAGTTCCTGCGCGCCAACGGCTTCGAGTTCGGCACCACCACCGGCCGCCCGCGCCGCTGTGGCTGGTACGACGCCCCGATCGCCCGCTACACGGCACGCATCAACGGCGTGACCGACTTCGTGCTCACCAAGCTCGACGTCCTGACCGGGCTCGAGACGATCCCGGTGTGCGTCGCGTACGAGGTCGACGGCGTCCGTGTCGACGAGGTCCCGGTCAACCAGTCCGACTTCCACCACGCGAAGCCGGTGTACCAGGAGTTCCCCGGCTGGACCGAGGACATCACCGGAGCCCGCACCTTCGACGACCTGCCGAAGAACGCACAGGACTACGTCCTGGCGATCGAGGCGATGTCCGGCGCACGGATCTCCGCGATCGGTGTCGGCCCCGGCCGTGACGCCATCGTCGTGCGGCACGACCTGCTCGGCGACGACGAGCGTGCCGACCAGCGCGCCGGCGAACGCACCGACGCAGCGTGACGATGCGGATCCTGTTCGTCTGCAGCGGCAACATCTGCCGGTCCCCGCTCGGCGCGCAGGTCCTGACGGCACGGCTCGGCCCGGACGCTCCGGCGTTCGTGGTCGAGTCGGCCGGCACGATCGCCGACGACGGTGCCCCGATGGACGCCGCCGCGGCCGAGCAGTCCGTCCGGCTCGGCGGCGACCCCTCGGCCCACCGGTCGCGGTACCTGACGGCCGAGATCGTCGAGCGCGCCGACCTGGTGCTGACCGCCGAGCGATCGCACCGTGCAGCCGCCGTCTCCCTGGTACCCCGGGCGTCCAAGCGGACCTTCACGATCAAGCAGTTCGCGCGGGTGCTCGCCGGCCTCGAGCCCGGTGACCTGGCCGACGTGACGACCCCGCAGCAGCTCGTGGAACGCGTCGCCCGGCTGCGCGGCACCGTCCCGCCGCCCGCCGACCCGGCCGACGACGACGTGGACGACCCCTACCGTCGCTCGACGGCGACCCACCAGCGCGTCGCCGACGAGCTCGACGTGGCGCTGACGGGCATCGCGGACGCGTTGCGCGCCGTGGTCTGACCACTGACGGACGCCAGGCCCGGTGTCAGCTGGCACCGGGCCTGGCGTCCGTCCGGGCGCGAGTGCGCCGCTCGGGACGCCGGTGTCTTCCCCCGACGCCGCCGAGCGCATGAGACGCCTCCGAATACCGCGGCGTCTCGAGCACGACAGGGCGTCGAGCGATGACGACGGCGTGTTCATCCCCCAGGCGAAACCAGGGCCCGAACGCCTCTTGCATCCTTCGATGGAACTCCCGCAGGTGCATCCCGAAGCCGGTCGTCCCCGAGCGCGCTGGTTCCTAGCGTCGTGTACATGACGAACACCACCGAAGTCCGGCCCACCGCCGGCACCGCAGCCCGCGACCGAGGGGGTGTCCGCGGCCTCATCGCCCGGCACCCGCTCGTGTCCTTCTTCACCATGGCACTCGGCCTGAGCTGGCTCGCGTGGGTGCCGTACATCCTGTCGCCGCACGGCATGGGCGTGTGGGACATCCACTTCCCCGAGGTCCTGGGCAGCGCTCAGTTCACGGGCGTCCTGCCCGGGGCGCTCCTCGGCCCGCTGGGCAGCGCGTTCATCGTCACCGCGGTCGCCGACGGTCGCGCGGGGCTCCGCCGCTGGGTCGGACGGCTGTTCCGCTGGCGGGTCGCCTGGTACTGGTACGCGCTGGCGCTCGTCGTCGTGCCGGCCCTGATCGTCGTGTCCGCGCTGCCGTTCGCCGGTGGTGACGTGCGGGCCCCCTCGGCCCTGGCCTTCGCCATGCTCGTGCCCGGGCTGATCATCCAGCTGTTCTCGACCGGCCTGAGCGAGGAGCCCGGCTGGCGCGACTTCGCCCTGCCCCGCCTGCAGCACCGCTTCGGGGGCCTGGGCGCCGCCGCGATCCTCGGCCCGATCTGGGCGCTCTGGCACATGCCGCTGTACTTCAGCGACTGGGGCGGCTGGCCGAACGCGCACTGGAGCGAGCCCGTCGTGTTCGCCCTGTTCACCATCACCTTCAACGTCGTGATGATCCAGGTCTTCAACAAGACCCGCGAGAGCCTGCCCCTGGCCCTGCTGCTGCACGTCGGCGTGAACAACACGATCTCGACGCTCTTCCCCGAGATGTACCCGAGCATGACCGCCGGCACGCTGATGATCGGCCTGACCATCATGTCGACGATCGCCGCCGCGGTGCTCCTCGTCGCGACCCGTGGCCGCCTGGGCTACGACCCCGCCCGACGCGCCCTGCCCCTCGACGCACCGGTCCCCACCCGCGCCCGCCTCGTAGGATCCAACGATGGCACCCGCTGAGCACGACGCGCTGCGCGCACCGGCCGAGCCGGCAGCACAGCGCGCCCGCCGCGTCGACGTCTTCGTCGCCCTCGGCACGGCCGTCGTCGCCCTCGGCCTGCTGCTCGGCCTGCCGCCCCTGGACGCCCTCGAGCCCGACGGTGCCGCCCTGGCGCTGCGGGCGCCCGCACCGTTCACCCTGGCCTGGAGCGTCCTGGCCCTCGGCCTGCTGGCCCAGTCGGCCGCCCTGGTCGCCGCCCGTCGGGCACCGCGCACCGTGCTGATCGTGGTCGCCGCCCTGCCGGTGGTGGTCGCGGCGCTCGCCCCGGAGTCGTTCGACGTGTTCGGCCTCACCGCACTGCCCGTGGTCGTCGCCGTCGTCCTCGCCGCCCTCCGTGTCACGCTGGCCCGCCTGTGGCCGACGCTCCTGGTCGCCGGGGCGCTCGTCGCCGCCGGCAGCGCGGTGCTGTCCGCCGGCGCCGGTGGTGCGTTCCGCGGTGACTTCTCGACGGGCCTGGCCGGCTCGCTCGGGCAGGGCGTGCTGCAGGCGATCGGTGCCGTCGGCCTGCCCCTGCTGGTCACCCTGCTGGTGCAGTCCCGCCGCGAGGTCCGCGTCGCCCGCACCGCCGAGGCCAGCGCCGTGAACCGTGAGCAGGACGCCCTGGTCGACGCCGCGGTGTCCCGCGAACGCGCCGCGATGGCCCGTGAGCTCCACGACATCGCCGCGCACCACCTGTCCGGCATCGCGCTGATGGCCGCCGTCATCGACCGGCAGATCGACGCGGACCCGGAGCGTGCCCACGAGGGTGCCCGCCAGGTCCGGGAGCAGAGCACCGCCGTGCTCGAGGACCTCCGCCGCCTGGTCGGCCTGCTCCGCGACGACGCCCCAGCCGAGCGCGCCGTCGAGACGGTCGCCGGCATCGTCGACCTGGCCGAACGCGCGCGGTTCCGCAGTGACGTCCGCCTCGACGTGCTGCCGGGTGACCGCCCGCTGGCCGACGGCGTCGGCCCGCTCGCGCAGCTCGCCGCCTACCGCACCGTCCAGGAGGCGCTGGCCAACGCCGCCCTGCACGCCCCGTCCGCCCCGTGCACCGTCACCATCGACGACCGCGACGCGACCCGGGTGGTGATCCGGGTGGAGAACGCACCAGCCACCGTCCCGGCAGCGGGGACCTCTCCCTCGGGCGGCAACGGCCTGCGGGGGATGCGCGAGCGGGCGGACCTGGTCGGGGCGCGCCTCCAGACCGGCCCGACCGCGACCGGCGGATGGCTGGTGGAGCTGGCGCTCGGCCGGGAGGCGCCTGCCGCACCCGCGCAGGCCGCCGACGGCACCGGGGTGGTCGCGTGATCCGCGTGCTGGTCGCGGACGACCAGCCACTGGTCCGCGCCGGGGTGTCCGCGCTCCTCGGCGCGGAGCCGGACATCGAGGTGGTCGGCGTGGCCGCCGACGGTGGCGAGGCGCTCGCGCTGGCGCGCGAGACGCGACCCGACGTGGCCTGCCTGGACATCCGGATGCCGGTGATGAACGGCATCGAACTCGCCCGGATCTTCTGTGCTCCGGACGCCGATCCGGCGATCCCCGCGCTCATGCTGACGACGTTCGACCTGGACGACTACGTGTTCGGGGCGCTCGAGGCCGGTGCGTCCGGGTTCCTGCTCAAGGACGCCGACCCGGACACGATCGTCGACGCCGTGCGACAGGTCGCCGCCGGCAACGGCACGCTCGACCAGGCCCTGACCCGGCGGGTGCTGCGGGAGTTCGTGTCACGGCGGAGCCTGCAACCGGTGTCCGGCGACCGGGCCGACGGCGTGCTGACCGCCCGCGAGCGCGAGGTGCTCCTGCTGCTGGCGCAGGGGATGTCGAACGAGGAGATCGCGGCCGCCCTGGTGCTCGAGGTGTCGACCGTCAAGTCGCACCTGGCGCGGATGCTGCCGAAGCTCGGGGTGCGGTCGCGGCTGCAGGCCGTGGTGTGGGCGTACCAGAACCGGATCGTGACGGTGCCGGACCAGCCGTAGGGCCTGTCCGGGGAACGCGCGTTCCCGTTCGGGGGACTGTGCACGGTCGCTCAGGGCTGGTGCAGTGTATGCATGCACATCGAAACGCCGCCGGTCACCACCTCCGACGACACCGCCCTGCGGGGTGAGGTCATCCACGGGATGATCACGGCGTTGCGTTCCCGTCCGCTGCACGAGGTGACCCCCGAGGTCGTCGCGGCTGCGGCCGGTGTGGACACCGAGGTCGTCGCCCGGACATTCCCGAGCTGGGACGGTCTGCTGCTCGCGACCATCGACCGGTGGAACGAGGAGCGCACCGTCCCGCTCATGCCCCTGGCCGAGCAGCATGGCACCATCCGGTTCCTGCGTGCGATCGTCACCGCGAACGTGGCCGACCCGTCGCTCATGCGGTTCCTGACGGCGACGCTGAACATCGCGGCGTCGCCCGAGCACCCGCTCGCACCGATGCTGCACGTGCGGTGGCGACGGTTCCACGCCTTCGTGCAGCACGCCCTGGAGCGCGACGTCCTGCTCGGCCGTGAGCCGGGCACGATGGAGCCGGCGCGCGGTTCGGAGCAGCTGCTCGCGACCTACGAGGGGCTGCAGCTGCAGTCCATGGTGCGGCCGGAGATGGACCTGCTCGAGGCCTTCGACCGCGCCGTGACCCGCCTGCGCGAGGGCTGGTCCCGCGCGTACGTGCCGCCCCTCTGGGACCTCGACCGGGTCGCTTGACCCTCCGGGTGGCCCGTCGGGCCGCCCCCACAGACCGAGGACGCTAGGGCGTCCGAGGGCAGACGCTCACCGTCTGCACGCGTCGCCGCACGATTCGGGTTCGAGCGGCGGCGCGTACCAATCCCGGCAGGCCGGCGTTCGTTCAGCGCCGCCGGTCGCCGTGCGCTCGTTCCGGGCCGTCCGTGGGCGTGCGTTCGTTCCGCGCCGTCAGTCGGCGTGCATCGCGAGCGGTCGCTCCGTGTCCACCTCGACGGGCTGCCGGCGGATCGCGATCACCGTGACGTCGTCGTCGTGCGGCACCTCGTCGGCGCGGGCCGACAGCGCGAGGACGACCGCGTGCGGGTCGCGGCCGGCGCGGGCGATCGCGGCGACGGACTCGATCGTGTCGTCGAGGTCGTCGTACAGGTCGAGCACGCCGTCGCTGAACGAGACGAGCAGGTCACCCGGTTCGAGGGCGCCCTGGGTCGTCGCCCACTCCTCGCGGATGCCGAGCCCGAGCGGCATGTCACCCGACCGGAGCCGGTCGACGTGCCCGTCGGCGCGCAGGACGAAGCTCAGCCCGTGACCGGCGTCGGCCCACTGGAGGCTGCCGTCGTCGGAGATCCGGGCGTGGAACAGCGTGGTGAAGGCGAGGTCGGGTCCGACGCCCTCGGCGGTCAGCCCGTCGGAGGCCCGCTTCAGCGCCTCGCCGGGGTCCTCGACGGTCCGGGCGCTGCGCAGGGTCGCGCGCACCGCGGCCGCGATCAGCCCCGCGCCGACGCCCTTGCCCATGACGTCGCCGAGGCTCACCGCCACCCCGGTCGGCGTCGGGTACCAGTCGAAGAAGTCGCCACCGACGCTCCGGGCCGGCAGGCAGGCACCGGCGACGACGACGTCCTCGGTGATGCGGCCGGTCGTCGTCGGGAGCAGGGATCGCTGCACCGCCGCTGCCCGGTCGATCTCGGCGCGGACCTTGCCCTCACGTGCCTCGGCCGACCGCAGGTTCAGGCGCGAGCGACGGGAGAGCTCGTGCACGACGACGGCGACGGTGCCGAACACGACGACGAGGATGCCCAGGCGGACGAGTTCACTCGCGCCGGGCGCGTCGGACGGGGTCAGGACGTAGGGCGCGAGGATCACGAGCACGATGCCCGCGATCGCGAAGAGCACGGTGCGACGGTTCTCGAGCGACGCCCACCAGACCACCGGGAGCACCACGATCGCGGTGAACAGCGAGGAGCCGGAGCCCGTCCCGGTACGCAGCAGTGCGATCGTCAGGAAGTCGACGGTGAGCAGGACCGGTACGACCCAGGCCGCGCTGCGCACGAGCGTGGGGATCGCGCTCATCAGCGTCGCGACCACCACGCCGACCACGCTCGCGACGAACAGGTGGTGCTGGGTGATCGCCAGTGTCGGCATCACGACGCTCAGGAACGCCGACAGCGCCAACAGGCCGCTGATCGGAGCCTGACGGACGAGAGGGTTGTCGACGATGCTGGTTGGGCGAGTCATGCTCAGTGCAGGCTAGTGGTCCGGGCTGCTGAGCGACCGACCCTGACCCCATCTGGGGACGCAGCCCTGGCCGCTCAGCGCGGCCAGGTGGCGACGACCGCGACCGCGTTGAACAGCACGTGCGCCAGGATCGCGCCGCCGATGCGGTCGGTCATCGCGACGAGCGTGCCGGTGAGCAGGCCGAGCAGGAACGTCGTCACGAACACCTGGAACCCGCCGAGCGACGTGCCACCCGCACCGAGCAGCAGGTGCAGCAGCGCGAACAGGAGCGCCGTGACCAGCACTGCGAGGAACCGGGTGCGGGGCGTGAGCTCGGCGGCGAGCCGGCGCTGGAACAGCCCGCGGAACACCACTTCTTCGAGCACCGGGCTCACGATGACGATACCGATCGCCGACACGAGCAGCAGCCCGACGTCGGGCGTGCCGAGCGTCGGTGCCGGGACCAGCCCGGTCGACCCCGTGAACGCGATCGACAGGAACACGTCCACCGCGCGGCACACGATCACGATGCCGATCGCGAAGACCACGATCCCCAGGTCGAGCCGCAGCCGCGACACCATCGCCGAACGCGGGGTCCGGCGGAGCACCACGGCGGCCGCGACGACGAGCGGCACCCACACGGCGGCGTCCGCGGCGAGCACCTGCAGGACCGGCGAGGGGATGCCCCCAGTCCGGGTGACCTGTCCGACGATCCGGGTCAGGATCACGGCGACGCCGAGTGCGACGAGGATGACGATGAGGTCGCGCTGTCGCCGCACGCTGGGCTCGGTGGTGGTCTGTGCCGGCTCGGAGCGCATGGGGCCACCGTAGAGGACACCGCGCGCCGGATGGCGACTTCCCCCGAGCAGCGCTCGTTCCTGTGGCACTATTTGTATGCCGTGCGCTGGGAGTACCCCGGCGTGCCTGTGTCGGGACCACGGGGACGGCCATGATCGGGGAAGGCAAAGGCGTGGAACTCCGCGACTACATCACGGTGCTCCGCAAGGGATGGGTGCTGATCGTCGTACTCGCCCTGGTGGGAGTGGCCGCAGCCGCAGGGTTCTCCCTGCTGAAGAAGCCGGTCTACTCGGCATCGGCGCAGGTCTTCGTCTCCACGGAGACGTCCGGCAGCGCCAGTGACCTGGCCCAGGGCAACACGTTCACCCAGCAGCGGGTGCTGACCTACTCGAACCTGGTGTCGACGCCGATCGTGCTGCTGCCGGTCATCTCGTCGCTCAAGCTCGACATGAACGCGGACCAGCTCGCGACCATGGTGTCGGCGACGGCGCCGACGAGCACCACCCTCATCGCGATCTCGGTCGAGGGCACCGATCCGGTGCAGGCCGCGAACATCGCCAACGCGACCTCGCAGAGCCTGACCAACGTCGTGCAGGACATCGAGGCCACCGACGCGAGCGGCAAGAGCACGGTCAAGCTCACCCGCGTGAAGCAGGCCGACGTGCCGAGCACGCCGGTCAGCCCGAACGTCCCCGTCAACGTCGCGCTCGGGCTGCTCGTCGGGCTCGCCCTGGGCATCGGCATCGCCGTCCTGCGCCAGACCCTGGACAACCGGATCCGCACCGAGCTCGACGTCGAGAAGATCAGCGACAAGCCGGTCGTCGGCGGGATCGCCTTCGACGCCAAGGCCGCCGAGCGCCCGCTCATCGTGCAGGTGGACCCGCGCAGCCCCCGCGCCGAGTCGTTCCGCACGCTCCGCACCAACCTGCAGTTCCTGGACATCGGCACCGGTGCCCGCACGTTCGTCATGACGTCGTCGATGCAGTCCGAGGGCAAGAGCACCACCGTCGCGAACCTGGCGATCGCCCTGGACAGCGCCGGGTTCCGCGTCATCCTGATCGACGCCGACCTGCGCCGCCCCCGCGTCGCCGAGTACATGGACGTCGAGAGCAACGCCGGTCTGACCGACGTGCTGATCGGCCGCGCCGACCTGGAGGACGTGGCCCACCCGTGGGGACGCGGCAAGCTCGTCGTCCTGCCCGCCGGTCAGATCCCGCCGAACCCGTCCGAGCTGCTCGGTTCGCGCGCGATGCAGGACCTGATCGACCTGCTCGAGCAGCAGTTCGACTACGTCCTGTTCGACGCCCCGCCGCTGCTGCCCGTCACCGACGCGGCGATCCTGGCCAAGAAGGCCTCCGGCGCGATCGTCGCGGTCGCCTCGGGGCAGACGCTGAAGGGCCAGCTCGCCGCGGCCGTCGCCACCCTCGAGAACGTCGGCGCCCCGGTCTCCGGCTTCGTCCTGACGAAGATGCCGCTGAAGGGCCCGGGCGCCTACGGCCACGGCCGCTACGGCTACGGCTACAGCTACGGCCACGACGAGGACGACAACACCGTGACCACGTCGACGCACCCGCCGAAGCGTGCCGGCAAGAAGCTGGGCGTGCTCCGCCGCGCCGGACGCTGAACGGGGCCGATCAGATGAAGACTCGCCGGGGGACCCGAAGCCTCGGCCGCGCACTGCCCCGGACCACGTTCATCCTGGTGGCCGTCGTGGTGGTGGCGCTGATCGTCGTCGACGTGGTGCTCGTCGCGCTCGCCCTGGGCCGCACCGCGCCCGAACAGAACGGACCGGCAGGTCCGATCCCGACCTTCTCGCAGGCACCGGATTCGAGCGAGACACCGAAGCCGAGTGCGTCTGCGGACGCAGACGCCGCGTCGACCAAGCAGCAGGGTCGCCGCCTGTTGGCAGCGGTCGACGGCCAGGAGGCGTGGCGCGCGTCCGGTGGGTCGTGCGGCGGCCCGCGGCCGGTGCTGGAACACTCCGTGGACGGCGGGGCGACGTGGGTCCCGGTGGGACTCGGGACGGATGTCGGATCGCTCATGGCGATCCGGGCCTCCAGTGCGGAGCTCTCGATCCTGGCAGGCGTCGGCGACGACTGCACCACGACGGCGCGGACCAGCGCCGACGCCGGCGTGACGTGGGAAGCCGGGGCGCCCGGCGCCGCCGGTGCCGGCATCAGCGCCGACGGCGTGGTGCTCTCGAAGGGGACCGTCCAGGCGCCGTGCGCCGACCCGATCGAGGCGTTCCAGGGGCAGCAGACCGCGGTCGTCATCTGCGACGGCCAACTCGAGTGGCGGACCGGTGAGGAAGCTTGGGTCGACGTGCCGATGGGCGGCGTGCGCTCGATCGCCGTCGACGGCAGCGACTACACGCTGGCCCGAGTGGGGGTCGCATCGTGCGACGGCGTGCAGCTCGTGACGATGCCCGCCGCCGGGGTGACGCCGAGCACCCCCGTCACGCCGGTCGGTTGTGCCGACGGCGCGGACACGGACAACACCGTCACCATCGACCGTGCCGGCCAGGACGTGTGGCTGTGGGACGGCACGACCGTCCGGGTCTCGTCGGACGGTGGGGCGACGTGGTGACCGGGTCGTCCTCGTGACGGCGGACGCGCTCCGCGCACCACGCGCCCTCGGAGCCACCGACGAGTGGAGCCGCACGTACTCACGCCGTGTGCTCTTCACCGACCTGCTGGCCCTGATCTGGGTCGTCTTCGGCGTGCAGATCGCCTGGCTCGGGCTCGAGTCGAACCTGGCCACGAACACCGCCGACCTGCGACTGAGCTACTCCGCGATCTCCATCGTGGTGATCGTCGTGTGGATGAGCGCACTCGCCCTGTACGACACCCGCGGCGCGCGGGTGATCGGCGTCGGCAGCACCGAGTACCGCCTGGTCGCGGACTCCAGCGTCCGCGTGTTCGGCCTGCTCGCGATCGCGGCGTTCCTGCTGCACGTCGACCTGGCCCGCGGCTACGTGCTCATCGCGTTCCCGATCGGGATCCTCGTCCTCCTGCTGTCCCGCTGGATCTGGCGCCAGTGGCTCGTCGCCCAGCGTCAGCAGGGCGCCTACTCGGCGACGGTGCTGCTCGTCGGGTCGCCGGCCAGCGTGCTGCACATCGGCCGCGAACTCGCGCGTTCCCCCGAAGCCGGCTACCGCGTGGTCGGCGCCGTCGTGTCGACGAACCACCGCGGTCTGCTGGCCGGGTCGACCATCCAGAGCCACGGCGGCTTCGACGACGTCGGCTCCGCGCTGCGCGAGACCGGTGCCGACACCGTCGTGATCACGAGTTCCGACGACCTGCCGCCGGAGCGTGTCCGGGAACTCAGCTGGTCGCTCGAGCCGGGTCGGCAGCACCTGGTGGTCGCGCCGAGCCTGACCGACATCGGTGGTCCCCGCATCCACACCCGGCCGGTGCAGGGCCTGCCGCTCATCCACGTCGAGACACCGACGTACTCGGGGCGCAAGCTCTACACGAAGCGCGCCTTCGACCTGCTCGGCGCGGGGCTGCTCGTCGTCGTCCTGTCGCCGCTGCTCCTCGTGCTGGCGGTGCTGGTGAAGACCACCTCGACCGGTCCGGTCTTCTTCCGGCAGGAGCGCGTCGGGCTGAACGGCAGCACCTTCCGGATGATCAAGTTCCGCTCGATGGTCGTTGACGCCGAGGAACGCCTGCAGGAGCTCAGTGCGCTCGACCGGGCCGAGGGCAACGACGTCCTGTTCAAGATGCGGAACGACCCCCGGGTCACCCGGGTCGGCGGGTTCATGCGCCGCTACAGCCTCGACGAAGTGCCGCAGCTGTTCAACGTCCTGGCCGGCAGCATGTCCCTCGTCGGACCCCGGCCGCCGCTCTCGCGGGAGGTCGCCCGCTACGACACCCACGTCCACCGTCGCTTCTTGGTGAAGCCGGGGATGACCGGCCTGTGGCAGGTGAGCGGTCGATCCGATCTGTCGTGGGAGGATTCCGTGCGGCTCGATCTCTACTACGTGGAGAACTGGTCGATCACGGGTGATCTCGTGGTCCTCTGGCGGACGGCCAAAGCCGTCTGGCAATCGCAGGGAGCGTACTAGTGGCGTCTCTTCGTGTGTCTTCCCGCCCCGCGGCGCCCGCTTCGGCAACGGCGGTACGACGTCCCGAGAGCAGCGACGGTCCCGCACCGGAGAAAGGCCCGTCGACGTGACCGAGGTGCTCCAGATCAACGTCCGCCTCAGCGAGGGCGGTGCGGCAGGGGTGGCACGCACCCTCCACGACGGGCTGCGCGCGAGGGGAATCGGTGCCAGATTCGCCTACGGGTACGCGAAGGGCGGCGGCCCTTCGCCTCTCGAGACTGAGTACGAAGCCATTCGACTCGCCTCGGCACCGCGGGCCGCGCTGAACCTCGCCGCCCACCAGCTGGTCGGAACCGAGGTGATCAATCCGCGTCGCTCGCAGCGAGCATCCTTGCTGCGCGAAGTACGCAAGAGCGATGTGGTGCATCTTCACGCCATCCACAGTTACATGATGCCGCCTTTGGACCTGCTCGCGCTGATTGCGAACGAGGGGAAACCCATCGTGTGGACGATGCACGATCAGTGGGCCATGACCGGCCGATGTGCGCAACCAGGGACCTGCACGGGGTGGGAAGGCGGCTGTGACCCATGCCCGTTCCTGTCGGCCTACCCGCCCGCCAAGATCGATCGTGCGGCGTCGATGTTCGTCGCACGCCGTGAGGCCATAGATGAGGTGCGTGCCACCGTCCCACTGAAGATGGTGGCCTGTGCATCCTGGCTTGCGGATGAGATGGAGGCGGGCGGGTTCTCCGACGTGAGCACGATCACGAACTCTGTGGATCCGCAGTTCTGGTCGCTGGCGAAGGAGCAGACCCCGGGGGAGCCGGTCGATGGCCAAGCGCGATTCCTGTTCATGTGCCGAGACCTCCGCGACCGCGCCAAGGTCGATTGGGACCTCCTGGAGGAGATTGCTCGCATCGCCCCGGGCCGGCTGACGATCGTGGGAGACAACGCGCCGTCTCCGATCGCGAACGCACTGATGCTCGGAGCCATCACGGAACGTTCGGAGATGTACCGATTGATGCGGGAACACTCGCATCTCGTGTTCTCGTCGGCCGTCGACTACTACCCGCTGACGGTTGTCGAAGCGCTCACGGCTGGCATGTCCGTCGTCGCAGCCGATTCCAGGGCCGCGCGCGAGTTCGGCTGGTCGCAGAACGTGAGGATCGTGGGTGAACGAGCACGGTGGGCGGAGGCAATCGGGTCCGCTGTCCCGCTCAGCGCCATCGCACCCACAGAGGTCACACGCTTCTCACCTGACCGAATGATCGACGACTATGTCTGCCTCTACGAAAGCGTGCTCGGCGCATGAACAACGGGTACCGCGCGTTCGTGACCCTGTTGACCGCAGCGTTCGTGATCCTCGAGCACTTCCAGGTGGCCCAGGTTGGCGACTACCCGATAACGCTGGGGCTCTTCCTCGGGATAGCGCTCGTGATCGTCGTCAGTACGAGGGTGCCGATCGGCAACGTCATCGTTGCGCTCGGGATCGCCGTCGTGCCGAACGCGTTGGTTCAGATAGCTGCTCCGTCCACTCGTGAAGGTTCGCTTTCCTTCTTCCAGACGTTGGCCCTCTTCGTGTTCGCGGCAGTCATCCTCTCCCAGTGCAAGCGCGGCACAGTCCGAACCGAAGCGGTACCAGCCATGCTGCGTGGTGCCTTCATCGCTCTGATCGTGGTCGTCGGGCTCTGCCTACTGCAGGTCGCAACGGGCGCACGAGGTTCCGTTCAGTGGTTCAACCCCTTCGGTGAGCACCAGTACCTCTACCAGTACGACCCCCACCTCGAGTTCAATCCGATTCCGCGTGCAGCGGGCTTCTACCTCGAGCCGTCCTACGCCGCATTCGTGATCGGGTCCCTTGCTGTCGCGCTCCTTGCGCAGGGGTATCGGAAGCTGCCGGTCTGGGTGCTCGCCGGCGCGGGGCTCCTCGCCGTCAGGTCCGCGACTGGGCTGATCCTCTTCGGTGTCGTGGCCCTGGTTGTCATCTTCGTCGGGAAGAGTCGGCTCAAGCTGGTCGCTCTCGTTGTTCTGGTGGCGCTGACGGTGATCGCGCTGCCCTACCTTGCCGGCAGACTGGATTCGACCTTCACCCCTGGATCGAGCGCCTACTACCGCTTGATCGGTCCACTTCGGATCCTCGGGGATACGCTCGTGCATTTCCCGCTCGGACACCCGTACGGATCGCTGCGGAACACCGTGGCGGACTACGGCATCCTCAACGGTGCGGCTGCCGGCGACTCGCTCGACAACGGCTTCTACGTGATCGTGTTCTACTTCGGTTGGCTCGGTTTGATCGCGTCCATCGCGCTGGCACTCTGGGCGTTCGTCGCACTCGGCCGCGGGATCCACACGGGATCGATCGAGCAGGCCGCCATCCCGGTCTGGGTCGTCGGAAGCCTCTTGTTCTCTGGTGGCATCATGTTGCCGGAGTACGTCTTCACCCTGTGGGTGATCTTCGCCACCCGGCGACAAAGCCGATCCTTGATCCCAGGAGAGAGCGGTTCTGCACTTGCCTCCGAAGCTGTCGATAATCACCGTGACGTACAAGGACGAGGCAGGGTTGAAGCGGACCGCGGCTTCGCTCGAGGGCCTGCTCAAGGAGTCGGGCCGAGCTTGTGAACTCATCATCGTCGATGGCGGGATGTCGGCGGGAACAGCGCAACGGGCTGAAGACCTCGGCGACTCGGTACGCCTGATCTCCGAACCGGACACCGGCATCTACGACGCGATGAACAAGGGCATGGCCGCCGCGAGCGGCGACCATCTGTGGTTCTTGAACGGCGGTGACGAGTGCCTTGTTCGCTGGTCCCAGCTGTCCGTCATGCTCGGGGCACACGAGGGTGCGGTGGTCCTCGCGGACTTCGTTCTCGCGTCCAGCGCGCGCGAACAAACCCGCGCCACGCGATCACCCCGCTCGCTCTGGCACGCGTTGCCGACTTCGCATCAAGCGATCTTCTATCCCCGCGCACAAGTCAGTGATCGCTACGACGAGAGCTTTCGGGTGGCTGCCGATTACGACTTCACTGCCAAGCTCTACGCCTCGGGCGTTCCGTTCGTCGTCGAGCATGTCGCAGTCGCACGATTCCACCTCGACGGTACGTCGACCCAGCATGGGAGACTCATCGGCGCCGAAGCACGTCGGGTACAGCGAGACACTCTCGCCGTTCATCCTGCCGTGTCGTTCCTGAGCGGTCTTCGTCACCGTGCCGCACGCAAGTACCGGTCCATGCTCTCGAGAGGACAATGATGTCGTTCTACGGCAGCGCCAGCACAAGGCGGGAAGAGGCTTCTCTTTTCGGGGGGCATCCGTGGCTTCTCCAGCCCGGTTACTGGGCTCTCCGGGTGTACCGGTTCGGCCGGTACACCCTGCAGGTGAGGGGAATACGAGGAAGGATCTTGCACGCCCTGTACTTCCCTCTGTACAACGCAGTCCGACTCGTGACAGGCATCGACATCCCGCGAACCGTGGAGATCGGGCCGAGATTGATGATCCACCACTTCGGCGGGATCATCGTCCACCCACAAGCGCAGATCGGGGCTGACTGCGTGCTGCGGCACGGGGTGACGATCGGAGAACGTCGCGAAGGCGGTGGGGTACCGATCATCGGGGACAACGTGACCTTCGGCGCCTACGCGCAAGTGTTCGGACCGATCCGGGTCGGCTCCGGTGCCACCCTGGCGGCGATGGCTGTCGTCATCGATGACGTCGCGCCGGGGACGACGGTCATCGGTGCGCCTGCGAGGCCGACTGGACGTCGTGATGCCTAGGTTGACAGTGATCATGCCTGCCTGGAACGCGGAGAGCACGATCTCTGCGGCCCTTCGGTCGACGCTCGTGGCGATGCCCACGGACGCAGAGATCCTGGTCTATGACGACGCAAGCACTGACGGAACCAGACGGGTCGTGGGACGCTTCGCCGATAGAACGAGTCGGGTCTCCTTGGTCGAAGGTCTGCGTAACGTTGGTGCTGGTGAAGCGCGCAATCAGCTGGTCGCTCGTTCAGACAGTGAGTTCGTCGCGGCGATGGACGCGGACGACATCTGCCTGCCGCATCGCTTCGTCGGCTACCGCCGTTCGATGTCGAAGTCGGACCTCCGTTTCGCACCCATTGCCCGCTTCGAGCACCGGTCCCGTGTCCACATACCAAGACCGGCTGCGTTGTCACCAGCTGCCATGCCCGTCGCGCTGCTCGTGCTGAACCCCGTTCCGCAGTCGACGATGATTGCTCGGCGGAGTGCTCTCGATGGGGTCGAGACGTATCGGCCGGGGCACGCGGAGGACTACGAATTGTGGCTGCGCTTGACTGCCTCTGGTGCGCGCATATCGCTGACCTCGTTCCCGACTGTTGCATATCGACACCACCCGAACCAAGCGACGTCCCAACCGGGCTACGAACAGCAGGTGCGGGACAACGAGGCCCTCATCGAGTCCTACAACGCTCTCGCTGCTGCTGTGCTGGGCATCGACGCACGCGACATGAGTACCGAGGAGCTTCGATCAAGGCTCGAGTGGAGCGCTGGGCAGGTGGAGAGCAGTCGAGATCGTGAGCATCTGCGGCGTTTGCTGAGGTCGCGATGGAGTTTTCCTCTTCGCGCACCCGGAAGCGTCTGATCACAGGAATCGGACGACCAGCAGGGCAGCCAGAACAGCCCACTCCACGACGATCTGCACGATGGCGTACTTGAGCGCTACGGGAAGCAGCGACCGGTGGAGTGTAGCCAGGGCGAGTCCCTGGATGAGAGCGCCCACGGCCAACCCGATCAGCGCGCCGTTCGTGCTGTAGAGCAGCCCGAGGACGATGGCGAGCAGCGGGACGAGAAGGAGCACCCCGAGGTTCAGGAGCGAATGCCGTAGCTCTGCCTTGATCTGCAGTTTCCACGACATGAAGGAACTCAGTGTGAGAGAGGGCAGAAGCAGTGCCATCGAAGAGATCATGAGCGCAACGTGTACCCACCCCGGGCCGAAGAAGATCGCTTCGAGCACCGGTGCACCCAGCGACAACACGATAGCTGCTACGAAGGTCACGAGGTGGAGCGCTTTCCAGACGCGCTTGTCGAACGTGCCGTCGTCACCGGGTTGGGCGGCTCGGCGAGCCATCCGCTCGACGATCGCTCCGCCGAGGGAAAGCTGGACCTGGGTCACGGGGGTGACGATCAACTGGTACGAACGGGCGTACGACGCCGCCGCTCCGACGGGGAGGATCAGCGGCAACGTGCCCGAATCGATCGCTCGGCTTGCGTAGGAAGCGACGTTCAGCGGGAGGACCTTGAGTCCGTAGCGGAACGGGTTCGGAGCTTCGACGACGGTTCCGGCAACGGCGGGTTCGTCGCGGTCCCTTGAACCCTTTCGTCCGACGAGAAGCGAGAGTACGAGCGTCAACACCAGCCGAGCCACCGATGTCAGCGCGAGTTGCACACAGAGGACCGTGACCGAGTGCATCTGGGCGGCGAGGAAGATCGCGGAGCCGAACCCGACGAGAGTGGCTCCCACATCGGTCACGGCGATCGTCGGGTACCTGCGGAAGACCATCAGCTGCCCTCGGAGCGGCTGGATCAGTGACTGTGCGACGAGGCCTGACACGAGGATGAAGACGTCCAGGGCGCGGGGAGGGCCGGTCGGCAGGTCCATGAAGGACAAAAGGAACAGCGCTCCGGCCAGCACCACACCACCGGCTGCGGCGCTGACAAGCGAACTTGACCAGGCTGATCGTCGAAGCGACCCCGAAACACCATGAACGAGCAGGAAGCCCATCGCCGAGAAATCCGTGGCCAAGGCCGCCATGGTGTACACGAACACGAAGACGGCGAATTGCGCGTAGCTGGCCGGACCAAGTTCGCGCGAAAGAACTGCGAAGGCTGCCAACGACGCGATCAACGAGAGCGCTTGGCTCGCGGGGAGCCACCCCAACGACAGCGACTTGCCGAATCGACTCATGCGTTCGGCACAGCAACCCAACCAGCGCGTCTCAGGTTCCCCGGACGGTCGAAGAACCAGGTGCTCGGAGCGGCGACGGGTACGCCGGACGCCAGCTCCGCGGCCCACCAGGAGAAGGTGCTGTTCGGAATGACCAAGGCGCTCGCCCGCGACATAGCCACGAGCGTGTCGAGTGGCGACTCGATGTCCTCGGGTCCGACGATCTCGCTGCGAGGGACGTCGAACTCACGCTGCACTGCCGCTGGGTCATCGGTGTAGATGACGCACTCGTCGATGCGTATGCCGAGCCTGCTGCATGCGGCTTCGTAGTAGAGGCGGGACAGCTTGCCGAAGGTGCGTTGAGCCGCCGGAGAAGACGTGTAATCCCCACGCCGAACGTGCAGAACTGGGCGGCCTTCTGCAGACGTTGCGATGGACGTCTTCCGCCGGTACTCAGCGACCAGAGCTGTGGTCGCCTTCGTGGGCAGCGCCAGTGATGCTTCGTCCTGGAAGAACCCAATGTTGAACGTTCCGCGTCGGAAGGCGGACGGGTGCGTCCCAGAGTCACTGAAGATGTTCACCATCGAACGGTCGCGGGATTTCGATCGCTGTCGACCGCGCCAGTTGTACGGCTGTCCGAGTCGGAAGTCCTCGGTGGGAGTTGTCATCGCCGACGCCGAGAGCAACGCTCCGAGCTCGAACTGTCGAAGTCGGTCGCGGCCGTAGCTGCTCGTCGAGACCAGCAGGTTCGCGGGCGTATCGGACAACGTCAACCCGGCGTTCAACTGGAAGAGTTGATTGCCGAGGCCCCCCTGCGCCCAGAGGACAGACGCGTCCTTCAGTCGAGTCGCCAAGCGCTCGTTCCCCTTCGTTCGGTTGAGCCAGTTTCCTCGAATGCCGTTCTGGCCGGCACCGGAGCACTCACAGGTTTGAGAACCGCACGCCTGACACGCGTGCAGGGTTTCCTTCGAGAACGCTGTTCGCCGGATGAGTTCCGGAGACGACCGACATTGGCTTCGCAAGGCATGATTCACCCAACTTGGTGCCGCCGAGGACCATGCAGCGCGCGGTGATCCAGGTGCCGGCACCAATCTCGATCGGGCGGGTGATCAGCGCCATGTCAACCCGATGTGCGTGACTACCCGTAGTGAGGAAGGTCTCCTGAGAGATCACGACGTCGTTCCCGATCCGGATGTCATCTTGGTTGTGGAACCAGACGCCTTCACCGATCCAGCAGTCGTTTTCGATGTGGAGCTTCCATGGAAAACGGACCCGCATCCGAGGGCGCATGATGACACCGGTCCCGATGTCTGCTCCGAACAGCCGCAGGACCCGGGCCCGGATGGACGAGCTGATCTGCCAGGGATTGGTGACGAAGAGCAGCTCCGCGACAGCCCACAGGTAGATCGTGAGCTTGCTCCGGTCCCATGAACTCCGTTCACCGGGAGCCGACTTGAGTGCAATGACGGGCACTCTCGCGTCCGACACCATTGCCCGCCTCTCTGCGCGCCCGAGTACGCGTCGCGCCGATGCTACCGGGTGTGGGTTCCTCGGGGCAGTTGCCACAACGCGGAACACGGACGGCCGTGTCTCAGGTCCAGGTCTTGTAAGCCCTTGCAACTGTTATGGTCGCCCCATGCGGCAGGGGTCAGTTCTCGTAGTGGGTTTGAACTTCCCGCCTGAGCCTGCCGGGATCGCTCCGTACACCGGAGGACTGGCGAGTGCCTTGTCGGCGTCCGGCGTCGACGTCAGTGTCATCACGACGTTTCCCCATTACCCCGCGTGGTCGTTCGGTGCCACCCCTCCTCCTTGGTCGGACACGTCGTCCGTCGCGGGGTGTGCTGTCCGCCGAGTACGCCACAAACTGCCCACTCGGTCAGGCGGGCTGAGCCGTCTTGCATCCGAGGTGAGCTTCGGAGTGCGTGCCGCGACGCAGCGCTGGGCGAGACACGATGTCCTCGTCCTGGTCTCGCCGGCCCTGTTCAGCTCGGCGATCGCACTCGTGAGGGCTCGCGTCCTCCGGCGAAGAATGCCGGTCGTGACCTGGGTGCAGGATCTCTACTCGCTCGGCCTCCGCGAAACCCGCACCGCTTCTGGGCTCGGCGTGCGAGTCGTTGCAGCTGTCGAGCGCTGGGTGCTCAGACGATCCTCGACGGTCGTCGTCATCCATGACCGGTTCAAGCGAACGGTGATCGAGGAGCTCGGGGTGCCCGAGTCACGCGTGGTCGTGATGCGCAACTGGACTCACCTCGAACCGCCTGCGGTCGCCGACCGGAACAGTGCTCGTGAAGCCCTCGGCTGGGCATCAGACGAGACGGTTGTCCTCCACGCAGGCAACATGGGTGTGAAGCAGGGGCTCGGGAACGTCGTCGAAGCGGCGCGTTTGGCTGGGAAGCGAGGCTTGCGGATTCGTTTCGTCCTCCTCGGCGACGGCAATCAGCGTGCGCAGTTGGAAAAGCTTGCTTTTGATGTCCGGAACTTGCAGTTTCTTGCTCCGTTGCCCGATGGGGAGTTCGCAGCGGCGCTGAACGCTGCCGATGTTCTCCTCGTCAACGAGGCGCCAGGTGTGTCTGGAATGGCTGTTCCCAGCAAGTTGACCAGCTACTTCGCTACCGGAGTTCCGGTGCTTGCGGCCACAGACCTGGGGAGCGTCACGCGGTCAGAGGTCCTGAGTGCTGAGGCCGGGCCTGTGGTCTCCGCAGGCGAGCCATCGGAGCTTGTCGACGCTGTCCTGGCACTGGCCGCGGATGAGTCAGCGCGTCAGCGCTACGGGCGAGCGGCTCGGGCGTACCGAGCAGAGCACCTCACGGCCGGCGCAGCGCTGGACCGATTCCAAAGTATTCTTCATGAACTTCTGCCCGAACGGTTCCGCGCGTCGAGCTCGGACGAAAAGACAGGGATCAATTGACCAAGCGCGCACTCATCACCGGGATAACCGGACAGGACGGGTCCTACCTCGCTGAGCTGCTCCTCCGCAAGGGGTACGAGGTCCACGGGATCATCCGACGAGCTTCGACGTTCAACACCTCGCGGATCGACCACCTGTACGTCGACCCGCACGAGTCGCAGGCGAAGTTGTTCCTGCACTACGGGGACCTTGGCGACGGTGCGCGGCTCGTCAGCCTCCTCAGCGAGCTGAAGCCCGACGAGGTCTACAACCTCGCGGCCCAGTCGCACGTCCGGGTGTCGTTCGACGAGCCGGAGCACACCGGTGACGTCACGGGTGTGGGCACGATGCGCATGCTCGAGGCGGTCCGGGTGTCCGGCATCCACACGCGCTTCTACCAGGCGTCCTCCTCCGAGATGTTCGGTGCCACCCCGCCGCCGCAGAACGAAGAGACGCCGTTCTGGCCGCGTTCTCCGTACGGTGCGGCGAAGGTCTACAGCTACTGGGTGACTCGAAACTACCGCGAGGCCTACGGCATGTTCGCGGTGAACGGGATCCTGTTCAACCACGAGTCCCCCCGTCGCGGTGAGACCTTCGTCACCCGGAAGATCACCCGTGCGGTCGCTCGGATCAAGGCCGGCCTCGAGGACCACGTGTACCTCGGCAACCTCGACTCCGTCCGCGACTGGGGGTACGCCGCCGAGTACGTCGAGGGCATGTGGCGGATGCTGCAGGTCGACGAGCCGGACGACTTCGTCTTGGCGACCGGCGGCGACTTCACGGTCAAGGACTTCCTCACCACCGCCTTCTCGCACGCCGGGCTGAACTGGGAGGACCACGTTCGGTTCGACGAGCGGTACCTGCGACCGAGCGAGGTGGACGCCCTCGTCGGCGACGCCTCAAAGGCCAAGGAGAAGCTCGGTTGGGAGGCGACCGTCGACACCGCCGAGCTGGCGAGGATCATGGTCGACGCCGACATCTCGGCGCTCGAGCACGAGGGCCGTCCGTGGATCGACACCGTCCGACTCGAGAGCTGGGGTTCCTGATGGACACGACCGACTTCACCGCCGGTCCGATCGACCGGGCTGATCGCGTCTACGTCGCGGGACACCGTGGTCTGGTGGGCTCGGCGGTCTGGCGCAAGCTCGAGTCGGAGGGCTTCACGGACGTGGTCGGGCGCACCTCGTCCGAGCTCGACCTGAAGGACCGCGCCGCAGTCTTCGCCTTCTTCGCGGACCAGCAGCCGAGGCACGTCGTGCTCGCCGCTGCCAAGGTTGGCGGGATCATGGCGAACAACACCTATCCGCACGACTTCCTGAGCGAGAACCTGCAGATCCAGGTCAACGTGATGGATGCCGCGGTGGAGCACGGCGTCGAACGTCTCGTGTTCCTCGGCTCGTCCTGCATCTACCCGAAGATGGCCGAGCAGCCGATCCACGAGGACGCGCTGCTCACGGGGCATCTCGAACCGACGAACGACGCGTACGCCATCGCCAAGATCGCCGGCATCCTCCAGGTGCAGGCCGTCCGTCGGCAGTTCGGCCGTCCGTGGATCTCGGCCATGCCGACCAATCTCTACGGCCCGGGTGACAACTTCTCGCTGACTGGGTCCCACGTGCTACCAGCGCTCATCCGCCGGTACGACGAAGCCGCTCGCAGCGGTGCATCGACGGTGGAGAACTGGGGGACCGGGTCGCCACGTCGTGAGTTCCTGCACGTCGACGACATGGCGGCAGCGGTGTTCCACCTCATGGAGCACTACGACGGTCCTGACCAGGTCAACGTCGGCACCGGATCTGACGTGACGATCAAGGAGATCGCGGAGACGATCGGCAAGATCGTCGGGTTCGAGGGCGAGACGGTCTGGGACACCACCAAGCCGGACGGCACCCCCCAGAAGCTGCTCGACGTGTCGAAGCTGGCGGACGCTGGATGGACGGCGCAGATCGGCCTCGAGGACGGGCTCCGCAGCACCATCGACTGGTACCGCGAACACGCGGATTCCGTCCGTCAGTGACGGTTGTCGAACGCGCGGAACCGTAGGATCGCCACATGTCCGACGCGCCCGAGTCGCGACGCACTGCAGTACGCCGGGGGTCCAGGGCCCGGATCGTCCTGTGGGTCGTCCTCGCCCTTGTCCTGCTGCTGATCCTCGCCGTCGCCTGGGTCGGTGTCCGCGGCATGCTCGCCAAGGGGCATCTGGAGCGCGCCGTCGGGGACGTCGACACGCTCCGGTCCCAGCTGACCGGCGGCGACACCGCCGCCGCCCAGAAGACGGCGCGCCACCTCGAGGACGAAGCAGCGTCGGCGCGATCGCTGACCGGTGACCCCGTCTGGGGTGCGGCGCAGTCCGTGCCGTTCTTCGGGACCAACTTGCGGGCCGTGCGGGACGTCTCGGTGATCGTCGACGACGTGGCCAGCGACGCCGTCAGTCCGGTCGCCGGCGTCCTCGGGAAGCTCGGGTCGAACTCGTTCACGCCGAAGAACGGCAAGATCGACCTCGACCCGATCGAGGACGCGCAGCCGGCGGTCGCCGAGGCCACGAAGACGCTCCAGCAAGCACGCACCGACGCGGCGCGAATCGACACCAGCGGAACGCTGTCGCCCGTCACCACCGCGGTGGGGCAGCTGCGGAACGCGCTGTCGTCCGCGTCCGAGCAGGCGGTCGCAGCGAACCGCATCGTGCAGCTCGCGCCGGCGATGCTGGGTCACGACGGGGACCGGAACTACCTGCTGTTGTTCCAGAACAACGCCGAGTTGCGCGCGGGCGGCGGCATCCCCGGGGCAGTGGCGCTCCTGCAGGTGAAGGACGGTGCGATCAACTTGGGGAGCCAAACGTCCGGGTCGTCCTTCGGACCGTACGACAAGCCGGTACTCCCGCTGACCGACGACACGCGTGGGCTCTACGGAGACATCACCGGCGAGTACATGCTTGACGTCACGCTAACGCCGCGCTTCGACGTGTCGGCGAAGCTCGCGCGGGAGATGTGGAAGCAGCGGTTCGCGCAGCAGGTCGACGGCGTACTCGCCATCGATCCCGTGACGCTGAGCTACCTGCTCAGGGCGACGGGCCCCGTGCAGCTTCCGACCGGCGACACCCTGACCGCGGACAACGCGGTCCAGTTGCTGCTGAGCGATGTGTACGCCAAGTACCCAGACCCGGCCGTGCAGGACGCGTTCTTCGCATCCGCCGCCAGCGCGGTCTTCGCCAAGGTTTCTTCGGGCGGGTTCGACACGAAGGCCTTCGTGTCTGCACTGACCCAGAGCGCTGATGAGGGCCGCCTGCGGCTCTGGAGCGCGGACAAGGCCGAGCAGCGCCGCATCAGCGGGACACCGGTTGCCGGCGAGCTGCCGACGGCGACCGCCGACTCGAGCCAGTTCGCCGTCTACCTGAACGACGGCACCGGCTCGAAGATGGACTACTACCTCGACAAGAGCGTCTCCGTCGGCAGTTCGGTGTGCCGGAAGGACGGGCGTCCGACGTCCGTCGTCCAGATCACTCTGAAGAACACAGCACCTGCCGATGCCGCGACGAGCCTGCCACGGTACGTGACGGGTGGCGGCGACTTCGGCGTCGAGCCCGGCAAGATCAAGACCCTGCTCGCCGCGTACGCACCCGAGGACGCGATCCTCCTCGGTGCCACGAAGGACGGCAAGACCACTCCGGTGCA
Organism: Curtobacterium sp. WHRI 8282; assembly: GCF_040223925.2. Lineage (NCBI taxonomy): Bacteria > Bacillati > Actinomycetota > Actinomycetes > Micrococcales > Microbacteriaceae > Curtobacterium > Curtobacterium sp. WHRI 8282. Next base: position 103,949 of record NZ_JBEHCD020000002.1, read on the forward strand.
GACAGCGACCGACGGCGGGCACCCGGTGGCCCAGTTGCAGACCCTGCTCGCCCCCGGCGAGAGCCTGACCTACCGCGTCGCGTTCCTCGGCGAGGCCAAGTACGCGAAGGCAGCGGTGCAGGCGAACTCGACTCCCGGTGTCCGGCAGGCCGAGACGAAGCCCCTCACGTTCGACTGCGAGCAGCCGCTCGCCGCTGGCTGACATCGGAAGCTCCGGAAAGCGAACCGCGGAGTGCCCCCACTCCGAGGGGCAGAAGACCAACCTGTCCGGGTCCAAAGGTCCTTGATCTGACGCACAGCGTGCTCTAGTGCGCACCGAGAGGCCCTCTCACCTGGGCTTTCTGGCATCTGAGGTCTCGATCGACCGATGGTGGGGCCGTGCGACGGGCAGTGAGCGCGGATGAACACACGTCGACCAATGACCAAAATCCACGTGATCTGGTACCAAGCTGGGAAACTCCGCTAGATTGAGACAACTTCGCCATAACAACCGCCATTTCTGTGGCTGGGGTCAACCACCGGCGAACAGCGGGCTCTGGGTGTCAGGGTCTGGATTTTCAGATCTTTAGGGGAACCATTCATGAAGAAGCTCATCGCAGCGGTGGTGCTGGCTGGCGCCGCACTGCTCGCCACTCCGGCCGTCGCCAACGCCGCCGGCTACACGCCTGATTCCGACGTCTCCGTCTCCGGCACCGCCGTCGCCGGTGGTACCGCGGCCGTGAGCTTCACGCCGGGTGCCTTCCAGGACAACGAGACCGTCAACGTCCAGGTCACCGGTGCCGGTGCGGTCACGCTCGGCGCGCTGCCGACCACGACCGTCTCGAAGACCTACACGGCCGCTTCGGACGGCTCGCTCGTCGTCAAGGTCACGTTCCCCCAGGGCGCCTCGGGCACCTACAACCTGACGGCCACCGGCGCCACCTCGGGCGTCGTCGGCTTCGCGGCCTTCACCGTCGCCCCCGCTGACGCTGCTGCGGTTCCCGCCGCTGGTGCTGGCAACGGCACCGACGGCACGCTGGCCTTCACGGGTTCGACCGTCTCCGCCCTGGCCCTCTGGGTCGCCGGCGGCGCAGTCGTCCTCGGTGGTGGCCTCCTGCTGGTCCGCGGCTCGGTCCGCCGCCAGCGCGAGTCCGTCTGAGTCTCAACGCACTGAACGAAGCCCCCGGAGCAACTGCTCCGGGGGCTTCTTCGTGCGCGGGGACCGCTGTCAGCGCCGCCGAGCCGCTCGGCTCAGCAGCAGCACGCCCACCACGGCCCCCAGAACCGCCCCCACGCCGTTGGCGACGACGTCGTCGATGGTCGCGGTGCGGGCAGGCAGGAACAGCGCTTGGCCGGTCTCGATGCACGCACTGACGACGAGCCCCGCGGCGATGGCGGCCCACCACCACCGCGCACCAGCGAGCAGCACCACGAGCAGTCCGAGCGGCACGAAGTAGACCACGTTCGCCAGGGACTCGACGGCGGCGTAGTCGATGCGCTCCGGCAGGCCGTGACGGTGCGCCGCAGCGAGCGCGCGGGTGAGCCACGGGCCTCCTGCGGCGTCGACGGGGGAGCCCCAGAACCCGACGAGCGCCAGGGCGACGCCGTAGGCGATCGCCAACCACGTCGCGAACCGACGGCTGCGCCAAGTGGCCGGGGCGCGGTCGTCGACGCGGGGCTTGTCGGAGGTCACGTGCCGACGTTAGCGAGTCGCGCCTCCATTCCGATGTCGGTACCGTTGTTGGCCCTGATTCGCCGGAGGATCGGCCGCACCGTGTCGAGGGTGTGGAGCGGTCGGGCGCGACCGTGTGATGGTCCTGCAGTTGTAGCAAGGACGGCGAATGACGAAACGGCCCGAGGCACGTGTGAAATGAGCACCGTCAACGTATCGTGTCGAGCGTGAAGAGCCTCGCTACGTTCGTTGCATCCCTGCCGTTCCCCGCATCGCGCAGGTGGCAGCTGCTGTCGGCACTGGGTGTTGTGAAGGCAGCAGTCGGCGTGGAGCGCGGCGTCCGTTTTTGGAACACGAAGGTCTCGATCGGTGCTGGTTCGTACCTCAACCGTGAAGTCACCTTCGAGGGAAAGGGCTTGATCACCGTCGGCACCCGAGTGGCAATCGGACCAGGCGTGATGATCCTCACCTCGACCCATGCAGTGGGGCCGTCGGAATGGCGGGCGGGTAGCGGCGTCCCGAAGAACTTACCTGTGTCGATCGGTGACGGATCGTGGATCGGCGCTCGAGCAACCATCCTTCCGGGCGTGACGATCGGTCGTGGGTGCGTGATTGCTGCTGGATCAGTAGTGCGCGAGGACTGCCCGGACGACACGTTCTGGGCTGGTGTCCCTGCCGTCCTGAAGCGTGATCTTCTTGCTGGTGCGGGCCCCGAAGCCCCACCGGTAGCAGCAGCAGGTCCTGCGCTCGGCGAACCTCCGCTGACGGCGCGCTGACCGTCCAGGCCGAGTGTTGTGCCCTCGACACGGGTCACACCCTTCAGGAGGTTGTTCGTGGTGCGCTGACGACCCGGTGTCGGAAGCTGCCTAGCGTCGGAGTGTCAGGAGGCGACGTTGTTCTGCCAGTGAGTCGCGTTTCGTAGAGGTCCAGAACCAGTGCCTTCGGCCACACTGCACGGACTCAGACGGTAAGTCGTTCTCACCCATCTCGTCCCCCGATCGCGGCGATCCGGAAAACGAGTACCCCGATCCTGACGCTGTACCCCGGAAGTGCGACGCACCTGCCCGGAAATCCGGGGCTGCCCGATGGATGGCATTGACGAAACCCGTGAATCGACGGGCCTGGCTGGCGATCCCCTCGGCACTTCTCGTAGCGTTCTGGTGTCAGCAGATGTACCCCGGATCGTGAAGGAGAGCGACATGAGCATCACCGTGAACAACGCGACGCAGGCCGAGGTCACCCTCGACACCGACACCGTGGACACCATCGCGATCCTCGAAGCCGATGCAGCGCTCTCGACGCGTCCCAAGCGCGCCAAGGTCACCTGGGTGCAGGAAGACCAGGGCGAGTGGATCGCCGGCTACGGCGGGTACTTCGGCGGCAGCGTCGACAAGCGCGACGACCGCTACGTGGCCTCCGACACCTTCGGGCTCGTCGTGGGCGAGTTCTCCTCCCTCGAAGAAGCGCAGACCAAGCTCGAGGACCAGCTGCACGTCATGCTCCCGCCGGTCATCCGGCCGGTCGAGTGACGACAGCGGACACCAGCTCCACCGGCGTCGACCGCGACGCCCGCACCACCCGGAACCACCCAGCACGCAGCGCAGCACGAAGGAGCAGGACCATGAGCACGACCGTCGCCCACCGCCAGCAGGCCGAGGTGACCCTGGACACCCAGACGATCGAGGTCATCGCCGAGATCGAGGCCCAGGTCGTGGCTCCCGTGCAGGCGGCCCCCGTCCGCATCTCGTGGGCCCAGGCCGACACGGGCCTGTGGGTCGCGAACTACGGCGGCTACTACGGCGGCACCGTCGACCGTCAGGGCAGCCACTTCTTCGTCGCCGACACCTTCGGTGAGTACGTCGGGGACTTCCGTTCCCTCGACGAGGCGAAGGCTCGCCTGGCCGAGCGCCTGCACGTGCTGCTGCCGGACGTCATCCGTCCGACTGCTTGATCCGCTGCTGATCGCTCGTTGATCCTCGAACCCCCCGTCGGCCTGCCGGCGGGGGTTCTTCCGTGTGCTCGGGGCGTGATCGGACCATGACGGGGTGCCGTGGCGCGCTGGGCTGCGGCGTGGCCCCTGAACGAGTGGTCCCCCCTATTGGGGACCCCGATTGTCCCCATCCGAACACGAGGAACTGCCAGGATCAACCTGGCGCCAACGACCGTTCTCCCTGATCCTCCGGTCGGTTTCGGTGCCCGCATCGTCTCGACCCGAAAGTGATCATGCAGCGTACGAACCCGGGCACCGCTGTGCCCACCGACGGTCCCGGCCGTCCTGCCGGCACCCTTGCCACCCGCCGACCCGGCCTGCGCGCGGTCGCCGTGCTCGGAGCCGCGCTCCTGGTGGGCACCGGGCTGACCGCCACCTCGGCGGTCGTCGCGGCCGCGCCGGCCTCGGCCGTCAGCGCCACGAAGGACGGCGCCATGGTCTGCACCCCGCAGGAGACGCTGTACGCGATCGACGGCACGGGCAAGGTCGTCGCGGTCGACATCAGCACCGGGGCCTCGCGGGGCACCACCGCCGACGTCACGAACCTCGGCACCGGCGCGAACAACGGTCTCGGCATCTCGCGCGAGGGCGTCTCGATGTTCGCCGCGTCGAACAACCAGACCGCGACCCTGCGGCAGTTCGACCCGAAGACCGGTGTCGCGTCCGACCCGGTCGCGACGGACAAGACGCGTACCGTCATCCGGGGTGCGGTCAACCCGGTGACGGGGATCTACTACTACGGCGACAACACCGGGTGGCTCGGCGCGTACGACCCGTCGACGGGCAAGTACCTCGGCCAGGTCGGTCAGGTCGACGGGCTCACGAAGCGCAACGCCGCGGACACCGCGAACGCCAACGGCGACTTCGCGTTCAGCTCGCGCGGCCTGTTCTTCGTCGTCGCGGCGAACAAGGTCTACCGCGTCAACGTCGACCAGGTGCCGGCGACCGCGGGCACCACGGCGATGAGCACCACCGAGATCGCGACCCTGCCGGCGAGCACGAACAGCCCCGGCATCGCGTTCTCGTCGGACGGCTACCTCTACGTCTCGAACACCGTGACGACCAACAGCGTCGCGACGACCACGATCTACCAGCTCGACCCGACCTCGGGCAAGGAGGTCCGCAGCTTCCCCATCGTCGGCAACTACGCCGCGAGTGACCTGGCGAGCTGCAACTACGCCGACACCGTGACCGGCGCTGCGAGCGTCGACCAGCGTTGGAGCAGCGGCGACCAGTTCGCCCTGGCCATCAGCGGGGGCGGCATCGACCCGGCGACCGCGGGCGTCTCCGGCACCACGACCGGTTCCGCCACGGGCGTGCAGGCGCAGAAGGCCGGCGCGGTCCTGACGACGCCGAACAAGGACTACACGGTCAAGCAGACCGCCGCGGGCACCACCGACCCGGCGAACTACGACACCACGTGGAAGGCGGTCGACCAGACGACCGGCACGACCGTCGCCAGCGGCACCGGCACCACGGGGACCTTCACGTTCCCGGCGGCCACCACCGCGGACGGCACCGACGTCCTGGTCACCTTCACGAACACGCTGCAGGCCACGCACGTCACCACCAGCAGCGACACCGCCACGACCCCCACCGGCACGGCGCTCTCGGTGCCGGCCTCCTCGGGCGTGCTCGCGAACGACCGCGGCACCGGCCTGTCCGTCGTCTCGAACACCACGCCGGCGCACGGCACCGCCACGGTCGCCGCCGACGGCTCGTACACGTACACCCCGGCCGGCGGGTTCTCCGGCTCGGACACGTTCCAGTACACGGCGAAGGACTCCTCCGGGCAGACCTCGACCAGCACCGTGACCGTCACCGTCGCACCGAAGGGCTCCGACGACGCGTACAGCGTGCACGCGGGCACCGTGCTCAAGGTGAACGCCGCGGACGGCGTCCTGACGAACGACCGCGGGTCCGACCTGACCCTGACCGGCAACGGCCAGCCGTCGCACGGTCTGGTGAAGATCGGCCCCGACGGGTCGTTCTCCTACGGCGCCGACAAGGGGTACTCCGGCCCGGACTCGTTCACGTACACGGCGAAGGACGGCTCCGGCGCGACCGTCACGGCGACCGTGCGGCTCACCGTGCTGCCCACCGCGACGGCCGACGCCGTCACCGCGACGGCCGGGTCGTCGACGACCGGCAACGTGCTCGACAACGACCTGGGCACCGGCCTGACGGTCACCGGCAGCAGCGCCCCCGCGCACGGCTCGGCGACGGTGCGTCCGGACGGCTCGTACTCGTACACCCCGGCAGCCGGGTTCTCCGGCACCGACTCCTTCACGTACACCGTGACCGACGGCAGCGGTGGGGCCGACACCGTCACGGTGACCGTGCAGGTCGCGCCCGCGGCACAGGACGACACCGTCGAGGTCGCCGCGGGCGGCACGGCCACCGCCGGCACCCGCGCGACCGGTGTGCTCGGCAACGACTCCGGCACCGGGCTCACCGTGGCGTCGAACACGTCCCCCTCGCACGGTGCGCTGACGCTCGACAAGGCCACCGGCACGTTCACGTACACGCCGGCCGAGGGGTACTCCGGCCCCGACGCGTTCACGTACACGGCGGTCGACGGCTCCGGCTCGCCGAGCACCGCGACCGTCACCATCACGGTCAACCCGACCATCGGCGCCGACACCGCGTCGACGGACTCCGACACTCCGGTGACGATCGACGTGCAGGCCAACGACCGTGGCTCGGACCTCGAGACCACGATCGTCACCGGTCCGTCCCACGGCACGGCCGTCGTCGCAGCGGACGGCTCGGTCGAGTACACGCCGGCCGCCGGCGCGTCCGGCACCGACTCGTTCACCTACACGGTGGCCGACGGCAGCGGAGTCACCACCGGTGCGGCGACCGTCACGATCACCGTGCGACCCGTCGCGACCGCCGACACGGTGTCGACCCGGGCCGACGAGGCGCTGACCCTCGACGCCGCCACCCTGGCCGGCAACGACCGGGGCACGGGGCTGACCGTGACCGACGTGACCGCAGGCGGGGCCGCCGGCAACGGCACCGGCGCCGGCGCCGGCGAGAGCGGCGCCGACCGCGGCGCCGTCACGCTCGACCGTGCCACCGGCCGGGTCGTCTACACCCCGGCCGACGGATTCTCGGGCACGGACACCTTCACCTACACGGTGACCGACGCCGCCGGCCGCTCCACCACCGGCACGGTCACGGTCGTCGTCGGCCCGCGTGCCACGGCCGACACCGCCACCGCCACGGCCGGGTCCACCCTGACCGTCGCGAAGGGCGACGGCGTGCTCGCGAACGACCGAGGCACCGGCCTGACCGCGGCCGTCGACCAGCAGCCCGCACACGGCACGGTCGAGCTCGCGGCGAACGGCTCGTACACGTACACGCCGAAGGACGGCTTCTCGGGCACGGACACCTTCACCTACACGGCGACGGACCCCGCCGGCCGCACCAGCACCGGCACCGTGACGGTCACGGTCCGCCCCGGCACGGAGCCCGACACCGTCACCGTCGCGGCGGGTGGCAGCACCACGGTCACCTCCGGCGCCCTGACGGGCAACGACCACGGCACCGGCCTGACCGTCGTGTCCGTCTCCGGCGGCGACCACGGCACCGCGACCCGCAACGACGACGGCACGATCACGTACACGCCGAAGGACGGCTTCTCCGGCACGGACACCGTCACGTACACGGTGACGGACCCGTCGGGCGCCACGAACACCGGCACCGTGACGGTCACCGTCACCCCGGTCGCCAGCGGCGGGTCGACCTCGGCCGAGGCCGACGCCACCACCACCGTGCCGGCCGGCACCGGCCTGCTCGACGGTGCGAAGGGCACCGACCTGGCGGTCACCGACCACACGGAGCCCTCGCACGGCGAGGTCGCGGTCGACGAGGACGGCTCGTACACGTACAAGCCTCAGCCGGGCTACTCCGGCCCGGACGGGTTCGACTACACGGTCACCGACGGCTCAGGCGGGACCACCACGGGCACCGTGACGATCGTCGTCGCCCCGAAGGCCGCCGCGGACACCGCGACGACGAGCGCCGCGACCCCGGTCGACGTCGCCGTCACCGGCAACGACTCGGGCACGAAGCTGGCCGTCACCGCGGTGTCGAAGCCCGGCCACGGCACCGCCACGATCACCGGCAGCACGACGGCCGGCGGAACCGGCGGCAGCGCAACCGGCGCGACCGGCGCCAGCTCGGTCACGTACACGCCCGCCGACGGGTTCTCCGGCACGGACACGTTCACCTACACGGTGACCGACCCGACCGGCGGCACCGCGACGGCGACCGTCACCGTGACCGTCACGCCGACCGCGGTCGCCGACGCCCTGCGCACCGCGGCGAACACCGCGCTGCCGATCAGCGGTGCGACCCTGACCGGCAACGACCGCGGCACCGGCCTCGCCGTCACCGCGCACGGCCGCGCCGAGCACGGCACCGTGACCGAGGGCACCGAGCCCGGCTCGCTCGTCTACACCCCGGCCAAGGGCTTCTCCGGCGCGGACACGTTCGAGTACACGGTGACCGACGGCGCCGGACGGACCTCGACCGCGACGGTCACGGTCGTCGTCGGCGTCGCCGCGGTCGACCACTGGCACACCATGTCGACGAACCGCAGCATGCGCATGTCCGCCGACAGGGGCGTGCTGGTCGGCGACTCCGGCCGTGGGCTCTGGGCCGCCATGGAGACGAAGCCGTTCAACGGGGAGCTGTCGCTCGAGAAGGACGGCTCGTACGTCTACACGCCCACGTCGAACTGGTCCGGCCGTGACTGGTTCACGTACTCGGCCAACGACTCCGACGGCACCGCGGCGTTCGCGCGCGTCATCATCGACGTCGCCCCGTCCGCGAAGGACGACAAGGCGACGACCACGGCCGGCAAGACGGTCCGGGTCGCCGGCCACGGCGTGCTCGGCAACGACCACGGTGACGCCCTGACGGTCGTCGCGGTGGGTCAGGCCCGTCACGGCACGGCCTCCATCGCCGCCGACGGCACGTTCGTCTACACGCCGGCGAAGGGCTTCTCGGGCACCGACACCGTCACGTACCGTGCGCAGGACTCGATGGAGCAGCAGGTCGACGCCACCGTCACGATCACGGTCGGCATCGCCGCAGCGGACGACACCGGGCACACCGTGTCCGGCACGCCCGTCACCCGTGACGCCCGCCACGGCCTGCTCGCCGACGACCAGGGCACCGGCCTCACCGCGGCCCCGGCCCGGAAGCCCGCCCACGGCACCGTGACGATCCAGCGGAACGGTGCGTACGTCTACACCCCGGCCGCCGGCTTCACCGGCACGGACACCTTCACCTACACGGTGACGGACGCCTCGGGGCAGACGGCCACCGCCACCGCGACCATGACCGTGGTCGCCGCGGCGGTCGCCACCGACGACTCCGCCACCGGGATCGTCGGACACCGGGTCGTCGTGGATCCGCTCGACAACGACTCCGCCACCGGCGGCGCCACGTTCGAGTCGGGCACGCTGCACCTGCTCCACCCCGAGTCCGGCACACCGACCGACCGCGTGGTCGTCGCCGACCAGGGCACGTGGACCATCCGCGACGGCCGGGTCGTCTTCACCCCGCAGGACGGCTTCACCGGAACCGCCTTCGTCGGTTACACGATCACCGACAGTGCGGGTCAGACGGTCACCGCGACCGTCACGGTCACGTTCCCGACCGGGCTCGCCGCGTTCGTGCACGGGACCGAGCTCGCCTTCACGGGCGTGACCGGACTGGTCGGTCTCGGGCTCGCGGCACTCGCGCTCATGCTGGCGGGCGTGCTCCTGGTGACCCGGCGACGGATCACGGTCCGCGTCGTGCCGGGCATCCGCCGCAGCGCACGTCCGTAACAGGGCACCGGACTGGAGGCCCGGATCACCGCAGCAGACCCGCTGCGGTGATCCGGGCCTCCTGTCCGCGCGCGGGGCGCGACCGCCTACGCGACGGGCGCGATGAGCTGCGGTCCGTCGTTCCGCACGCTGTTCACCGTGCGGGAGACCTCGTACTGCGCAAGGCCCGCGGCCACCGTCAGCGACTCGTGGTCGAGCAGGGCCAGCAGGTCGTCGGCGTGCAGGTCGCCGCCGAGCCAGTCGTCGTAGCCGTCGGGCGTCAGGAACGCCGGCATGCGGTCGTGGACCTCGCCCGGAGCGACGTGGGCGTCACGGGTGATGATCGCGAGCGACAGGCGCCACTTGTCCGGGTCGCCCTCGGGCTTCGTGGGGTCGGGCCAGGCGCTCACGACGCCGGCCATCGCCAGGGCACCGCCGGGTTCGTGCACGAAGTGGGGTTCCTTGCCGTCCTCGCGCACCACCCACTCGTAGTACCCCTGCGCCGGGACGATGCAGCGGTTCGTGGCGAAGGCCCGCTTGAACATGCCGCTCGTCGCGACCGTCTCGATGCGGGCGTTGATCGGCTTCGGGCGCTGCTTCTGGAAGTCCTTCGCCCAGCTCGGCACGAAGCCCCAGCTGATCTGGGGCAGCTCCCGTTCGCCGTGCCGCTGACGGACGGCGTACACGGGGTCGGTCGGGGCGACGTTCCAGCTCGGGGCGAGGCCGGGGTGCACCTCGCCGGTGTCCTCGTCGACGTGCTCGGTCCGGGCGGCGAGCTCGCCCATGAGCTCGGGCAACAGATCGGCCGTGATGTCGGAGACGACGAACCTTCCACACATGCGCCCAGTGTGCCCGCCACCGCCGACAGTGGTGCGCGTCGGGGGGTCCTGTTCCGCTTCGTGAGCAGGAATGGTCGAGTGCCCCACAGCGACTCGACCGCTTCTGCTCACGAAGCGGGGCGGGCGGGGGTCTCGGGTGCGGGCGTCTCCGGGACCGGGTCGAGGGACTCGGCGGCCAGGCGGGCGCGTTCGGAGCGGCCGAGGTGGACGAAGTACTCCGACAGCCCGATTGCGTAGACCGCGATCCAGAGCACGTGGAACCAGCTGACGAGCCCGAGGACGAACGCCCCGAGGACGGCGACGAGAGCCGAACCGAGCAACGGTGTCGTCCGGGCGAGCGTGCCGATCACCCCCCGCCGCAGCAGGACCGTGTCGGTGCGGACGATGTCGCGGTGCTCCGGCAGGACCGGCACCGGACGACGCTGCACGTACCGCTGCGTGGCGCCCCGCGCGGCGAGCTGCCACGAGGGCCGCACCTGCCGACCGTTGATCGTGGTCGAGGGGTCCGGAGGCTGCCACGTCGGGACGCACGCGAAGGTGAGCAGTCCGACGCCGAGCGCCAGCAGCACCATCGCGACCACGCTGCGGACCGGAGTGGCCCCCGTCCAGTCGACCCGGGCCTCCAGGACGGCCATGCCGACCAGCGCGACGACCGCCGCGAAACCGGACCACCGGGCAGCACGACGGACGCGTGCCGGATCCAGCACGTCCGTGACGTGCCGGCGGAAGACCTGCCAGCCGAGCGTGAACATCCATCATGTCTACCTGATGGGGGTGCCGGGTGCCCGGATGCTTGCCTCGGCCGCTCCACCCGGACACGCCCGAGCGCTCCCCGCCCCGAGTCGCCGCACTCGCGACGTGGTGCTGCCGCTCAGGATTCGTCCAGGCGAGCACGGTGACCTCGGACCATGAGTCTCGACATCGTCTACACCGCCGCTGCCCACGCCACCGGAGGCGGCCGCGACGGACACGTCCGCAGCGAGGACGACCGGCTCGACCTCGACACCCGCCCGCCCAAGGAGATGGGCGGCAGCGGCGAGGGTACGAACCCCGAGCAGCTCTTCGCCGCCGGGTACGCCGCGTGCTTCCTCGGTGCCCTGCACGCCGCCGGCAAGGAGCTCGAGGTCGACACCACCGGCGCCGAGGTCTCCGCCGAGGTCGGCATCGGCGGCACCGGCAACGGCGCCTTCGGTCTCGCGGTCGAGCTCGACGTCTACGCCCCGAACGCCCCGCAGGAGCAGCGCCACCGCCTGGCCGAGCGTGCACACGAGATCTGCCCGTACTCGAACGCCACCCGCGGCAACATCACCGTCACGCTGTCCATCGTCGACTAGCGTTCGGCCGGTGGTCACCGACACGACGCGCTGCCCCTGCCTGAGCGGCAACCCCTACGGGGAGTGCTGCGGCCCCCTGCACGCCGGGGCCGTGGCACCGACCGCGGAACGGCTCATGCGCTCCCGCTTCAGCGCCTTCGCGCTGGGCCTGCCGGAGTACCTGCTGCTCACCTGGCACCCGCGCACCCGCCCCGCGGGTCTCGAGTTGGACCCGACCCAGCGCTGGACCCGGTTGGACGTGCTGGCGACCACCTCGGGAGGCCCGTTCGACTCCCACGGCACCGTCACGTTCCGCGCGTGGTGGCGTTCCGACGACGAGCGCGGCACGCTCGAGGAGACGAGCGACTTCGTCCGCGAGCAGGGACGATGGTTCTACGTGGACGGCGTGGTCGCCTGACGACTGCGCACCACGCCAGCTGACAGGAGCCCACATGCCCGCACGCGACCTCACCCGCTTCGGCGACCGGACCACGGCCGCCGAGGTCGTCGACGGCCTCGACCTGACGGGGCGCACGGCGGTCGTCACCGGTGCTGCGTCCGGCATCGGCGTGGAGACCTCCCGAGCGCTCGCGGGAGCCGGGGCGCGCGTGACGCTCGCGGTGCGGGACGTCGATGCCGGCCGACGGGTGGCGGACGACATCGCGCGGACGACGGGGACGGAAGCGCCGGCCGTCGTCGAGCTGCACCTGGACCGTCCGGCTTCCGTCGAGGCCTTCACCGCAGCGTGGTCGGGGCCGCTCGACGTGCTCGTCGCCAATGCGGGCATCATGGACGCGCCCGAGTCGTACACGCCCGCCGGGTGGGAGTCACACTTCGCGACCAACCACCTCGGGCACTTCGCCCTCGCGCTCGGGCTGCACGACTCCTTGGCCGCCTCGGGTTCGGCACGGATCGTCTCGGTGTCGTCGAGCGGACACGGTGGTTCGCCCGTCGTGTTCGACGACCTCTTCTTCCGCCGGCGTCGCTACGAGCCCGGGCTCGCGTACGGGCAGTCGAAGACCGCCAACGTGCTGTTCGCCGTCGCCGCCAGCCGCCGGTGGGCCGCCGACGGCATCACCGCGAACGCCCTCATGCCCGGCGGGATCTGGACCGGGCTGCAGAAGCACTGGGACCCGGAGGTCCTGGCCGCCACGAAGATCGCCGCGGCCGACGCCGTGAAGTCCCCGGAGCAGGGAGCCGCGACCTCGGTCCTGCTCGCCACCGCACCGGAACTCGACGGGGTCACGGGGCGGTACTTCGAGGACTGCCACGAAGCAGCGGTGGTGGAGCGGATCGAGGACGGCCTGCACGGCGTGCTGCCCTGGGCACTCGATCCGGACCAGGCCGATCGGCTGTGGGACGTCTCCGTCGCGCTGCTCGACGCCGAGGCGCGGTCCCGCGGCTGAGCGATGGCTGCCGGCGCCGGCTAGCTGCCGAGGACGGCGGGCAGGTCGACCGCGGTGCGCATCGCCCGGCGGACCCCGGCCTCGTCGGGGAGCAGTTCGTCCTCGTCACCGGTCAGGAAGAACCGGATCTGCCCGATCGCCTGCTCGGTGAGCATGTCGAGGCCGTTCAGCACGCGGCCCCCGGCATCGGTCCAGCGGCTGGCGACCACGGTGGGCCACGGTTCGTAGGCGACGTCGAACAGGACGGCGTCCGGCCCCGACGGACGGAACTCGAGCGGGTCGGCGGCGCCGCCCGGCAGCGTCGAGAGGACGAACCCGTGGTGCGTGCCGGCGAGTTCGCTCAGGGGGTGCACCTCGAGCGTCACCCCGAGCCGGACGGCCAGGTCGACCAGCGCGCGCGTCTTCGCGGTGTCACGGACGAACACCCGGACGAGCGACGCCCCGAGTCGCACGGCCGCGGTCAGGGCGCTCGCGGCAGTGGCTCCGCCGCCCAGGATCGTGGCCTCGCCGGGCAGGTGTCCGAGCGCCTCGACCGGGCGGACGAGCCCCTGAACGTCGGTGTTGGCGCCGGCTCGGACGAGCGTGGAGCCCTCGATGCGGAACGCGACCGTGTTGGCGACCCCGAGCTCGTCGACGAGCGGGGTGGTGCGGTCGAGCAGCGGCAGGACCTCGCGCTTGAGTGGCATCGTGAGACTCAGGCCACGCCATTCCGGACCCAGCCCCGCGACGAACGCGGCGAGCTCGCCGGACGCGACCTCGTGCCTCCCGTAGGTGAAGGGCAGGTCGAGCGCATCGTAGGCCGCTGCGTGGAGCGTGGGCGAGAGCGAGTGCGCGATGGGGGAGCCGAGCACCGCGAGGTGCGTGCGGCCTGGATCGGTGAACGCCACGGTCACCCAGCCTAGCCAGCCGTGTTCCTGAGCACCCCGTTAGGTTAGGCTACCCTTCGTGAACCGTTCTCCCTTGCGTCTCCGACGCGTGCTCGCCGCAGCCGGCGCCGTCGTCGCAGCGTCCCTCGTCCTCGCCGGATGCGCGTCCGGCTCCGACTCCTCGACCGACTCGGCGTCGTCGGGGTCGTCCGACGCCGCGTTCCCGGTCTCGATCACGACCGGCCTCGGCACCACCACCATCGAGTCGGCACCGAAGCGCGTCGTCGCGCTCGGGTGGGGCGACGCCGAGACCGCGCTCGAGCTCGGCGTCCAGCCGGTCGGTGCGAGCGACTGGCTCGCCTTCGGCGGCGACGGTGTCGGTCCGTGGCTCAAGGGTGCGTACGACAAGTCGCCGAAGATCATCCAGACGCTCGAGCCGAGCTACGAGGACATCCTCAAGCTCAACCCCGACGTCATCCTCGACGTGAAGTCCTCGGGTGACAAGGAGCGGTACGACAAGCTCTCCGCGATCGCGCCGACCGTGGCGATCCCGAAGGGCGGCGCGAACTACCTCGCCTCGACCGAGCAGCAGACGACCATGATCGCGAAGGCGCTTGGCAAGGAGTCCGAGGGCAAGAAGCTGCTCTCCGGCCTCGACGACGCCTACGCCGCCGCACGCAAGGCGCACCCGGACTTCGAAGGCAAGACCGCCGTCGTCGGTGCCTACAGCTCCGAGGGCTTCGGGGCGTACGCCTCCACCGACAGCCGTTCGACCTTCATGCGGAACCTGGGCTTCGAGATCCCGAAGGCCATCGACGAGCAGGCCGGCAAGGAGTTCTCCGTGCACCTGTCCGACGAGAACCTCGACCTGCTCGACGCCGACCTGACGCTGATCCTGCCGATCTACGTCGACGCGTCAGAGGCCTCGTCGAACAAGCTGTTCCAGAAGGTGCCGTCGGTCGAGGCCGGGCACGCGATCGTCTTCGACGACAAGGACGTCTCGTCGGCGTTCTCGATGGGTACCACGGCCGCGATCGAGTGGGCGCTCGACAAGCTGCCGGCGCAGTTCGAGGAGAAGCTCGGCTAGGGCTGGTCGTCGCTGCTGCCCGGTTCCGCTGGTCAGTACCACGAAAGCGACAGGGTGCCGCCGATGTCCGGTGGAACCCTGTCGCTTTCGCAGTTCGGGGGAGGAGCGGGGCTAGACGCCGATCGTGGAGCCCAGCAGCGCGAAGAGCAGCGCGATCAGGGGGAGCGTGCCCTGCTTGAACGCGGAGTTGACGTACTTGCGACCCGAGCCGAGCAGGATCACCGCGGCACCGAGCATGCTCGCCGTCGAGAACACCACGAGGGTCCAGCCGCTCACGGTGTTGCCGGCCAGCACGAGCACGACGCCGAGGATCGCCCCGATCGCCAGGAACAGGTTGTAGAAGCCCTGGTTGAAGGCGAGCGAGCGAGTCGCCACGGCTTCGGTCTCGGAAGCGATGCCGAAGATCCGGCGCGCTTGCGGACTGGTCCAGATGACCGATTCGAGGAAGAAGATGTACACGTGGATGAGGCCCGCGAGGACCGCACAGACACCCGAGATCACCAGCAGGACCGACATGTGCACATTCTCGCAGCAGCGGGCCGGGTTCCGCTGCACGTCCGCCAGTAGGCTCGGACCATGAACGACGACGTCACCCCGACCGAGGCCGACGCGAGCGCCGTCGCCGAACTGCGGAGCATCCGGCAGAGCATCGACAACATCGACGCCGCCGTCATCCACATGCTCGCGGAGCGTTTCAAGTACACGCAGCGCGTGGGGCACCTGAAGGCCGAGTCGGGCATGCCGGCCGCCGACCCGGACCGCGAACGGATCCAGGTCGCACGGCTCCGGTCGCTCGCCGCCGACTCCCACCTCGACCCCGCCTTCGCCGAGAAGTTCCTCAACTTCATCGTCGCCGAGGTCATCCACCACCACGAGCGCATCGCGGGCCGCGACGAATGAGCGCCGAGCTGCCGTCGCTGCTCATCGGGTCGTACACGGCGACCGGCGGCGGGAACGCCACGGGCATCTCGCTGGTCGACGCCGGACCGATCGGAGCCCTTCCGGCACCCCGGACCGTCGCGGTGCTCGACGATCCCTCGTTCCTGGCGGTCTCGGCCGACCGGGTCTACGCGGTCTCCGAGACGAACGACGGCGCCGTGTCGGCCTTCCGGCTGCAGGGCGGCGCACTCGAGCACCTGTGGGACGCCCCCGCCGGCGGAGACGCCCCGTGTCACGTGCGGGTCGACCCCTCGGGCGCGCTCGTCGTCACGAACTACGTCTCCGGTACGGTCACGGCGATCTCCCTCGCCCCGGCCGAGTCGCACGCCGCCTCGGTGACCGCCAGCGACGGCGTGGTGCTGCACGGGGACGCCGACCAGCGCTCCGTGCCGGCCGAAGCCGTCGCGGTCGCCGTGCTGCCCGACGCCACGGGTCCTGACGACGACCGCCAGGACGGCCCGCACGCCCACCAGTCGATCGCGACCCCGGACGGCACGGTGCTCGTCGCCGACCTCGGCGGCGATGCCCTGCACGAGTTCCGCGTCACGGTGTCGGCCGACGGGGTCCCCGACATCGAGGCGCTCCGTGTGCACCACGTGACACCCGGCGCCGGCCCGAGGCACATGGCGTGGGTCGACGGCGACCTGCTCGTCGCCGGTGAACTCGACGGGCACGTGCACCGCCTGCGCCGGGACGACTCCGGGTCGTTCGTGACGATCGCGGCCGTGCCCACGTTCGACGGTGCCGTGGGGGAGTCGCTGCTCAGCCACATCGAGGTCGACGAGGCCGGCCGCGCGTACGTGGCGGTGCGCGGGCGCGACCTGCTCGTGGTGCTCGACGCACGTGACGGTGGGCTCGCGGTCGTCGGGTCGGTGCCCTGCGGTGGGGTCTGGCCGCGGCACTTCGCGCGGGTGCCCGGGTTCGTCCTGGTGGCGAACCAGATGTCCGACGCCGTTGCCGTCCTGCCGCTCGACGCCGAGGGCATGCCCGGCGAGGCCGTCGCGCAGATCCCGGTCGGCACCCCGACCTGCGTCGTCCCGCTCTGACGCCGGCGTGTTCGGAGCCGCAGCCGGCTAGAACTCGATCAGGTTCTGGAACGGGCGGCCCTCGGCCAGTGCGGCGACCTGCTTGCGCATGAGTTCGATCGACCGCGGCACGCTCAGGTCGGTGTTGCCGCCGACGTGCGGGGTGAGCACGGTGTTCGGCGTCGTCCAGAGCGGGTGTCCGGCGGGCAGCGGCTCCGGGTCGGTGACGTCGAGGGCCGCGAACAGCCGCTCCGACCGCAGCTCGGCGACCAGGGCGTCCGTGTCGACGACCTTGCCGCGCGCCACGTTCACCACGAGGGCGCCGTCCGGCAGTGCCGCGAGCAGCTCCGGGTCGACCAGGCGTTCGGTCTCGGCGGTGAGCGGCGCGATGAGCACGAGCACGTCGGTCGTCGGGGCGAGCTCGGGCAGCTCGCCGAACGCGTGCACGTGCCGACCGTCCTGCTCGCGAGCGGTCCGGGCGACCACCGTCACCTCGGTGCGGAACGCCTCGAACCGGGTGGCGATCGCGGACCCGATCGCCCCGTAGCCGACGACGGTCACCCGGCGGTCGGCGAGCGATCGGGTCTCGCGGGCGTCCCAGACGCCGTTGGCACGGTCGACCTGGAACGCCGAGATCTCACGGAGCGACGTCAGCGCGAGACCGACCGCGAGCTCGGCGGTCTCGTCGTCGTGGATGCCGCGGCCGTTCGCCAGCTGCGCGTGACCGGGCACGTGCGGGACGGCGTGCTCGTACCCGGCGCTCGGCAGCTGCAGCAGCTGGAGTTCGGGCAGGTCGTGCACGAACTGCCAGCGGTGCCGCCCCTCGAAGTAGAACGGCAGGAACGTGATCGCGACGTCGTCCGGGCGACCGTACGGCGACTCGACGTCCCAGACGTCCAGCTCGATGCCGTCCGGCACGGGGCCGAACCGGTCGACGAGCTCGGCGAAGGGCAGGGTGACGATCGGCATCCGCGACCCGGGCCTAGGCGTCGGTGCGCGGCGAGAAGGCACCGTCGGAGTCGAGCGGCCCGCGGCCGACGTACCCCTCGGTGACGTCCTCGACGATCACGTCGCCGAAGCGGGCCGGCAGCGTCGCGGCGTGGGTGCCGCGCAGTTCGTCGACCGTGGCCTCGAACGCGCCCTGGACCTCGAGCGTGGTCGACGTCGCGTCGGTCACGCCGATGCGCAGCACCGGGAAGCCCCGGCCGTCGCACATGCCCTGGAACCGCACGTCGTCCTCGCGGCGGACGGTCACGATGACGCGACCGGTCGACTCGGAGAACAGGGCCGTCGCGGTGTCGATGCCGTCGCGGGTCTCGAGCTCGTCGAGGACCACGCGGGCGCCGATGCCGAAGCGGAGCACCGACTCGGCGAGGGACTGGCCGAGGCCGCCGTCCGCCAGGTCGTGCGCGCTGGTGAGCAGCTGCTCGCCGGACGCCGCGTACAGCAGCTCGGCGAGGGCCTTCTCGCGCTCGAGGTCGACCGCCGGCGGACGCCCGCCCAGGTGTCCGTGCACGGTGCCGGCCCACGCGGAGCCGTCGAGCTCGAGGCTCGTGGTGCCGAGCAGGTAGATGTTGTGGCCGTCGTCCTGCCACCCCGACGGCACGCGCTTGGCGACGTCGTCGATGATGCCGAGCACGCCGACGACGGGCGTCGGGTGGATGGGGGTCGAGCCGGTCTGGTTGTAGAACGACACGTTGCCGCCGGTGACCGGGATGCCGAGCTCCATGCAGCCGTCGGCCAGGCCCTCGACCGCCTCGGAGAACTGCCACATGACCTCGGGGTTCTCGGGGGAGCCGAAGTTCAGGCAGTCGGTGACGGCGGCGGGGACGGCACCGGTGACGGCGACGTTGCGGTAGGCCTCGGCCAGGGCCAGGCGTGCACCCTGCTTCGGGTCGAGCTGGCAGTAGCGTCCGTTCGCGTCGGTGGCGATGGCGACACCGAGCCCCGTTTCCTCGTCGACGCGGATCATGCCGCCGTCGTCGGGGAAGGACAGCGCGGTGTTGCCGAGCACGTAGGTGTCGTACTGGTTCGTGACCCAGTTCTTCGACGCCAGGTTCGGCGAACCGAGCAGGCTGAGGAACTGTGCCTTCAGCGCGGGGCCGTCAGCGGGTCGGTCGAGCGAGGCGGCGGTGTCGGCCTGCAGCGCGTCGATCCAGGTCGGGTAGGCGACCGGGCGGTCGTAGACCGGGCCGTCGACGGCGACGGTGCGCGGGTCGACGTTCACGATCTCCTGGCCCTGCCAGTCGATGACGAGTCGGCCGGTGCCGGTGACCTCGCCCAGCACGCTGGTCTCGACCTCCCACTTGCCGACGACGCTCAGGAACTCGTCGAGCTTGTCGGGGCGGACGACCGCCATCATGCGCTCCTGGCTCTCCGACATCAGGATCTCTTCGGCGGTGAGCGTGGGGTCGCGGAGCAGGACGTCGTCGAGCGAGATGTGCATGCCGCCGTCACCGTTGCTCGCGAGCTCCGAGGTGGCGCAGGAGATGCCCGCGGCGCCGAGGTCCTGGATGCCCTCGACCAGGTCCTTCTGGAACAGCTCGAGGCAGCACTCGATCAGGACCTTCTCGGCGAAGGGGTCGCCGACCTGCACGGCCGGACGCTTGGTCGGGCCACCCTCGGTGAAGGTGTCGGACGCCAGGATCGACGCGCCGCCGATGCCGTCGCCGCCGGTGCGGGCACCGAACAGGACGACCTTGTTGCCGGCACCGGACGCGTTCGCCAGGTGCAGGTCCTCGTGGCGGAGCACGCCGACCGCGAGGGCGTTGACCAGCGGGTTGCCCTGGTACACCGGGTCGAAGTAGGTCTCGCCGCCGATGTTCGGCAGGCCGAGGCAGTTGCCGTAGAACGAGATGCCACCGACGACGCCGTGCACGACGCGTGCGGTGTCCTCGTGGTCGATCGCACCGAAGCGGAGCTGGTCCATCACGGCGACGGGGCGGGCGCCCATCGAGATGATGTCGCGGACGATGCCGCCGACACCGGTGGCCGCGCCCTGGTACGGCTCGACGTAGGACGGGTGGTTGTGCGACTCGACCTTGAAGGTCACCGCCCAGCCGTTGCCGACGTCGACGACACCGGCGTTCTCGCCCATGCCGACCATCAGGTTCTTCGTCATCTCCGGCGTGACCTTCTTGCCGAACTGACGGAGGTAGTTCTTCGAGGACTTGTAGGAGCAGTGCTCGCTCCACATCACCGAGTACATCGCCAGCTCGCCCGAGGTGGGGCGGCGGCCGAGGATCTCCTTGATGCGGGCGTACTCGTCCGGCTTCAGGCCCAGCGCGTCGTACGGCTGCTCCTTGTCGGGGGTGGCTGCCGCGTCCTGCACGGTGTCGGGCTTCGGGCGAACGGGTGTCGTCACGGTGTCGTTGTTCCCTGTCACTTGACGAGCGCGTGCTCGATCACGGAGGTGAAGAAGGTCAGGCCGTCGGTGCCCGAGGCCATCGCAGCGGGGGTGTCCGGGCCGAAGCCGGCCTCGGTCGCGTGCTCGGGGTGCGGCATCAGGCCGACGACGTTGCCGCGCTCGTTCGAGACGCCGGCGATGTCGTCGATGGAGCCGTTCGGGTTCACACCGACGTAGCGGAACACGACCTGGCCGTTGTCCTCGATGCGCTTGATGGTGTCGGCGTCCGCGACGAAGCGGCCATCGGCGTTCTTCAGCGGGATGGTGATCTCCTGCTGGGCGCTGAAGCCGGAGGTCCAGGCCGTCGCGGTGGTCTCGACGCGGAGCTTCTGGTCGCGGCGGATGAACTGCTGGTGCGCGTTGCGGGTGTGCGCGCCGGGGACCAGACGGGCCTCGGCCAGCATCTGGAAACCGTTGCAGATGCCGAGCACGGGCATGCCCTTGCCGGCGGCGTCGATGACCTCGGCCATGATCGGGGCCTTCGCGGCGATCGCGCCGGCACGCAGGTAGTCGCCGTACGAGAACCCACCGGGCAGCACGATGGCGTCGACGCCCTGCAGGTCGTGGTCGCCGTGCCACAGGGCGACGGGGTCGGCGCCGGCGAGACGGACGGCGCGCTGGGCGTCGCGGTCGTCGAGCGAGCCGGGGAACGTGATGACGCCGATGCGCATCCGGGTCACTGGCCTTCGACGGTCACGGACACGACGTCCTCGATGACCGCGTTCGAGAAGACGTCGGCCGCGATGTCACGGACCTCGGCGAGCTTGGCGTCGTCGACGGGGCCGTCGACGGTCACCTCGAAGCGCTTGCCGATGCGGACGTTGGTCAGGTCGGCCTTGCCGAGGCGGGCCAGGGCGTTGCCCACGGCCTTCCCCTGGGGGTCGAGGATCTCGGCCTTGGGCATGACCTCGACGACGATCGTTGGCACGTGTTCTCTCCAGCACTTCAGGGGTGGGGGGACGCGACCAGTCTACGGGGCGCGCGCGACACGCCGGGACGGCCCCGGGCCTCCAGGCGGGTCCTTGCTGTGCGTTTGCTCACGTCTGTTCCAACGCGTATATTCCAAGCCGAATAGTCAACAACGAACAAGCGGACTGGAGGCACGTGTGCCGTCGCTCACGCCACTCGCGTTCGCCGCGCTCGGGCTCCTGGCCGAGGGGCCGACGCATCCCTACGAGATGTTCCAGACGATGACGCACCGCCGGGACGGCCGGAACGTCAAGGTCCGGCCCGGCACCCTGTACCACCAGGTCGGCCGCCTGGTGGAGCTCGGCCTTGCCGAGGTCGTCGGGACCGACCGGGCGGGCAACCGTCCGGAACGCACCACCTACGCCATCACGGACGACGGGTGGACGGCCCTGCACGACGGGCTCGTCCGGCTGATCGCCGAACCGGCCGAGGAGTACCCCGTCTTCCACCTGGCCGTCGCCGAGATCGAGAACCTGTCGGTCGACGAGGCTGAGTCCGCCCTCCGGGCGCGGGCCGTCGCACTCCGGGCCCAGCGCGACGAGGCGGACGAGATCCTCGGGGTCGTCCGTGCGAAGGACCTGCCCGAGCGGTACTGGCTCGACGTGTCGTACGTGCGTGCCATGCTCACGACGCAGATCGAGTGGCTCGCCGCCACGGCCGACCGGATCGCCGCCGGCCACATCTCCTGGGACGCCTCCGTCGCGTCCGCAGACACCACCACGAACAGCAAGGAAACCACTCGATGACCACCGTCACGCCTCCGCGGACGACCGAGAAGAAGCCGTGGCCTGCCCTGTGGGCACTCGTCGTCGGGTTCTTCATGATCCTCGTCGACTCGACCATCGTGTCGGTCGCCACCCCCACCATCGCCCAGAAGCTCGACGCGGACATCAACTCCGTGATCTGGGTGACGAGCGCCTACCTGCTCGCCTACGCCGTGCCGCTGCTCATCACCGGCCGGCTCGGCGACCGCTTCGGCCCGAAGGTCATGTACCAGATCGGCCTCGTGGTCTTCACGCTCGCCAGCCTGTGGTGCGGCCTGGCCGGCTCGATCGAGGTGCTGATCGTCGCCCGCGTCGTGCAGGGCCTCGGCGCCGCGATGATGAGCCCGCAGACCATGTCGGTCATCACGCGCATCTTCCCGCCGCAGAACCGCGGCGCGGCCATGGGCCTCTGGGGCGCCGTCGCCGGTGTCGCGTCGCTCGTCGGCCCGATCGTGGGCGGCCTGCTCGTCGACGGCTTCGGCTGGGAGTGGATCTTCTTCGTGAACGTCCCCGTCGGTGTCGTGGCGTTCGTGCTCGCGCAGCGCTTCGTGCCGTCGTTCGAGCGTCACGGACACCGCTTCGACTACCTCGGCATCTTCCTGTCGGCAGCGGGCCTGTTCCTGCTCGTCTTCGGCATCCAGGAAGGCGAGACCTACGACTGGGGCGTCATCGCGGGACCGATCTCGGTGTGGTCGCTCATCATCGTCGGCCTCGTGGTGCTCGCCGGCTTCGTCGTCTGGCAGGGCGTGCAGAAGGGCGAGCCGCTGCTGCCGCTCGGCCTGTTCAAGGACCGCAACTTCACGCTGGCCAACGTCGCCATCACCGCCGTCGGTGTCGCGATCGCCTCGTTCGCGCTGCCGATCATGCTGTGGGCCCAGGACGTCCTGCGCTTCTCGCCGACCCAGGCCGCACTGCTCCTCGTGCCGCAGGCCGTGCTGTCCGCCGCACTCGCGCCGATCGTCGGCAAGAACCTGAACCGCTGGAACCCGCGCTGGGTCGCCTCGTTCGGGCTCGCCTGCTTCTCGGTCGGCCTGTTCTGGTTCGGCGCCCTGCTGTCGAGCGGTGCCGAGTGGGGCTGGGTGCTCCTGCCGAGCGCGCTCCTCGGCCTCGCCAACGCCTGCATGTGGGGACCGCTGTCCGTCTCGGCGACACGCAACCTGCCGCCGAAGCTGGCCGGTGCCGGCTCGGGTGTCTACAACACCACGCGCCAGATCGGTGCCGTGCTCGGTTCCGCCGGCATCGCCGCCCTGATGGAGGCCCGGATCACGGCGAACTTCCCGGCGTCGTCCGGTGGGGCCACGGCCGGTGGCGCGGAGCAGCAGGTCGGCGCACTGCCGGGCTTCCTGCTCGAGCCGTTCTCCAAGGCCATGGGTGAGTCGCTCTACCTGCCGGCGATCGTGCTCATCGTGGCCATCGTCGCGGCGCTGTTCCTGGCGAAGCCGAAGCAGACCGTCGCCTGGCAGCAGACCGGCTCGGTGACCACGCAGCCCGACGCCGAGCCCGCGGGGGCCCCGTCGAAGTAGGGCACGAGCGCACTTCGTGAGCAGGAATGGTCGGGTCGCCTTCGGGTACCCGACCATTGCTGCTCACGAAGCAGGACGAGGGACCTCCCGACGCTCAGCCGCGGCGCTGCAGGTGCGCTCGGGTCAGCTCGTCCATCTGTTCGTCGGTCAGGGCGTCGACGGCCCGGGCCTCGCGGCGGTCGGTCCGCTGCCACCGGATGAACAGGGCGACGAGCACGGGGATGTCTGCCACCTCGGCGATGAACCACAGCAGGTCGCCCGCCAGGTGCTGGTCCTGCAGCGGCGACGGGTACCAGGCCCGCCCGACCACGGGCACGAGGGACCCGTCGAGCACGTGGTTCGTGATCCGCAGCACGATGCCGGGCACCGCGTCGACGACGAGCTCGACGAACGCCAGCAGGAACTCGGCCGTGGCGAACGTCGACGAGACGAGCACGCCGACCTCGGACAGCGGTGCGAGCAGGCCGAACCCGAGCGCCGGCACGGCCACGGTGATGACGGCGGCCCATGCGGGGGACTCCCGGATCACCGCCGAGAACGGGGTGAGCAGGACGGCGAACAGCGCGAGCGCGACCAGCGGCGCGACGATCGCGTTGCCGAGCAGGCGCACCGGACGTGACCCCATGACCGCGTCGGCGACCTGCGCGAGGCGAGCCGGGCCTCCGATCCGGAGCAGTGCGACGGGCGCACCGAGCGCGGCGAAGGTGGGGACCGCGAAGAACAGCAGGGCGGCCCGCAGGACGAAGGCCCAGCGCAACCGCTCGTCGTCGACGCCGACGATGCCGAACTGCAGGACGCCGAACAGCACGAGCGCCGTGGCGAAGGCGAGCGTGCGCCACCACGGCCACCGGGCACCCCGTCGAGCCGCGCCGACGACCCACCGGCCGTAGGCGACCGCGGCGACGACGAGGAGCACCGCCGCCAGTGGATCGAACCGCCAGGTGCTCCAGAACTCGGGTGTCGACGGCGTGGGGAGCCTCCTGGGGATCAGGCGAACTCGTCCTTCGCGCCGCCGGAACCATCCTCCGTCCGCCCGACGTCCGGCGGGGGTCCGTCGTGGCCCCGCGTCGGTGAGAACCGGTTCAGATCCGGGCGACCCCGCGTGCCGGAACGGTCCGCGACAGCAGCCAGACGCCCACCGGCACGGCCACGGCACCGACGAGCGCGACGCCGAACGACAGGTGCAGCTGCATCACGAGGAACGCCGGGCCGATCGTGCAGAGCGCGGCGAACGCGACGACCGGCCACGACGGACGGTCGGCCGACGGCAGCAGCCGGGGGAGCGGCCGGTCGAACCAGCGCAGGGCCCTGGCCACCCCGATCGCGACGGCGAGCACCACCACGAGTGCGACGATGCGCGACGCCCACCACGGACCGGAGCCCGGCGCCGGGAACGGCACCCCGACGAGCAGGGCGACGCCGTTCAGCGCGATGAACAGCGGCAGGTGCCACAGGTAGATGGTCATGCCGTCGCGGCCGAGGACGAACACGGCCCCGAGTGCGGCCCGCGTGCGCATGAGCCTGGTGAGCGGAGCGTGCACGAGCTGGACCAGGCAGGCCTGCGCGATCGCCAGGAACGCCAGCGGGAGCATCGGCGGGTTGAGGTCCTGCAGCATGTCCGGTGCCCAGAGCCCGACCGAGGTCATCGGCACGAGCACGGCGTACGCGGCGACGGCGATGCCGAGCAGGAGCACCTTCGACCGGCGAGCGAACCAGCCGTCGGCCCACAGGAAGCCGAGCTGCTGCGCGAAGAGCCACACCGGGCCCAGGTTCAGCAGCCCGACCTCGGCGACCCCGGTGGCCAGACGGACGGCGTCCACCGCCCCGGCGAGCACGAGCAGCACGGCAAGGGTGGCCCACGGTGCTCGCTCGTGCAGGCGCATCATCACGGGCACGCAGCACTGGGTGATGCCGTAGGCGGCCAGGAACCAGAGGGGCGAACCGATGCCGAACGCGACCTCGGCCAGGAGCTCCGGCGGCGTTCCAGCGGCCGTGGCGACCCCGAGCCCGAGCGCGAGGAACACGAACAGCGGTACCGCGGGCCGGAACAGCCGCACCAGGCGGGTGGCCACGTAGTCGCGGGCGGGGCTCGGCGCGCCACGGGCGACGGTGCTGCGCCAGCCGACGGCGCTCGCGAACCCGCCGACCACGAAGAACAGCGGCATCACCTGCCCGACCCAGGTGGCGGCGACGTACCAGGGGAGTTCCTGCAGCGGGCTCGTGACCCGCACCCCCTGGTCATCGGCAGCGACGCCGACCATCGTGACGTGCACGATGACGACGAGGACGACGCAGGCCGTCCGGATGAGGTCGACGACCAGGTCCCGCTTCGCGATGATCCCCCGGACGTCCGCGGTGCTGTTCGCCTGTTCAGGCAGACCCTGGCTCGTGGACATGTCCGGACGTTAGCGTGCGGAACGGTCGGTCCAGTGTCGTCCCAGCTGATCGCGACCGGATCGTGACACTTCGTATTCCGGTAGCGGCATGTGGGTCATCGCTGGTCGGCAGCAGAAGCTCGTGTACAGTGAACGCGTTGTCTTGATTCCTGCAAAAGAAAGGCTCAGCATGGACGCCGACGCCGATCTGCTCCGTTCCTCGGGGCTCCGGGTCACGACCCCACGACTCGCGGTGCTCCGCGCGACGGACTCGATGCCGCACGCCACCGCGGACGACATCGTCACCGCGCTCGCCGTGGAGCTGCCGACCACCAGTCACCAGGCCGTCTACGGCGTGCTGAACGCCCTGACCGGCGTCGGGCTCGTCCGCCGCATCGAACCCGCCGGCAGCCCTGCCCGGTACGAGCGCCGCACCGGTGACAACCACCACCACATCGTCTGCACCCTGTGCGGCGCGATCGAGGACGTCGACTGTGCGGTCGGCCACTCGCCCTGCCTGACGCCGTCCGAGACCCACGGCTTCGCGGTCACCACCGCCGAGGTCACCTACTGGGGCATCTGCGAACGCTGCGCAGCGGCAGAGCGCGACGACGCAGAGCGCGACGACGCAGAGCGCGACGACGCAGAGCGCGACGCCCCAGACGCGCCCGACGCGAGCGCGCAGGCACCCAGCGCCCCCACGCCCGCCTGACGGCGACCGCCCACCGCACCGGCCGCACGACGCGCCGGACCCCGAACCACCCGAGCACCCCTGACCGAACCAACGTCCCACCTCCAGGAGGAACCGTGTCCGACCAGAACACGCCGACCGGCACCCCGACCACCACGACCAACAGCGGCGCCCCCGTCTCGAGCGACGAGCACTCGATGGGCGTCGGGGCCGACGGCCCACTCGCGCTGCACGACCACTACCTGGTCGAGAAGCTCGCCCAGTTCAACCGCGAGCGCGTCCCGGAGCGGGTCGTGCACGCCAAGGGCGGCGGTGCCTTCGGTACCTTCACCGTCACGCACGACGTCTCGCGCTTCACCCGTGCCGCGTTCCTGCAGCCCGGGCAGACCACCGAGATGCTCGCCCGGTTCTCGAGCGTCGCCGGTGAGCAGGGTTCCCCCGACACCTGGCGTGACCCCCGCGGCTTCGCGCTGAAGTTCTACACCGAAGAGGGCAACTACGACCTCGTCGGCAACAACACCCCGGTGTTCTTCATCCGCGACGGCATCAAGTTCCCCGACTTCATCCGCTCGCAGAAGCGCCTGCCGGGTTCGCACCTGCGCGACCACGACATGCAGTGGGACTTCTGGACCCTGTCGCCCGAGTCGGCGCACCAGGTCACGTGGCTGATGGGCGACCGCGGCCTGCCGGCGAGCTGGCGCGAGATGGACGGCTTCGGTTCGCACACCTACCAGTGGATCAATGCCGCAGGCGAGCGCTTCTGGGTGAAGTACCACTTCATCACCGAGCAGGGCCACAAGACCCTGACGCAGGAGGACGCAGACCGCATCGCCGGCGAGGACGCGGACTTCCACATCCGTGACCTGCACGCCGCGATCGAGCGTCAGGACTTCCCGCGCTGGACCCTCAAGGTGCAGGTCATGCCCTACGAGGACGCCGCGACCTACCGCTTCAACCCGTTCGACCTGACGAAGGTGTGGCCGCACGCGGACTACCCGCTCATCGAGGTCGGCACGATGGAGCTCAACCGCAACCCGGAGAACTACTTCGCGCAGATCGAGCAGGCGACCTTCGCCCCCTCGAACTTCGTGCCCGGCATCGCGGCGAGCCCGGACAAGATGCTCCTGGCGCGCATCTTCAGCTACGCGGACGCACACCGCTACCGCGTCGGCACGAACCACGCGCAGCTGCCGGTGAACGCCCCGAAGAACGAGGTCCACTCGTACTCGAAGGACGGCGGCATGCGCTTCGACTTCCAGAAGTCCGAGGTGCCGGTGTACGCGCCGAACTCGCTCGGTGGTGCGCACGCCGACCCGAACGCGACCGACGACGCCCCGGGCTGGGAGTCCGACGGTGCGCTGCAGCGTTCCGCCGCGACCCTGCACCCGGAGGACGACGACTTCGGCCAGGCCGGCACGCTCGTCCGCGAGGTCCTGGACGACGCCGCCCGTGAGCGCCTGGTCGGCAACATCGCTGGCCACGTCTCGAAGGTGACGCGCGACGACCTGCGCGAGCGCGTGTTCGCCTACTGGACGAACGTCGACGCCGACCTGGGTGCGCGCGTGCGCGCCGCGGTCGCGCCGAGCGCGCCGGGCTCCAACGAGGACCCGGAGAAGGTCGCGGTCGAGGCGTAAGCCCCGCTGGACGACCTGACGGACAGGAGGCCCGGTACCAGCTGGTACCGGGCCTCCTGTCCGTCGGTCGTTGTGTCTAGACCTGCTGGCCGTTCAGCCAGATCGGGCCGTCCGGCCAATCCTCGAGCTGCGCTGCCACCGGCAGCGCCATCCAGCCGCCCTGCTCGGTGTTGCTGACGCCCGCGCCCTCGGCGGTGAACGCCGAGAAGGTGCCGACGGCCTCGGGGAACTCGTGCCAGCCGAGCTTCGCGTAGAAGGGGATGCGGTCTTCGCCCGCGCCGAGGAACCCGAAGGGGACGCGGAGTCCCTCGAGGACCGCCGCGGTGCGGGTCATCAGCTCGCGGCCGACGCCGGTGCCCTGCAGTCGGGGCGACACGGCGACCAGGCCGGTGTCGCCGACCAGGAGATCCTGCCCGCCGACGGAGATGTACATGCGGCGGATGCCGACGTGGGCCAGGACGACCCCGTCGGCGTCGTGCGCGAGCACCCGGCGTTCCGGCTGCATGCCGGACCAGCTCCGGCCGCCCACGTACCAGTGCGACCAGTCGGGGAAGGCCTGCCCGAGCAGCGCCGCGATCGCTTCGTGGTCGGGGAGCGACAGCGTGCTCTCCTCGACCACCTCCCACCGGATGTCGTCAGTCACGGGTCCATCCTGCCGGTCCGGCGGCCGGTGTGGTGAGGTTTCGCGCTGCGCGACACCTCGCGGGTCCGGGCGTGCGTGGGGTGTCGGTCAGCGCGAAGTGTCGCGACGCGTTACCCGCGACCGGGCGTGGTCACCTCGATGCGGTTCGCCCAGGGGTCGTCGAACGCCACGGTCCGGCCGTCGTCGGCGAGCTCCACGCCGCCGTGCCGTATGCGCTCGGTCAGGGCACCGAGGTCGTCGGCGGCGGGGACCTCGATGCGCACGAGCCCCAGGCCGAGTGCGAGCTGTCGCCGCCCGGCGCCGCGGGAGTTCCAGGTGTTCATCGCCATGTGGTGGTGGTAGCCGCCGGCGCTGACGAACAGTGCCTCGCCGAAGCCGGCGGTGGTCTCGAAGCCGAGGGTGTCCACGTAGAAGGAGCGTGCGGTGGCGACGTCGCCGACGGACAGGTGCACGTGGCCGACCTTGCCCGGGCGTGCCGCGGCGGTGTCCAGGGCCTCCTGCGTCAGGTGGGACTGCAGGAACGCGTTCGGGTCGACGTACTTCGTGTCCATGTCGACCATGCCGTGCGTCCACGACCACTCGGTGCGGTCACGGTCCCAGTACAGCTCGACGCCGTTGCCCTCGGGGTCGGTGAAGTAGAACGCGTTGCTCACCAGGTGGTCGGCGCTGCCGGTGAAGCCCGCCGGGTACTGCGTGGCGACCGAGTAGAGCGCGGCGGCCAGGTCGGCGCGGGTGTCGAACAGGATCGCCGTGTGGAACAGCCCGGCCTCGCGGGGGCCGGCGTGCCGCATCGCGGGGGCGTGCTCGAGGACCACGATCGGCGTGCTGCCCCGGCCGAGCACGGCGACGCCGCCGTCGTGGGAGAGCAGCGACAGCCGCACGCCGTCGCGGTAGTACCGGATCATCGCGTCGAGGTCGGCGACGCGGAGCGTGACGGCGCCCATCCCGGTGTCGGCGGCGAGCAGTTCGTGCGTTTGCATGCACCCAGTGTGCGCCCGTTTGGTTGACGCGTCAACCAATTCGATGACGCGTCAACCAAACTCGGTGCCCTAGGCGCTGTTCGAGATCCCGCCGTCCGACTTCAGCAGCTGCCCGTTCACCCAGGCGCCCTGCTCCGAGCAGAGGAACCCGACGAGCGCGGCGGTGTCCGACGGGCGTCCGAGCCGGCCGAGCGGGGTGCCCTCGACAGCCCACCCCTTGACCTCGTCGGACATCCAGCCGGTGTCGTTCGGGCCCGGGTTCACCACGTTGGCGCTGACGCCGAGGCTGCCGAGCTCCTTCGCGGCGCCGAACACGATCCGGTCGAGTGCGCCCTTCGACGCCCCGTACGGCAGGTTGTACGCGATGTGGTCGCTCGTCAGCGCGACGATCCGGCGGCGGTCCCTCGGTGCGGCGTCCCCGGCACGCTCGAGCCCGGCCGCGTAGGCCTGCACGAGCAGGAACGGTGCGCGGGCGTTCACGGCGAAGTGGCGGTCCCACGACTCGACCGTGGTGGTGCGGAAGTCGGAGTCGACGGACTCGCAGTGCGACATGACGAGGGCGGTGACGGGGGCGCCGGCTTCCGTCTCGGCGCGGCCGACGAGCGCGGCCGCCTGCTCCGGGTCCTCCAGGTCGACCGGGAGGCGCGTCACCCGTGCTCCCGCCGCCTCGCACTCCTGCACCACCGACTCGACCCCGTCCGGGTCCGCCCCGCCGCTCACGCGGTCGTCGTAGGGTCCCCACCACGAGATGGCGAGGTCCCAGCCGTCGGTCGCCAGCCGGGTGGCGAGCGCTGCGCCGATGCCGGCTCTGCGGCCCACCCCGGTCACCAGGGCGAGTGGTCGTGCGGACGTCATGCGTGCCTCCTGTCCGGCGCTCCGTCGCACCGATCGGCACCCAGTCTGCCGGAACCGGCCACCCGTGTGACCATCGCACCCGGTGTCCTGTCGGCGGACGGCCGACCGCGGGGGCCAAGATGGACGGATGCCACGCACACGACGGCCCTCCCGACCGGGGCGGGGACCCCGCGGCGGTCGCCCGGACCCCCGCGACCTGCCGCTCGAGCACGTCCGCGACCGGATGTCGTCGTACATCTACGGCAACATCACGGTGCTCGCCGTCGCGATCGCGGTGAACCCGGAGCAGATCCACCACGGCGCCGCGGTGGCGACCGTCCTGGCGACCGCGGTGCTGACCTACCTGGCGCACGTGCTCGCACACCTGGTCGCACACGGGCTCGGCGACGACGGCGAGGAGTCCGCTGCGGACCGCGCTGCCCGCCGCGACTCGGTCGCGACGATCGTCCGGAACGCCAACCCGATCGCGACCTCGGGCATGATCCCGGCGGTCCTCTACGCGGCTGCCTGGATCGGGTGGCTGCCGGCGGAGTGGGCACAGGTCGCGGCGACCGTGATCCTGGTCGTGCGCATCGGGCTGGTGGGCGTGTTCATGCAGCGGTTCAGTGGGAAGCAGCCCACGTTCCTCGGGTTGTGGGGCGGCATCGTGCTGGCCGCCGTGGCGTGCGTGATCGGCCTCGTCAAGGTGGTGTTGACGCATTGAGCGACACGCACGCCGACGCCGGACCGCACGCCGAACCCGCGCCCGAGAGCGAGCCGAAGCGCGGCGGTCTGCGGTTCCTGCGCGACCTCGTCATCATCGTCGTCGTGGCGCTGTTGGCGTCCTTCCTGGTGAAGGCGTACCTGGTCCGTTCCTTCTACATCCCCTCGGCCTCGATGCAGAACACGCTGCTCGTCGGGGACCGGGTGCTCGTCAACGAGCTCGTGCCCGGGGTGGTGCCGCTGCAGCGCGGTGACGTCGTGGTGTTCCAGGACCCGGGCGGCTGGCTCGGCATGGGCCAGGGCGACGACCTGATCAAGCGGGTCATCGGCCTGCCGGGTGACACGGTGTCGTGCTGCGACGCCCGGGGCCGCCTGTCGGTGAACGGGCACGCGGTGGACGAGCCCTACGTCGTGCTCGAACGCGGATCGGACCGTGTCGCCGGGAAGAACTTCGAGATCACCGTGCCGAAGGGGCGCATCTGGGTGATGGGCGACAACCGCTACGACTCCGCCGACTCGCGCGTGCACGGCACCGTGCCGGTCGACGACGTCGTGGGACGCGCCTTCGTGACCACCTGGCCCGTCTCGCGGTGGTCGGTGCTGTCCCGGTACGGCGACGAGTGGGACCGGGTCCCGACGCCGTGACCGCGGGCGACGAGGGCTTCGGCTACGAGACCGGCGGGGACGACGACCTGTCGATCCACCGGATCGCGACACCGGGCAAGCGGTCGGGGACGATCGGTCCGCGGCCCGACCACGTCGTGTTCTGGCTCGCCGACGGCCGGGCCAGGCTGACCGCCGACGACGGCGAGCACTGGGAGGTCGGTGCCGAGCGGCCGATGATGCTGTCGGCGTCCGTCGCGTACGGCTTCGAGACCGACGCGACCGCCACGACGCTGCTGCACCTGTCACCGTCGCTGCTCGGCGACACGGGGGAGTCCTCGGTGTTCGGGCAGCCGGACGCGGCCGATCCCGCACTCGAACCGCTGCGGGCACTGCTGCGCGAGGCCTCCGGGCGCATCCTCGACCCCGGCCTGCCCGCCGACGACCGTGCGGCCCTGAACCGGCGGATCGCGACCGTCGTCCTGTCGACCTTCGCCAGGTCGCGATCGGACGTCGCGGACCGGATGCGGCGGGCGATCGGCTTCGTGCACGACCACGCCGACCGGACGCTGACGGTGGCGGACGTCGCAGCGGCCTGCGACCTGAGCGAGCGCGGGCTGCAGGACCTGTTCCGCCGTCGTCTCGGCGTCACCCCCATGCAGTACCTACGCGAGGTCCGTCTCGACCGGGTGCACCTGGAGCTGGGGCGGCCGGGTTCCCGCGCGCTGCTCGTCAGTCAGGTCGCGCGGCGGTGGCGGTTCACCCACCTGGGGCGGTTCGCGGCGTACTACCGGGAGCGGTTCGGGGAGCAGCCGCACCAGACCATCGCGCGGAGCGGCACACCCGGAGAACGGTAGTTCTCGCGTTCTTTGCGGATTCCGGCTATCCTGCTCGCGTGGATGCGCGACGGTCCGAACTGGGGCAGTACCTCCGCGCCCGTCGGGCACTCGTCCAGCCCGAGGACGTCGGCCTCACCCGCGAGCCCGGACGACGAGTGGACGGCCTGCGCCGCGAAGAGGTCGCACGGCTCGCGGGCATCAGCCCCGAGTACTACCTGCGGCTCGAACGCGGCCGTGACCACCAGCCGTCCGACCAGGTGCTCGTGGCGCTCGGCCGCGCACTGCGGCTCGACCACGAGGCCGTCGACTACCTGCGCCGCCTCGCACACGCCGAACGCCGCCGCCCCGAGGGGGTCGTGCCGCCGGGGCTCGACGACTCGGTCCGGTCGCTGCTGGCGCAGTGGTCGCACACCCCGGCGTTCGTGATGGACCGCAACCAGGACATCATCCTGTCCAACGCCCTGGCGAGCGCCCTCGGCCCCGGGTACATGGAGCCCGGCGCGAACCTCGTCCTGCAGATGTTCTCCGAGGCGTCCCGGCAGCACGCGGCCGAGTGGGACCGCACCGCACACCGGGTCGTCGCCGCGCTCCGGCTGCACGCCGAACCCGAGGACCCCCGGCTGCAGGAGATCGTCGGCACCCTGACCCTGCAGGACCCGGACTTCGCCCGCATCTGGGCTCGGCACGACGTCGCCGTGCAGCGCACCGGGGTCTCGCGGCACTGGATCGACCCGATCGGGTGGGTCGAGTTCCGCTGGCAGAACCTCGCGATCCCGGGCAGCTCGCACGTGCTCGTGACCTTCTGGGCCGACCCCGGCACCCCCGCAGCTGCGGCCGTCGCGTACCTCGCCGCGCAGGTGCAGCAGGGCACCGCCCGCCGGCAGCCGGTCGCGGGCGAGACCGCGGTGGGGTAGCGAGGCGGTCGCTGCGGTCGCTGCGGTCGCCGCGCTCCCGGTCAGGCGGTCGTCGCGTCCTCGTCGAGCAGTCCCCGGAGCGTCGTGAGCCGCGCGGCGGACTCCTCGTCCGCTGCCGTCCACACCACGAGCACGTGCTCGGGGTCCTCCAGCCGACGCAGCTGCTCCCACCGCAGGTCGATCCGGCCCACCAGCGGGTTCTCGAACGTCGACTCCCCGCGTCGAGCCGGCCGCACCGCGCCGCCGGCCCACTCGGTCGCGAACGTCGTGCTCCGCGCCATCAGCTCGCCCAGCAGCTCCTGGAACCGGTCGTCGGCGTCGTGCTCGTCCAGCGAATCCCGGAGCATCGCGGCGGTGCGGTGCGCCTCGGCCTCCCAGCCGTCGACCGAGTCCTCGACCCAGGGGTTCAGGAAGGTGAACCGCGCCAGGTTCGTGCCGACGGTGAGGGACGCGGACAGGGCGCCGGCGAGCCGGTTCGTTGCCACGACGTCCAGGTGGCGGTCGAAGACCACGACCGGTTCGGCGAGCGCGTCCACGAAGTCCTGGGCCGACGTCGTCGTCGTGCCGTCCTCGTGTTCCATGCGATCACGCTAACCGGCCGGGCAGTGGAGCAGGGGGGAGAAGGGGACCCCGTCGGGGACCCCGTCGCCGTGCCTCCGCCCCGCAGAGGGACCCCGGCACGGTGTGTCCGGCCGTCGGAGAGCACCGTGCGCCGCACCCGGGGCCGCCGAGGCGCGCTGTCGTCGGGGTGACGGGCAACGACAGGGACACGACCGCCCCGCGCCCGCAGCCCTAGCGTGACGACGCCGGGACCCCCGGTCCTGCACAACCCGACGTTCGTCACGAAGGAGACCCGCAATGGCTGCACCCACCATCGTCCTCGTCCACGGCGCGTTCGCCGACTCCGCCAGCTGGGCGCCCGTCACCCGCGAGCTGCTCGACCGCGGCCACACGGTCCTCGTCCCGCCGGTCTACAACCGCAGCCTCGCCGAGGACGCCGCCTCGATCCGCGCCGTCGCCGAGCACGTCGACGGGCCGGTCGTCCTCGCCGGGCACTCGTACGGCGGCGCCGTGATCACCGTCGCCGGCGAAGCCGAGAACGTCGTCGGACTCGTCTACGTCTCCGGCTACGTGCTCGAGGTCGGCGAGAGCCTCGGGCAGCTGCAGGGCGGGTTCCCCGACTCGGACCTCGCCGCGAACCTGGTGTACACGCCGTACCCGGTCGCCGGCGCCGAGGACGGCACCGACGTCTCCGTCGCGATCGACGCGTTCCCGCAGGTCTTCGCCGCCGGGGTCGACCCGCGCGTCGCCGAGGTCCTGGCGGTCTCGCAGCGCCCGCTGTCCGGCGCCGCCTTCGGTGAACCGGCCTCCGCCGCCGCGTGGAAGACCACGCCCGCGTGGGCGATCGTCTCGTCCGACGACCACACCATCAACCCCGAGGTCGAGCGCTTCGGCTACTCCCGCGCCGGCATCACCGACGTGACCGAGCTCGCCGCCCCGCACCTCGTCATGCAGACCCACCCGAAGGACGTCGCCGACGTCATCGAGCGCGCCGTCGCCGCGACCAGCGCGACCGACGCCGCCGCCTGACGCGACCACCCCTGGAGGCGCGGCGTGCGCCCGACGCGCACCGCGCCTCCAGGATGTCCCCGTTCCACCCCAGGAGGCGACGTGACCACGGAACGCACCACCCCCGCACCCCGCGGCGGCGCCCTGGCGCCGCTCGCGATCCCGGTCTTCCGCGCCCTGTGGATCGCGGTGCTCGTGAGCAACATCGGCAGCTGGATGCAGACCGTCGGCGCGCAGTGGCTGCTCGTCGACGAGCACGCCGCACCCGTCGTCGTCGCCCTCGTGCAGACCGCGTCGAGCCTGCCGGTGCTGCTCGTCGGGATCCCCGCCGGGGTGATCGGCGAGTTCGTCGACCGGCGGCGGCTGCTCATCGGCGTGCAGGCGTTCCAGGTGGTCGTCGGCGTCGTGATGACCGTGCTCACCGCGACCGGCGACATGACCCCGGCGCTCCTGCTCACCGTCACGTTCCTGCTCGGTACCGCCTCGGCGCTCCAGCTGCCCGCGTACCAGACGCTCGTGCCCGAGATCGTGCCGCGCGCCGCGATCACCGACGCCGCGGCGCTCAGCTCCGTCGGCGTCAACGTCGCCCGGGCGATCGGACCGGCGCTCGCCGGGGTGGTGATCGCGCAGCTCGGCGTGCCGTTCGTGTTCGCCGCCAACGCGCTGTCGTTCGCGCTCTTCCTGGTGGTGCTCGTCGCCTGGCGCGGGTACCAGCGCCCCGAGACGCGGGCCGAACCGTTCATCGACGCCACCCGCGCCGGGCTGCGGTACGTCCTGCATGCGGCGGTCGTCCGCCGGCTGCTCGTGCAGCTCGCCGTCTTCATGGTGCCCGCGAACGCGCTGTGGGCGCTCCTGCCACTCGTCGCCGACGGCCCGCTCGGCCTGTCCTCCGGTGGGTACGGACTGCTGCTCGCCGCAGTCGGCACCGGGTCGGTCGGCGGGGCGTTCCTGATGCCGGCGGTCCGCGCGCGGCTCGGCATCGGCCGCACGGTCGGGGTCGCCTCGGTGGTGTTCGGCGTCTGCACCGCGGTCGTCGCGCTCGTCCCCGTGCTGCCGGTCGTGCTCGTCGCGCTGCTGGTCGGCGGGGTGGCCTGGATCGCCGTGGTGACGACGCTGAACGGCACCGTGCAGGCGTTCCTGCCCGCCTGGGTCCGGACCCGCGGGCTCGCCGCCTACCAGCTCGTGCTCTTCGGCTGCACCGCCATCGGTGCGGCGCTCGCCGGTGCCGTCGCCACGCCGCTCGGGGTGACGGGGGTGCTCGCCGGAGCCGGTGTCGTCACCGCGCTCAGCGCCGCGCTGCTGCTCGTGTCCGGGTTCCCGGTGCTCACCGACCGGCAGCGCGCCGTGACGCCGATGCCGTTCGGCGACGAGGTGTTCGCGCCGGACGACCACGGCGCGGCGACGGGGGAGACCCTCGTGCTGCTGCACTGGACGGTCCCGGCGGACGCGGTCGACGAGTTCCGGGCGCGCGCCGGACGGCTCGGGCGGAGCCGGCGGCGGACCGGTGCCCGTGACTGGAACCTGTACCGGGACCAGGCGTCCGGGCCGGACGCCTGGGTCGAGGCGTTCCGGGTGGGGTCGTGGCAGGAGCACGTCGACCAGCACGAGGTCCGGCAGACCGGGGACGACGCGCGGACCCTGCAGTCGGTGCGCGAGGTCGCCGGCGAGCCGCGGGTCGAGCACCTGGTCGCGGAGGGGGTCGGCGGTCCGTCGTCGGGGTGACGGGCAGGGTCGGCGGCTCGTCGTCGGGGTGACGGGCAGGGTCAGCGGCCCGTCGGGGTGACGGGCTGGGTCAGCGGTCCGTCGTGGTGGCGGGCGGCGTCAGCAGCCGGTCGTGGTCAGGGTGACCGTCGCGACCGTGCCGTCGGACACCTTGGTCGTCTGCGGGCAGAGGTCGCCGGCGCGGACCGTGACCTGGCCGAGGGGAACACCCGCGAAGTCGGCCGTTCCGCCCGGGAACACCCGCTGGTGCTCGGAGAGCTTGCCGGTCGAGGCGAACACCTTGACCTCGTAGGGGTGGTCGGCGGCGTTCGACGACACCGTGACCGACACCTGGCCGGTGGAGTCGTGGGCGCCACAGCCGGCGAGGGCCAGGAGCGCGGCCACGCCGAGGACGGTTGCGGGGACGACTCGGAGCACGACGACCAGGGTACGCCGACGCGCCCGACGATCTGCGCCCTCCGGACTGGGGCCAGGCCCTGTCCGTTCAGCGCGTTACCGTGGGAGCATGCAGCCGGAAACCGCGATGTCCGTGCCCGCGCCGACCGGGGCCGATGCCGTCCGGCGAGCGGCCCTGATCGCGGCACTCGACGTGGTCGACGGCGGCGTCGAGGAACGGTTCGAACGGATCACCCGGATCGCACGCGAGGCCCTCGGGGTCTCCGGCTCGTTCCTCAACCTGGCCGGCGAGACCACGCTGACGATCAAGTCACAGCAGAGCGACGCTGCCTTCGGCCCGGTCATCCCGCTGCAGGACACGTTCTGCGGACGCACCCTGGGCGAGCAGGGCCCGGTGGTGGTCCCCGATGCCCGCGAGGACGCCCGGTACGCGGACCTGCCGATGGTGCTCGGTGACCCGAACGTCCGGTTCTACGCCGGTGTCGGGCTCCGGGCCGGCGACGACGACCTGAAGATCGGCACCCTCTGCCTGATCGATCCCGAGCCCCGCACCCTCGACCCCGACGAGCTCGAACTGCTGCAGGAACTCGGCATCTGGGCGGAGCGCGAGCTCCTGGCCGGAGCCGACGAGGACCGACTGCGCACCGTGCTCAACGGCCTGCAGCCGGCCGCGGTGCAGGTGCCCGGGTACCGGATCACGGGGATGTCGATCCCGCACGGGCTCGTCTCCGGCGACTTCCACGACTGGCACCGCTCCGGCGAGGACTCGATCCACCTGACCGTGTCGGACGTCATGGGCAAGGGGATGTCCGCCGGGCTCCTCGCCGCGAACATCCGCGGAGGCTTGCTCGCCCGCGGCGACCAGGACCCGGGCACCGCCGTCGCCGAGCTCGAGGCGCAGGTCGCCCCGGAGCTCAGCCGCGCCGAGTCCTTCGCGACGATGTTCCACGGTCGGCTGACCCCGTCCACCGGGCGCCTCGACTTCGCCGACGCCGGCCACGGACTCGTGTTGCAGCTCCGCGACGACGGCGCCGAGCGGATCCTGCGGTCGTCGGACCTGCCGATCGGGCTGCACCCCGCCGGGATGCCCCGCGCCGCCGGCTCGCTCGTACTCCGGCCCGGTGACGTGCTCATCGTCGTGACGGACGGCGCGCTCGAGCTCTGGGACTCCACGCTCGCGTCGCTGTCCGAGCTCGGTTCGCTGTACCGGGAGTCCCCGGACGTCGAGACGTTCCTGCAGCGGGTGCGCGCACGCGTCGCCGAGCACGACCCGGGCGATGACCTGACCGTCGTCGTGGTGGCGCGCGAGGCGCTCGGGGCGCACGGGGCGCTCGGGGCCTGACCGGTCGAGAACTGTCGCCGGCTCGCCGGCGGCTCGTCGGCGGTTGAGTGGCCGGTCGTCGCCGGTCGAGTGGTCGTGACGTG
This sequence comes from Curtobacterium sp. WHRI 8282, assembly GCF_040223925.2. Taxonomy (NCBI): domain Bacteria; kingdom Bacillati; phylum Actinomycetota; class Actinomycetes; order Micrococcales; family Microbacteriaceae; genus Curtobacterium; species Curtobacterium sp. WHRI 8282. Next base: position 142,900 of record NZ_JBEHCD020000002.1, read on the forward strand.
TCGTGCATGGGCCGCCGGGTGGTCGCGAACCGTCGGTTGGCGGGGCCTCGGCCGACGGTTCGTGACCGTTCGATGGGGCTGAGCGGGGTGTCGTGACCGTTTGGGTGGCACCGGGTACTGGCGCGGCGGGTGGTCGCGACGTGTCGTGGGTGGGCCGCGGAGTGGTCGCGAACTGTCGGTTGGCGGGGCCTCGGCCGACGGTTCATGACCGCCCGATGGAGCTGAGCGGGGTGTCGTGACCGTTCGGGTGGCACCGGGCACCGGCGCCGCGGGTGGTCGCGACGTGTCATGGGTGGGCCGCGGAGTGGTCGCGAACTGTCGGTTGGCGGGGCCTCGGCCGACGGTTCGTGACCGCCCGACGGAGCTGAGCGGGGTGTCGTGACCGTTCGGGCGGCACCGGGTACTGGCGCGGCGGGTGGTCGCGACGTGTCGTGGGTGGGGCGCGGAGTGGTCGCGAACCGTCGGTTGGCGGGGCCTCGGGCGACGGTTCGTGACCGTTCGATGGAGCTGAGCGGGGTGTCGTGACCGTTCGGGTGGCATCGGGTACCGGCGCGGCGGGTGGTCGCGACGTGTCGTGGGTGGGCCTCGGAGTGGTCGCGAACTGTCGGTTGGCGGGGCCTCGGCCGACGGTTCGTGACCGCCCGATGGAGCTGAGCGGGGTGTCGTGACCGTTCGGGCCACGCCACGCCACGCGCCGCGCCTCGCCACGCGTCGGACCGGGCGCGGCGTCAGGCGCCGAGGCGCTCGATCAGCTCGGCGTAGCGCGCAGCCGTGCGCTCGACGATCTCGTCCGGGAGCACCGGCGGCGTGCCCTGGCGGTCCCAGTGCGCGCTGAGCCAGTCCCGCACGATCTGCTTGTCGAACGAGTCGGTGCGGTCGGCCGAGCGGGCGTCCCAGTAGCGGCTGGAGTCGCTCGTCAGGACCTCGTCGGCGATGCGGATCCGGCCGGTGGCGTCCTGCCCGAACTCGAACTTGGTGTCCGCGATGACGACGTCCCGCTCGAGGGCGATGGCCGCGGCCTCGGTGTAGACGTGCAGCGAGAGGTCGCGCAGGGTGGCGGCGGTCTCGGCACCGACCAGGTCGACGGTCTGCTCGTACGAGATGTTCTCGTCGTGCTCGCCCTGGGCTGCCTTGTACGCCGGCGTGTAGATCGGTTCCGGCAGGCGGTCACCGTTGGACAGCCCGGCGGGGAGCGCGACGCCGCACACGCTGCCGGTCTCCTGGTACTCGGCCCAGCCGCTGCCGACCAGGTACCCGCGCACGACGCACTCGACGGGGAACATCGTGAGCGGCATGACGTGCATCGACCGTGCCTCGACCTCGGCGGGCACCGGGGTGCCACCGGAGGAGGGGCCGATGATGTGGTTCGGGACGTCGCTCAGCTGGGTGAACCAGAACCGGGACAGGCGGGTCAGCAGTTCGCCCTTGCCCGGGATCGGCGGCTTGAGCGCGAAGTCGTACGCGCTGACCCGGTCCGAGGCGACGAGCAGCAGTTCGGACGCGCTCGCCAGGTCCGCGGTGCCCTCGGGCACGTAGAGCTCGCGCACCTTGCCGGACGAGACGTGCCGCCAGCCGGCGATCGGCGCGGGGGCGGTCACTTCGCGACCTTCGCGGCGATGTCGGTGCGGAACTGCGCGCCGTCGAGCGTGATGTCGCCGAGCCCGGCGTAGGCGCGCTCGCGGGCCTGGGTGAAGTCGGACCCGGTCGCCACGACGCTGAGCACCCGGCCACCGGTGGCCACGAGCGTGTCGTCGAGGACGCCGGTGGCGGCGTGCGCGACGGAGACGCCGTCGCGGGCGTTCGCGTCGTCGATGCCGGTGATCGGCCGACCGGTCTGCGGGTTCTCCGGGTAACCCTCGCTCGCCAGGACGACGGTCACGGCGACCTCGTCGCGGAACACGGGCGCGGGCACGGCACCGAGCTGCCCGGTCGCGGCGGCCAGCAGGAGTTCGCTGAGCGGCGTGGCCAGGCGGGGGAGCACGACCTGCGTCTCCGGGTCACCGAAGCGCGCGTTGAACTCGATCACGCGGACGCCCTGCTCGGTGACGATGAGGCCGCAGTACAGGAGCCCGACGAAGGGCGTGCCCTCGTGCTCGAGGCGGCGGACGGTCGGCAGCGCGACGAGCTCGGTGACCTCGTCGACGAAGGCCTGCTCGGACGGCCAGCGCTCGGCGAGCCACGGCAGCGGCGAGTACGCGCCCATGCCGCCGGTGTTCGGGCCGAGGTCGCCGTCGGCCAGGCGCTTGTAGTCCTGCGCGGGGCTGAGCGCGCGGACGTCGTGCCCGTCGCTCAGGAAGAACAGCGAGACCTCTTCGCCGTCGAGGAACTCCTCGACCACGACGTGTCCGTGCTGGAGCCAGTAGGTGGCGTGGTCGATCGCAGCCTGGCGGTCGTCGGTCACGAGCACGCCCTTGCCGGCGGCGAGCCCGTCGGCCTTGACCACGTACGGGGCACCGAGCTCGTCGATCGCGGCGACGGCTTCGTCTGCCGTGCCGGCGTAGACCGGACGCCCGGTGGGCACACCGGCCTCTCCCATGATCCGCTTGGCGAACGCCTTCGAGCCCTCGAGCTGCGCGGCGGCCTTGCCCGGCCCGAACACCGGGATGCCGCGGGTGCGCACCGGATCGGCCACGCCGGCGATGAGCGGGGCCTCGGGGCCCACGACGACGAGTTCCACGTCGTTCTCGATCGCGTACTCGGCGACGAGCGCACCGTTGGTGGGGTCGAGGGAGACGGTCTCGACGTCGGCGGCGATGCCGGCGTTGCCGGGCGCTGCCGTGATGACGTGGCCCGCATGCTCAGCGAGGAGGGCCGTGATGATCGCGTGCTCGCGGGCACCGGAACCGAGGACGAGGATTCGCACCCGATCACCCTACCCAGCCCGACTCGCCGCCCGCGATGCGAGGGCTAGCCTGTGGAGATGCCACCCAGGAGGATCGAGGACGCCGACGGGCGCGCGGCACTGGCCGCGGTGCGTCGTGGGGAGACGGCCCGTCCGGCCGTCGCGACCGCGGTGCGGTGGACGTTGCAGTGCCTGGCGGACGAAGTGCCGGGCAACAGCGTCGAGGTGCGGGTGCCGCCGTTCGCCGCCGTCCAGGCCGTGCCCGGACCCCGGCACACCCGCGGCACGCCGCCGAACGTGGTCGAGACCGACGCGACCACGTGGCTGGCGCTCGCGTCGGGCGAGCTGACCTGGGCCGAGGCGGTCGCGCAGTCGCGCGTCAGCGCCTCGGGCTCGCGCGCCGACCTGACGGCGTTCCTGCCGGTCCGGCTGCCCGCCCCCGGCGCCTGACCCGCCGGAACCAGACCCGCAGGAACCATACCCACCCACGCCGAAGGCGCCTGCGGAGGAGACCCGCGCGAATTAGGTAGTGCCTACCGATGCGCCCGCATCGACCTGGTTCCTAAGCTTGAAGTCGCCGGGATTCGGACCCGACCCGAACGGGTCCGAACCCGGCGACAGGCACCAAGGTACGCGATGTTCCACACAACGTGTCAATCGTGGCGGCGCGTCGTGCTGCAATCCGCAACGTTCTTGCGTGTGCGACAGCCGATGCCGAACGCCGAGCAGCTCAGAGCAGCTCGCTGAGCTCCGACCGCGCGTGCAGGTCCCACTTCGCGAAGACACGGGACAGGTGCGCGTCGATCGTCCGCGTCGAGAGCCCGAGGGACTCCGCGATCCGCCGGTTGCTCAGCCCCTGCGCCGCGAGCTCGGCGACCTCGTACTCGCGCTTCGTCAGCGGCGGTTTCGAGCGCCCGGCGGCCACCGAGACCCCGTGCGCCGCGAGCACGCCCTGCGCCGCGATCACCCGTGTGCGGTCGTCGGCGCGCACGGCGTCGGCGTACTCGATCACGGCGGCGGCGAGTGGTCCGTCGACGCGGGTGGCGGCCTCGCGCATCCGCTCGAGCGAGCCGGTCGAGTCGCGCCCCTGCGACATGCCGACCGCGTGGTGCAGGGCGTACCCGTACATCACGTGCGTCCACGAGCCGTTGGCCGTGCTGCGTTCGATGATCTCGTCGGCGTGCTGCAGCCCGGCCGGGTTGCCGAGCACGGCCTCGGTCCAGGCGATCGACACGGCGACCTGTTCGCCGGTGATCCGCATCGCCCGCTGTGGGGTGGTCCGGGCCCGTTCGAGCGCACCGGAGGCTGCTTCCGGGCGTCCGGCGTAGGCGTGCGCCAGCGCCAGACGTGCCCAGGGGTAGGCCGCGAACCCGCCGTGGTCGGCGATGTCGTACCGTTCGCACGCCGCCGAGAACGCGGCGACGGCGTCGTCCCAGCGGCGCTGCGCGATCGCCAGGTTGCCCTGGCCGATGAGCTCGAGCGTGAAGTCGTACTTCAGGTAGGGGCTGGACCGGCCGGCGGGCACCTCGATGATCAGGTCGTCCAGGTCGCCGCGCCACATCTGCACCTGGTGCAGGACGGAGGAGTTCTCGCCGACGCTCCAGGGCGCCGCCTCGACGTGCGCCACGGCGGTGGCCAGGGCGCGGTGGCCGAGCGCGGACGCGTCGTCCAGTCGGCCGGCGGTCGCCAACGCCATCACGGCGCAGGGTGCGACGGCGAGGAACGACATCGGCATCGTCGGGGCGTCCACGATGCCGCTGCGCTCGATCTCGGCCCGGACCTCGGCGAAGTCCCCGCCCCAGCCCTGGTGCGCCATCCGGAGCAGCCGCAGCCGTTCGACGGCCTCGTCGGACACCACCAGGCGCGCGGCGGCATCGGTCAGGGCGACCGCCGCCGCGACGTCGTCGTCGTGGAACTGGCGGATGTTCGCCAGGGTCTCGCACGCTTCGATGACGGCCTCGTCGGTGACGTCGCCGACGTGCCGCTTCGCCGCGCCCCAGGCGGCTTCGGCGTCGGCGCGGCCGGCTTCACGGCCGTCCGAGTACGAGTACGCCAGCGAGCGGAGACAGTGCGCCGCGACCTGTTCGGTGGGGGTGAGCGTCGTGCGGAGCGCTGCCGAGGCCAGGGCGATCCCGCTCTCGTGCTCCTGCAGCCGCACGGCGACCTGCGCCGCGTCGAGCAGCTGGTCGACCGACGGCAGGACCCCGCACTCGAGCGACCACAGCGCGGCACGCAGCCGTGCGGCGGGCGGTGCACCCTCGGGCCGGTCGGTGCGGAACGCGTTGGCGCGCGCGAAGAGTGCCGTGCGCCGGGCCACCGGCACCAGGGTCCGGATGACCTCGCCGACGAGCGGGTGCGACGGCCGGACGACCGCGGCGCCGTCCTCGAGCGAGTCGATCCGGATCAGGCCGAGCGCGACGACCCGGTCGACGTCCCCGCCGGTGACCAGGCCGAGCAGGCGCGCGAGCGGGATCGGGTCGGCGAGGGCGACGATGTCGACGACGTCGCGCAGGTCCTCCGGCAGCGACCCGAGCTCCGTGCGGTACATGTCGGCGAGGCTGTCCGACGCGGTCACCCGTCCGCGCCAGTACCACCCGGTCGCGGTGTGGTCGAGGGCACCGGAGACCCGCGCCGCGCGGACCACCTCGCGCAGGTACAGCGGGTTGCCGGCGGTGGCGCGGTGGACGCGCTCGGCCGAGGCGTTCTCGAGCGGCGAGCCCAGCGCCTCGGCGACGAGCGCCGCGGTCTCGTGCAGCGCCAGGGGCCGCAGGTCGATGCGCTCGAGCAGGTCGTCCTGCCACAGCGCGCGGAGCGGCTCGGGGAGCGCCGTGAAGTCGCGGCAGGTCAGGACGAGCCGGGCGCCCTGCCGGCGGACCAGCCAGGCGACGTACCGCGCGGAGATCGCGTCGAGGTGGTCGGCGTCGTCGACGCGGAGCAGGACGTCGCGGTCGACGAGGTCCTCGATCGCCCGGAGGCGCTGCTCGGCACCGGTGTCGTCGGACAGCTCCGAGATGGACGCCGGCAGCTCGCCGAAGCGCTCGGCGACGGCGCCGAAGGGCATCGACCGGCTCGCGGCGACCGCCGTGATCGGCACGACGACGGTGCGGCCGGTGCCGTCGCGCCCGGCGACGCGGTCGGTGACCCGAGCCGCGGCCGTGCTCTTGCCGATGCCGGGGGCACCGACGAGCGCGACGCTCCACCGGTGCTCGGCGACGACGGCGACGGCGCGGTCCTCCTCGACGCGCTGTGCGACGGGCCAGGCCACGCGGGCGGGGGTGGTCGGTCGGCGTCGGCGGGCGGGTGCGGTTCGTTCACGCATCCGACACACCTCCTCCGCTTGGGATACCGACCAGTAGCGACCATCCTCTCCCGGATCGGTCGCCGCGGACAGGCCGCGGGACGTCCCACAGTGGGGGACAATGGACGGGTGAGCAACACCGATCAACCCGACGAGCAGCCGCTCCCCACGCCGGCGCCGGCTCCCAGCGCGGTCGCCAGCCCCGACGAGGTCACCATCCGCCGTGCACCGAAGTTCGGCGTGTTCATCGTCGGCGGTGCCGTGCTCGGATTCCTCGCGACCCTCGTCGTGGTCGCCCTCACCATGAACCTCGGTGGTCAGCGGGACCAGACCAGCTTCGGCAGCCTGGTCGGCTACTTCAGCCTGTGGGGCGTCACGATCGGTGCCTTCATCGGTGCGGTCGTCGCCGTCGTGTTCGACCGGGTCTACGCCCGGCGGTCGGCCCGCCTGACGGCGGAGCGCGTCGAGGTCGAACTGCCGCCCGAGACGGTCGACGGTGAGCTCGACGACCACGGTGACCAGCGGCCGTAGCCGCTCCCGATCAACGGACTGGAGGCCCGGTGCCAGCTGGCACCGGGCCTCCCGTCCGTCTGGTGGTCGCGATCGCGACCCCCACTCAGCTGAGCTGGTTGGCCTCGACCCAGGACAGGTACTCCGGGCTCACGGTGCCCGTGACGTACTCGCCCGTGAAGCAGCTCATCTCGAGGTCGGTCACGTCGGAGCCCTCGATGATGGCGTCGCGCATGTCCCCGACCTCCTGGTAGATCAGGTGGTCGCTGCCGAGCACGCGGTTGATCTCCGGGATCTTCCGGTCGTGCGCGATGAGCTCCGCGCGCGTCGGCATGTTGATGCCGTAGACGTGCGGGAACCGGACAGGAGGAGCGGCGCTCGTGAACGTGACCTCGTTCGCGCCGGCGGCCCGGGCCATCTCGACGATCTCGCGGCTCGTGGTGCCACGGACGATCGAGTCGTCGACGATCAGGATGTTCTTGCCCTTGAACTCGGACGACATCGCGTTGAGCTTCTGGCGCACCGAACGCTTGCGCTCCGCCTGCCCCGGCATGATGAAGGTGCGGCCGACGTAGCGGTTCTTGTAGAAGCCCTCGCGGTACTCGATGCCGAGCTTCCGGGCGACCTGCATGGCCGCCGGACGGCTCGAGTCCGGGATCGGCATGACCACGTCGATGTCACCGGTCGGCGCGTACTGCTCGATGGTGTCGGCGAGACGGTTGCCGAGGCGCAGACGCGCGTCGTAGACCGAGATGCCGTTCATCACCGAGTCGGGACGTGCCAGGTAGACGTACTCGAACGAGCACGGCACCAGGCGCGGGTTCTTCGCGCACTGGCGGGCGTGCATCTGGCCGTTCATCTCGATGAAGACGGCCTCGCCCGGAGCGATGTCGCGGACGATCTCGTACCCGCCGGACTCGAGCACGAGCGACTCGCTCGCGACGACCCACTCCGGCTGCCCGGCCTCGTCGAACTTGTGGCCGAGGATCAGCGGGCGGATGCCGAACGGGTCGCGGAAGGCCAGCAGTCCGTGCCCGGCGATGGTCGCGATCGTGGCGTAGGAGCCCTCGACCCGCTCGTGCACGCGCTCGACGGCGTCGAAGACCTGACCCGGGTCGAGGTTCGCACCGCGGACCTGGCCCTGCAGCTCGTGCGCCAGCACGTTCACCAGGAGCTCGGTGTCGCTCGTCGTGTTCAGGTGGCGACGGTCGATGTCGAACAGTTCACGCGTGAGTTCCCGCGTGTTGGTGAGGTTGCCGTTGTGGACGAGGACGATGCCGTACGGCGCGTTCACGTAGAACGGCTGGGCCTCTTCCTCGTTCGTCGCGGCGCCCTTGGTGGCGTAGCGGACGTGTCCGAGCCCCATGGTGCCGAGGAGGGCACGCATGTCGCGGGTCCGGAACGCCTCACGCACGTGGCCGCGGGTCTTGTGCATGTGGTGCACGTGACCCTCGACCGTGGCGATGCCCGTCGAGTCCTGCCCGCGGTGCTGCAGGAGGAGCAGTGCGTCGTAGATGGATTGGTTGGCGGGGCCCTGCGCAACAAGGCCGACGATGCCGCACATTCGCGGGTGTGCTCCAGACCGTAGAATCGGGGGGTACCGAACAAGTCTGCCATGTCACCGCGAAGGACTCCGCATGCCCAACCCGTACGCCGAAGCCGGAGTGGACACCGCTGCCGGTGACCTGGCCGTCGAACTGATGAAGTCCGCGGTCGCGGCCACCCACAACGCCTCGGTCCTCGGCGGCGTCGGCGGGTTCGCCGGGCTCTACGACGTCTCGTTCCTGAAGGACTTCTCACACCCGCTGCTCGCGACCTCGACCGACGGCGTCGGCACCAAGGTCGCCATCGCGCAGGCGATCGACAAGCACGACACCATCGGGCAGGACCTGGTCGGCATGGTCGTCGACGACATCGTCGTGGTCGGCGCGAAGCCGCTGTTCATGACCGACTACATCGCCTGCGGTCGCGTCGTGCCCGGCCGGATCGCCGACATCGTCGCCGGCATCGCCCGAGGCTGCTCGGAGACCGGCACCGCCCTGGTCGGTGGCGAGACCGCCGAGCACCCGGGGCTGCTCGGCCCGGACGACTACGACGTGGCCGGTGCGGCGACGGGTGTCGTCGAGGCCGACGCACAGCTCGGAGCGCACCTGGTGCAGGACGGCGACGTGGTCCTGGCGATCGAGTCGTCGGGCCTGCACTCGAACGGCTACTCGCTCGTGCGGCACATCCTGTCGTCGCGGGGCGTCGGCTTCACGGACCAGCTGCCCGAGCTGAGCGGCGTCGGGTTCGGCGGCGCGGTCTCCGTCGGCGAAGCCCTGCTCGAGCCGACCCGCCTGTACACCGCACCGCTCCTGGCGCTGCTCGAGCAGCACCCGGGTGCGGTGCACTCGCTCTCGCACGTGACCGGTGGTGGCATCGCCGCGAACCTGGCGCGCGTGCTGCCCGTCGGCTCCTGGGTCGAGGTCGAGCGTTCCACCTGGCAGCCGCTCCCGGTCTTCCGGGTCCTGGCCGAGATGGCCGGCACCCCGATCGAGGACACCGAGGGCACCTGGAACCTGGGCATCGGCATGTTCGCCGTCGTCTCGGCCGGGGCCGCTGCCGAGGTCATCGCCTCGCTCGGTGCCGCCGGCATGCCCACGTGGCCCGTCGGCACGATCGCCACGTCCGCGCGGGACCTGACCGGGTTCGAGCAGGGCGCCAAGGGTGTCGACGGCGGCGCGGTCCGGCTCGTCGGGAGCTACGCGGGCTGACCCGCTCGGTGCCGTGGCGTGCCGTGCCGTGCCGGGCCGCGCCTTGCCGTGGTGCGTGCGGTGGGTGGTCACGAACCGTCGTTCGGCGGGCCTGCAACCGACGGTTCTTGACCACTCGGCGTCATGCACGCGGTGAGTCGTGACCACTCGAGGCCGGGGACCCGGGCGTGGCACCGGGGCGTGGCACCGGTGTGGCGAGTGCGGGTGGCCCCTGCCGCCGGCGTGGGGTGTCCCGGGACCCGCCGTGGTGCGTGCGTGAGTGGTCACGAACCGTCGTTTGGCGGGCTTGCAACCGACGGTTCGTGACCACTCGGCGTCATGCACGCGGTGAGTCGTGACCACTCGAGGCCGGGACTCCGGCGCGGCAACGGGCGCGGCAACGGGCGCGGCAACGGGGCGTGGCACCGGGAATGTGGCGAGTGCGGGGTGGCCCCTGCCGCCGGCGTGGGGTGTCCCGGGACCCGCCGTGGTGCGTGCGTGAGTGGTCACGAACCGTCGTTTGGCGTGCCTGCGACCGACGGTTTGTGACCACTCGGCGTCATGCACGCGGTGAGTCGTGACCACTCGAGGCCGGGGACCCGAGTGCGCCGAGGGGTGTCTGGGCGCACTCGGTGCCTGGGCGCGCCCCGTGTCCGGGCACGCGGAAACGCCGCGCTGCCCGAGGGCTGCGCGGCGTGACTGCGAGAGAGGTCAGGCGGACTTGTTCTGGTCTGCCTGGGTCTCGAACTCGTCTTCGTCTTCCGCCGGTTCCGGACCGTACTGGTCCGCCCAACGGTCGACGTAGTTCTCGTCGGAGTGTTGTCCGGCGGAGAGCTCCTGCTCGAGCGCACCGTAGTTCGTCTGCGGGCTGAAGTACTTCAGCTCACGGGCGACCTTGGTGTGCTTCGCCTTCTGACGGCCGCGCCCCATGCGTGACCCCCTCGTTCGGCTCTGGTCCGGTCCTGGCGAATGACGGAGGATCACTCGGGGAACCAGACGGTTCGTGGTTTGAAATCTGCCGATCACTCTACCATGTACCTCGATCTGGACGTCGCGCGACGGCTGGCCCGCACAGCAGAATCGAAGTGATGACGGAACCCCTCGAGACCCCGGTCGACCAGCACGCCCGCGTGGTGGTGATCGGTGCGGGGCAGGCGGGGCTCTCGGTGGGATACCACCTGCGTCGCCTCGGGCTCGTCCCAGGCAGCGACCTGGTGATCCTCGACCGCGCGCCGAGCACCGGTGGGGCGTGGCAGTTCCGGTGGGAGGCGCTGCGGCTCGGGGCGGCGCACCGTGTGCACGACCTGCCCGGCATGCGCGCGATGGGCCTGGAGTTCGACGACGCCGACCGGTCACGACCCGCGCGGGACGTCGTCGGGGAGTACTACCGGCGGTTCGAACAGCACTACGACCTACGGGTGCGGCGCCCGGTCACGGTGACGTCCGTCTCACGCATCGACGGCGACGGCGGCGTGGCGGGCGACGCCCCGACGGACGGCGGCCTGTGCGTCACGACCCGGAGTGCCGACGGCACCGTCACGCGCATCCGTGCCGAGGTCGTGGTGAACGCGTCCGGCACGTGGGGCACCCCGTTCGTACCGTGGTACCCGGGGCGCGACGTGTTCCGTGGGCGGCAGGTCGACACGACCGAGTACCGCAGCGCCACCGAGTTCACCCGCCAGGACGTCGTGGTGTTGGGCGGTGGGACGAGCGCCATCGGGTTCCTGCTCGAACTCGACGGCGTCGCCCGTTCGACGCGGTGGTTCACCCGCCGCCCGATGGTCTGGGCCGGCACCGCGTCGCTCGACGTCGAGTCCGCGGTGGCCGCCGTCGACGAACAGGACCGGGCCGCCCGCGCCGGCGAGGTCCTGCCGAGCATCGTCAGCGGTACCGGGGTCCCGGTATCGCGGCGGATCCGCGCCGGCATCGACCGCGGCGTGCTGCGTGACGAGCCGATGTTCACGCGGATGGACGAGACCGGCGTGTGGACGGCAGACGGCACCCATGTACACGCCGATGCGGTGATCTGGGCGACGGGGTTCCGGGCCGACCTGCGGCACCTCGCGCCGCTGCACCTGCGGACCACGGCGGGCGGGGTGGTGGTCGAGGACGGCCGGTCCGGCGAGGAGCCGCGGTTGTTCCTGGCCGGCTACGGTCCCCAGGCATCGACCATCGGTGCGAACCGGGCCGGACGGCGCATCGCCCGCCAGGTCATGGACGCGCTGGCGGGCTGACGACGCTGCGGCCCCTCGCACGGTGCGAGGGGCCGCGTGAACGGTGCGAGGTTCCGTTCCCGGTGCGGCCCTCGTGAGCTCGCACCGGCGACGGAACCTCGCACCGGACGAGCTGAAGCGCGCGGCTCAGGCGGGCAGGGGCTCCTCGACGCCACGACGACGGCGCGACGACTTGAGCACCAGGGCATCGAGCGAGAACCGCCCGGGCCCGGTCAGCGCCACGGCGAGGGACGCCACCGCGAGGACGAGCACGTACTCGAACCCGCCGTCCTGCGAGTAGAAGCCGGCGGTGCCGTGGGCCAGGAACCCGGCGACGACCATGTCGACGGCCAGCAGCACGCCGCCGACGCGGGTCGCGACACCGAGCACGAGCAGGATGCCACCGACGAGCTCGAGGCCGGCGACGAGGGGGGCTGCGACCTCGGCGAGGGGGACGCCCATGCCCGAGAAGCCCTGCACCACGTTGGGGATGCCCTGGGCGAACTTCTGGGCGCCGTGGGCGATGAACACCACCCCGAGGACGATGCGGAGCGCGGTCAGGCCGATGGAGGTCGATGTCGTTCGCATGGCCACGAAGGTAGCCGGTGACGCGTCATCGATCGTCCTCGAACAGGGGACTGACCGCGCTTCGCCAGAACATGCCCAGAGCATGCCCAGACAGCGGTCCGCCGAAGGGCGGACCGCTTCTCAGGAATCGGCGCCGCGGCCGGTCTGCTGCTGGAGGCGGTCGATGTGCTCCGACGCCTGCGCCTTGGTGAGGTCGGCGGGGAGTTCCTCGCCGGCTTCACGGGCCAGGGTGTCGAGGTAGCTGCGCTGCGGTCCGGTCATGGGCTCGTCGCCGGTGACCCACTGCTCGGGGTCCTTGCTCGCGTCGGTGGAGGGGTCGGGTCGGGGGCCGCCGAGGGTCTCGCCCTGGATCGGTGCGTCCGGGGTCTGCTGCTGGTCACGGTCTGCGTCACTCATGTCCGCGACGGTACGCCGCACCCCCGTCACGACACGCAGCAGCGGCGTCCCCCGAAGCGGCTCACCGGCACAGCGCGCACACCGGCACAGCGCGCACGAAGGCACGCAAACGCACCGAAGCGGCTCAGACCGCGGTCGCCGCGTACCGCACCAGATCGGCCCCGACGGCACTCGTGGCGATCGGCACGACGCGGTCGTCCCGCCGGATCCAGATGGTCGCCGCACGCTCGTCGATCCGGTCGACCTCGTGCAGCTCGCCGTCGAGCAGCACCGACGCCGTGACCCGGACGTGCCCGCTCGCCGGACGTGGGGGCAGCCCCACCACGTCGTCGCCGTAGGCCGGGTGTTCGCCGGGCTGCAGGAACGGGGACACCGGGGCCGTGACGACCTCGAGTCCCTCGTTGACCGCGGTCACCGCCACCAGGCGGACGGCCTGGTCGGTCGGCAGCGGCACGTCGACGACGGGCTCGGCGGTGGGGCCGGCCAGTGCGCGGAAGGCGGGCCGACCGTCGGGGGCGAGGTGGGCCTCCAGGCCGTCGATCCGGACGCGACCGCGCCCACGGGAGTCGGCGTAGACACCGGGCTCGATGCCGGACTGCCGCGCCTCGAGCCGGGTGAGGACGACGCGGTCCGGGCGGTACCAGTCGCGGAGGGCGGCCGGGTCCACCCAGCCGACGCTCGGGACGCCGCGGGAGAGCGCGGCGGACTCGTCGGCGGCACGCTCGTCGCGCGCACCGAGGGGGTGCTCGCCGCGCACGGCGACGAGCCCTTCGAGCGGGCTGCCGGCCGGCGGTTCGTGGTCGAGCACCTCGACGCGCTTCGAGACCTTGCCGCCGTGTCCGTCGAACGTGGCGAACGTCCGCAGGTCACTGATGGTCATGGGGCCACATGCTACGACTCGTCGGCTCCCCGTCGCGGCGGCGAGGGCACGAGGGCGTGGATCTCGCCCGTGCAGAGCGCGGGGTCGATGCCCTCGGCGGGGCCGGCCGGACGGGTCGCGCGGCGCGGCTGGATGCTGTTGCGCTCGGCGGACCGGAGCAGGCGGTCCTCGGCCGAAGCCGAAGCCGAAGCCGAGGCCGCGGCCTCGGCCGACGAACCGGGCTGCGCGGGGCGGCGGAGCGGGGGCCGGATGGGCTCGCCGCGGCGCTCCTGGCCGGGCAGCGGGCGGGAACGGCGGCCGTAGAGCAGCTCCGACGAGTCGAGCAGCCACGGCACCAGGGCCACGGTGACGCCGTGCACGAGCAGCAGCTTCTTGCGGATGCGGCGGCCGCGGTGGTTGTGGAGCAGGCCCTCCCACCAGTGCCCGACGATGAAGATCGGGGTGTAGACGGTGACGACCTCGGAGCCGTGCTCGGCCCGGTGTGCCTTGATGTACTTGATCAGGGGCATCGAGATGTCGCGGTACGGGCTCGGCACGATCGTCAGCGGTACCTGGAGGCCGTACTCCGCCCACTGGTCGCGCAGGCGTTGGGACTCGGCGTCGTCGATCGCGACGTGCACTGCCTCGATGCTCGCGTGCTCGGCGGCGACCGCGTAGTCGAGCGCCTTGAGCACGGGCTTCTGCAGCTTGTTCACCAGGACGATCGCGTGGTCGCCGGTGGCGCCGAACTTCGTCTCGACGTCGGCCTCGATCTCGTGCGAGACGTCGCGGTAGTAGCGGTTCACGCCGAGCATGAGCACGTACAGCACCGGCATGATCAGGAACACGAGCCAGGCGCCGTGGGTGAACTTCGTGATCGTGACGATGACGAGCACCACGAGGGTGAAGGTCGCACCGATGGCGTTGATCGTCCGGGAGCGGACGACCTGCCCACGGTTCACCGGTGGCTCGCCGTCGGCGGCGGGCGCCCCGTCCCGGTCCCGATCGGCCCGCAGCAGTCGTGTCCAGTGCACGACCATGCCCGTCTGTCCGAGCGTGAACGACACGAAGACACCGATGATGTAGAGCTGGATGAGGCTCGTGACGTTCGCCCGGTAGACCACGAGCAGCGCCGCGGCGACCAGGGCCAGGACGATGACGCCGTTCGAGTAGATGAGCCGGTCGCCGCGGGTCGAGAGCGCCTTCGGGGCGTACGAGTCGCGCGCCAGGATCGAGCCGAGCAGCGGGAACCCGTTGAAGGCCGTGTTCGCCGCGAGGAGCAGGACCGCGGCGGTCGTCGCCTGGATCACGAAGAACAGCACCGAGTTGTTGCCGAAGGTCGCGGCCGCGATCTGCGCGATGAGCGAGCGCTGCGGCGTGGTGGCGCAGTTCGCGAAGCCCTGCAGGTCGCAGGCACGCTCGGCGTAGTGCACGTGCGACACCAACGCCAGGGTGATGAGCCCGATGAACAGGACGATCGCGATGCCGCCCATCGCGACCAGGGTGGCCTGCGCGTTCTTGATCTTCGGACGGCGGAACGCCTGCACGCCGTTCGCGATGGCCTCGACGCCGGTCAGGGCCGAGCAGCCCGAGGCGAAGGCGCGGAGGAGCAGCAGGATGAACGCCGCCTGCGTGGTGTGCTCGACGTTCTGCACGGTGTACGCCGCAGACTCGGCGACCGGGGCGTTGCCGGCGGCGACCCGGACGAGCCCGGTGACGACCATCACGAAGACGCTCGCCACGAACAGGTAGGTCGGGATCGCGAAGGCCTTGCTCGACTCCCGCACACCCCGCAGGTTCGCGGCGGCGAGCAGCACGACGAACAGCAGGGCGAGCTCGACGCGGAAGTGGTCGAGCATGGGGAGCGCCGAGATGATGTTGTCGACACCGGAGGCAACCGACACGGCCACCGTCATCACGTAGTCGACGAGCAGCGCGCTCGCGACGACGAGCCCGGCCTTCTCACCGAGGTTCCGGTGCGCCACCTCGTAGTCGCCACCACCCGACGGGTACGCCTTGATGAGCTGTCGGTACGAGGCGACGACGACCACGAGCAGCAGCACGACGAGTGCGGCGACCCACGGCGCGAACGTCAGGAAGGCCATGCCGCCGAGCAGCAGGATCATCAGCAGTTCCTGCGGCGCGTACGCGACAGAGGACAGCGGGTCACTCGCGAAGATCGGCAGGGCCAGGTGCTTCGGGAGGAGCTGTCCTTCGAGCTTCTCAGAGGGGAGGGGATCCCCGATCAGTCGTGCTTTCAACGACCGGATCTCGTTCGTCACGAGCGGCAAACCTACTCAGTTCCGGGCGCGAGTCAACACGGTTCGCCTGCCGCATATTCCCGGCTGCCCACTGGTGCTCCACCCTGGGGGCCGTACACCCCTTGCAGTTGACGCAGCGTCAAGCATTACAGTCGCCAGCATGAGCGCATCGACAGGCCCGGACGACCCAGCTGCGAAAGCTCCCCACGTCATCACCGAGGTGGCGCGTTCCGCCGGTGTCTCGAGTCGGACCCTTCGGCACTACGAGGCCGTCGGACTGCTGCCGGCCACCGCCGTCGGCGCCGGTGGGCTCCGGCGCTACGACGACCGTGCGCTCGTCCGACTGCAGCGCATCCTGCTGCTGCGCGGGCTCGGACTCGGACTTCCCGAGATCGCGCGACGGCTCGACGACGAGGGTGACGACGTCGCCGCGCTCACGGCGCACCTGACGTGGCTCGAGCACGAACGGGACCGCCTGGCCCGGCAGCTCGCGGCCGTGCGCACCACCGTGGCGCGCGTCGAGCACGGGGAGGACCTGGCGGTGGCCGACGCGTTCGCCGGCTTCCCGCCGACGCGGCTGCCCGGTTCCTGAGGCGCCGGCAGCCCCCCGCACGCGGCGGGCCGACAGTCGGTGCGGACGACGGCCGGGAGGCCCGTGGTCGCGACAGCCTGTCGGCCGCCGGCCGTCAGAGTGACTTGCGCAGGGCCTCCAGGCCGTCACGCAGACGCGTCACGGTGTCCGCACCGAGCGTGCCGCGGGTCGCCCGGCGGCGCAGGTCCGCACGCACCTGCTGCCGGAACGACGACAGGGCCATCTCGAGCTCGCGCAGGGCGCGGGCGCTGTCCGACGGCACGGACACGGGCTCCTCGGCGGAACCCGTCGCCGGGCTCTCGGCGGCGGCGGCCAGGTCGGCACGGAGCGAGCGCATGGCCTCGCCGACCGAGGCGCGCACGCCGTCGGCCAACGACTTCACCGAGTCGCTCACGCCGGACTCGACCGCGGTGATCTCGTCGGCACGCGCCGCGAGCTCGGCACGGCCGGCGTCCGTGATCGCGTAGACGGTCTTGCGGCCGTCAGCGGTCTTGGTGACCAGGCCGTCGTCCTCGAGCTTGGCGAGCCGGGGGTACACGGTGCCGGCGCTCGGCACGTAGGTGCCGCCGAAGCGGTCGCCGAGTGCCTGGATGAGCTCGTAGCCGTGCATCGGGTGGTCGGCCAGCAGGACGAGCAGGTAGAGGCGCAGGTGGCCGTGAGCGAAGACGGGGCTCATTCGGGCACCTCGCTCTCGTTCGTCGGGGTGGTCGACGGGGTGGTCGGTGTCGTCGGCGGCGCCGGCTCGGCGACCGGCGGGGCGTGCAGCACCGCGATGTCGCCGGAGACGGAGTTCACCCGCAGGTCGAGCCACTGGCCGGACAGCTCGCCGCCCTGCTTGACGTACGAACCGCGCACTCCGCGGATCTCGGCGTCGTCGAACTGCAGCTTGCCGGTCGCGGTGTTCACCGTGCACTTGTAGGCGACGCCGTCCGCCAGGCGGACGCTCACCGACCCGGACACCGTGTTGACGCGGGCGGACTCGGGGACCCCGTGCAGGTCGAGCACGACGTCGGCCGAGACGCCGTCGGCCTGGAACCGCGGGATCTCGCCGGTGGCCACGACGTCGCCGGAGACGGTGTGCACCGCGAGCGCACCGTCGAGGTCGCGGATCGTGGTCGCGCCCGAGACGGCGTTGACCGTGACGTCACCCGCGACGCCGTCGACGACCAGGTCGCCGGACACCGTGTTGAGGGTGGCTCCGCGGTTCGTGCCGGACAGCAGCGCACCGGCCGAGACGACACCGAGCGTGATGCCGGCGTCGCGGGGGACCAGGATGCTGACGTCGGCGTGGGCCTTGCCGCGGAAGGACTTCAGGAACCCGATGGGGTCGTCCCACCGGACCTGGGGGTGGTCGACCGTGAGGGTGTCGCCGTCGACCTCGATGAGCATCTGCTTGCCGGACACACTGTGGATCTCGACCCGGGCCGTGGGTTCGTCGTGTGCGACGACGTCCACCTGCCCGCCGACGAGGCCGACACGCACGGTGCGCACGATGCCGGTGTCGATGACCTTGGGCTCGTCGACGAGCCACTTCTCCTGCGCCATGTTGCCTCCTGAAACTCGCGATGTATCGCGTCTGTGCAGGTCACGCTATATCGCGTTTCCCACGGCCGCAAGGGTTCACACGCGATCGCCGGGCGATCGCCGGTCGAGCGCCGGGTGATCGCTCGGGCGATCGTGAGCAGGAATGGTCGGGTCGGCGCCGTGGACCCGACCGTTCCTGCTCACGAAGCGGGCGTGGCGGGGGTGGGGCGGGCCTCCAGGGCGGGTGTGACGGCTTGTGCTGCGACGCCGTGCGCGGCGGCCGTGCGCTCGGGGCTCCACGGGAACCGGCGGAAGTGCGGCATGAGCGGCTGGACCATCGGGCCGATCGCGAACGCCGCGATGACGGTGCCGGCACCGACGTCCCCGCCGAGGACCCACCCGACGATCACCACGGTGACCTCGACCAGGGTCCGTGCGAGCCAGATCGGCCAGCCGAGCCGCTGGTGCAACCCGACCATCAGGCCGTCCCGCGCCCCGGTGCCGAACCCCGCACCGATGTAGAACGCCGTCGCGACCGCGAGCAACACGAGTCCCGCGGCGAACAGCGCGATCCGGGCGACGATCCCCGACGGCTCCGGCACCAGCCAGAGCACCAGGTCCGCACTCGGCCCGATCGCCAGGGCGTTCAGCAGCGTCCCGATGCCCGGCTTCTGGCGCAGCGGGATCCACAGCAGCAGGATGACGCCGCTCGACACGACCGTGATGACGCCGAACGACCACGGGACGACGTTCTCGAGCCCCTGGGTCAGCACGGTCCACGAGCTCACGCCGACCACCGCTCGGACCTGCAGTGCGGTCGAGGCGCCGTAGAGGAACAGTCCGACGAAGAGCTGGACGAAGCGCAGGGTGAGAGCGGTGCGGCGGGGCATGCGGCCATCGTCCCGACAGATTGGCCTGCTGGTCGAGAGCCAATCGCGCTACCGTGGACCCGTGCCCCCTGTCCTGATCAGTGCCCGCGCCGCCGCCCACCTGCTGACCGACTGGCGCGCGAGCACCGACGCGCCGGCCTACGAGGCGCTCGCCGACGCGCTCCGGGTCCTCGTCATCGACGGGCGGGTCGCCCAGGGGGTCCGGCTCCCGGCCGAGCGTGGCCTGGCCGCAGCCCTCGGCGTCTCACGCACCACCGTCGCGAACGCCTACGCCCGCCTGCGCTCCGACGGGTTCCTGGTGTCCGTCCGTGGCTCCGGCAGCGTGGTCCACCTGCCCCGTGACCTGGTCGGCCGGCCCGACCCCGAACGCCTGGGCGGGGTCGTCGAGGGGGACCTGCTCGACCTGCGCAAGGCGGCCCTGCACGCGGCCCCCGGCATCGACGAGGCCGTCGAGCGGGCGGTCCGGCACGTGCCCGCGGCGCTCGCCGGCATCGGTTACGACACCGTCGGCGACCCCGGCCTCCGCGCCACGATCGCCGCGCGCTACACCGAGCGCGGGCTGCCGACCGAGCCCGCCCAGGTCATCGTCACCATCGGCGCGCAGCACGCGATCGCCCTGCTCGCGCGGGTGCTCGTCCGCCGTGGCGACGCCGTCCTCGTCGAGTCCCCGACCTACCCGCACGCGCACGAGGCCTTCCGCGAAGCCGGCGGCCGCCTGGTCGGCGTCCCCGTCGATGCGCGGACGGGGTGGGACGCCGCCGCGCTCGAGACGACGCTGCGTCGGACCGCGCCCTCCGTCGCCTACGTCATGCCCGAGCTCCACAACCCGACCGGTGCGACCATGTCCGCATCGACCCGCCAGCTCCTGCTGTCGGTCGCGGCCTCGGTCGGCACGACCGTCATCGCCGACGAGACGATGGGGGAGCTCCGGATCGACGGCTCGCCGTCGCCGCCGTTGGCAGCGGCGGACCCGTCGGGGGCGTCGGTCGTGATGATCGGTTCCGCCGCCAAGGTCTTCTGGGGCGGGCTGCGGATCGGCTGGATCCGCGCCGACCCGGCGCTGCTGCAGCGGCTGCTGCTCGCCCGCCCGACGGGCGACCTCGGCACCCCCGTGCTCGACCAGCTGGTCGTGCGCGAGCTGGTCCCGCGCACGGCGGCCGTCCTGGAGGCGCGGCGTGCGTCCCTGCGCGAAGGTCGCGATGCGGTCGTGGGGGCGCTCCGGGCGCGGCTCCCGGAGTGGGACGTCCCGGCGCCGGCGGGCGGGTTGACGACGTGGGTGGGGCTCGGGCGGCCGGTGTCGAGCGCGCTCGTGCTCGCTGCCCGGGCCGAGGGCGTGGTGCTGGCCTCGGGCGGGGTGTTCGGGCCGGACGGCGGGTTCGAGCGGTTCCTGCGGGTGCCGTTCACGATGGCCCCGGCCGACCGGGGACGGTTGGTCGACGTGCTGTCGCGTGCGTGGGAGCGGGTCGGTGGCGAGTCGACCGGGGTGCGGGGGTCGTTGGCGGCGGTGGTCTGAGCGGTGCGTCGTCCGGGCTCGGTGTCGTCCGCCGGGCTCGGTGTCGTGCGCCGGGGCTCGGTATCGTGCGCCGGGGCTCGGTGTCATCCTCTGGGGTGAGGCCGGGTCGGGGGTTGTCGCTCCCCGGGGTGATGCGGCGGCGGTGGGGTCCGGCGAGGCTGGAGCCATGAACGCGACCCTGTCCGCCGGAACCCGCTCCGCTGTGCCGACGCCCGTCGACCCGCCCGCGCCGGTCCCCGCCGTGGTGCGGGTCACCATCGCGCTGAGCGGGGCGGCCCTGGCCGGCGTCCTGACGTCGTTCGGGCAGGCGGTGCCCGCACTGGCATCGGTGTCGAACTCGGCCGGGCCGTGGTTCCTCGTCGCCGCGCTGCTGTGCCTGGCGGCGGGAGCACGAGCGGGCCGGGTCGCCCTGCCGCTCGCGATGGTGCTCGGCGTCGTGCTCCTCGAGCTCATGCACGTCGGGTACTGGGCCACGACGGTCCTGCGTGGGTTCCCGGACGTGCTGTCGATCACGAACTCGTGGGTGCTGCTCGGGGTGCCGGCCGGGCTGCTGGCCGGGGCGGTCGCCGTGGCGGTGCGGTCCCGCGACGCCCGGTGGCGCGCGGGGGCGCTCGGTGTGACGGCCGCGGTGCTCGTCGGTGAGGGGATCCGCGGGCTGCTGCAGGTCGCCGCGACGACCGGGCACGTGACCTGGGTCGTCGAGATCGTCGTCGGCGTGGTGCTCCTCGGCATCGGGGTCCTCGGCACCCGTTCACCCGTTGCGCGCGTGGTGGCGCTCGGCACCGGGGTCGTCGGGACGGTCGCGGTGCTCGGGGCCTACCTGGTGCTCGGCGGGTTCTGATCCGTCGGTGGGTCCTGGCCCTCGGTCCTGATCCGACGGCGGGTTCTGGCTGCCAGCCGAGCGTTCGTCGGTCGGTCCTGCGAGGATCGATGACGTGCACCTCCTCTCGGTCTTCAGCCTGCGCAACCGGGCCCTCATCGCGCTCGTCACGATCGTGGTCGCGGTCTTCGGCGGCATTGCGCTCTCGAGCCTCAAGCAGGAGCTGATCCCCAGCGTCGAGTTCCCGCAGGTCGCGATCGTCAGCGCCTACCCCGGAGCCACGCCAGAAGTCGTGTCGAACGACGTCTCGACCAAGATCGAGCAGGCGATCCAGGTCGTCCCGGACCTCGAGTCGACCAGCGCGACCTCGTCCACCGGGCAGAGCGTGGTGTCGGCATCGTTCCAGTACGGATCGAACCTGGCCAGCGCCGAGGACAAGATCCAGACCGCGGTGAACGCGCTGTCGCTGCCCGACTCGGTGCAGACGCAGATCGTCACCGGGTCCTTCGACGACCTGCCGGTGCTGCAGATCGCGGTCTCGGCGTCCGGCAACCAGGAGCAGCTCGTCGACCGGCTGCAGGCCTCGGCGATCCCCGACCTCGAGAAGCTCGACGGCGTGCGGCAGGCGGACGTCTTCGGCAACCCGGGTCGTCGGGTCGTCATCACGCCCAACCAGGACGAGCTCGCCGCCCGCGGCCTGACCCAGACGGCGATCTCGGACGCGCTCGACGACAACGGCACCCTGATCCCCGGCGGCACCATCACCGAGGACGGCTCGACGCTGTCGGTGCAGACGGGCGAGCGGATCGCTTCGCTCGACGACATCCGCGCCCTGCCGCTGACGAGTTCGTCGAGCTCGTCGAGCTCTTCGGGCTCATCGGGGTCGGACGGGTCCGGGTCGGGTGCCGCCGGTGCCGCCGGGACGACACCGTCCGGTGACGGCACGGCTGTGGGTGCCGCCGGTACGGGTGCGACCGGCACCGGGGCGACCGGTGACACCGCGACGGGCGGGTCCACGACCGCGGCCACTCCCACCGACACCACGTTGGGCGACGTCGCGAAGGTCGCCATCACCGAGTCGCCGCGCACCTCGATCAGCCGCGTGGACGGCCAGCAGGCCCTGACGATCTCGATCACGAAGACGCAGGAAGCCAACACCGTCGACGTCTCCAAGACCGTGCGCGACGCCCTGCCCGGCATCCAGGACAAGATCGAGGGGGACCCCCGCTTCACCGTCGTCTTCGACCAGGCGCCCTACATCCAGCAGTCCATCGACTCCCTGGCCGAGGAAGGCCTGCTCGGGCTCGCCTTCGCGGTGATCGTCATCCTGGTGTTCCTGCTGTCGTGGCGCTCCACGCTCGTCACCGCGATCTCGATCCCGACGTCGGTGCTCCTCGCCGCGATCGGCATGCGCGCCGCCGGGTACACGCTCAACATCATCACGCTGGCGGCCCTCACGATCGCGATCGGCCGCGTGGTCGACGACTCCATCGTCGTCATCGAGAACATCAAGCGGCACATGCTCCCCGGCGTCGACCGCGGCCGTGCCGTGCGGGACGCCGTGCGCGAGGTCGCCGGTGCCGTCACCGCGTCGACGCTGACGACCGTCGCGGTGTTCCTGCCGGTCGCCTTCGTCGCCGAACTCGTGGGGGAGCTGTTCCGGCCGTTCGCCGTGACCGTCACCCTGGCGCTCGTCGCGTCGTTGTTCGTCTCGCTCACCATCGTCCCGGTGCTCGCGTACTGGTGGCTGCGCCCGCCGAAGGCGAAGCCGGGCGACGCGACGACGGCATCGGAGGCGGAAGCGGAAGCGGTCGCAGCGCCGTCGGCTCCCGACGTCGAGCACGATCGCTCCGAGGGTGCGCTCGCCTCCGCCGCCGACCTGCACGACGCCGGCACCGCCGACCGTCTGCGCCGCGTCTACCTGCCGGTGCTCCGGTGGGTCGTCCGGAAGCCGGTCGTCGTCATCCTGCTCGCCGTGATCGTGCTCGGCGGAACGGTCGCCACGCTGCCGTTCGTCACCACGAACTACCTCGGCGACTCGGGGCAGAACACCTTCACGGTCACGCAGGACCTGAAGGCCGGCTCCAGCCTCGCCGTCCAGTCCGAGTCCGCACGCAAGGTCGAGCGGGCGCTGCAGGGCGTCGACGGCGTCGAGACCGTGCAGACCACCATCGGCACGAGCGGCCAGTCGATCCAGGCGGCGTTCGGCGGTGGCGGCAGCGCCTCGGTGCAGTACGCCGTCACGACCGACGCCGAGGCCGACCAGCCGACGATCCAGGCCGACGCCCGGAAGGCGATCGGGTCGATCGAGAACGTCGGCGAGGTCACCATCGCGTCCTCCGGCGGCGGGTTCGGCGGCAGCAGCGACATCGAGGTCGACGTCACCGCGCCGACCCAGGCGCAGCTCGAGACGGCGTCGCGCCAGGTGCTGAAGACCATGCAGTCGGTCCCGGACACCACGGGCGCCACGAGCAACCTGTCCGCCGCGGAGCCGTTCCTCGCCGTCCGGGTCGACCGTCAGAAGGCCGCGTCACTCGGCCTGACCGAGACCCAGGTGGGTGGCCTCGTCGCCGCAGCGGTCTCGCCGCGGGACACCGGCAGCATCGAGATCGACGACGCGACGCTCGACGTCTACATTGCCGACCCGGAACCGCCGACCACCATCGGCGCACTCCGTGCCCTCGACGTGCCGACGAGCACGGGCACGGTCCCGCTGTCCGACGTCGCCACGGTCGAGGAGTCCGAGGGCCCCACCACCGTCACCACGACGAACGCGGCCCGCACCGCCACGATCACCGTGACGCCGGATGCCATGAACCTCGGTGCGGCCGTGCAGTCCGTCACGACCGCCGTCGACGAGCTCGACCTGCCGAAGGGCGCGACCGCCTCGATCGGTGGCGTCGCCGCCAGCCAGTCGTCGGCGTTCTCGCAGCTCGGGCTCGCGGTGCTGGTCGCCGTGCTGATCGTCTACGTGATCATGGTCGCGACGTTCCGGAGCCTGCTCCAGCCGCTGCTGCTGCTCGTGTCGGTGCCGTTCGCGGCGACGGGCGCGATCCTGCTGCAGATCGCGTCGGGCGTCCCGATCGGCGTCGCGTCGCTGATCGGTCTGCTCATGCTCGTCGGCATCGTCGTGACCAACGCGATCGTGCTCATCGACCTCGTCAACCAGTACCGACGGCGCGGCTTGCGGGTGCGCGAGGCGTTGATCGAGGGCGCCACACGACGCCTCCGTCCGATCCTGATGACGGCGATGGCGACGATCTTCGCGCTGCTGCCGATGGCGATCGGGCTGACGGGCAAGTCCGGCTTCATCTCGCAGCCGCTGGCCCTGGTCGTGATCGGTGGCCTGGTGTCCTCGACGCTGCTGACGCTCGTGGTGCTGCCGGCGCTGTACTTCGTGGTCGAGCGGGCTCGAGAGCGCCGCGCGGATCGGCGGGCAGCGCGGCAGACGGAGCCGGGCGAAGCGGTCTAGCGGCGGTACTCGGCGTCGATGGCGGCGAGGGGCGAGACGACGACGCGCTCGGTCCGCTCCTCGCGCTCGACCGCCCGGAACCACGACACGAGCACCAGGGTCAGCGTCACGAGGAACACCACGGCGGCGCCCTGCGACACGACGGCCAGCTGCCCGGTGACCGAGGCGTACCCGCCGAACGACACCGCGGCGACGAACGACAGCCCGAGCAGCAGCTCCCCGAACGTCTGCAGCGCCGGGCGGTCCCAGCGGGTCGCAGCGGCGCGGGCAGGGCGGGTCGAGGTGTCGGTCACCCTCGAAGTCTGCGGCCGGGGGCGCGGCAGCGGCAGTCCCGACTCCGGGTGGCACCCACCCGGGGCACGCGGTCGGACGCCCTGCGCGGTCGGCCGGTCGGACGCCATGCGCGATCAGGCGGTCAGCCGGCGCGGTCAGCCCAGCTGCGTCCGCAGGAACGTGACCACGCGGCGGCTCATCGCCTCGTCGAGCTGGGCGATCGAGTGCGCCGTGCCCTCGACCGCCACGAACGTCACCGGGACGTCGTGGGACCGGAGCGTCGCGGCGAACTCCTGCGACTCCCACATCGGGATGAACTCGTCGGTGGAGTGCCCGATGAAGAACGGCGCGGTGTCCGAGGTGACGTGGAACTCCGGCGACGCCCTGGTGGCCGCCGGGCACCTGGCGTACGACCGGCACCCCAGGTAGAGCAGCTGCTTGCGCTGGAAGGCCGCCGACACCCCGTCGGGCTCGGTGGACCGGGTGGTCAGGTTCGTCGGCCCGCTCAGGTCGACCACGGCACGGATCCGGTCGCCGTCGGCGTACGCGGCGGAGTCGTGGTCGGTGACGGCGAGCATCGCGGCGAGGTTGCCGCCGGCGCTGCCGCCGAACACGCCCACGCGCTGGGAGTCGACGTCGTAGGTCTCGAGCGTCGCCGGACGGAACACGTAGTCGAGCGCACGGCGGACGTCGTCGAGCCCCGCCGGGAACGGGTCGGTCGGCGCCAGCCGGTAGTCGACGTTGAACGTCACGAAGCCCTCGGACGCCAGGTACTTGCACACGGACCGGTAGGCGGCGGTCGCCTTGTCGCCGTGCGACCAGCTGCCGCCGTGGATCATCAGGACCGCCGGGCGTCCGGTGGCGGCCCCGACCGCTCGGGCATCGGGATCGGCGGTGGCCGAGGCGGACGGCGTCGCGGTGGGGGTCGCCGTCGTCGCGGGGTCGCTGTCGGCCGGCAGGCACACGTCGAGGCGCTGCAACGGATCGGTGCCGTAGGGCACGTCGGCCACCACGTCGATGCCGTGGTACCGCAGCGACAGCGGGTAGATGATGCTGTCCGCGGTCACCGTCGCGTTCTCGTCGCCGACCGGGTCCGTGCTGCAGGACGCCATCGCGCCGAGCGCCACGACCGCGGCGACGAGCGCGAGCACTGAGCGGCGGCCGGACTTCATCACGTCCACGCTAGCCGCACCGGCAGCCGCCCACGTCACCCGAGCGGAGGACGGCAGTGCGAGGATGAGCACGGCAGCCGCCGACCGGAGCACCGCAGGAGGACCCGTGAGCAATCGCAAGGCCTGGAACGCCGATCCCGAACCACTGCTCCGCGTCGAACCCGGGTTCCGCCTCGACCAGGTGGACCCGGACGGCACCCCGGGCTTCCCCGGCCGCAAGATCGACGGCCTCGAAGCCCTCGCCGCCGGCGCCTCCCGTCTCGCCGCCCTGCAGGAGCGCCTGTACGCGGCGTCGACCGCCGGCGACGAGCGGCGGGTGCTGCTCGTGCTGCAGGCGATGGACACCGCGGGCAAGGGCGGCATCGTCTCGCACGTCGTCGGTGCGGTCGACCCGAACGGCGTGCACTACGCCGGCTTCAAGGCCCCGACGGCCGAGGAGCGCGAGCACGACTTCCTCTGGCGCATCGAGAAGCAGCTGCCCGCAGCCGGGCAGCTCGGCGTGTTCGACCGCTCGCACTACGAGGACGTGCTCGCCCAGCGGGTCCGTGGGCTCGCCGCGCCGGACGAGATCGAACGTCGGTACGGCGCGATCACCGCCTTCGAGGACGGCCTCGCCGCCGCCGGCACGACCATCGTCAAGGTGATGCTGCACATCTCGAAGGACGAACAGCGCGAGCGCCTCGGCGACCGGCTGGACCGCCCCGACAAGCACTGGAAGTTCAACCCGGGCGACATCGACGACCGCCTGCTCTGGGACCGCTACCAGCAGGCGTACCAGATCGCCCTCGACCGCACGTCGACCCCGCAGGCTCCCTGGTACGTCGTGCCCGCGAACCGCAAGTGGTACGCCCGCCTCGCCGTGCAGCAGCTCCTGCTCCGGGCGCTGGAGGACATGCACCTGTCGTGGCCGAAGGCGGACTTCGACGTCGCCGAGCAGCGTCGTCGGCTCGCGGAGTCCTGAGCGCACGACCCCGGCCTGGAGGCCCGTCCCGCGCCCGGCACGCCGCCGCCGGACCGCGCGGGGCTGGCGTCAGGGCACCGGCTCGCGTAGACTCGCTCGGTCGGCCTTCGACGTCGTGACATTGTGATCACGGAAATTCTGCTGGGTGTGTGTTGCTCGAGGGCTGGAATCACGTCGACTCGCGACGGGATGAACCCCCTCTCCGCAAGCAGCCCCCGCCGATGTCGCTGTCGGGCGCTGCGGTACGTTGCGCACCCGAGAAAGCAGCCATGGCCCCGTACAACAAGGGCGGCGCGGACAACCGCGCCTCCGACCGCGTCCGCCACCCGAACGGCACCCCCGCCGCCCGCAGCAGCAAGCACCGCGGGTTCCGCGCCGCCGACTCCTCGCAGCCGCGCCAGAAGCAGCGCTGGGACGCCGAGGAGCGTCGCGGCCGTGCGTCGCAGGGCGAGCGTCCGGCCCGTCCGAACTGGGAGCCGCGTGACAGCGGCGGCCAGCGGCGCCCCGACCGCGACGACCGTGGCGGCCGTGGCTTCAACCGCGACGCTCCCTACTCGCACGGCCGTCCCGACGCTCCGCAGGCTCCGCGTCGCGCCGGAACCGGCTCGCAGGGGCCCAGCGCCCCGCGTCGCTTCGACCGTGACGACCGTGCACCGCGTCGTGACAACGAAGACCGTCCGCGTCGTTCGTTCGACCGCGATGACCGCGCTCCGCGTTCGTTCAACCGTGACGACCGCGCGCCCCGTCGTGACAACGATGACCGGCCCCGTCGCTTCGACCGCGATGACCGCGCCCCGCGCAGCTTCAACCGCGATGACCGTGCCCCGCGTCGTGACAACGATGACCGGCCGCGTCGTTCGTTCGACCGTGACGACCGTGCGCCCCGTCGTGACAACGACGACCGTCCGCGTCGTTCGTTCGACCGTGACGACCGTGCGCCCCGTCGTTTCGACCGCGACGACCGTGCACCGCGCAGCTTCAACCGCGACGACCGTGCGCCCCGTCGTGACAACGACGACCGTCCCCGTCGTTCCGACCGCGACGACCGCCCGCGTCGTTCGTTCGACCGCGACGACCGTGCGCCCCGTCGTGACAACGACGACCGCCCGCGTCGCTCGTTCGATCGCGACGACCGCGCCCCGCGCAAGTTCGACCGCGACGACCGCACCGACCGTGCCCCGCGCCGCTCGTTCGACGAGCCCGAGCGCGGCAAGTTCGTGCCGGCCGACGACGTCAAGCTCGAGAAGCTCCAGGCCGAGGCCACCATCGCGGCCGACGTCGAGGGCGTGACCTTCGGTGACCTGGGCATCGGCGGCAACATCTCCCGCGCCCTGCAGGAGCTCGGCGCCTCGAGCCCGTTCCCGATCCAGGCGGCGACGATCCCCGACGTGCTCGCCGGCAAGGACGTCCTCGGTCGTGGCCGCACCGGCTCCGGCAAGACCATCGCCTTCGGTGCGCCGCTGGTCGAGAAGCTGATGGAGCACGGCGGCGGCACCAAGCGCAAGATGGGCCGCGCCCCGCGTGCGCTCATCCTCGCGCCGACCCGTGAGCTCGCCCTGCAGATCGACCGCACGGTGCAGCCCATCGCCCGTTCGGTCGGCCTGTTCACGACGCAGATCTACGGCGGCGTGCCCTACGGCCGTCAGGAGGGCGCGCTCGAGCGCGGCGTCGACATCATCGTCGGCACCCCCGGTCGTGTGCAGGACCTGATGAACAAGGGGAAGCTCGACCTCAGCGAGGTCATCATCTCCGTGCTCGACGAGGCCGACCACATGTGCGACCTCGGGTTCCTCGAGCCGGTGCAGGAGATCCTCTCTGCCACGGCGGAGGTCACCCCGCAGGGCAACCGCGCGCAGAAGCTGCTGTTCAGCGCGACGCTCGACACCCAGGTCGCGGCGCTCGTCGAGCAGTTCCTGCACGAGCCGAGCGTGCACGAGGTCGCGGGTGAGGACCAGGCGTCCTCGACCATCGACCACCGTGTCCTCGTGGTCGAGCAGCGCGAGAAGGACCGTCTCCTCGAGGAGCTGGTCGCCGGCGACGGCAAGACCATCGTCTTCGCCCGGACCCGCGCCTACGCCGAGCGTCTGGCCGACCAGTTCGAGGACGCCGGCATCCGCGCGACCTCGCTCCACGGTGACCTGAACCAGTCGCGTCGCACGCGCAACCTGCAGCTGCTCACGAGCGGCCGCGTCAACGTGCTCGTCGCCACCGACGTCGCCGCCCGCGGCATCCACGTCGACGACGTCTCGCTCGTCGTGCAGGCCGACGCCCCGGACGACTACAAGGCGTACATGCACCGCTCCGGCCGCACGGGTCGTGCCGGCAAGGAGGGCACGGTCGTGACCATCGTCCCGCGTGGCCGCATCCGCAAGATCGAGGGCATCCTCGAGCGCGCCGAGATCGAGGCGGACCTGGTGCAGGCCGCGCCCGGTGACGGCATCGTGTCGGAGCTCGCCGCGCGCTAGTCGCGAGCACACGACGGACGGGAGGCCCGGTACCAGCTGGTACCGGGCCTCCCGTCCGTCACACGGTGCGACCGAAGACCGCACGGGTCCGGTCCGCGGCCCGGCCGCGACGTCAGCTTGCGTCCGGGTCATCCTCTCGGAGGACCCAGAGCCGCCGTGCTCATGCCCCCGACTGATGACACGGGCGAGCAGGACCGCTGCAATGATCACGTGACACCCGCAGCGCTCGTCGGACGACTCCGCCGGTTCCCCGTCTCCGTCTCCGTGGCCGCAGCGACGACCGCGCTCCTCGTGACCGCGCGGATCGCTCACGCCGAGCCCGACTTCCCGCACCACCCGCCCGTCGCGTGCCTCGCCATGGTCCTCGTGATCGTGACGACGGTGCTCGCCGAACGGTCCTTCGGTTCCGTCCGCACGGTGGCCATCGGCGTGGTGGCCCCGGCGCTCGGCGTCCTCGGAGCCCTGCTCACCGTCAGCATCGGGTCAGCGCTCGGCGAGGCACACGCCGAACTCGCGGTCGGCCAGCCGCTCTTCGCCCCGTCGATCGTCGCCGCCGCCTTGCTCGGTGCCGCTTCGGCAGCGATGCCCGCGCAGCACCGGTGGCGTACGCGAGCCGCGCTCTGGACCGTCGTCCTCACGCTCGTGCTCTTCGCCGGCCACGGATCGGACCTCGCCCGTGCCCTGGCGACGCTGCTCGGCACCGCAGCCGGTTCGTTCGTGGTGCGCCGGGCCTCCGGTCCCGACGCGCCGACCGCGCGTGACACCGTCAGTGCACGCACCTGCGTCGTCGCGACGCTCATCGCGCTCGGCGCGGGCACCCTGGTGACCCCTGTCGTGCCGGACCCGGACGGCGTGCTCTCGGTGTTCGCCGACGCCATGAGCGACCGTGCGGTCGTCATCGTCGGGCTCCTCCTGCTGGTGTCCGCCTGGCTCGTGCAGCGTGGCCGGCGGACGGGCATCGTGCTCGCCGTCGGCGTGCTCGTGACGCTGACCGCTGTCCTCGCCGATGTGTTCCTCATCGAACCGATGACCGACGACGCCGTGCAGTGGCGCGGTCTCGGGCTGGACGCGATCGAGTGGCAGGTCACACTGCTCGGCGCGTGGCTCGTGCCGGCGATGGTGCTGCTGGCGGTCCTGGCGCTCCGCGGACGCCTCGTCCGCTCGCGGTTCCGTGCCGCCACCGACGGCCGCGGTGCCCTGGTCGAGATGCTCCGCGACGGCGATGCCGGAACCCTCGGCCACATGGGCACCTGGCGCGGCAACGCCACCTGGACGGACCCGGACGGACGTGGGGCCGTGGCGTACCGGGTCTGCGGGGACGTGGCACTCACCGTGTCGGACCCGGCGTGCAGCGCTGCGGACCGCGCCGAGGTCGTGTCCGCGTTCACGGCCTTCTGCGACCGCAACGGCTGGGTGCCCGCGTTCACGAGCGTGCACGACCCGGTGCGGCAGATCCTCGCCGCCGACGGGTGGACCGCGCTGCCCGTGGGAGTCGAGTCGGTGCTGGACGTCGCCACCTTCGACCTGCGCGGCAAGAAGCGGCAGGACCTCCGGACGGCCTCGAACCGGGCGGACCGTGAGGGGGTCCGCGACGAGTGGACGACCTTCGACGCCCTCGCTGACGAACACCGTGCCGAGGTCGAGGCGATCTGCACGCGGTGGGCGAGCGACCGGAGACTGCCGGAGATGGGGTTCACCCTCGGCGGCTTCCACGAGCTCGACGACCCCGACGTCCGACTCATGCTGGCGGTGACGGCCGACGGGCAGGTGACCGCGGTCACGAGTTGGCTGCCCGTGTACGAGCACGGCGTGCTGGCCGGCTACACGCTCGACGTCATGCGCCGCGGCGACGACGGCATGCCGGGCGTCATGGAGTTCCTCATCGCCCGGACCGCGATCCGGGCACGCGACGCAGGCCTGCAGATGATCAGCCTCTCCGGCACGCCGCTCGCCGCACACGACGGCGCACCGTCACTCGTGTCCTTCGGATCGGTCCTCGTCGCCCGACTCCTCGAGCCGGTGTACGGGTTCCGGTCGCTCCAGCGCTTCAAGGAGAAGTTCGGCGCCCGACACGAGGCGCTCTGGATCGTGGTCCCCACGCCGTTGCACGTGCCGCGGGTCGCACGTGCCCTGGCCGGCGCGTACGTACCGGGCCTCCGTCCGAAGCACCTCTGGGCACTGCGGCAGGCACACCGCTCGGTCGTGCGCGAGCCCGCTCCGACGCGGGTGGTGTCCGAGCAGTGAGTCCGACCGAGTGGCTGCTCGCCACCCAGCTGCAGGCGCCGTCCAAGCTCGTCCCGCTGGACGTGGCGTTCGCCGTGCTCGGTCTCGCCGTCCTGCTGCCGGCGCTCGGGGCGCTGCGTTCGCGCGTCGCATGGCGACGGGCCGGGGTCCGCGCTGCCGTCGCGGTGGTCGCCGCCGCGGTGGTGCTCCTCGTGTGCTGGGTCCTCAGCGATCTGATGAACCTGTTCGGCGTCGCGCTGAGCCCCGTCACCCGGATGTGGTTCGTCGTTGCCGCAGCTGCACTGGCCCTGGCGGTCGTCGGACTCGTGCAGGGCCGTCGCTGGCGCCGCGTCCTCGCCGGGCTGCTCGTGCCGACCGCGCTGCTCGCGTCCGCCCTCGGGGTGAACGTCGAGTTCGCGATGTACCCGACGCTCGGCACCGTCGTGCAGACGGACCCGTTCCCGGAGCTCGACCTCGCCGCAGCCCCCGTCGCCACCATGCCCACGACCGGCGAGGTCCGCACCGTCGAGATCCCCGGGGAGCGATCGGGGTTCCCCGCACGGCCCGCCGTCGTCTACCTCCCGCCCGCTGCCCTGGTCAGGGATCCGGCGCCGCTGCCCGTCGTCCTCGCCTTCTCCGGCCAACCGGGGGCTCCGAGCGACCTGTTCACCGCCGGCAGGATGGGCAGCGCACTCGACGGCTACGCCGCAGCCCACCACGGCCGAGCGCCGATCGTCGTCTCCGTCGACCAGCTCTCCGCGCCCGGCCTGAACACGATGTGCGTCGACTCGGACCTCGGCAACGCAGCGACGTACGTCACCGAGGACGTGCCGCGCTGGCTGACGGCGCACCTCCCGGTGACCCCGGACCGCCGTGCGTGGGGCCTCACCGGCTTCTCGCAGGGGGCGACGTGCGCGATGCAGTTCGCCACCGCGCACCCCGACCGGTTCGGGGCCGTGCTCGCGGTGTCCAGCGAGCTGCAGCCCATCGACCAGAACCCGCAGCACAGCGCGGACCGGGCCTTCGGCGGATCGGTCACCGCGTGGAAGGCCGCCGGTCCGATCGCGCACATGCGGGCGGACGACCTGCACGGGCACGCGTTCTGGTTCACCGCGGGGTCGGCTGACGGGGCGTTCAGCCGCAGTGCTCGCGTCCTCGCCGACGCTGCACGGGCAGCGGGCGCGGACACCAGCGTCGCGTTCGCCCCGGGGAGCGGACACGACTGGAACACCGTGCAGTGGTCGTTCCGCACCGAGCTCCCGCACCTGGCCGACGCGCTGTCCGCGGGGCGTCACTGATCCGCGCCACCGGGGTCTGACCCACCTTCTGACGGACGGGAGGCCCGGTACCAGCTGGTACCGGGCCTCCCGTCCGTCACATGGTGAGCACCAATGGTCGGGTCGCGACGTCGGACCCGACCATTCCTGCTCACGAAGCGGCGGCGCGGCCGCACGGCCGCGCGCGCTCAGCGGTTGAAGAACAGCAGCCCGCGCACGAAGCCGGCCTGTCCGGCGTGCTGCGTGCAGTCGTCCAGGATGCTCACGAGGCGCGCTCCGGCCGTCACGGGCGGGTCCCACGCGTCGTCGACGACGGGGTCGAGGTCGTCCGGGCCGAGCGTGCCGAGGTACGCGACCGTGCGCTCGTGCACGGCGCGCAGGTACCCGGTGAGTAACTCGGCGGAGGCCCGCACCCGACCGACGTCGTCGCGGGACATGCCGTAGCCGAGCGCCTCGGCCGGGAACGGCAGCCCGAACCGGTCGTACCAGCCGTCCGCCGTCCAGACCTGCTCGGAGCCGGCGAGCTCGGCGATCTGCACGTCCTGGCCGCGGGCGATGTGCCACGCGAGCCACGCGAGGGTGTTCGCCCCGGCGGCCGGCCGTGCCGCGAGCTGGTCTTCGGAGAGCCCGTCGACGGCCCGCTCGACCGTCTCGGGGACGCGGGAGAACGCTTCGGTGAGGAGTTCAGAGGGGGTCATGGCGCTCACGCTACGCGCGGGCCGTGCCACCCGCTGTCACACGGCGGCGCTGCGGTGGTGGCGCTCCAGGGCGGCACCGAGCCCCTCGAACGCGGCCGCGACCACGGCGCGGTCGGACGGTGCGACGACCTGCCGGAACGCGTCGGAGTAGACGGCGCCGACCTCGCGGGCGACCGCCGTGCCCGACGGCGTGAGGTGCAGGAGCACGCTCCGGCGGTCCTCCGGGTTCGGGCGACGTTCCAGGTGTCCGTGCTTCTCGAGTCGGTCGATCAGCGACGTCATCGCCCCGGTGGTGAGCTCGAGGTACTCGCCGGCCTGCTTCGGGGTGACGCCGTGGCCGCCGGCGGCGCTGAGGAAGAACACGAAGCGGGTGTCCGTGGCGTTCAGCCCGCGGATCGTGCTCTCGTGGTGCAGGACTCGTGCGTGCTGCATCTGGAGCACCCGGAAGGCGGTGAGCAGTCGCGGCAGGTCGGCGTCGGGGTCCGTGTCGGCGGTGACGGGGTCGAGCGCCGTGACGTCGGGCGACATCGGTGCCGGCGGCGTGGTGGGGGCGACGCGCGCCGCGGGGACGGCGGGTGCGTGCGGGGGGAGGACGACCGGGTCGGTGTCCGTCATGGGAGCTCTTCTCGGGTACAGGGTGGGAACTTCAGTCAACAAGTAACTCACTCGTCAAGATACCCCCATCAGTGGGGACATCTCAGGTCTTGTGAGCTGCTCGAACGCCAAGTAGCTTGATCGTCGTACCACCTCGGCACGTAGCGCGACCAACCACCGCGGGCCCGTCCGAACCACCGATCAGATCTCTTCCTCACGGAGTCCAACCATGTCTCGTGTCACGCCTCGTGCTGCCCGCCTCGCCGCCTGGATCGCCATCCCCGCCGCCCTCGTCGCCTCGGGGGTCGTCGTCTCGACGGCCTCGTACGCGGCGTTCTCCTCGACCACCGTCAACCCGACGAACAACTGGACGGCCGGCAGTGTCGCCCTGTCCGACGACGACAACAACACCGCGCTGTTCACGGCGAACAACCTGAAGCCCGGCTCGGCCGGTGCGAACTGCATCGCGGTGACCTCGACCGGTTCGCTGCCCTCGGCCGTCAAGCTCTACGGCACGAACGTCTCGACCACGAAGGACCTGGCCGCGAACGTCAACCTGACCATCGAGCAGGGCACCGGCGGCGGCTTCGGCTCCTGCTCCGGCTTCACCCCGGCCGCCACCGGCGGCTCGCTCTACAGCGGCACCGTCGCGGGCTTCGGCGCCGCCTCGACCAACTACGCGACCGGCGTCGGTACCTGGGCCCCGACCGGCACCGCGTCCGAGACGCGCGTCTACCGCGTCAGCTACACGGTCTCGAGCACCGCTCCGAACACCGTGCAGGGCGGCACCGCAGCCCTCGGCTTCACCTGGGAGGCCCAGAACAGCTGAGCCGGGACCGGGGCCGAACCAGCCCCGTCCGTTCCCTCCCCGCAACGCGCCCCCGGTCGAAGGCAGTCATGAGCAGCATCGCAGTGCACGGTGGTCCCGCACCGCACGCAGCGGTCCGTGACGCCGTCGACTGGGGGCGCGTCGTCGTCGCCACCCTCGCCCGGGGCGTGGTCGCGACGCTGCTCGGACTCGCACTCTGGGCGGCCGCGCCGGCGCTCATCGGCTGGCAGCCGACCACCGTGATGACCGGCTCGATGGAGCCGCGGATCGTCCCAGGTGACGTGGTCGTCTCGCGTCCGGTCGGTTCGGGCGAGATCGCGACGGGCAAGGTCCTGCTCGCCGACGACCCGGACCAGCCGGACCACCTGCGCATGCACCGCTACGTCGAGGACGGCCCGCGCGGCACCATGGTCACGAAGGGCGACGCCAACCCCCAGCAGGACTCCACGCCGATCGAGCGCTCCGCCGTGCACGGCGTCGCCTTCCTGCGCATCCCGTTCATCGGGACACCGATCCGGTGGATCAGCGCCGGGGAGTGGGGCCTGGTCGCGATGCTCGCGCTCGGCCTGACCGCGGTGCTCGCGCTCTGCACGATCGACGGGTCGCTCCGGCGACTCGTCGAGGCCGACGACGACACCGACGGCACCGCCGGTGGTCCGGACGACGCAGCTGGCCCGAACGACGCCGCCGGTCCGGCAGACGGTACCGACGACGGCCTGGAGGCACGGGACGGCGCCGCTACGGGCCTCCCGACCGGTGCGTCCACCGTCCTCACCCGTCGCGCGCTGCGTCGACGAGCGCGTCGCGTGCGGCGGCTGCGCCGCGTTGGCGGGGGCGCCGCGGTGCTCGTGCTCGCCGCGGCCGTCGGCGTCCTGGTGCCCGGAGCGGCGGACGCGGCACCGTGGTCACGGACCACCGTCGCACCGACCGCGACCTTCACGGCGGGCACGGCGACCGGTGTCCCCACCCTGACCTGCGCCCCGGCCGGGTCGAACACGGTGACGATCGCCTGGACCTACGACAACGGCGCGACCGTGCCGGTGTCGTTCGACCTGATGAACGGGACGACGCAGGTGGCCAGCACGACCACCGCCGGAGCCCGTTCGATGCCCTACGCCGGTGCTGGACTCCTGAACCTCGGCACCACGTACACGCTGCACCTCCGCACGAACCTCGGCAACAACTGGACCGCGACGAGCACACCGACGGTCAAGGTCAAGGTCGTCTCGGTGCTGGGCCTGGCGTCCGCGAGCTGTGTGACCGCCTGAGTCCTCCACAGGGCGCCGCGAGGTGCTCGGAGGATGTCCCCGGCCGGCGTTACCGTGGCCGCATGCGCATCCTGCACACCGGCGACTGGCACCTCGGCCGCACACTGCTGGGTGCCGACCTGCTCGAGCACCAGGCCGCGTTCACCGACTGGCTCGTCGACCTCGCCCGCGAGCGCGCGGTCGACCTCGTCGTCATCGCCGGCGACGTCTACGACCGTGCGATCCCGCCGGTGGACGCCGTCCGCATGCTCTCCCGCGTGCTGGAACGCCTCGCCGAGACCACGACGGTGGTCCTCACGCCGGGCAACCACGACTCGGCCGCGCGGCTCGGCTTCGGGGCCGGCGTGATGGGGCAGCGCGTGCGCATCCTCGCCGAGCCCGCCCACGTGGCCGATCCGGTGCTCGTCACCGACGACGACGGCCCGGCGGCCGTGTACGGCATCCCGTACCTGCACCCCGACCTCACGCGGTACGCCCTGGCGGCGGTCCCCGACGAGCCCCTCGCCCGCTCGCACCACGCCGTCGTGCACGCCGCCACCGAACGGATCCGCGCCGACCTCGAGACGCGGGCCGACACCCGGAGCGTCGTCGTCGCGCACGCCTTCGTCGGGGGCGCCGACCCGAGCGACAGCGAGCAGGACATCCGCGTCGGCGGGGTCGACCGCGTCGCCGAGTCGGTGTTCGACGGGTTCGACTACGTCGCCCTCGGGCACCTGCACGGCCCGCAGCGCGTCGGCGACGACGACCGGATCCGGTACGCCGGGTCGCCGCTGGCGTTCTCGTTCGGCGAGCGGCACCAGCGGAAGTCCGTGACCATCGCCGACCTCGACGCGGCGGGTGCCGTCACCGTCGAGCTCGTGCCGACCCCGGTGCCACGGCGGCTCGTCGACGTCCGGGGCAGCATCGACGCCATCGAGTCCGGGGAGTTCCGGGCCGATGCCGACGCCTGGGTCCGCGTCGCGGTGACCGA
Source organism: Curtobacterium sp. WHRI 8282 (assembly GCF_040223925.2). NCBI lineage: Bacteria > Bacillati > Actinomycetota > Actinomycetes > Micrococcales > Microbacteriaceae > Curtobacterium > Curtobacterium sp. WHRI 8282. Next base: position 180,140 of record NZ_JBEHCD020000002.1, read on the forward strand.
CACCGTGCACCCGGAACGCATGTACGCCCGCGTGAAGGACCACTTCCCGCACGCCCTCGCGATCACGCACGAACCGGCGGACCGGCCGGCCGCCACCGCCGCGCGGGCCGTCACCGCGACGTCCGACCCGGTCGAGGTCGCCGGCGACTTCGTGGCCTTCGCCACCGGCGGGCTGCCCGACGACGACGAACGCGCGGTGCTGACCGAGGCGTACGAGGCCGCGGTGCTCGCCCTACAGCGTGAGGGGGACCGCTGATGTACCTGCACCGACTCGAACTGCGCGCCATCGGGCCGTACCCCGACCTCGTGACGATCGACTTCGCGGCGCTGGCCGCGTCCGGGGTCTTCCTGCTCGAGGGGCCGACCGGTTCCGGCAAGTCGACGATCATCGACGCCGTCGTGTTCGCCCTGTACGGCGGACTCGCCGGTTCCGACGCCAGCTCCGACCGGCTGCACAGCCAGCACGCCGACCCGGCGGTCGAACCGTTCGTCGAGCTCGTGTTCGAGACCGGCGCAGGCGTGTTCCGGGTCCGGCGCACCCCGCAGTACGACCGCCCGAAGCAGCGGGGGACCGGCACGGTGAAGCAGCAGGCGTCCGTGCAGCTGTTCCGACTCGCCGCGCCCACCGACGTCGCCGGCGAACCCCTGTCGTCCCGCATCCCCGAGGTCGGGGTCGAGATCGCCCGGATCGTCGGGCTCGACCGCGCGCAGTTCCTGCAGACCGTGGTGCTGCCGCAGGGCGAGTTCGCACGGTTCCTCCGCTCCCCGGGTGAAGACCGCCGGAAGCTCCTGCAGTCGTTGTTCGGCACCCAGGTCTACGACCGCACCGCCGACGAACTCGCCGCTCGCCGCCGAGCCGTGCAGGCCGAGGTAGAGGGCGCCGACGACCGCGTCCGTGACGCCCTGGCCCGGTTCGCGCAGGCGGCCGACCTCGCCGAGGCCGACGAGTCCGTCGTCCCCGGTACGGTGGCGTCCCTCCGCGCGACGGCCGACGCCGCCGGCGCAGCCCGGACGGCTGCGGCTGCCGCTGCGACGGCGGCGACCGACCACGAACGATCCGTGACGGCCCGTGCGGCCGCCCTCGAGCGACGAGCGGCGCTGCTGCGGCGGCGGGCGCTCCTCGACGACGACGCCCCGGTGATCGAGCAGGCGCGGACCGCGGTCGCGACGGCCGAGCGTGCCGCCCGGGTCGCCGCGGTGGCCGACGGCCTCGACGCCGCGACCGTGCGGGCCGACGACACCGCCGCGGCGGCAGCCCGACTGCGCGACCAGCACGCGCTCAGCGCCGTCGACGCACAGCAGATCGCCCGGCGCCGCGACACCCTGACCGACGCCCTGTCCGACGTCCGGCACCTCGTCGCGGTCGAGGCCGGAGCGGACGGCAGGCGCACCGCGATCGCCGAGGCCACCACGACCGCATCGCGGCTCACCGACGACCTCGCCGCCCTCGACACCGCGCTCGGAGCCCGGCCGACGGAACGAGCCCGGATCGTCGAGGCCGCCCGGACCGCGTCGACGACCGCTGCCGACGCCGACGCCGCCGCGCACGAGGTCGCCCGGGTGCGGTCGCTCCGTGCCGACCTGGCCGCGCGCGACCACGCAGAGCAGCGCGTCGCCGATGCCGAACGCGTCGTGGCCGGAGCCCGCCGTCGGGCCACCGAGGCGCTCGGTGCCGAACGCTCCCTGCGCGAGCGCCGGATCGCCGGGCTCGCCGGGGAGCTCGGTGCCGCGCTGGCTCCCGGCGACCCCTGCCCGGTGTGCGGATCGACGGCGCACCCGTCGGTGGCCGCGCCGCAGGACGACCACCCGACGATCCAGGCGGTGGAGTCCGCGGGCGACGCCACGCGTCTGGCCGACCAGCAGCTCGCCGACGCCGCGGCCGACCTGGCCGTCGACCGTGCGGAGCACCGCCGGCTGACCGCCGTCGTCGGCACGGTCGACACCGTCGCCCTCGACGCCATGGCGGTGGCCGCCGACGAGCGGGTCCGAGCGGCGCACGAGGCTGCGGCGCTGGTGCTGGAGCACGAGCGCGAGCGGACGGCGCACGACACCGCGACCCGGGCGCTCGAGCGTGAGCGGAACGACCTCGACGCCCGGCGCACGGTGCTCGCGTCGACCGCGGCCTCCGATGCCGAGCGGCTCGAGGCCGACCTGCGATCGGTGCACGAGGCGATCGACCGGCTCGCAGCACTGCTCGACAGCGACGACGACCGCTCGTCTGTCTCGCTCCACGCCGTGGTCGACGAGCTCGACGGGCGGCTGACGGTGCTCCGCGCGGTCGCCGAGGCCGACGAGCGCGCGGCCACCGCGGCCCGCGCCCGCGACGAGCGCGGCGCCGAGGTCGCCCGGATCCTCGACGAGCAGTCCTTCCCCGACGTCGCTGCCGCACGAGCCGGCCTGCTCGATCCCGACACCGTCGCGCGCTTCCGCAGCAGCATCAGCGCAGCCGAGTCCGAACGCGCCGTCGTGCGGGCAGGGCTCGACGACCCCGCGGTGGTGCAGGCCGCCGACGACGATCCTGAGCAGCTCGACGTGCCGGCGGCGCAGGCCGAACGGGTCCGCGCGACGGCCGAGCTCGACGAGGCCACCCGGCTCGCGGTGACCGCAGCGCACCGCGCCGAGGCCGTCGAGCAGTGTGCGACCGAGGTCCACCGCACCGTCCGTGCGCGACAGGAGACCTCGGCCCGCAGCCGCGCCGTCGTCCGCCTCGCCGACGTCGCGAACGGCGTGGCATCGGTCAACCCGACCGGCATCACGCTCGGCACCTACGTGCTCATGCGGCGCTTCGAGGACGTCGTGGCGGCGGCGAACGACCGGTTGCGCGGCATGCTCGCCGGGCGCTTCACCCTCGAGACCTCCGACGAGCGGGAATCCGGGTCACGGTCGCGACGGACGGGGCTCGCCCTCGCCGTGCACGACCACACGACCGACACCGTCCGTGATCCCCGCAGCCTGTCGGGCGGCGAGACGTTCACCGTGTCACTGTGCCTGGCGCTCGGGCTGGCCGACGTCGTGCAGGCCGAGGCCGGCGGGGTCTCGCTCGGCACGCTCTTCGTCGACGAGGGGTTCGGCACGCTCGACCCCGAGACCCTCGACGACGTCATCGGACAGCTGTCCCGACTGACCGCGGGTGGGCGACAGGTCGGGATCGTCAGCCACGTCGAGGAACTCAAGCAGCGGATCCCGGAGCGGATCGCCGTGCGCCGCACCCCGACCGGCGGGTCGCGGGTGACGACCACGGTCTGACCTGACCTGACCTGACCTGACCAGACCAGGCGCTACGGGGTGGGCGTGGCCCCCACCGTGCCGTCCGGCGGCGGCAGGATGTCCGCCGCGATCCACGGGAACACCCACTGGAACAGCACGAACACGATCGCTGCGAGCAGGACCAGCAGCTCGAGCACCTTCAGGACAGTGGGGCCGGGCAGCAGCCGCCAGACCAGGGGGAAGATCACTTGGCGGTCTCCGAGAGTTCCTTCGGGGTGCCCTCGGACGCGGGCATCCAGTAGTCGAGCTTCGCGTGCGTCACGTACCGCTCCGCCGCCGACCACATCGGGTGGCAGGCGGTCAGCGTGAGCCAGCGGTCCTGGGCGGTCGGTTCGACGCCGGGCTTGTTCGGCACCGGCGCGATCGTCTCGATCTTGTCGGGCGTGACGATCTGGCTGTCGGTGACCTTGTAGACGTACCAGACGTCGAACTTCGTCTTCGCGTCGGTGACCCGGACCACGACCGAGTCGCCCTTCTGCAGTTCCGCGATCTGGTTGAGGGGCTTGCCGTAGGTGACCCGGTGTCCGGCGACGGCGAAGTTGCCGGGGGCGCCGGGCATCGCGGTGCCCTGGTAGTGCCCGAGCCCGATGGTGTTGAGGACCTTCTCACGATCCGTGCCCTCGCCGATCGGCCGGTTGTAGTCGTTGCCGAACCGGGGGATCTGCATCGTCCCGAACACGTCCGACAGCGCCGGCGGTTCGTCCAGCACGGGTGCGGTGCCGCGGTGCTCGGTGCCCTCGACCTTCGGGGTCTTGACCTGGTCGAGGCCCTGCACGAGCTTCGTCTGCTCGTTCACGGCGACCACGTCGGTCCACCACGCCGTCCACACCACGTACAGGCCGGTGCCGGCGCCCGCGATGATGAGCAACTCGGCGATGAGCGAGACGATCGCGCCGCCGACCGTCTGGCGTCTGCGCGGGGAACGCCGGGACCGCGAGCCGGCTTCGTCGTCCCGTGCGCTGCGGCGCGACGGGATGGTGTCGTGTGCGGTCACGGGGCTCCTGATCGGCTGGGTGGTCGGACAGGTCTATCAGATCACGACGACAGGCCGGTGACGACGTTCTCCCCACCCCCGTTAACGTGGGGGCATGGAGTACCGGATCCGCCCCTTCGCCACCGAGGACACCGACGCGGTCGTCGCCCTGTGGGAATCCTGCGGGCTCGTCCGACCCTGGAACGACCCCCGACGTGACATCGCCCGCAAGCTGACGGTCCAGCCCGAGCTCTTCCTGGTCGCCGAGCCGGACGCCACCGACGGTGACGACACCGACACCCACACCGACACCGACACCGCCGAAGCCGGCGTGGTCGCCGCGGGCATGGCCGGCTTCGACGGGCACCGCGGCTGGGTGAACTACCTCGCCGTGCGCCCCGACCTGCAGGGCTCCGGCCTCGGTCGCACCCTGATGGCCGAGTTCGAGCGGCTCCTGACCGACCTCGGTTGCCCGAAGCTCAACCTGCAGGTGCGTGCGGGCAACGAGCAGGTGCTCGGGTTCTACGCGTCCCTCGGCTACACCGACGACCGCACGGTCTCGCTCGGGAAGCGCCTCATCCCCGACGCCTGACCGCGCGCTACGCCAACGCCAGCGCCACCGACGCGACGAACGCCAGCACGATGCCGATCCACTGCTGCGCGGTCAACCGCTCCCGCAGCACCACCCCGGCCAGCACCACCGTGCCGATCGGGTAGAGCGCGTTGAGCACACTCACGACGGGCAGGGTCGCCGGATCGTCGCTGCTGTGCAGTCCCGCCTGGATGAACACGTTCGCCATCGCGTCGAAGACGCCGCACACGGCCACGGTGACCAGCAGCCGTGGACCCCATCCTCGACCCGACCGACGCCCGGGGGTCGCGGCAGCCCCGTCGGGGCGGGCCGACGTCGGGGCGGACACCGGGCCTCCCGTCCGGAGTACGACGACGATCGCCGCCGCACCCAGCAGCACCGCCTGCAGCACCCGCGCGACCACGAGAGGTGCGATGCCCGAGTCGGACGGCGTCATGTCGTAGGCCAGCACGATCCCGCCGAAGCCGCACCCGGCGACGGCGGCCGCGACCACGCCCCGGGCGGTGAGCCGTGCGCCCGAGGCGTCCCGGACCACCGCGACCAGGACCACCGCGACGACCGCGACCACGAGCGCGCCGGTGGCCACGGGTGACAGCACCGTGCCACGGAACACCGCGACGAGCACCGGCACGACGGCCGCGAAGACGGCGGTGACGGGGGAGAGCACGCTCATCGGGCCGATCGCGAGTGCCGCGTAGAGCAGCAGCACCCCGATGCCGCCCGAGAGGCCGGCAACCGCACCCCAGACCGCGGCCGGCCACGAGAACACGCCGCCGAGGACCACCAGTCCGACGAGCAGCGGCACGATCCCGATCGCGGCGGCCACCGCGGTGACGACGACCGGGCGGACCCGGCGCGAGGCGAGTCCGCCCAGGAAGTCGGCGAACCCGTAGACGATCGCGCCGGACAGGCCGAACAGGACGGTGAGCACGGCTCCCATCCTGCCCGGCCCGGTACCCTGCGGTGCGTGAGTGTTCCCTACCAGCGCCTGCCCCGGATCGACGCGCGCTGGAGGTGGTGGCGGCCGCTCGTCGCCCTCGCGTTCCTGGCGGGGTGGTACCTCGTGTCGCAGGTGCTGATCACCGTCGCCTACTTCATCCCGGTCGCCGCGGTCGGGGGCGCGTCCGGGCTCTACGGCCTGCTCGACGACCTGCAGAGCGGTGCCCTCGACCCGACCGACCCGTTGACCCTCTCGCTGACCCTGGTGTCGCTCGTGGTCCTGCTGCCGGGGGTCCTGCTCGCCGTGAAGATCGCGCGGATCGGACCGGCCGGCATCCTGTCGTCGACGCGGTTCCGGGTCCGGTGGGCCTGGACGGCGTGGTGCCTGCTGCCGACGCTCGTCATCGCGGCGTTCATGTTCGTCTGGCAGACCGGCCTGTTCTGGGACGGCGGGATGATCACGACCGACGGCGGCTTCGCCTGGAACCACGACGCGATCGGCCAGTCGACTGTCTCGCTCGGCACCCTCACCCTGACGATCGTGCTCGTCGTCCTGCTCGTCCCGTTCCAGGGCGCTGCCGAGGAGTACATCTTCCGCGGCTTCCTCATGCAGACCGTCGCGTCGTGGATCCCGCGTCGCGTCGGCACGATCATCGCCGTGGCGGTCTCGACGGTCGTCTTCGCGGTGCTGCACATCCCGAACGGCTACAACGTCTGGGGCATCCTCGACGTCGGCTCGTTCGGCCTGATCGCGGCGATCATCGTCCTCCGGACCGGCGGGCTCGAGGCCACGGTCCTGCAGCACGCGTTCAACAACATCATGATCTTCGTGCTGCAGGCGCCCGGTTGGTCGAAGGTCGACCTGACCTCGTCGGACGCGAACGGCACGTGGCAGGGGACGCTCGTCACCCTCGTCACGTCGCTCGCGTTCTGGGGCATGGTCGAGTTCCTGGCGTGGTGGCGGGGGCTGGACCGCCGGTTCGCCGGCCACGAGGCGCCCCGGTTCCGCGGTGTGACCCCGGCCTGGGCGGGCGGCGTCCGCTGGACCCGGCCGGGAGGCACGGGCTGGGCGACCACGCCGGCCCGCGCCGACGACGTGGCCGGCTCCGACCACCGTGCCGGCTCCGGCACGGACGGTGCTGTGGACAGTGCGGTGGGTGTCGCCGGTCGCCCGTAGGCTCGTGGCATGAGCACCACGCCCGCGTCCGCTGCCGTGCCTGCTCCCGCTGCCGTGTCCGCACCCCGTGCCGCTGCGCTCGACGTGCTGCACCGTGTGTGGGGCTACGACGACTTCCGCGGCGAGCAGGCGGCCATCATCGACCAGGTGGTGGCCGGTGGTGACGCCCTGGTGCTCATGCCGACCGGTGGTGGCAAGTCCCTCTGCTACCAGGTGCCCTCGCTCGTCCGTGACGGCGTCGGGGTCGTGGTCTCGCCGCTCATCGCCCTCATGCAGGACCAGGTCGACGCCCTGGCCGCGAACGGCGTCCGGGCCGCGTTCCTCAACTCCACGCAGGGCCCCGACGAACGGTCCCGGGTCGAGCGTGCCGTGGTGCAGGGCGAGGTCGACATGCTCTACCTCGCGCCCGAGCGGCTCCGGCTCGAGTCCACCCGTGCGCTCCTCGACCGGGCGCGCGTCTCGCTGTTCGCCATCGACGAGGCACACTGCGTCGCCCAGTGGGGGCACGACTTCCGCCCGGACTACCTCGAGCTGAGCGTCCTGCACGAGCGGTGGCCGACGGTGCCGCGCATCGCCCTCACCGCCACCGCCACGCCGCAGACCCACCGCGAGATCTCCGCCCGGCTCGGCCTCGACGACGCCGCGCACTTCGTCGCCGACTTCGACCGGCCGAACATCCAGTACCGCATCGAACCGAAGACCGGCGCGCTGCAGCAGCTGCTCACCTTCATCCGCACGGAGCACAGCGGCGACGCCGGCATCGTGTACTGCCTGTCCCGCAACTCCGTCGAGCGCACCGCGACCGCCCTGGCCGATCAGGGGATCAACGCCCTGCCGTACCACGCGGGCTTCGACGCCCGGGTGCGTGCCCGCAACCAGTCGACATTCCTGCGCGAGGACGGCGTCGTCATGGTGGCGACGATCGCGTTCGGCATGGGCATCGACAAGCCGGACGTCCGGTTCGTGGCGCACCTCGACCTGCCGAAGTCGGTCGAGGGGTACTACCAGGAGACCGGCCGTGCGGGTCGTGACGGGCTGCCGGCCACCGCGTGGCTCGCGTACGGCCTGAACGACGTCGTGCAGCAGCGGCGGATGATCGACCAGTCCGAGGGCGACGCCGCACACCGTCGGCAGCTCAGCGCCCACCTCGACGCCATGCTCAGCCTGTGCGAGACGATCGAGTGCCGCCGGGTGCGGCTGCTCGCGTACTTCGGGCAGGAGAGCACGGCGTGCGGCAACTGCGACACGTGCATCGCGCCGCCGGAGTCGTGGGACGGCACCGTCCCCGCGCAGAAGCTGCTGTCCACCGTCGTGCGGCTCGAGCGTGAGCGCCGCCAGCGGTACGGCGTCTCGCACCTCGTCGACATCCTGATCGGCAAGCGGTCGCCCCGCGTGCAGGAACTCCAGCACGACACCCTGGCGACCTTCGGCATCGGTGCCGACCTGTCCGAGGGCGAGTGGCGAGCGGTCGCACGACAGGTGCTGGCCCAGGGCTACGCGGCGGTGTCGGGCGACGGCTTCGGCACGGTCGTCCTCAGTCCCACGAGCGCCGAGGTCCTGACCGGCAAGGTGCAGGTGCGGATGCGTCGCGACCCGGTCAAGGCGCCGCGGGCCGGCCGCAGCAGTCGACGAACGGTCGTCACCGACATGCCGCAGGAAGCCGTCGGCCTGTTCGAGGCCCTGCGTGCCTGGCGTGCTGCCGAGGCCCGCGAGCAGGGCGTCCCCGCGTACGTGGTGTTCAACGACGCGACGCTCCGGGGCATCTCCGCCGTCCGCCCGGCCGACGTCGACCAGCTCGGCGAGATCTCCGGCGTCGGCGCGGCGAAGCTCGAGCGGTACGGGCGAGCGGTCCTCGACGTCGTCGCCGCGGCCGACTGACGCCCCCTTCCACCACTGCATGCCGTTCCGGGCATGTGCCCTCCGCGCGCCTCATTACACTCGGTAGCTCGCCACCACGAGGAGGTCCGGTGTCCGGTTCGACGAAGTTCGCCACCGTGCTCAGTCGCGCGGTGGTGACCCCGCTCGCCCGGTTGCTGTGGCGGCCGAAGATCATCGGTCGTCGGAACGTCCCGAAGCGCGGCCCGGTGATCCTCGCGAGCAACCACCGCTCGTTCATCGACTCGCCCGCGATCACGCTCATGGCGCCGCGCAAGGTGTCGTTCCTGGCGAAGCAGGAGTACTTCACGGGTTCGGGGCTCAAGGGAGCCGTCTCGCGGGCGTTCTTCGGTGGCATCGGCGCCATCGGGGTCGAGCGTGGCGCGGGTGCGGCGGCCCAGCAGGCCCTCGACCTCGGTCTGGCACGCCTGCAGGAGGGCGAGGCGTTCGCGATCTACCCGGAGGGCACGCGCTCGCTCGACGGCCGGATCTACAAGGGCCGAACTGGAGTGGCGTGGCTGGCGTTGACGAGCGGTGCCCCTGTGGTGCCCGTCGCGCTCACCGGCACCGAGGACGTGCAGCCGGTCGGGTCCCGGCTGCCGAAGCTCGCCCGCGTGACGATCGAGTTCGGGCAGCCGATCGACCTGTCGTCCTTCGGCGAGGCGTCGTCCGGTCGTGCTCGGCGCCACGCGACCGATGCGGTGATGGCGGCGATCCAGGAGCTCAGCGGCCAGGAGCCGGCGAACGCCTACAACAACCCGCCCGCGACGATCGTGGAACGGGTCCGTCGTGCGCTGCAGCCGGACGACCCGACCGCGGCCGCCGTCGACCCGGACTGATCGCGGCGACTGTCCGGTCACTATTGCACATCTGAAATATCGATGGTTGAATGGCGGACGTGCCGCTCGGCACGCCGCCATCGCCGGTCGCCCGAGAACGACCAGCCACGACATCCAGATCGGACCGTCCGCAGCATGTCCTCCACCCCGCTCTTCGACTCCATCGCCCAGCGTCGCGATCAGGCCGACGCTCCACACTCCACCGTGCACTCCACCCCGTCGCCGGCGCTCGCCGTCGTGACCCCGGTGCCGACCTCGCCGATGTCCGCGCCCGTCCGCCCGGGTGACTCCACGCTGGTCCCGGCCGCCCTCGTCGCCGCGATCGACGAGATCCCGGTGCGGGTGGCATCGGCCCTCGTGACCGAGGTCACGATCCGTCCCGAGCACCTCGTCCTGGTCGAGACCGTCGCCGACGCGATCACCCGCGCTGTCGTCGACGCCGTCGTGTGCGAGCTGGACCGGATCGCCCGTGACGGCGTCGTCCGCGTCTGACCGGGCCGGTCACCGCACGATGACGACCCTCGACGACGGTCTGCCCCGGCGCCCGCGCGGTGCCGAGCGCCGTACCGCCGACCGACCGACCGAGCCCCCGCTGCGCCGTGCACGGCACGCTGCACAGCCCGGGCCCCTCCGAGCCGCCGGGGTGGCGGTGCCCCCTCCCGCCACCCCGGCTTCCACCCGGCCCGCGCAGTCCGCACGGCCGACCCGGTCCACGCTGGCCGCGCGGCCGACCCGGCCCACGCAGGCCGCCGCTCCCGCGCGCCGCCGTCTCGCGTCGTTCCGGATCCCCGCCCGGCGGACACTGCCCGCCGCGGCGGTGACCGCCGTCACGTGCCTGTTCGTCGCGGTCGGCTCCCCGCAGACCGCCGTCGCCGCTCCGGCCGCTCCGGAAGCCACGTCGGCATCGGCCGGCATGCAGCACTTCGTCGCCGACGGTTCGTCCGGGCCGACCGCCGGCCGCGACGACTTCTCGGTGGGTCGTGCCGCGGCAGCCCTCCGGGTCCCCGGTGGCTCGGGCCCGACCGGTGGAGCCGTCCGCCCCACGGTCGGTGCGGTCCCCGACGCCGGTGGCTTCGGCTCCCGCTGGGTCGTCGGCTGCGCGGCATGCTCGTCGAACCACCAGGGGGTCGACTTCGCCGCGGCCATCGGGACCCCGGTCGTCGCCGCGCTGCGCGGCCGGGTCGTCTCGGCGGGTGTGCTCGGTGGCTACGGCAACCAGGTCCTCCTGCAGCACGCCGACGGCACCGCGACCCGGTACGGGCACCTGTCGGCGATCGACGTCCGCCCCGGCCAGGTCCTCCGCGCGGGGGAACGCCTCGGGGCCGTCGGCAACACGGGCGTCTCGACCGGCGCCCACCTGCACTTCGAGGTCATCGTGGCCGGCACACCGATCGACCCGGCCGCCTGGCTGCAGGCTCGCGGCCTCCTCTGACGGCGGCGGGCGTAGCGTCGGGACGGTCGCGGCACGGAGCCGCGCCAGGACGGAGACGCACGTGCGAGTGACGGTGTTGGGGACGGGTGCGATGGGCGCCGGCGTGGCTGGATCGCTGCTCCGTGACGGCCACCAGGTGACGGTCTGGAACCGGAGTGCCGACAAGGCCGCACCCCTGGGGGACCGCGGCGCAACGGTGGCGAGTGACCCGGGCAGTGCCGTCGAGCACGCCGAGGTCGTCCTGCTCACCCTGTTCGACACCGATGCGGTCGTCGATGTCCTCGAGCAGGCCGCTGGTGACGCCCCGACCGACGCCGTGTGGGTGCAGGCCTCGACGATCGGGGTCGACGGCACCGCGACGGTCGTGCAACTGGCCGAGAAGTACGGCATCACCCTGGTCGAGGCCATGATGCTCGGCACGAAGGCCCCCGCGGAACAGGGCAAGCTCACGATGCTCGCGGCCGGCCCCGCGGACCTGCTGGACCGTGTCGACCCCGTGCTCGACGCGATCGGCGCGAAGACCGTCCGTGCCGGCGACCACGTCGGCGACGGCACCGCACTCAAGCTCGCCGCGAACGCCTGGATCGCGTCGATCACCGCGGCGACCGGGCAGTCCCTGGCTCTGGCGGCGGCACTCGGGCTCGACCCCGCGCTGTTCCTGCAGGCGATCGAGGGCAGCGCGAGCGACTCCGCCTACGCCCACACCAAGGGTGCCGCAATGATCGCCCGCGAGTTCCCCGCCCAGTTCGCACTCGACGGCCTGCGGAAGGACATCGGACTCATCACCGATGCCGCCCGGACCGCCGGGGTGTCCACCACGCTGCTCGAGGCACTCGGGCGCGTCTACGCCGATGCCAGCGCAGCCGGGCACGGGGGCGACGACATCGCCGCGGTCGGCACCGCGTTCTGACACACGGGCACCCGCACCCGCACGCGCACGCACGGATCGGCCGATCGATCAGCCCCGACGGAACAACCGCCGAAGCCGCTTCGTGAGCCGCCCCACGGCCTCGTCGTTCATGGTGTTGGCGAGGTCGAACGCCTCACGAGCCGGATCGGACCCGGCCTGGATGCGTCGGAGTGCTGCGTCGGCACGGGCTCGCGAGTCGAGCTCGGCGAACGGCATGTCGTCCTCGGGGTGGTGCTCGCCGCGAGGGTCCATGCAGACCAGGCTACGCGCGACGGAGGTGGTCCGACCCGCCGTCGAGCTCGTCCACGACGCGGACCATTTCGTCCAGGAAGTCCACGACGACGGCCATCTCGTTGCTCGGCAGGTGCTCGGTGACCTCGAGCGCGCGGGCGTCGAGCTCCTCGATGACCCGGAGCGCGTGCCGCATCGAGGTGCCGGTGGCGGTGAGGATCACGCCACGGCGATCGTTCGGGTCGGCGTGCCGTTCGACGTGACCGCTGCGGACGAGCCGGTCGACGAGCGCCGACGTCGACGCCGCCGTGATCTCGAGCCGCTCGGCGAGGTCCTTCGCGTTGACGGTGCGGCCGTCGTGCTCGGCGTCGATCAGGAACCGGAGCGCCAGCAGTGCGTTCTCGCCGATCCCCAGTGCCTCGCGCGCTCGGCGCTGGGCAGCGCTCTCGGCCGTCCGGTACCGCCGCAGGGCGTTGAGGACGTCCACGGCGGAGACCGCGGAGTCCTCGTACCAGTACCCCGCGGTGCTGGTCATCACCTCGGACGTCATGCCCCAATGCTAGACGCTCTAGTTAGATTGTCTAGCGAGCGCGGAGACGGGACACCTGCAACACCCGTGACGCGGTTCTGTAACACCCCGGCAACGCTGGCTCGTTAGGTTCTGGACATGCAGGAGCAGCCGTGCTGAGCCGCCTCGCGGGGAACGTCTTCCACGTGGGGAGCGCGGTGGAGCGCACCGACGTCGTCGCACGGTTGCTCGACGTCTACGTCGCCCGCCGCGAACCAGGCACCCTCGACGACGACCGGCTCGTGTCCACCGAGCTCCGCAGCGTCATCGGGACCACCGGCCCCGCGAACGACCCGGACCGCGCCGCCACCGTCGACGCCCTCGCGCTCGACCGGCACGAACCCGCGTCCATCGCCGCCGCGGTCGCCGTCGCCCGCGACCACGCACGCCGTGCCCGCGAGGTCGTCTCGAGCGAGCTCTGGGACTGCCTCGACGTCACGCGGTCGCGGATGCCCCGGAAGATCGCCCCCGACCGTGCGCACGAGTTCCTCGGCTGGGTGCGGGAGCGCAGTGCCCTCGCCATCGGGGTGGTCGAGGGCGACGCCAGCCGTGACGAGGTGTGGGAGTTCTTCACCCTCGGGCGATCACTCACCCGCTGCGCCTCCACCGCACGGCTGCTGGCGTCGCGGCTGCTCGAGCCGGACGCGGTCACCTCGTGGACGGCGGCGCTCCGGGCGTGCGGCGCGGGCGAGGCCTTCCTGCGCGGACGCGACCACCCACCGGTGCCGTCCGACGCCGCCGCCTTCCTGCTCCTCGACGCCCACAGCCCGCGGTCGTTGCGCTTCACCGTGCACCGCGCGGCCGAGTGCCTGGCCGACGTCGCCCCGTCCTGCGTCGCGGACGAGGTCGCCGGGTTCGACGAGGTCCGCGCCCTGCTCGACGGCATCCCCGAGGAGTCGGCGCTCGCGGTGGCGGGTGACGTCGGGCAACGGCTGGCGGTGGCTGCCGACCGCGTCGCCGCGGCCCTCGACGAACGCGTCTTCGCGTCGTCCGCTCCCGTCCTCTGAGCCGACCGGGGGCGTGTGGCGGAAGGCGGCTGGTCCGCGCGTCGTGACCGCGGCCGTGGGCCCGGGTGGCGTCTGACGGGAGGCCCGTGGCGGCGCCGGTGCGGGCCTCCCGTCCGACGGTCGGTGCGTCACTGGCCGTCGGCCGACGGGCAGGGCGACCCGCCGGTCCGTCAGACGGCGCTGGAGCGGTCGGCGAGCGCCTCGTCGCGTTCCAGCTCGCGGCGGAGCGCCGCGCGTGAGCCGACCACCGGCACGGCGTGCGTGATCGCCAGGTGCAGCCGCGAGTCGGCGTCGTAGCGCAGCCGGACCCGCTGGTACCGGACGAGCCAGACGAGCGCGATCCCGAGTGCGACGAAGCCCGAGGCGGCGCCGACGACGATCGCCCAGCGCGGGCCGAAGGCGTCGGCGACGGCACCGACGAGCGGGGCGCCGATGGGGGTGCCGCCCGCGAAGATCGCCATGTAGAGCGCCATCACGCGACCGCGCATCGCGGGCTTCGTCGTGGTCTGCACCAGGGCGTTCGCCGTGGTCATGAAGGTCAGGGACGCGAGCCCGACGAACACCAGCACGATCGCGAAGGTCCAGTACGTCGGAGCGAGGGCCGCGGCCGTGCACGCGAGCCCGAACCCGCCGGCGGCGAGGACGAGGGTGCGCATCCGCGGCTTGTCCCGGCGGGCGGACAGCAGCGCGCCGAGCACCGAGCCGATCGCCATCACCGAGTTGAGCAGCCCGAACTCGCCGGCGCCCTGGTGGAACTCGACCCGCGCCATCGTCGAGGTGAAGATCGGGAAGTTCACGCCGAACGTGCCGACGACGAAGATCATGCAGAGCACGACGACGATGTCCGGTCGGGTGCGGACGTACCGGAAGCCGGCGACGATCTGCCCCTTGCCGCGGCCCGCCCGGACCCGTTCGGCGAGCTGGGCGGGGTCGACGAACCGGAGTGCGAGCAGGACGGCCAGGAACGACCCGGCGTTGATGACGAACACCCATCCGGAGCCGATCGCCGCGATGAGCACACCGGCGACCGCGGGGCCGATCAGGCGTGCGGCGTTGAACGACGCGGAGTTCAGGGCGACGGCGTTCGAGACGTCCTCGCCCTGCACGACGTCGGAGACGAAGGCCTGCCGGATCGGGGCGTCGAACGCGGCGACGATGCCGAGTGCCAGGGCGAAGCCGTACAGCGCGAGCAGGGTGGCGGTGTGCGTGAGGACCATGACGCCGAGTCCCAGCCCGAGCAGTCCCATCAGGCCCTGGGTGAGCATGAGCATCTTCCGGCGGTCGAACCGGTCGGCGGCGAGCCCGGTGAGCGGCAGGAGCAGCAGCTGGGGGCCGAACTGCAGGGCCATCGTGATGCCCACCGCGACGGCGTTGTTGTCCGAGAGCTGGGTCAGCACGATCCAGTCCTGGGCGGTGCGCTGCATCCAGGTGCCGACGTTCGACACCAGGGCCCCGGCGAACCAGATGCGGTAGTTGCGTCCGGCGAGGGAGCGGAACATGGCGGTCACTGCTGGGCCAGCCTCCTCATGATCTCGGTGGCGTCGGCGAGGGTGCTCCGCTCGTCGGCGGTGAGTGCTGCGAGTCGCGGGGAGAGCCAGCCGTCGCGGCGGCGTCGGGTCTCCTCGACGAAGGCGGCTCCGGCGGGTGTCGCACCGAGCAGCACCTTGCGGCGGTCGTCGCCGTGCCCGCACTTGGACACCAGGCCCCGCTCCACCAGCACCGCGACGGTCTTCGTCATCGACGGCGGGGTGACGCCGTCCTGTCGGCTCAGGTCGGCCAGGGTCATGGCGCCTTCGCGGTGCAGTCGGGCGAGGGCGGAGAACTGCGCGTCCGTGACGCTCGAGTCGGCCTTCTGGGCACGGAGTGTGCGGGACAGCCTGTTCACCGCGATGCGGAGGTCGGTGGCGTCGGTCATCGGTCGTTAGCCTAGCTCATTAGTTCAGCGAACGAACTGGATTTCGGGTGTACCGTGCTCTTAGACAACACGTGTTGCCGAGAGAGAAGGAGAACATGTCCGAGTTCGAGGGCAAGGTCGCCGTCGTCACCGGTGGTGGCAGCGGCATCGGCGAGTCCGTCGCGAAGGAGCTCGCAGCGGCGGGCGCCACGGTGGTCGTCGCCGACATCAACCTGGCGGGCGCCGAGCGCGTCGCCGCGTCGATCGTGGAGGCCGGTGGCACCGCTCGCGCGTTCGAGGCGAACTCCGCGGTCGCCGCGGACAACGAGCGCATGGTGCAGTTCGCGGTCGACACGTTCGGCGCGCTGCACCTCGCCGTGAACAACGCCGGCATCGCTGCGGCACCGCAGCCGATCGGCGAGTACGACATCGCCGCCTGGGACCGCGTCCGTGCGGTCGACCTGGACGGCGTCTTCTACGGGCTGCGCTACGAGATCCCCGCGATGGTGTCCGCCGGCGGTGGCGCGATCGTGAACATGGCGTCGGTGCTCGGCGTGGTCGGGATGGCCCAGAACGCGGCGTACGTCACCTCGAAGCACGCGCTCGCCGGACTGACCAAGGTCGCCGCGCTCGAGTACTCGTCGCAGGGCGTCCGCACGAACGCCGTGGGCCCCGGGTTCATCGACACCCCGATGCTCCGGAAGTCGCTCTCGCCCGAGGCAGTCGCGGCACTCGAGGACGAGCACGCCACGAAGCGGCTCGGCACCGTCGCCGAGGTCGCCGCGCTCGTGCTGTTCCTGCTGAGCGACAAGGCCTCGTTCATCACGGGCAGCTACCACCTGGTGGACGGCGGCTATTCCGCCCACTGACGGCTCGGGTGCACCTGGTCGTTCCGGGCGTGCCGGGTCGAAACGGGCGTACCTGGTCGTTCCGGGCGTGCCGGGTCGAAACGGGCGTACCTGGTCGTTCCGGGCGTACCTGGTCGTTCCGGGCGTACCTGGTCGGTTCTTTCGACCAGGTACGCCCGTTTCCGCTTTCCAGCGCGGGTGCGATGGGAAGGACCGTCGGACGGGAGGCCCGCCCAGCGTGCGCCGGTCGGCTCGCGCTGGGCGGGCCTCCCGTCCTTCAGTGCCGCGCGTCCGTCAGGATCGCGTCGTGCGGGAGCAGCGCGTGCACGCCCCACGTGCGGTTCGCGACCTGCGTGATGCGCATGCTCACCGCCACGCTCGCCATCGCGAGTGCCTCGGCGCGGCCGATCCCGTGCAGCCCGGCGATCCAGTCGACCATCCGGTCGAGCGCCGTGGCCGTCGCGACGTTGAGGTCGGCATCGAAGCCGAAGGTGATGCGTCCGGCGGGGGTGTCGGCGTGCACACCCTCGACCGGAGCCCGGTCGAGGAGCGTCAGGGTCATCGTCGTGGTCATGCCGCACTCGACCGCCGTCCCGGAGACCTCGCCGTCGCCCTGGGCCGCGTGCCCGTCGCCGACGTGGAGCAGGGCGTCCGGCACCGTCACGGGCAGGTACAGGGTGGAGCCGGCGATCAGCTCGCGGCAGTCGATGTTGCCGCCGCCGACCGTGCGGGGCGGGATCGTCGAGTGCTCCCCGGTGGGCTCGGGCGGGACGCCGACGACGCCGAGGAACGGTGCCGTCCGCACCCCGAGGCCGAGCTGGTTCACGGCGACACCGGCGGGCACGTCGATGTCCCAGAGCAGCGGGCCGCGCGACGCCGGATCGGTCAGGCCGAGCGCGCGGTTCACCGGGGAGTCGACCCCGCCCGAGGCCGTGTAGCCCCAGTCGTCGGGCACGAGGTCGTCGAAGTGCACCGCCAGGACCATCCCCGGACGTGCTCCCGCGACGGCGATCGGCCCGACCAGGCAGTGGCCCCGGCGCGGGTCGATCAGGGTCGGGGCGTCCAGGCCCGGGCCCGGCTGGCGTTCCGTGTAGCCCGCGGCGCTCAGGGTTCGGACCGTCACCGTGTCGCCCGGTTCAACGGTCAGGACCGGCTGGCGTTCGGCGGTGAAGACGTCGACGGCGGAGTCGACCGTGGCGTCGAGGTGGTGGTGGGTGGTCACCCGTCGATCATCCCAGGCGGGGGTTCTGGGCGTGCCTGGTCGGATCGGGCGTACCTGGGCGGAACGGGCGTACCTGGTCGGATCGGGCGTGCCTGGTCGGAACGGGCGTACCTGGTCGGAAGTTCTGACCAGGGACGCCCGATTCCACCAACCATCGCGGGTGTTCTGGGAAGGAACGTCCTCAGTGGAACTGGGGGATCGTCAACCAGATGCCCGCCAGCACCGCGGCGATGCACAGCGCGAAGCACAACACGGCTCCCGCCAGTGCCGCCGGCGGGGTGTGCCCGGAGCGCGGGGTCTCGTCGGAGTACTGCGTGCGCTCGCCGCCCGCGTCGTCCGGCTGCCCCGTCCCGAGCAACCGGAGGCCGAGCGTGTACACGAGCACCAGGCCCACGGCGGCCACGAAGCCGACGCCGGCGACCGTGCCGATCGCGGTGAAGTCGATGTCCATCGTCGTTCCCCTCAGTTCGTCGCGCCGGTCGGCTGCGGCTCGGCCTGCTCGGCCGGCCCGGACTCGGTGGTGATGTCCTCGTGCGAGATCGGCTTGCGCTTGGCGAGGACGGAGAAGGTGAGCCCGCCGGCCAGGGCGAGGACCGCGACGAGCACCAGCCCGAAGGCCGAGGTCGACGCGAGCCAGGTCGCGAGCGCCCCGACCACCGCAGCGGCGGGCAGCGTGATCACCCACGCGACGACGATGCGGCCGACGACCGACCAGTGCACGTCGGCGAGCTTCTTGCCGAGCCCCGAACCGACGACCGCGCCGCTCGTCACGTGGGTCGTCGAGAGCGCGAAGCCCAGGTGCGACGAGATGAGGATCGTCGCGGCGGAGCTGGTCTCGGCGGCGAAGCCCTGCGGCGACTGCACGTCGGAGATCTTCTTGCCGACGGTCTGCATGATCCGCCAGCCGCCCATGTACGTGCCGAGGCCGATCGCGAGCCCGCAGGCCAGGATCACCCAGAGCGCCGGACCGGTGCCGGCGGCCTGGTAGTTCGCGGCGATGAGGGTCAGCGTGATGACGCCCATCGTCTTCTGCGCGTCGTTCGTGCCGTGTGCGAGCGACACCAGCGACGCCGAGATCGTCTGCCCGTGCCGGAACCCCGTCGCCGCACCGTGCGTCGTCGCGTTCTTCGTGAGCACGTACGCCAGGTACGTCGCGACCAGGGCGATCACCCCGGCGATGACCGGGGAGAGCAGCGCTGGCAGGACGACCTTCGACACCACCGTCGCCCAGCTGATCGAGTTCAGACCGGCCCCGATGATCGAGGCGCCGATGAGCCCGCCGAAGAGCGCGTGCGTGGAGGACGATGGCAGCCCGAGGTACCAGGTCGCCAGGTTCCAGAGCACCGCGCCGACGAGCCCCGCGAAGATCATCGTGGGGGAGATGTGGATGCCGTCCTGCCCCTCACGGATGATGCCCTGCGAGACGGTCTTGGCGACCTCGGTGGACAGGAACGCGCCGACCACGTTGAGCACGGCGGAGATGAGCACGGCGGTCCGGGGCTTGAGTGCTCCCGTGGCGACCGACGTGGCCATGGCGTTCGCGGTGTCGTGGAAGCCGTTCGTGAAGTCGAACACGAGGGCCACGACGATCACCAGCGTGACGATGACGATGACGTCCATGCGCAGGACGCTAGGCCCGCCCGGAACCCCCTGCGTGAACGCCGGGTGAACAGGTCCGGGATGGAGCGCGTCTGCGAGGATGGCAGTGTCTGAAAGGATGCGAGTGTGCCCACCTTCTCCGCCGCTCGCGGCGACGCCTCGTTCACCGACGCCCACGGCGTCGAGATCGTCTACTCGACCTGGCGTGCGGCACGGCCGAAGGGTGTCGTGCAGATCGCGCACGGGGTCGGGGAGCACGGGCTCCGGTACGAACCGCTCGCGCAGGACCTGGTGCGCGCCGGCTACACCGTGCACGCGAACGACCACCGCGGGCACGGACGCACCGGCCTGACCCAGTGGGACGGCGACCACGCCAAGCTCGGTCGGCTCGGCCCCGGCGGCCTGCGTGCGGCGATCGCCGCGGTGGAGCAGATGAGCGCGGTCGCGCGGGCCGACGAACCCGGGCTGCCGCTCGTGCTCCTCGGGCACTCGTGGGGGTCGCTCATGGCGCAGCGGATCGTGAACACCTCGTCGGACCGCTACGACGGCGTCGTCCTGTCCGCGAGCGCCTACCGGCTGCCCGGCTGGATGAACAGCGGCGACCTCAACGCACGGCACGCGGGGTCGGGACCCACCAAGTACGAGTGGCTCACCCGCGACCGCACGATCATCGACGCGATGGCGCTCGACCCCCTGGCGGTCGAGGCCGACGTCATCGGGCTGTTCGGGCTCGCCGACACCCTCCGGCTGCTCGGGGTGCCGCGGCGGGGGATCCCGCACGACCTGCCGATGCTGCTGCAGGTCGGCTCCGACGACACCCTCGGGGGTCCGCGCTCGATCGAGCGTCTGGCGCAGGCGTACCGCCGACGCGGCCGGCTGTCCGACGTGACCGTGCAGGTGTACGAGGGCGCGCGGCACGAGGTCTACAACGAGACGAACCGCGCAGAGGTCATCGGCGACCTGGTCGCGTGGCTCGACCGGGTGACGGCCGGCCCACTGCCGGGCAGTCGGCCGTCCGGAATAGGGTTGCGGCATGCACGGTGAGTACAAGGTCCCCGGAGGCAAGCTGGTCGTCGTCGACCTCGAGGTCGTCGACGGCTCGATCCAGCAGTTCCGCCTGGCGGGTGACTTCTTCCTGGAACCCGACGACGCGCTGCCGCTCATCGACGCGGCCGTGAACGGGCTCCCCGCCACCACCGACGCCGCGGGCATCGCCGCAGCCGTGCGGGCGGCCCTGCCGACCGATGCGGTGCTGCTCGGCTTCACGCCCGAGTCCGTCGGCGTCGCGGTGCGCCGCGCGCTGTCGCGGGCCTCGACCTGGCGCGACCACGACTGGCAGATCGTGCACGAGGGGCCGATCAGCCCGAACGAGCACCTCGCGCTCGACCAGGTGCTGACCGAAGAGGTCGGTGCAGGCCGTCGCGGTCCCACGCTGCGCATCTGGGAGTGGGACCAGCCAGCCGTCGTGATCGGCTCGTTCCAGTCGCTCAAGAACGAGGTCGACCCCGCCGGCGCCGAGAAGTACGGCGTGCAGGTGGTCCGACGGATCTCCGGCGGCGGCGCGATGTTCATGGACGCCGGTGCCGTGATCTCGTACTCGCTCTACGTGCCGTCCGACCTGGTGCAGGGCATGACCTTCGCCGACTCGTACGCGTTCCTCGACGAATGGGTGATCGAGGCGCTCAAGTCGCTCGGCATCGAGGCGTACTACCAGCCGCTCAACGACATCACCTCGACCAAGGGGAAGATCGGCGGTGCCGCACAGAAGCGCCTCGGTACCGGTTCGCTCCTGCACCACGCCACCATGAGTTACGACATGGACGGCGAGAAGATGGTGCAGGTGCTGCGCATCGGGCGCGAGAAGATGAGCGACAAGGGCACCACCAGCGCCGCGAAGCGCGTCGACCCGCTCCGCTCGCAGACGGGGCTGTCCCGCGCCGAGATCATCGAGCGGCTGATCGGCACCTTCACCCGCCTGTACGGGGCGACCGAGGGGCACATCACCCAGGCCGAGCGGGAGCGGGCGCAGGAGCTGGTGCGGACGAAGTTCGCGACGAAGGAGTGGCTCGAGCGGGTGCCGTGAGCCCCGTTCCGATGGACGATGGACGCGACGGCCGGAGCTGAGGGGGGACGTCCCGGCCGCCGCTGGTTCGAGTGTGCGCCTCGACCTCATGAACCAGACGTGTGGATGATGAGAATCCCCCGCGCGGCTGATCCGCTCGCCGCGCAGCCCACGTAGCGTCGCTGCCGTGAACTGGTTGATCTTCCTGGGGGCGGTGGCCGCCGTGGCCGTCGTGGTGTGGATCGCCGATCGCATGGGGTGGATCGACCTGTCGAACAAATCCCAGCGGAGCGGTGGATCCGGAGGCATGGTCGGGATGCTGGACGAGGTGTTCGCACCGACCCGGCACGAGACCCAAGCCGAGTACGAACGGCAGGCGCGCCTGCCGAAACAGGCCCCGTCACCGGCGGACGACGACCACGACCTGCTCAGCGGCAGCGTGCTCATCCGGGTGCCGACGGTGCGGAGCGCCGGGCGGCACGAGGCCCGAGTGGGGACGCACGACCGCTCGTACTGAGCTGATGGGCGCCGCGCTCGTCAGCGCGTCGCTCGCGTCAGCGCGTCGTGAGCTCCTGGTAGTCCGGGTGCCGCTCGATCCACGCGTGCACGTAGCTGCACTGCGCGACGACCCGGCGTGACGAACTCGCACGCACGTCGTCGAGGGCGTGCTGCACCAGGATCGACGCGTGCCCACCACCGCGGTGCTCGGGATCGACCTCGGTGTGCACGAAGCGGATCTCGTCGCCGTCGATCTCGTACGCCGCGAGGCCGATGACCTCGCCGTCCTCGATCAGGGAGTACTGCTGCTTGTCGGTGTCGTTGCGGACCTCGGGTGCTGCTGCCATGCACTCGACCGTACGCCGGGGCCTGGGCGTGCGGTGCGTGTTCGCTCGGTGCGGTGCGGTGCGGTGCGGTGCGGTGCGGTGCGGTGCGGTGCGGTGTGCGTCGAGCGTGCTCGCTCGGTGCGCGACAATGGGTCCGTGCGCAGGGGAGACGACCGAGGCCCGGACCGCGTCGTCCTCGGCGACGCCCTCGACGTGGTCCCCGCCTACCCGGACGGGTCCTTCACGCTGGTGTACCTCGACCCGCCGTTCAACACCGGCCGGTACCAGCGCCGGCACGCGACGTCCGCCGTGCCGAAGGCCGACGGTCCCGTGATGGGATTCCACGGCCGGACCTACGAGCGGGTGCGCGGCGACCTGATGCGCTTCGACGACCGGTTCGAGGACTACTGGTCGTTCCTCGAGCCCCGACTCATCGAGGCCTGGCGGCTGCTCGCCGCCGACGGCACGCTGTACCTGCACCTCGACTACCGCGAGTCGCACTACGCCAAGGTGCTGCTCGACGCGCTGTTCGGCCGTGAGTCGTTCCTGAACGAGATTGTCTGGGCCTACGACTTCGGTGCCAAGTCCAAGACGCGCTGGCCCACCAAGCACGACACGATCCTGGTCTACGTGAAGGACCCATCGCGGTACTGGTTCGACTCCGAGGCCGTCGACCGCGAGCCGTACATGGCGCCGGGTCTCGTCACCCCCGAGAAGCGCGAGCGCGGCAAGCTGCCCACCGACGTCTGGTGGCACACGATCGTCTCGCCGACCGGCCGCGAGAAGACCGGCTACCCCACGCAGAAGCCCGAGGGGGTGTTGCGGCGGATCGTGCAGGCGTCCTCACGCGAGGGGGACTGGGTGCTCGACTTCTTCGCGGGCAGTGGGACCACGGGCGCCGTGGCACAGGCGTTGGGGCGGCGGTACGTGCTGGTGGACGACAACCCCGCGGCGATCGACGTGATGCGGAGGCGGTTGCCGGGTGCGTCGTTCGAGGTGGCTGGAGCACCGGCGGCAGCGGCGGGGGACGCGGCGCCGGCGGTCTGAGGCGCGGCACCGAGAACGGCAACGGCTCCCTCGACCCGACGACCCGACGACCCGACGACCCAACGACCCGACGACCCGAGGGAGAACCGACGCCGATGACCGCCCTGAAGCAGTGGATCGCAGTCACCGTGACCACGATCGCGATCGTCGGCACGACTGCCGGCTGTTCTGGAGGACAGATGGAGAACCGACCGACCCAGGAGCCGGCCGATGCGAAGCGCAGCATCCAGCAGCTCGTCGACGACACGACCGATGCGCTCGGAGGGACGTGGACGGCCCAGGAAGGGCCGCGGCTCGGCACGTGCGAGGACGAGCGCGGCGTCGGTGAGGGTGTGAACTACACGTACATCAAGTCCCGTGCTGATCGCGGCGACGTCGAGCAGGGGATCCGGACGCTCGAGAAGCTGTGGGGCGAGCGCGGACTCGACACGAAGCGGTTCTCCGATGCCGACGCGTCCTCCAGCGGCGTCGACGGCAGCGGGGACGGCGTGGCGAACATCGGGTTCCAGTCCTCCGACCTCGGCGGGGGCGACACAGTCAGTGGCACCTCGGCGTGCGCTGCCGGGGACTACGTCGAGATGCGCGAGCGAGAGCGCTCGTAGCCTCCGCACGGGATCGACGATGTCGATGTCGTACGACGTCGACGGTGTCGCTCCCGCGCGGCCGCAACAGTTGCACGCGCGCAGATGCGACGAGGTCGCTGTCGTGCGACAGCGACCTCGTCGTTCGGCATCAGCGAGCGAGCGCCAGCGCCGACTACTCCGCGGAGTGCCGCCCGTGCGCGTGCGCGTCGTCAGCGTCCGGCCGGGAGGCGCGGCTCGCCTCCGCCGCATCGGCTCCGGCCCCGTGGGCGTCCGGCTCCACGACCGGGGCGGCGTGGGCAGCCCGGGTCCGGATGGCACCGGTCGTCGTCGGGGGCTCGTCGACCGGCGCAGCCGCCGAGTGTGCACCGTGCGTCGTGGCGTTCGGCAGCGGCGCGCGGGTGTCGTCGACCCCGTGCGGCAGCACCGAGACGTCCGACGCCCCGGTGGCCCGGGCGGACCGAGGCTGCACGTCCGGCGACGTCGGAACGTCGGGCGAGGTCGGGAACGACCCCGTCGGCACCGGACCGGCTCCAGGTGCGGCGGCGGCAGCGGCTGCAGCGGCCCTCCCGTCCGACCCCGCACCGGCTGCCGTGCGCGCGGCATCGGCCTGCTCCTGCAGCGCCGAGGTCTTGCGGAGCGGCGGCACCCGGAAGAACCACGTCAGCACGAACGCGAGCAGGATCACCGCGAGGCCGACGTAGTAGACACGGACGGCCGAGTCGCTGAACCCGACCAGGAACGGACGGCTCAGCCGGGGGTCCGCCCCGTTCAGGAACGACGTGTCGCTCGTCGCCGAGTCGGTGGACGAGCTCGCGGCCGAGTCGCCGCTCTTGAGCTGCTTGATCAGCGTCGGGGCGACCTGGTCGACGACGTTCTCCCGCTGCCCCTTGTCGGAGTAGTCGATCTGCAGCGTGCCGTCGACGACCGAGGCGTTCGCCTTCGTGGCCGCCGTCTCGAGCGCCTGCTGTTCGGCTGCGGGCTTGGCGTCGTCGACCTGCTGGGCGATGATCGTGTCCGCTGCGGCGGCCGGGACGGTCCCCGCGGCGACCTGCTGCTGCACGGCTGCCGTCACCTGCTTGGTCACGGCGGCGTCGGCGGCCTGCTTCGCCTGCGCGGTGCCCTGGTCGAGACCGTCCTGCACCTTCTTCTGCACCGGGTCGACGATCTTCGACCAGATCTCGTCCATCACGCCCTGGTTCCTCGACGCGTTCGCGACCGAGGGCGTCATCGCGGCGTTGAGCGCGCTCTTCAGGTCGGACTCGTTCTGCATCGCGGCGCTGATGTTCGTCGGCATCAGGGTGAACAGCACGGAGAGCAGGACAGCGGTGCCCATCGTGCCGCCGATCTGGCGGAAGAACGTCGCGGCGCTCGTGGCGACGCCGATGTCCCGCGGTGACACCGAGTTCTGCGCGGCGAGGGTCAGCGTCTGCATGAGCTGTCCGAGTCCGAGCCCGATGCCGAACATGCCGAGCATCAGGAACCACAGGGGCCGGTCGGCGGTCAGGAACGTCAGGACCGTGAAGCCGATCGCCGTGAACGCCGTTCCGGTGATCGGGAAGACCTGGTAGTTGCCGGTCCGCGAGATTATCTGGCCGGAGGCGATCGACGAGATCATCAGGCCGAGCACCATCGGCAGCATGGCGAACCCGGACTCGGTCGGGGTCACGCCCTTGACGATCTGCAGGTAGAGCGGGATCGTCAGCATCGCGCCGAACATGCCGAAGCCGACGAGCACGGACAGGATCGCGGACATCGAGAACACCCGCGATCCGAAGAGCTTCATCGGCAGGATCGCGTCGTCGCCCATGGCACGCTCGACGATGATGAACGCGATCAGGCCGAGGGCGCCGATGGCGTAGCAGGCGAAGGCGGCGGGGGAGTCCCAGCCCCACTCGCGGCCCTGCTCGGCGATGAGCAGCAGCGGCACGAGCGTGACGATGACGAGCGTCGCGCCCCACCAGTCGATACGGGGCTTGCCCCGGTCGCCGAACTTCGGCAGGTGCAGGAACGTCAGCACCATGAACAGGGCGATGATGCCGATCGGCACGTTGATCAGGAACACCCAGCGCCAGCCGGCGATGAACAGCAGCTGGTCCGCGCCGGCGAAGACGCCGCCGACGAGCGGCCCGATGACGGACGAGATGCCGAAGACCGCCAGGAAGTAGCCCTGGTACTTCGCCCGCTCGCGCGGGGCGAGCATGTCGCCCATGATCGCCAGCGGCAGGGACATCAGACCACCGGCACCCAGGCCCTGCAGCGCGCGGAACCCGGCGAGCATGAGCATCGAGTCGGAGAACGACGCCGCGAACGAACCGACGATGAAGATGCCGATCGCGGTGATGAAGAGCGGCCGGCGACCGAAGATGTCGGAGAGCTTGCCGTAGATCGGGGTCGTCACCGTCGACGCGATGAGGTACCCGGTGGTGACCCAGGCCTGCTGGTCGAGTCCGTGCAGGTCGTCACCGATGGTGCGGATCGCGGTGCCGACGATCGTCTGGTCGAGGGCACCGAGGAACATGCCGGCCATCAGGCCGTAGATCACCAACAGGATCTGTCGGTGGTTCATCACGACGTTGGACGCCGTGGTGGGGGCCGCGGGGGCGGTCGCCGTCTGGGTCATGAGCAGGGTCTCCCGGGGTACCGATGCGCTGGCAGAACGATTTTTGCGCTGCCTGCAAAGTTACAACTGCCGCAAGTGCTCGGTCGCACCGAGACGGCTTCCTGAGTGGATCGGCAGTCACGGTACGCCCAGTGGGCCCCGGTGGCACACGGCCTGGAGGCCCGGCACGGTTCCGGCGGACGGGCTGCGGTGTCCGAGACCCGCAGCCCGTCCGACGAGGGCGCTACGCGCCCAGTGCTGCGTCGACGATTTCCTTGGCCTCGCGCTGCACCTGCTCGAGGTGTTCCTGCCCGACGAAGCTCTCCGCGTAGATCTTGTAGACGTCCTCGGTGCCCGACGGGCGCGCGGCGAACCACGCCTTGTCGGTGACGACCTTCACGCCGCCGACGGCTGCGTCGTTGCCCGGGGCCTTCGACAGCTTCGCGGTGATCGGGTCGCCGGCCAGGGTGTCCGCGGTGATGGCGTCGCCGTCGAGCTTGCCGAGGCGAGCCTTCTGCTCCTTCGAGGCCGCGGCGTCGACGCGCTGGTAGACGGGGGCACCGAAGCGTTCGGTCAGCTCGGCGTAGAGCTGCGACGGGGTCTTGCCGGTGACGGCGACGATCTCGGACGCCAGGAGCGCCAGGATGATGCCGTCCTTGTCGGTGGTCCACGCGGTGCCGTCGGTGCGCAGGAACGACGCCCCCGCGGATTCCTCGCCGCCGAAGGCCACGGAGCCGTCGATCAGGCCGGGGACGAACCACTTGAAGCCGACCGGGACCTCCCACAGGCGACGGCCCAGGGACTCGGCGACGCGGTCGATGATGCTCGACGACACCAGGGTCTTGCCGATCGCGGCGTCGTCGCGCCACTCGGGCCGGTGCGCGTAGAGGTACTCGATCGCGACCGCGAGGTAGTGGTTCGGGTTCATCAGTCCGCCGTCGGGCGTGACGATCCCGTGCCGATCGGAGTCGGCGTCGTTACCCGTCAGCACGTCGAAGTCGTCCTTGCGAGCGAGCACCGAGGCCATCGCCGAGGGGCTCGACGGGTCCATCCGGATCTTGCCGTCCCAGTCGAGCGTCATGAACGCCCACGTGGGGTCGACCTCGGGGTTCACGACGGTCAGGTCGAGTCCGTAGTGGTCGCGGATGGCGTTCCAGTACGGCAGCGAGGCGCCACCGAGCGGGTCGGCACCGATCTTCACGCCGGCACGCTTGATCGCGGCGATGTCGATGATGTTCTCGAGGTCGGCGACGTACGTGTTCAGGAAGTCGTAGCGCTCGGGCGCGGCGTCCTCGGTGCGCTGCACCTCGGCGTTGCCGCCCTCGATGATCGCGTTCGCGCGGTTCGCGATCCAGCTCGTGGCGTCGCTGTCGGCGGGACCGCCGTGCGGCGGGTTGTACTTGAAGCCGCCGTCGCGGGGCGGGTTGTGGCTCGGCGTGATGACGATGCCGTCGGCCGTGTCCGGGTTGCCGGCGCGGTTGTAGCGGATGATCGCGTGGCTCAGCGCGGGCGTCGGCACGAAACCGTCCTGGCTGTCGGCGAGCACGCGCACGCCGTTGGCGGCGAGGACCTGCAGAGCGGTCTGCTCGGCGGGGGCCGAGAGCGCGTGGGTGTCGCGGCCGATGAAGAGCGGCCCGTCGGTGCCCTGCTCGCGGCGGTACTCCACGATCGCCTGCGTGATCGCGGCGATGTGGGTGTCGTTGAAGGCGGTGTCGAGCGACGACCCGCGGTGTCCGGACGTGCCGAACACGACCTTCTGCTCGGGGACCGAGACGTCGGGCACTCGGTCGTGGTAGGCGGCGAGGAGCTCGTCGAGGTCGACGAGGTCGTCTGCGGTCGCTGGGGTGCCGGCGCGGTCGTTCATGCGTCCATCCTGGCATCGGCCGCCCTGGCGCGTTCGGGGGAAGTGCACCGGAGGCCGGGGGAACGCGAGCGAGCGGCCGCCCCACCCGGGTCGAGGGGGGACACCCGGGGCGGACGACCGCTCGCGGTCTGTGGAGGCAGGTGCCTCAGGCGGTGCGGAACGAACCCGTCGCCGTGCGGAACGAGCCGGTCACGGTGCGCGTCGAGGACGTCGCGGTGCCGGGACGGCGGAACTGCGTGTCGACGAAGCGGCCGAGTGCTCGGCCGATGCCGGTGCCGGTGTAGCTGCCGACCGGGCTGCGGGTCGCGTCGCCGGCGAAGGCGCCGAGCTCGGCGCGGGTCTCGAGGCCGGTCACGTAGGCGCCGCCCAGGGGGTTCTGACGGTTCTGCATGGGTGCTCCTCGTCGTCGTGCCGAGGTCCGCGGGTCACCGAGCCGGCGACCGCGACGCCGTCGGCTGGATGACCACCACTCTACGCACTTGTCTTGCATCATGCAAAACAAGAGTGCGTTCTGCGGTCAGATCCACCCTCGGTCCCAGGCCACGGCAGCGGCTGCGACACGGTTGTCGACGTGCAGTTTCGCGATCGCCGACGACAGGTGGTTCCGGACCGTGCCGTGTGCGAGCGAGAGCTCCCGGGCGATCTGCTTCGTCGCGAGCCCGTCGCGGGTGCAGCGCAGGACGTCGGCCTCCCGCGGGGTGAGCGGGCTCTCGTCCTCGGTGAGCGCAGCCGCCGCGAGACCGGCGTCGATGTACCGCTCGCCTGCCGCCACGTCGCGGATGATCTCGGCCAGCCGCGCCGCCGGTGTGGACTTCGGGACGAAGCCTCGGACACCGGCGGCCAGCGCACGCCGGAGGGTGCCGGGCCGCGCGTGGCGGGTGACGATCACCGTGGGCATCGCGTCCGACAGTGCGCGGGCGGCCTCGATGCCGTCGAGGACGGGCATCTCGAGGTCGAGCAGGACGACGTCCGGCCGATGCGTCCGGGCCGCGGCCACGGCTCCTGCCCCGTCCGCGACGTCGGCGACGACCTCGAGGTCGGTTTCCAGGCCGAGCAGTGCGACGAGTGCTCCACGGATGAGTTCCTCGTCGTCGGCGATGACGATCCTGATCACGGGCGCACCGCCGTTCGTGCGGGAACCGGGATGCGCACGAGGAGGATGAAACGGTCCTCGCTCCTGTCGGCGTCGACCGTCCCGCCGTTCGGCGCGACGCGCTGTCGGAGTCCGTCGATGCCGGTGCCGGCGCCGGTGCCGGGACGCTCGGACGGCCGCGGCGCGTCGTTCCACACCGTCAGTCGCCAGGCGTCGCCGTCCCGCAGCAGCTCGATCGACGCGGTGGTCGCGCGACTGTGCCGGATGGTGTTCGTCGCGGCCTCGCGGATGGCGACGGCGAACAGGGCGCCGACCGGGTCGGGCATGCCGGCGGTCTCGATGCGCACCGTGCAGTCGATCCCCGCCGATCGGAGGACGGCGGCGGCGTTCCGGACCTCGACCGCCACGGTGACCGTGCGGTAGCCGCCGACGAGCGCCCGGGTGTCCTCGAGCGCAGCCTGGGCCACCATGCGGATGTCCGACAGCTCCGCTCGGGCGCGCTCGGGGTCGCCGGGAAGCAGCCGTTCGGCGAGCTCGCTCTTCAGTGCGATGACCTGCAGGTGATGGCCCTGGATGTCGTGCAGATCGGTGGCGAACCGGAGTCGTTCCTCGGTGACAGCGAGGTCGGATGCGGTGCGACGAGCGGCTTCGAGCCGGAGCACGACGCGGTGGATCCAGACGACGCTGAGCGGCATCAGGGCGAAGAGCGCGAGGGTCCCGACCAGGACCAGTTCGGCGGGCTCGGCGCGGGCGTCGGCCGCCGCGACGAGCAGCACGACGGTGCCGGCGAGCACGGTGACCCGCGCCCACCCGCGCAGCAGGCAGCCGATCGTGCCGCCCGCGATCGCCAGGGTGAACGACCACGCGGAGCCGGTCGCCGACGGGACGAGCGCGACCACCCACGTGGCGGCCGCGAGCACCAGCAGGGCGAGCACGGCCGGGTGGCGTGCCGACGCCTCGCCGGCGGGGCGGAGCAGCAGCGGGATCGATGCGAGCGCCGCCACCGTCGCGGCGGCGGTGAGCACGACGAGTACGGGGGTTCGTGCCGTCGTCGGGCCGTCGGTCCCGATGAGCACCTGCACGCCGCCGCCCACCAGCACCACGAGCCAGAGCGACGCGACCGACGACCAGCGGACCACCCGGACGTCGGCGTCGGCGCGGGGCTGTTCCTGCCCGGGTTGCGTCACGCGCCCAGGGTAGCGAGGGTCGCGTCGGTGTCCCTGGCGATCCGTTCGGACAGCGTGTGGTGCAGGTAGTGGTCGCCGACCAGCCCGATCACCCGGCCGTGGTCCACGCTCGCGGCCTGGCGCTCGTGCAACCGGACCCAGTTCGGCACGTCGTTGTCGTTCGTCCGCACGAACAACAGCACCGGCAGGTCCGCGGGGAACCGCGAGTCCTCGACGGACCGGAAGTTCTCCGGCGCGTGCCGCATCTCGTCGATGATCGTCGGGGCGGCACCGTTCTTCGCCGAGAGCAGCTGCATCTGGCGCCTCGTCGCGTCGTCGTAGGCATCGCCGTACGTGTCCGAGGACGCTCCACCGAGAGCGCGCAGCAGACCGAGTCGGTCGAGGGCGACGATCGCGCCGGTCGGGATCGGCTCGTCCCAGCTCGACTGTCGCGGCACACTGCTGTCGATGCCGACGAAGGCGGTCACCTCGTCGCGGTACGCCTTCGTGTAGGGCAGGGCGTAGATGCCCGCGACCGAGTGGCCCATCAGCACGTACCGGTCGATGTGCAGGTGCTGCAGGGCCTCGTGGACCTCGCGGGTGATGTTCGCGGCGGTCCGCGGGACGTCGGTCTGGTCGCTCAGCCCGGTGCCGAACGGTTCGACGGCGACGACCCGGTGCGTCCGGGCGAGCTGGTCGGTGAGCGGCCCGAAGTCGAGCCCGGGAGCGGCGGTGCCGAGGCCCGGCAGGAGCACGATCGTCTTGATGTCGGAGTTGCCGGTGCCGCGGACGACGACGTTCATCCGCTTGCCGTCCACGGGCACACGCTCGCCGTAGTCGTCGATCTCGGACGCTTCGACGTGGGTCGCGACGACGTTGACGACCGTCGTCGTCGCCAGGGCGAGGACCGGGACCGCAACCAGTGCGCCGAGGGTGATCAGGGTGATGCGCAGGGACTTCCGCACGGTGCTCGTCTCGATCGGGCCGCGCGGGGTCCGCGCGGCGGGTCCGGTCAGTCAAACGGCGTGGGGCGCGGAGCGGATGTGCCCCGGTGTCACGATCGACCGTGACGGATGTCACGGTCGATCGTGCCGCGGGCCGGTCAGGCGAGCAGCTCGCAGAAGTTCCGGCCCTCGGCCGTCCAGCTCTGCCGCGGGACCATCCCGGCGTCCGCCGCGTGCCGGTGCAGGGCGTCGAGGCCGACCTCGGCCCACGGGAACCCGGCGCTCTCGTTGCCGTCGGCGTCCACCACCCGCGCGGTGTACACGCGGTCGGCCGCGGCTTCGGGGTTCGTCTCGACGATGACCCGGCCGCCGGCTCGTACGATCTCGCGGCAGCGGGCGAGCAGGGCCGTCGGGTCGCCGCCGATGCCGATGTTCCCGTCGATCACCAGCGCGGTGTCCCAGTGACCCTCGTCGGGCACGGCGTCGAACACGGAACCCTGCAGGGCGGTGCCGCCGGCGCGCTGCGCGATGGCCACGGCCTCGGCGGAGACGTCGACGCCGAGCGCCGGGATGCCCCGGGACCGTGCGGCGACGAGCATCCGGCCCGGACCACAGCCGATGTCGATGACCCCGCCGTCGACGTCGTCGAGGAGCGAGCGGTCGACGCGGTCGGCGGCGGCGCTCCAACGGCCGACGTCCATCGTGGTGACGGCGTCGGGGCGGTCGGCGTCGGTCAGGCGCAGGTGGCCGTCGGTGCGCAGGGCGCGAGCGTACGGCTCGCCGCCGCCGGCACCGAACGAGACGGGTGCGTGCATGGTCATCGGGTGCTCCCCACGGTCTCGGCACGGAGTGCCCGGGTGAAGTCGGAGTCGGGTGCGAGGTCGGCGACCCGCTCGGCGTCCGGGATCGTGTCGACGTCGAGCAGCTCCCCGAGCACGCCCACGTCGAGTCCGGCATCGGTCAGGCGTGCGAGCTGCACGGCTCCGGTGTCGTCACGCGACATCGGGACGCCGCGCAGCAGGTCGCCGGTGGGCTGTCGCAGGTACAGCGACCAGAAGCCGCCGTCCTCGGCCGGGCCGAACCAGGCGTCGCGGGCGGCGTCCTCGAACACCGGCGCGAGGTCCGCGGTGGACACCTGCGGGGTGTCCATGCCGACGAGCAGCAGCGGACCGTCGACGGCGTCGAACAGGAACCCGAGGCGCTCGTCCAGACCGCCACCGGGCTGGTGCAGCACCTCGAACCCGTCGGCCGCGGCGGGCACGACATCGCCGTCGAAGAACAGGACCCGGCGGGCCGCGGGCAGTGCGCGGACGGTCGCCAGGGTGTCGGCGAGGCTCGCGGACGCGACGCGTGCGGCGCCCTCGGGCGAGAGCGCCGGCGTCAGCCGGGTCTTCACCTTGCCGGGCAGGCACTCCTTCGCCACGACGGCGACGGTGACGTCGGCGCGCGGAGCGTCGCTGGCGTGGGTGGCGGTCACGAGCGGGCCTCCTCGACCACGGGGGTGGACTCCGCCGCCTGGCGGAGCGGCCCCGGTGCGACGACCCGGACATGGGCCTCCCGGCGGTACGCACGGAGCAGACGGGACATGTCCCGCACCGCGTTGATCGTGCCGCGGAGCGTGCCGGTGACCTTGCTGTCACCGATGCGCTGCGCGTACCCGATGTCGGACTCGTCGACGCGCCAGCCGGCGGCGTGCGCGGCCAGGACCATCTCGAGCGGGTAGCCGCTGCGGCGGTCGCGCAGGTCGAGGGAGACGAGGTCCTCGCGGCGCATCACACGCATCGGGCCGAGGTCGCGCAGGCGGTAGCCGGTCGCGCGGTGCATCAGGACGGCGAGGACGCGGTTCGCGAACCGCGCGTGCGGGGCCCACGCGCCGCGGCCGGTCGGGACGCGACGGCCGAGTGCCAGGTCGACGCGGCCACTGGCCACGCGGTCGACCAGGGGCGGGAGCTCGGCCGGGTCCATCGAGGCGTCGGCGTCGCAGAACGCGACGAAGTCGGCGGTTGCCGCGGCGACCCCGGCGGCACACGCCGAACCGAACCCCTTGACGGGTTCCGTCACCACGAGGGCACCGTGGGCGCGGGCGACGTCGGCCGATCCGTCGGTCGACCCGTTGTCGACGACGATGGCCCGGTAACCCGTGGGGAGGCGCGCGATGACCTTCGGCAGGGCGTCCGCCTCGTCGAGGCACGGCAGGATCACGTCGACAGTCATGTCCGTCATTCGGTGCGGTCGGTCGGATCGACGGGTCTGTCCTGGCATGCACTCGACACAACACGACGACGCGCTGCGGGGTACAGGAAACTGCCGGGTCCTGGTCGTTCAGCGCGCTCGATCCGCGTCCGGTCCCCAGAACGGGGGACAGGGTGCGCGCGTGTGTTCCGCGAGTGGTTCCGCAAGACGCCGTCGTGTCGTCGAGACGCCGCCGGATGCGGCGGCGTCTCACGCAGCAGGGGGCATGGTGCCGACACGACGGCGTCCTGCGGGGCCGTGGGGGCGGGGAATTCGGACGGGAGGCGCGGGGCGGGGCCGTCACGGCCCTCCCGTCCGGTGGCTGGCCGTGCTCTCAGGCGTCGCTCGCGCCGACCGGCCCGCTCACGCGTTCCGGCTAGCGGACGGCGCTGCGGAGCGGTGCCGTCGCGAAGTCGCGCATGCCGGCCTCGAAGTCGACCTCGGCGTGCCAGCCGAGCTCGGCGGCGATGCGTGCCGAACTCGCGGTGACGTGGCGGACGTCGCCCAGGCGGTACTCGCCCGTGACGACCGGCTGCGGGCCGTCGGGTCCGGCGATCGCGGCGGCCATGTCGCCGATGGTGTGCACGGTGCCGGAGCCGACGTTGTACGCGCGGAACGTGTCCGACGGCAGGTCGGCGGTCGCCGCGATGGAGGCGGCGTTCGCACCGGCGACGTCGTCGACGTGCACGAAGTCGCGTCGCTGGGCGCCGTCCTCGAAGACCCGGGGTGCCTCGCCGCGGGCCAGCGCCGAGCGGAACAGGGACGCGACACCGGCGTAGGGGGTGTTCGCCGGCATGCCCGGCCCGTAGACGTTGTGGTAGCGGAGCGCGATCGCGCGGCCGCCCGTGGCACGGGCCCAACTGGAGGCGAGGTGCTCCTGCGCGACCTTCGTCTGCGCGTACACGTTGCGGGGGTCGAGCGCGGCGGACTCGTCGATCAGGCCGGGCAGCAGGGGCTGACCGTCGGGGCCGATGGGGTCGAAGTGGCCGGCGTCGAGGTCCTCGCGGCGGCGGGCCGGCGGACGGGTCGGCTCGCCGGAGGCGGTGGTGTACGCGCCCTCGCCGTAGACGACCATCGAGCTGGCGACGACGAGCCGGCCGATGTCGTGCCGGTCCATGCCGGCGAGGACGTGGGCGGTGCCGGCGTCGTTCGACGAGACGTAGTCGGGGGCGTCCTGGAAGTCCACGCCGAGGCCGACCTTCGCGGCCTGGTGGCACACGACGTCGATGCCGTCGAGGGCGGCGTCGAGGGCGACCCGGTCGCGGACGTCGCCGTGCACGAACGCGATGCCCTGCTGCTGGTGGGCGTGGATGACCTCGGCGGGGTCACCGTGCACGTCGTCGCGCAGGGAGTCGAGGACGCGGACCTCGTGGCCGTCGGCCAGGGCGCGGCGGACGATCGCGGAGCCGATGAAGCCGGCGCCGCCGGTGACGAGGAGGCGGGTCATGCGGTGGCGCCTGTGGTGGCGGTGGCGGCGGGCTGGGCCTGCGTGGCGGTGGGGCCTGTGGGCTGGGCCTGCATGATGCTGGCGCTCGCGCTGGTCGGCACGAGTTCGCGCGGGGTGAAGTCGGCGGGGATGGCGGCGACGATCTGGCCGATGGCGCGGACGATGACCTCGTTGGCGCGGGCGAGGCGTTCCATGACGAGGGCGTGGGTGACGACGGCACCGGCGTCGTCGACGTCGGGGCCGCTGGCGGCGGCTGCGGCCTCGTCCTCGGTCGGGGCCAGTCCGGCGTCGGCGTCGGTGACGAACGACATGTTCACCGTGGCGATGCCGAGTTCGGCGGCCAATGGGACCTCGGGCGTCATCGTCATGTTGATGGTGTGGCCGCCGGCCTGGCGGAGCCAGACGGACTCGGCGCGGGTGGAGAACCGGGGACCCTGGATGACGACGCAGGTGCCGGTCGGACGGAACGGCACGTCGAGCCCGGCGACGGCGTCGATCGCCGCGCGGCGGAGCGTCGGGTCGAACGGGTCGGCGAAGGACAGGTGCTGCACGTCGTCCTCGAAGAACGTGTCGGCGCGGCCCCAGGTGCGGTCGATGAGCTGGTCCGTCACGACGAAGGTGCCCGGGGCGTAGTCGGGGTGCAGGCCGCCCACGGCACTCGAGGACACGATCGCGCGGACGCCGAGCGAACGGAGCGCCCAGACGTTCGCACGGTGGTTGATGCGGTGCGGGGCGACGGAGTGCTCACGGCCGTGGCGGGTCAGGAACGCGACCCGTCGTCCGGCCATCGTGCCGATGCTGATCGGGCTCGACGTCGGGCCGAACGGGGTCGGGACGTCGAGCTCGTCGGCGGTGCCCTCCTCGAACAGCTGGTAGAGGCCGGAGCCTCCGATGACACCGATCGTCACGGCTTCGTCGTTCTCCACAGGTCCTCCGGTTGGTCGTCGGCGCGGGCTGCGCGCTGGATACGCTACTGACGGCGCCACCGGGCGAACCGGGAACGGCGCCACCAACCCCTGTTCGGAGGCACCTGTGCGAACGATCGGTCAGCACCGCGACGACGTGGCGGCGTTGCTCGCCCCGGTGGTGGCGGGCCTCGGAGCAGAAGAACTACCGATCGACGAACTCGTCGGCGCGGGGTTCGGGGCCGGGTTCGCACACCGCGTGCTCGCGGCCGCCGTCCTGTCGCCCGTTCCGCTGCCGCCGTTCGACAACAGCCAGATGGACGGGTTCGCGGTGCGGGTCGCCGAGGCCGGGCAGCAGGTCCGGGTCGTCGAACCGATCCCCGCCGGCGTGGTGCCCGAACCGCTCGAGCCCGGCACGGCCGCGCCGATCATGACCGGTGCACGGATCCCGACCGGCGCCGACGCGGTGTTCCCGGTCGAGGCGACCGAGCCCGGCGCGTTCCCGGCGGCGCTCGAGCTGCCCCGGGTGACGGCGCCCGCTGACCTGACCGCCGGCACGTTCGTGCGGGTCACCGGCAGCGACCTGCCCGCCGGTGCCGAGCTCGCTCCGGCCGGTTCCGCGGTCACGCCGGCGCTGCTCGGGGCCCTGGCTGCTGCGGGGGTGACGACCGTGTCGGTGCGCCGACCACTGCGGGTCCTCGTCGTCTCGACCGGCTCGGAGCTGCAGGGCGCCGACACGGACGCGGCGACCATCGGTGACGCCAACGGCATCGCGCTCCGGGCCGCCCTGGCTCAGGTCGGTGCGGACTCGCGGGCCGTCCGGGTTCCCGACGACGTCTCTGCCTTCGACCGGGCGCTCGATGCGGCCGTGGGGGACTGGGCCGACCTCGTGCTGACCACCGGGGGCATCAGCGCCGGGGCGTACGAGGTCGTCCGACAGGCGCTCGAACCCCGCGGACTCGCGGTGACGCCGGTCGCGATGCAACCCGGTGGGCCGCAGGCGTTCGGCAGTGTCGTGTCCGGAGAAGGTCGCGCCGTACCGGTCGTGTCCTTCCCCGGCAACCCGGTGTCGGCGCTCGTCTCGTTCGAGGTGTTCCTGCGCCCCCTGCTCGCCGCCGCTGTCGGACTCGTGCCGGACCGCCCCACGCAGGTCCTGCCGGCGGCGTCCGCTGCCGGCTCACCCGTCGGCAAGCACCAGGTCCGTCGCGGCCGGGTGCAGGACGGGGCCGTGCACTTCGTCGGTGGGCCGAGTTCGCACCTGCTCGTGCACTACGCCGCCGCCACCCACCTGGTGCACGTCCCCGTGGGGGTCGACACCGTCGAGGTCGGCGACCCCCTGACCGTCTGGAGCCTCCGATGACCGACCCGTCCGCCTCCGACCAGCTGTCGCACGTCCGTGCCGACGGCAGCGCGCACATGGTCGACGTCTCCGCGAAGGACGTCACCGACCGGTCGGCCAACGCCACCGCCACCGTCGTCACCCGTCCCGACGTCGTCGCACGCATCCTCGACGGCTCGCTGCCCAAGGGCGAGGTCGTCGGCACCGCCCGGATCGCCGCGATCATGGCGGTGAAGAAGACCTCCGACCTGATCCCGCTGTGTCACCCGCTGCCGATCGCCGGCGTGCAGGTCGACATCACCGGCACCGACGACCGCGTGCTGATCGAGGTGTCGGTCCGCACGACCTCGCGCACCGGCGTCGAGATGGAAGCCCTGACCGGGGCGAGCGTCGCCGCCCTGACGGTGTACGACATGGTGAAGGCCGTCGACCGAGCGGCCGTGATCACGGACGTGCGCGTGCTCGAGAAGCACGGCGGGCGCTCCGGGGACTGGAGCAACCGATGACCGCCGAGCCGACCAAGGGCCGGGCCGCCGTCGTCGTGGTGTCCACGCAGGCCGCCGCCGACCCCGCACTCGACCGCACCGGACCCGTCATCGTCGACTGGCTACGCGACCGCGGGTTCACCACGAGCGACCCGATCATCGTCCCCGACGGCGGCGCGATCACCGAGACCGTCACCGCCGAACTCCTGGCCGACGCACGGGTCGTCATCACCACCGGCGGCACCGGGGTCACCCCGACCGACCGGACCCCCGAGGCGGTGGCGGGGCTGATCGACCTCGAACTGCCCGGCATCACCGAGGAGATCCGTCGACGCGGGCTCGCGGGTGCCGGCCCCACCGCGCTGCTCACCCGCGGCGTCGCCGGGGTCACGAACGCCGGGTGCCTGCTCGTCACCCTGCCCGGGTCGCGCGGCGGGGTGTCCGACGGGCTCGCCGTGCTCGACGGTGTGCTCGACCACGTCGTCGCCCAGGTGCACGGCGAGGGCCACGCCCCGCGGAGCGCCTCGTGAGCAGCACCGAGGCCACCGCACGGGTCGTGCTGGCCGACGTCGTCGACCGCGACATCAGCGTCGACGAGGTCGCAGCCGTGGTGGCCACCGAGCAGGACGGCGCCGTGGTGACCTTCGCCGGCATCGTC
The DNA here is from genome assembly GCF_040223925.2 of Curtobacterium sp. WHRI 8282. NCBI lineage: Bacteria > Bacillati > Actinomycetota > Actinomycetes > Micrococcales > Microbacteriaceae > Curtobacterium > Curtobacterium sp. WHRI 8282. Next base: position 218,762 of record NZ_JBEHCD020000002.1, read on the forward strand.
CGTGACCACGACGGTGGCAAGGGCGTCACGGCGCTCGACTACGAGCGGCACCCCAGCGCCGGCGACGTCATCACCGAGGTCGCCCGGACCATCGCCGAGGACCACCCCGACGTCCGGATCGCCGTGCTGCACCGGGTCGGGGCGCTCGGCATCGGTGACGTCGCGCTCGCCGCAGCGGTGTCGTCGTCGCACCGGGCTCAGGCGTTCGCCGCGTGCGGTGCCCTGGTCGACCTGGTGAAGGAGCGCGTGCCGATCTGGAAGCACCAGCGGTTCACCGACGGGACGGACGAGTGGGTCGCGGCGCTGTGACCGGCCCCCACCCTGTGCACCTTCGCAACCGGGACGCTCGTTCGGGGCATGGTGAGACTCCAAGCGGATCCATAGAATCGCGAACATGAGCGTCTTGCTGCCCGGGATCACCGTCATCCTGCTGGTCTTCGCCCTGATCGACATCCTGACGAAGACGGATGACCAGATCCGCGGCCTGCCGAAGATCGCGTGGGTGATCCTCGTGATCCTGGTCCCCGTCGTCGGCAGCATCGTCTGGTTCGCCATCGGCCACGACTGGGCTCCGGGCGAACGGAACCACGGTCGCTACATCGAGCCGACCCGCCACGAGGACCGGTACGCCACCCTCGGCGATGCCCGCAGTGCGCACGGCGCCAAGCGCGTGACCGGCACGGAGCAGGAGCTCGCCGAGCTCGAGCGCGAGATCGAGTACTGGGAGGCGCAGGCCCGCCTGAAGCGTGCAAAGGAGGCCGCGGGCGAAGGCGACGCGGCCCCCGCGAGCTGACCCGGGCCTCCAGGCCGTCGCACCGACGCGCGGAGCGCCGCCTCGCCGACGCACCGTGCGCGGTCTGTCGGCTGGTGCGAGGTTGCGCGCTCCGTGTGCCGCTACAGGCTCGCACCGAGCGGGCAACCTCGCACCACTCGAACAAGCGCGCACCGTGCGACCAGAGCCGGCCGAACACCCGAACCACCCGCCCCGCACCCACCACCCCGCCGCGCCACCTACCCTTGACGCGTGGCACATCTCCTCGGCGCCGAGAACCTGCATCTCGAGTTCCCCACCAAGGTCGTCTTCGACAACGTCACCCTCGGCATCGACGAGGGTGACCGGATCGGCGTCGTCGGCCGGAACGGCGACGGCAAGTCGACCCTCCTCGCACTGCTGTCCCAGCGCCTCGAGCCGGACGGCGGCCGCGTCACGCACCGGCGCGGGCTGACCATCGGCTACCTGGACCAGCGCGACATCCTGCCCGAGGGCGCGACCGTCGGCAGCACCGTCGTCGGCGACCTCGAGGAGCACGAGTGGGCCGGTGACCCGAAGATCCGCGACATCATCGGCGGTCTGGTCTCGGACATCCCGTGGGACGTCAGCGTCGACGAGCTGTCCGGTGGGCAGCGTCGCCGTGTGGCCCTCGCGCGGCTGCTGGTCGGCGACTGGGACGTCCTGTTCCTGGACGAGCCGACCAACCACCTGGACGTCGAGGGCATCGAGTGGCTCGCCGGGCACATCAACCGCCGCTGGTCGTCGAACCAGGGCGGCATGGTCGTCGTGACGCACGACCGGTGGTTCCTCGACGCGGTGTCGACCGACACGTGGGAGGTCCACGACGGCGTCGTCGACCCCTTCGAAGGTGGCTACGCCGCGTACATCCTGCAGCGCGTGGAGCGTGACCGGCAGGCGGCCACGATCGAGCAGCGCCGCCAGAACCTGGCCCGCAAGGAGCTCGCGTGGCTCCGCCGCGGTGCCCCGGCCCGCACGAGCAAGCCGAAGTTCCGCATCGACGCGGCGAACGCCCTGATCGACGACGTCCCGCCGATCCGCGACACGGTCGCGCTGTCCCGGACGGCGACCGCGCGCCTCGGCAAGGACGTCGTCGACCTGCTCGACGTGAGTGTCTCGTTCGACGGTACGCAGATCCTCGACCGCATCGAGTGGCGCATCGCTCCGGGGGAGCGGACCGGCATCCTCGGCCCGAACGGCGCCGGCAAGTCCACGCTGCTCAACCTGGTCTCCGGGCGGCTGCAGCCGACGAGCGGGCGGGTGAAGACCGGCAAGACGGTGCAGGTCGCGGTCCTCGACCAGCAGCTCGCCGACCTGCAGCAGTTCGCCGACGACCGCGTGCGCGAGGTGGTGGCCCGCAAGAAGACGAGCTACGTCGCCGACGGCAAGGAGATGACGCCGTCGCAGCTGCTCGAGCGGCTCGGCTTCACCTCGGAGCAGCTCTCCACGCCGGTCAAGGACCTGTCCGGTGGGCAGAAGCGGCGCCTGCAGCTCATGCTCATCCTGCTCGACGAGCCGAACGTGCTCATCCTCGACGAGCCCACCAACGACCTCGACACCGACATGCTCGCCGCCATGGAGGACCTGCTCGACACCTGGCCCGGCACTCTGCTGGTCGTCAGCCACGACCGGTACCTGCTCGAGCGCGTGACCGACCAGCAGTACGCCGTGCTCGGCGGGCACCTGCGCCATCTGCCCGGCGGCGTCGACGAGTACATGCGTCTGCGCGAGGCCGGCACCGGTGGCGGGACCGCCTCTGCGGCTGCCGCCGCGTCTGCCGGGAGGCCCGACACCGTGGGCGGGACCGGCTCGGCCGGTGCCGTGGCCGGGTCGACTGCCGCCGGTGCGTCCGCCCTGTCGGGAGCGGACCGGCGGACGGCCGAGAAGGAGATGTCGGCGCTCGACCGGAAGATCGCGAAGGTCGGCGCGGACCGCAAGAAGCTGCTCGACCAGTTCGCGACGCACGACCAGTCCGACTACGCCGGACTCGGCGAACTGCAGGCGAAGCTCGCTGCGCTCGAGGCCGAGGTCGAGCAGCTCGAGGAGCGCTGGCTCGAGGTCGCGGAGCTGCTCGGGGTCTGAGGCGGTCTACTCGACGGACGCGGGGTCGACCGCGTCCTGGCCGTTGTCCGTCGGGGTGGTGTCCTCGGGGGCCCCGCCGCCGGGGTTCGCCACGACCTCCCACAGGTGGCCGTCCGGGTCCTGGAAGAAGCCGGACCACATGCCCCACGGGCGCGTGTACGGCGGTTCCGGCATCGTGGCGCCCGCTGCCTGCGCCCGTTCGAGGAACGCCTCGGCCTCGGCCTGACTGCTCGTGAAGTGCCCGATCGTGCTGCTCGGTGCCGTGGCCAGCTGCACGCCGGAGTCCTTCGCCATGTCGTCCCGGCCGTAGACGCTGACGATCAGGCCGTCGTCGAGGGTGAACATCGCCGTGGTGCCGCCGGCCTGCGTCTCGGTGGCGGGGTACTCGGTGCCGATGACGCCGCTGCCCTCGATGCCGAGCAGGGCGCGGTAGAACTCGACCGATCGAGCGACGTCGGCGACGGCGAGGGTGATGGCGTGCATGCGGCGCACGCTACGCCGGGGCCGCTCGGCGCGTGTCACGCTGTCGGTCAGTCCCCGAGGCCCAGGATGAGTCGGCGGAGCAGCCCGGCCAACTGGCCCTGCTCGTCGGCGGAGACCCCGGACAGGATGTCGCGCTCGGCAGCCAGCAGGTCTGCGATCGCCGCGTCCACCGCCACCCGGCCCTTGCCCGTCAGCGAGACGAGGATGCCGCGGCCGTCCTTCGGGTCGGTCCGTCGCCCCACGAAGCCGCGGGCCGCCAGGCGGTCCACCCGGTTCGTCATCGTGCCGCTCGACACCAGGGTCTGCTGCAGCAGGGTCTTCGGGCTCAGCTCGTAGGGCTCACCCGCCCGCCGCAGTGCCGACAGGACGTCGAACTCCCACGGTTCCATGTCGCTCGCGTCGAACGCCGTCCGCCTGGCGCGGTCCAGGTGCCGGGCAAGCCGGTCCACGCGGGACAGCACCTCGAGCGGGCCGAAGTCGAGGTCGGCACGCTCACGACCCCACGCCGCGACGATGCGATCGACCTCGTCCTCATGCGGCATCTCTCCATCTTGGCCGAACCCGGAGCGGACAGCCAGCCTCGTCGGTCGTGGGAGGATGGAGGAGCACCTCCGGGTGTGTTCCGCCTTGGTGTAATGGCAGCACGACGGCCTTTGGTGCCGTTAGGTCCGGGTTCGAATCCTGGAGGCGGAGCGGACGACGGGGTGATCGGTCTATCGACGGAATCGGTTCGGTGTGTTCGCTCCGTGGAGCCTCCGGACGTGCTCGGACCTCCCGTGGCATCTTCAGCGGGGTCAGGCCGCCACTGGTATGTCCAGGGGCATGGTCGTGACCTCGATCGGATCGCCTCCTGCTGCCTCGTCGCGAGGTTCGCGTGACTGGTGGCGCTTGCCGAGTAACTCAATCACTCGGGCGAGGAGCGCGGGCGAGCGCTCATCTCATGGGCGTGCGCGTCTGCTTCGGTCTTGTAGATCTCGCCCCATGCGATGCTCGCGGGCATGGCATGGAGACGCACGTCCGCGTCAGGCAGGCTGATCTGCACGAAGTGCGGGAAGGCGGGGAACGTCCAGAGGTCTTCGTCCTCGAACCGACTCCAGAGCAACAACTCTCCGACGCCGAGCGGGTGGCCGAGTTCCTGACCGTTCAACGGCGGATCGCAGCTCACCATCAGCGCATGGTGACCGTTCGGCAGCTCGATCGGTCGTTCCACCCTGCACCGGAAGACGGTCGAGAACCGCTTGCTGTCCATGGACGAGAGGAAGAAGACTTCCAGCATTTCAGAACTCCGGGTTGGCTCCGCTGACGTTGACTGAACGGATTGATCCGATGTCGATCCTGTGCGGATGGTGACGGATCCAACGGTCAGCCGCTCGTCACCACGAACTCGGCGCGTAGTCCTTCAGGAAGACACCGAACACGTCCTCGCCGGCTTCGCCCCGGACGATCGGGTCGTAGACGCGGGCTGCCCCGTCGACCAGATCGAGTGGCGCGTGGAAGCCTTCTTCGGCGAGCCGGACCTTCGTGGGGTGCGGCCGTTCGTCGGTGATCCAGCCGGTGTCGACGCTCGTCATCAGGATGTTGTCGGTCTCGAACATCTCCTGCGCGCTCGTGCGGGTGAGCATGTTCACGGCGGCCTTCGCCATGTTCGTGTGCGGGTGCCCCGGCCCCTTGTAGGCGCGGCCGAACACCCCTTCCATGGCGCTGACGTTCACCACGTAGGTGCGGCGTCCCGTGCTCGCGGCCATGGCGGGGCGGAGCTTCGAGATGAGGATGAACGGCGCCGTGGTGTTGGCCAGCTGGACCTCGAGCATCTCGAGCGGGTCGACCTCGTCCACCTGCTGGGTCCACGAGTTCTCGTCGTGCAGGTCGGGGACCAGGCCGCCGGCGTCGATCGCGGTGCCCAGGGCGAGCCGTTCGAGCGAGCTCGACCCCGGCGCCATCGCCTGTTCGGTCAGCTCGTCGGCTCGGGCTGCGGCGGCCGCGAGGATCGGGTGCGCGGCAACCGAGCGGGCGAGCGCCAGCGGGTGCTGGTCGTTCGTGTGCCCGAAGGTCACGAGTTCGGGCAGCGGTCCGTCGGGCAGCGGCGCGAGTTCCGCGTCGACCAGCGGCTGGTAGGCGCCGGTCGACCGGCGCACGGTCTGGGTGGCGTTGTTGATCAGGATGTCGAGGGGACCGGACGCGGCGACGTCCTCGGCGAGCCCGATCACCTGCGCGGGGTCGCGCAGGTCGATGCCGACGACCTTCAGACGGTCCATCCAGTCGGCGGAGTCGGGCAGGCTCGCGAACCGGCGCACCGCGTCGCGGGGGAACCGCGTGGTGATGGTGGTGTGGGCCCCGTCGCGCAGCAGCCGGAGGGCGATGTACATGCCGATCTTCGCGCGACCGCCGGTGAGCAGTGCCCGCTTGCCGGTCAGGTCCGTCCGGGCGTCGCGCTTCGCGTGGCTCATGCGGGCGCACGCCGGGCAGAGCTGGTGGTAGAACGCGTCGACGACCGTGTAGTGCTGCTTGCACATGTAGCAGGGCCGTGCCTTCAGCAGCGTGCCCGCGGTGGTCGACGCGGTCGAGGCGCTGATCAGGACGCCGCGGGTCTCGTCGTCGATCCGGTCGGCGGCCCCGGTGGCGGTGGCGGCGATCACTCGGCGGTCGGCCTCGGCGATGACGCCGCGCTTCTCGAGACGGTGCGCGCGCTTGACGGCCTTGAACATCTTCGCGGTGGCCTGGCGGACCCGGATGAAGTCCGGGTGCGTCTCGTCGATCGACGGCAGCTGCTCGAGCACCCGGAGCGCGACGGTCAGGTCGTCGGGGTCGATGCCGCTGGGTTCGGGGTGCTCGGAGCTCACACGCGATCCTACGTCGGGACCGAGCACCGATCAGACGAGCTGCTGCTCCATGCACACGCTCGTCGGGTCGTCGACGTACGGGCCGAACCGGGGGATGTCCGCGTACCCGGCCTTCCGGTACAGCGCGATCGCCGCGGCCTGCGGCAGACCGGTCTCGAGCCGGACGGTCCCGATACCGACCGCGCGGGCCCGGTCGTGCAGGGCGTCGAGCAACCGCGTCCCCACGCCGAGCCCACGCGCGGCGTCGCTCACGAACATGCGCTTGACCTCGCCGGTGCCGTCGCCGGCGTCGACGAGCGCCACCGTGCCGAGGGCGGTGCCGTCCTCGCGCGCCACCAGGAACGTGACGTCGGGCTGGTCCAGGTCGTCGACGTCGAGGGCGTGGTAGTTCTCGGCCGGGTAGAGGCTCAGTCCGTAGTCGTCGCCCTGCTGCAGCAGGTGCAGGACGTCGTCCTGTCGGGGGCTCTCGATCCGCACGGTCAGCACCGTCACACAGTAGCGAGGACCACGAGAACAGTGGGCAGACGAGGCCCCCGGCCGACGGCGATCAGACCAGGAGTCCCTCGCTGACCTCCCACAGGCGCCGGGCATCGTCGGCGTCGACCATCGCCGAGTTCGCGTCGGACGGGATGCGGTCCGCTGTGAGGGGCAGGACCCGGTCGTCGATCACGGCGACGTCGCTGTCCTTGAGGTAGACCCCGCCGACGCCGTCGAGCAGCGGGCTCGCGGCACCGAACACGAGCGTCGCTGCGCCCTGCTCGACGGTCTTCTTGCCGACCTCGGGGTCGATGACGGTCACCCCGTGGTCGTCGACCAGTCCCTGCTCGCGGTACGAGGCGATCCGGGAAACGTCGTGCGGGCCGGGTCCGATGATGACACCCGGGTGCGCGGCGAAGGCTCGGATGCCCTGGTCGGCGTACCGCCGGTCGAGCTCCACCGTGAACAGGACGTTCGCCCGCTTCGACTGCCCGTACGCGGTGACCGGGTCGTACCCGTGCGCGAACGTCAGGTCGTCCCACCGGATCTGCCCGAACCGCGCCGCACCGGAGGTGACGGTCAGGACCCGCGCACCCCGGGCCTCCAGGAGGGCGGGGAGGAGCGCCCGCGTGAGCTGGAAGTGCCCGAGGTGCGTCGTCGAGAACGCCAGTTCGTTGCCGCGGCCGTCGAGCCGGCGGTCCGGGGTGAAGAGCATCGCGGCACTGTTCACGAGCATGTGCAGCGGGCGGCCGGAGGCCGACCAGCGCGCGGCGAAGGCATCGACCGACGACGGGTCGGTGAGGTCGAGGGCCTCGACGTGGATGCCCGGGATGTCGGCGACGGCTGCGGATGCCCGGTCGACGTCACGGGAGGCGACGGTGACGTCGGCGCCGGCCGCCGCGAGGGCGCGGCTGGTCTCGCGGCCGAGCCGGCTGTGTCCGCCGGTCACGACGACGTTCCGGCCGGTCAGGTCGACGCCGTCCAGGACGTCGGCGGCGGTGGACGCGGCGGTGAAGCCGCTGGGCAGGGGGTGCTGGTCGGTGTTCACGAGTGGTGCTCCTTCGATTCGATGTGGCCGACGGTGGCAGCAGGGCCGACGGCGTCGGCGATCGCCGACCACGCGTCGGGGTCGAGGCCGAGCTCGGTCCGGAGGAACGCCGTCGTGGTGTGGCGGACGAGGTCCACACGCTCGGGGCTCTCGTCCGTGGTGGCGGTCGACTCGTAGTCCTGGATCCCGCCGAGCAGGTGCTCGCCGCCGTGGACGGTCACCAGGTGCCGCGCGCCGGGGCTCAGGTGGTAGACGTCGGTGAACCAGTCCGGACCTCGCGTCGAGAGCTGGGACTGATCGTGGTCGCCGGCGACGACCAGTGACGGGGTGTGCAGCTGGCTGAAGTCGGGGCTCATGAACGCGAAGTGCTCCTGCGCGAACGGCGCGAGGTCGCCGCGCGCGATCCCGGTGGTGGACAGCAGGACCCCGGCGCGCACGCGGTGGTCGGTGCGGTCCTCGCCCGGCCGCCCGTCGGCGTCCAGGACGCGGGCCCCGAGCAGCATGCCCACGGACTGTCCGCCCCACGAGTGTCCGACCGCGGCGAGGCGCGCGGTGTCGACACGCCCGCTCAGGCCGGGGACCGCGTCGATGATCTGGTCGAGGTCGTCGAGTACCCGCTCGAGGTCGTCGACGCGCGTCTGCCAGAGGGTCGGGTAGCGCGGGTCCTCGAGCGTCAGACCGTAGGCCTTCGCGTCGAGGAAGGTCGGTTGGACGACGACGAAGCCGTTCGCGGTCCAGTGGTCGACCAGGGGGTCGCCGCCGGTCATGGACTGGCCGAAGCCGTGGGCGAAGACGATGACGGGCAGGTCCGTGCCGGTCGTCGGTGCGGTGATCCGGACCTCGAGGTCCTGACCGCGCGAGGGTGCGGGAAGCGTGACGGGGCGCACGCTGATGACCTGCGGTCGAGGTGCTGTGGGTGCCATGTGGGCCTTTCCGGGATGCGGTGTCGCCCGTGGTCGGAGCGATCGTCGTCCGAAACGGAGCGACGTTCCGGAACGATACGGAACAACGATCCGGATTGCAAGAAGAAGCGGAGCATTGTTCCGCATCGCGTCGGTGTCGTGCGATGATCGACGCATGAGCAGCCCGTCGACCGACCCCGTGCCGCGTCGCCGTCGCGACGTCGAGCGCAACGAGCGCACGATCCTCGACGCCGCTGCCGCGGTCTTCACGGCCTCGGGCGTCGGCGCACCGGTGCGCGAGGTCGCCACCGCCGCCGGTGTCGGGGTGGGCACGCTCTACCGGCACTTCCCGACCCGTTCGGACCTGGTCGTCGCCGTCTACCGGCACCAGATCGAGGCCCTGGTCGACGCCGGGCCGGCGCTGCTCGACTCCGAGCCGACACCGTTCGCCGCCCTGCTGCGCTGGGTGCACCAGTTCGTCGACTTCCTCGGCACCAAGCACGGCCTGGCGCGTGTCTGGGAGGGCGACGCCGACGGCTTCACGGCGCTGCACACGCTGTTCGTCGACGAGCTGGTGCCCGTGCTCGGCCGGCTGCTCGACGCCGCGCGGGCCTCCGGCGAGGTGGCTGCACCGACCCCGCCGTACCAGCTGCTCCGGGCCGTGGGCGACCTGGTGGCGTGGAGTCCCCAGGACCCCGACTACGACGTCCGGACGATCGTGACCCTCCTGGTCACCGGGCTGCGACAGGCGCAGCCGACGGTGACCGACAGCGCGTAGCCGGCCACGTGCACTGGTCGCGACCTGCACCGGACTGGAGGCGCGGTGCGGGCTGTCACGGGCCTCCCGTCCGGCGTCGCGACCGTCTCGGGCCGCACCAGCGCCGTCGGAGCGCCCCGTTCAGACCGCGTCCGGCTCCGCCGGGCAGCCATCTGTGTCCTCGTGTTCCGGCAGCACGTCGACGTCGGTGACCGTGCACCCGAGCGGCACCTGGCCGAGCGCCAGCAGGAGCGCCGTCCGCCGGTCGTCGTGCTCGGTCTCGATCACCCGCCGCTCGGTGGGCACGACGACGAGTCGGACCCGATGCGTCACGGGTGCCCCCACGCTGCGGTGCCGCGCAGGCGTCGCTCGGCGTGCTGACCACGTCGCCGACGCAGCAGCAGGTGGCGGACCGCGAGCAGGTGCGGGAACTCGACGAGCATGCCGACGACGATCGCCGTGGTGACCAGCGCCTGGTGGGGAAGTGCGGCACTCGTCAGCCCGATCATCAGGGGCGCGTTGCGGGCCGCCGTCGTCATCGCGAGCAGCGCCGACCGCGGGTACGACAGGGCGGCGAGGCGTGACGCCCACTCGGCTGCGATGAACATGACGGCGAAGAAGACCACCGCGCACCCCAGCACGGCGACGAACACCGGCAGGTTCGCCAGCAGCAGCGCGATGTGCGAGGCGAAGAGCCCGGCGACCATCGCGCCCACGATCCAGGGAACCGCGCGGCCGGGCAGGGTGGCGGCGCGGGCTCGAGCGCCGTCCGGCAGCAGTGAGATCCCGAGGCGGACAACCACGGCGATCCCGGCGGGCAGGACGAACCACTGCAGCAGGGTGCCGACGGTCCCCACGGCATCAATGCCGGCGTTGCCGCCCAGGACCGTGATCCACACCGGGAACAGCAGCAGCTGGGTGACCATGTTGATCGGCAGCAGGGTCGCCCCGACAGCGGTGTCCCCGTCGCTCAGGCGGGTGAACGCCAGGAACCAATCGGTGCAGGGTGCCAGGAAGTACAGCATCACGCCGAGTTGGACGGCGGGGTGCCCGGGCAGGGCCACGCGGGTGAGCAGGAACGCGACGAGCGGGGCGAGCAGGAAGTTCATGCTCCAGGCGATGCCGATGACCTTCCACGCGCCCGTCGTCCGTGGGAGGCGGCGCAGCGGGACGTCGACGAACAGGGCGACGACCAGGGTGATCACCAACGGGTCCACCACGGAGCCCATGGCGTCGCCGCTCGCGGGGGAGGCCCCGCCGATCACCGACCCGACCAGGATGGCGCCGCCGACGATCGCGGGGGTGGCCCAGAGCCGTGCACCGGCGGGGTGGGCGGGCCGCTGTGCGGGCATCAGCACGCGCATTCGACACCGCAGCAGCTCAGGTCGTCGGTGAGCATCCCGGCGTCGTCCCACTCCTGCAGGGCGCCGCAGTCGCGCCCGGCTCGTTCGCCGATGACGCGGGCGACGTGGGCGAACCGCTGCCGGAACTTGTACACGAAGCAGAACTGCAGCCCACCGTGCCGGAGCGCCGTGCCTGCCAGGAACAGCCCGGGCGTGGTGGTCGACTCGTCGTCCTCGGTGAGCAGCGGCCAGCCGTCAGCGCGGGTGTCGAACAGGCTCGCGGCCGGCCCGAGCCCCGGGCCGTACCCGGTGGCGAGGATCGGTGGCACGTCCGACACCAAGGCGGTCCGTCCGGCGACGCCGACGGTGAACCCCTCTCTGGACCGTTTGATGCCGGTGACCTGTCCGTCGTCGACCAGGGCGAGGCGTCCGCTGGCCCGCGCGGCCGCGAGCCGCTGACGGGTCCGCGGGGCGAGGCGGAACGACGGGTCGGACCCGCTGCCGGCGTCCCAGGGGTGGGACGGGTCGACGACCGTCACCGTCGCCCCCTGCTCGACGTGGTGGCACGCCAGGTCGATGCCGGACTCGAAGCCACCCACGACCACCACGTGTCCGGACTGCGCCACCCAGGCTGCCTCGGCGGACGCGTGCACCCCGAGCGAGGTGCCCGCGCAACGGGGCAGGATCGGGTCGGAGAACTCGCCGCCGGCCCAGACCACGTTGCGGGTGATGACGGGGCCGCGGCTCGTGGTCACGCGGAAGCCGTCGTCGTCCGGCTCGATGCGCTCGACCTCGGTGTCGAGCAGGGTCGGCAGGTGGAAGGCCGCGACGACGCCGCGCAGGTACCGGGCGTACTCCGGCCCCGAGGGGTAGTCGGTCCCCAGGCTGTAGGCGGGTGAGGTGTGCGGGTGGACCGCGTTGAGGTCGGTGGCCCCGAACCCGTTCCCGGTGAAGGACGGCGTCAGGAACCGCTGGTGCTCGGGCCACCGCCGGAACGTGTCCCCGACGACGCCGCGTTCGACGACGCCGAACAGCAGGCCGTCGACGGCGTGGAGTGCCAGGCCGGTGCCGACGCCGGCCGGTCCGGCTCCGACCACGAGGGCGTCGAGGGTCTCAGTGGGGTGTGGTGCTGGCATGGGGTCGGTCTTCCCAGCAGCTGCGGCTGCGTCGATGGAACGGCCACCGTCGTGTGGCCGCTGAGCCCCATCTTAGTGAGAAGCGTTATCAACAAGCTACCGCAGCATCAGCCCACCGGGGTCGAGTACAGGACCGCCAGGGTCGCCACCAGTCCGACGACCACGATGCCGAGGTCGAGCACGGCCAGGGTGACGAGTCGGGCCCGCTGCGGCCGGACGGCCGTCCGCACCACGACCATCGCCACGAACAACACGACGACGAGCACCAGCGCCGGCCATCCGATCGCCGGCGCTCGGATCGCCATGAGCACCATCACCGCGGCGACGATGACGGCCGTGACGGCTCCCCACACGAGCCAGTTCGAGCCCGAAGCCGTCCGGAGTGCGGGCTGGTCGCCGACGCGGGTGGGATCGGGGCGGCGGGGCTGTTCGTCGGACACGAACCGGACGGTACGCGGCGGCCCCTGCCCGTCCCCGCAGCCGCCCGGCCACGAGAAGATGGGGTGTGCACACCGCCGCGACCATCCTCGACGCCGTCGTCCGGCACATCGACGCGACGGGGTTCGCCGCACACGGCATCCACGTGCGCACGCGGACTTCGGCTCCGGGCACCAACGGCACCGTGGACGACGTTGCCGAGCACCACTGGACCCCCGACGTCCGGCGCGAGGTCCACTCCGCCGCCAAGGGCGTCTGCGTCCTGGCCGCCGGCATCGCCGCCGACGACGGCCTGGTCGACCTCGACGAACCGATCGCGACGTACCTGGCCGGCGCCGGCCTCGGGGCGGAGACCGGCCTCGCGCTCGGCGACGGCGTCGACCGGGTCACCCTCCGCCACCTGCTCACGATGACCAGCGGGATCGACATGCCCTGGTCGCCGACCGAGCTGACGGACTGGCCGGACCTGGCGGCCGAGTTCCTGCGGCGCCCGTCCCGCGGCCGGGTGTTCCAGTACGCGAACGCCAGCACCTACACCGCGATGCGCGTGCTCGAGACCCGGGTCGGCGACGTCGGCGCGTTCGTCACCGAACGGCTGTTCGCGCCGCTCGGCCTCCGGGACGTCGAATGGCAGCGCTGCCCGAACGGGTTCGTCGCCGCGGGCGAGGGGCTGTCGCTCAGCACCGAGGAACTCGCCCGCGTCGGGCACCTGATCCGCGACCGCGGGGTCGTCGACGGACAGCGGATCGTCAGCGCGCGGTGGTGCGACGCGATGCACACCGACTGGGTGGAGCGCGAGGGCACCGGCCCCGGGTACGAGCGGTACGCGCTGGCGGGGTGGGGTGGTCCCGGCCGACTCTGGCGCCTGCACGGTGCGTACGGGCAGATGCTGCTGTTCGACGAGACCGAGGCGAGCAATGACACCGGCACCGTCGTCACCATCACCGCCGACGACCACTTCGGCGCCGACGCGCTCGCCGCCTTCGTCGCCGACGAGCTGGCCCGGCAGGACCCCCGCCAGGACCCCCGCCGGTAGCGACCGCGACGACCCGACCTGCACGTCCGCGCGCGCCCGGCGTGGGAGGATCGATCAGTGCAGCAGCAACCCGTCGCGATCATCATCGCGGCCATGAGCGAAGAGGTCTCGGCCTTCGCCGACCTCTTCGGCGGCGTCCCCGTCCTCGACGGCCCCGTCGGTGGCCACGACCCGCACCAGCTGCTCGACATCGGCGGCGCCACGGTCGTCGTGCGCCGCAGCGGCATCGGATTCACGAACGCCACGGCAGCGGTCGCCCACGGCTTCCACGACTTCGGCCCGGGCATCCCGGTCATCAGCGTCGGGACCGCCGGCGGGCTCATGCACGGTGTCGCCATCGGTGACGTCGTGGTCGGCGACCGGTACGTCAACCTCAACGCCGACGCCACCGCGTTCGGCTACGCCCTGGGCCAGGTCCCCGGCATGCCGACCGGATACGCGCCGGATGCCCGGCTCGTCGAGCTCGCGATGGGCGCCGACATCGCGTGGCCGCTGCGATCGGCGACGATCGGCTCGAGCGAGGTCTTCGTGACCGAGGGCCGTGCCCGCGCACTCCGGGTCGCGTTCCCCGACGTGGCCGCGGTCGACATGGAGTCGGCCGCCATCGCGCAGTTCGCCCACGTGCACGACATGCCGTTCGTGTCGGTCCGGTGCATCAGCGACCTCTGCGCGCCGGACGGCGCCGAGTTCCGCGAGCACCTGGACGACGCCGCGGCACGCGCAGCGCGCGTGGTCCACGACCTGGTGCTCGGCCTGCGTTCCTGAGTCCGCACCGGTGCACCGGCCCGGAGGCGTGACTCGCCGCCGCCGGTCTGCCGGCGGTGATCCGGGCCTCCAGTCCATCCCGCCTGGTCGCGTCCGTGCCTGCGTTCCGCGGCCATCAGGCGGCCGGAATTGCGTTCCACGGACGTTCCGGGACGGATCGCGAACTCGGCTCCGAGGCCCTCGTTAGCCTCCATTCGGGGGGCCAAGGAACCACGGCCAATCACACAGGGAGATCAGCCATGAGCGCCTACACGAGCGACGAGAACGTCGAACCTGCACGCATCACCACCTTCAAGCGCGTCCGCAAGCAGTGGCGTCGGACGGGTGAGGTCGGCTACACGCACAGTGGCAGCGACTTCTTCCGCGACGACGCCCCGGAAGCGGTCCAGCGGTAACCAGCGGCAGCCACGAAGTGCCCGCCAGGAGCGATCCTGGCGGGCACTCCTGCGTCAGCGACCGAGCTGGTCCCGCAGGTAGGGCGCGGTCCGGCTGGTGGTCGACGCGGCGACCTCGGCGGGCGTGCCGGAGGCGACGACCCGGCCGCCGTCGTCGCCGCCCGACGGGCCCATGTCGATGACGTGGTCGGCGCTCGCGACGACGTCCATGGCGTGCTCCACCACGACGACCGTGTTGCCCGCCTCGGTCAGGCGGGCGAGCTGGGCGGTGAGCAGCTCGACGTCGGCCGGGTGCAGGCCGGTGGTGGGCTCGTCGAGCAGGTACAGGGTGTGGCCGGTCCGCGCACGCTGCAGTTCCGTGGCGAGCTTGATGCGCTGCGCTTCGCCGCCGGAGAGCTCCGGAGCGGGCTGGCCGAGCCGCAGGTAGCCGAGGCCGACCTCGCGGAGGGTCTCGAGTCCGCGCCCGGCTGCGGGCAGGGACGCCAGGAACGGCGCCGCTTCGTCGACGGTCATGCCGAGGACGTCGGCGATGGACGCTCCGTTCCACCGGACCTCGAGCGTCTCGGCGGTGTAGCGGGAGCCGTGGCACTCGGGGCACGGTGCCCAGCTGCCCGGCAGGAAGAGGAGTTCGACGGACACCGACCCCTCGCCCTGGCAGACCTCGCACCGGCCGCCGGCGACGTTGAACGAGAACCGTCCGGCGGTCCAGCCCCGGGCCTTCGCCTCGTCGGTCTGGGCGAAGGCGGCCCGGACCGCGTCGAACAGGCCGGTGTAGGTGGCGAGGTTCGAGCGGGGCGTCCGGCCGATCGGCTTCTGGTCGACCTGCACGACGCGGTCGATGAGCGGGTGCGACGTCGCGACGCCGGGCAGCACGCCACCGACGAGCGACGACTTGCCGGAGCCGCTGACCCCGGTGACCGCGGTGAGCACACCGAGCGGCAGGTCGACGTCGAGCCCCCGCAGGTTGTGCAGGGTGAGGTCGCGGAGTTCGAGGGTGCCGATCGGGGACCGGACGGCGCGGTCGGCGGTCGGCTGCCGGGGCTCCAGGAAGCGCCGGGTGACCGAGGCCTCGACCTCGGCCAGGCCGGCGACCGGGCCGCTGTACAGGACGGTGCCGCCGCCGGTGCCCGCGCGGGGGCCGACATCGACGATCCAGTCGGCTCGCCGCACGATGCTCATGTCGTGCTCGACGACGAAGACGCTGTTGCCGCCGGCGCGCAGGTCGTCGAGGACGTCGACGAGAGACTCCGCATCGGCGGGGTGCAGCCCGGCGCTCGGTTCGTCGAGCACGTAGACGACACCGAACAGACCGGAGCGCAGCTGCGTCGCGATCCGCAGCCGCTGACTCTCACCGGGGGAGAGCGTCGGGGTGGCGCGGTCGAGCGCGAGGTAGCCGAGGCCCAGCCCGACCAGGACCTCGACGCGGGTGAGCAGGTCGCGGGAGATCGCCACGGCGACCTCGGTGTGCTCGCCGGACGATGCTCGCGACGTCGCCGCTGCCGCGTCGGTGATCGCCGCGATCGGGCGCAGGACGTCGGCCAGGCCGGTCAACGGCAGGGCGTTCAGCTCGGCGATCGAGTGGCCGCCGATCGTGACGGCGAGGGCGGCTCGGGTCAGGCCGGTTCCGCCGCACAGCCCGCACGGGCCGGACTCGACGAACTGCAGCACCTTCTTGCGCTGGGTTTCGCTCTGCGAGTCGGCGAGGGTGTGCAGCACGAACTGGCGGGCACTCCAGAACCGGCCCTTGTAGGGCTTGGCCACACGGTCGCGCTTCGGCTGCACCTGGACGACGGGTTGTTCTTCGGTGAAGAGCAGCCAGTCGCGGTCCTTGCGCGACAGCTCGCGCCACGGGCGGTCGATGTCGTAGCCGAGCACGGCGGTGACGTCGCGCAGGTTCTTGCCCTGCCACGCACCGGGCCAGGCGGTGATCGCGCCGTCGCGGATGCTCAGCGACGGATCGTGCACGGCCGATGCCTCGGTGACCTCGTGCGCGGTCCCGATGCCGTGGCACCGGGGGCAGGCGCCGGCGACGGTGTTCGGCGAGAAGGAGTCCGACTCGAGCCGGTCGGCGCCGGACGGGTAGGTGCCGGCACGCGAGTAGAGCATGCGCATCGAGTTCGACAGCGTGGTCATGGTGCCGACGGTGGAGCGGGAGCTCGGGGCGCCGCGGCGCTGCTGCAGGGCGACGGCGGGCGGCAGTCCGGTGATCGAGTCGACGTGCGGGGTGGACCCCTGCGCGATCAGCCGCCGCGCGTACGGGGCGACGGACTCGAGGAACCGCCGCTGGGCCTCGGCGAAGACGGTGCCGAAGGCGAGCGAGGACTTGCCCGAACCGGAGACGCCGGTGAACGCGACGATCCGGTCGCGGGGGATGTCCACGTCGACGTCGCGCAGGTTGTTCTCGCGGGCGCCTCGGACGCGGATGAAGTCGTCCGGCCCGGGTCGGTCGTCGGTGGGGGTCGAGCGAGGAGCGGGCATTCGCTCGATCGTAGGCTCGGCCACTGGGAGAAGCAGTACCGGTGCGGAACCGCGAACGACGAAGAGCCGCTCCGCCCTGATCGGCGGAGCGACTCTTCGTGTCGAGCGGTGTTGCGGCAGGTGTTACTTGATCTGGGCGGTGATGGTGGCGGTGCCGACGAGGAGGCCACGCTTGACGGCGTCGGTGCCGAAGGTCTTGTTCAGGAGGCCGGCGGCGTCTTCGGAGATGTGGACGGTGGTGCCGGTGAGGATGGCGTTGTCGCCCTCGAGCTGGAGGGGCTTGAGGGAGCCGCCGTGCAGCTCGAACAGGAACGCGTTGGCCGCGGCGACCTTGCCGTTGACGAGGACGTCGCCGTAGAGCTTGGACGAGCCCGGGTTCACGACGAAGTTCTCCAGCGTGACGGTGGTGTCGCCGGCCTTCAGGGTCAGACCCGAGTCGTCGTGGTTCAGCAGGCCCTGCACGTAGGGGCGGTAGTTGCCGTCGGGGGACCAGTAGGTGACCGACCCGGCGGTGATCGGGAACGACACCGACCCGTCGGCGAGGGTCGCATCGCCGGAGACGCCGGGGGTGAGCTTCAGGGCGGTGAGGGCGTCGGTGAAGCCGGAGTCGAGCTTCACGGCGGTGGAGCCACCGAGGACCTCGGGGACCGAGGCGACGGGTGCGGGGATCTTCGACTCGGACGAGGAGGACACCGTGTGCACGTTCGGGGTCGCGGCCTGGGCGGAGGAGATCCCGAACGCGGCACCGCCGAGGACGAGGGCGCCGGTCGTGGCGAGGGTGATGGAGGTCTTGAGGCTCTTACGCATCGTGATCAGTCCTTTGCTGTTGTCGCGCTCGGCGCGGCTGCTGTGTGCGCGCCGAACACACCCTTGGTGGGGTGGAGAACCAGCGATGTGCGGCTGGTGAGCGCTCCGGGTGTTTCCCGGTCGTTGCAGGTGATTCGGCACCCTGCGGCGAAGGGTTTGGACGGATCTGCCGTCGTTACCGCTCTGTGACCTTCGGGCTCATCCGGACAGCGGTCACGCCCGCAAGTACGTTCTCTGAGAGGCCGCTGAACGTGGTCCATCGAGAAAGGCATTCCCCATGGCATCGACGTCCAGTCGTCCCACCTCCGTCACCGTGTCGTTCGTCATCTGGCTGGTGGTGGTCCTGGCGAACATCCTGCAGGGCATCATCGGTCTGGTCTCGGGTGGCAGCTCCTCCGCCGCACAGGACGTCGGCACCGCCCCGCTCGTCGGCGGCGCGATCTTCGCGTTCATCCTGGCCGTGATCGAGCTCATCATCGTCTTCAAGATGCGCGACGGCCGCAACTGGGCCCGCATCGTGCTGACGGTCCTCGCGGTCCTGCAGCTCATCGGTGTCGGCGTCGGCGCGGCCTCGGGTGGCAACGCCTTCGGCTGGATCGGTGGCGTCGCGGTGCTCATCGCGACGATCCTGATGTACGTCGGTGGCGCGAACGGGTACTTCCGTCGCCACTGAGCACGCGTGCGTGCGGATGCGCTCCTGCGTGACGCACACCGGTCGCTGAACGCGATCACCTGACGGACGGGTCAGAACGCCTTGCCCGGGTTCAGGGTCCCCGCCGGGTCGAGCGCGTCCTTGACGGAGCGGTGCATCGCGAGCACGCGGTGGCCGAGCTCGACCCGCAGGCCCGGCAGCTTCAGCAGCCCGACGCCGTGCTCACCGGTCACGGTCCCGCCGAGCGCCAGGCAGTCCGCCACGATCTGGTCGAACGCGGTCTTCGCGCGGGCCTTCGCGGCGTCGTCGCCCTCGGGCGCGATGATCAGCGGGTGCAGGTTGCCGTCGCCAGCGTGCGCGATGTTGGCGATCGTGACGTCCTGTGCGTCCGCGGTCACCTGGATCCGCCGGAGCATCTCGGGCACCGCGCTCCGCGGCACGCAGATGTCCTCGGTCAGCACCGGGCCGAGCCGTTCGAGCGCCGGGTAGGCGAGTCGGCGGGCCTGGAACAGCCGGTCGATGTCTCCGGGGTCGGTGGCCCGCTCGACGTCCGTCCCACCGGCCTCGGCGAACACGTCCGCGACGTGGTCGGCGATCTCGTCACCGGCCGCACCGCGCTCGTCGACCCGGGCGAGCAGCAGGGTGTCGACGTCCGCCGGCAGCCCGAGGTGCATCCAGTCGTCGACGGCCCGCAGGCAGGTGCGGTCGACGATCTCGAGTGCCGCGGGGACGATCCCCGCGCGCGAGATCGCGGCCACGGCGTCGCCCGCTGCGGTCAGCGAGGGGAAGTACCCGATCACCGCCCGTTCGTCACGGCCGGCCAGGGGGAGCAGCTTCACGGTGACCGACACGACGATGCCGAGCGTGCCCTCGGAACCGACCAGCAGCCCGGTGAGGTCGTACCCGGCGACGCCCTTCGCCGTCCGGCGGCCGAGCTCCACGACCGACCCGTCGGCCAGCACGACGGTCATGCCGAGCACGTAGTCGCGGGTGACCCCGTACTTGACGCAGCAGATGCCGCCGGCGTTCGTCGCGACGTTGCCGCCGATCGTCGAGATCGCCGAGCTCGCAGGGTCCGGCGGGTACCAGAGGCCGTGCTCGGCGACCGCGGCGCGGAGTGCGTCGTTGATGACGCCGGGTTCGGCGACCGCGTAGCGCTCGTCGGTGTTCACCTCGAGCACCCGGTTCATCCGCTCGAGCGACACGACGATCGAGTCGGCCATCGCGTTCGCGCCGCCGGACAGGCCGGTGCCGGCACCGCGGGGGACAACCCGGAGGCCGGCGGCGGCTGCCCAGCGGACGGCGGTGACGACGTCGTCGGTGCTGCGTGCCAGGACCACGGCGAGCGGTGCCGTGGAGTCGGCCCACTCGGCGTCGTCGTGGCGGTAGCGCTCGAGCGACTCCGGGTCGCGGAGCACCTGGTCGGACCCCAGCAGGTGTTCGAGGGCGGTGGCGTCGGCTGCGGTGGCGGATGCGGCGGTGACGGTCATGCGGGGTGGGGGTCCTTCCGGGGCGCGGCGGTGCGGTTCGGAAGCATCGACGATACGCCGGTCAGTCCAGGCAGAACTCGTTGCCCTCGACGTCCTGCATGACGATGCACGACTCGTTCACCTGGTCCGCCGTCATCCGACGGACCTGGGTGGCGCCGAGCCCGACCAGTCGGGCGCTCTCGGCGTCGAGGGCCGCGAGCCGTTCGGCACCGGTCATCCCGGTGCCGACCCGGACGTCCAGGTGCACGCGGTTCTTCACCGTCTTGCCCTCGGGGACGCGCTGGAAGAACAGGCGGGGACCGGCACCGGTCGGGTCGACGCACGCGAAGGCCGATCCCTGGTGCTCCGGCGGCAGCGACCGGTCGAACGCGTCCCAGTCGGCGAACCCCGGTGGGGGCGGTGGCACCACGTACCCGAGGACCTCGCACCAGAACCGGGCGACACGCTCCGGCTCGGCGCAGTCGAACGTCACCTGGACCTGTCGCACCGTTGCCATGCGGTCACGGTACGCGCGGGTGCCGAGCCTCGCCGCAGCCGCGTCAGTGCTGCTTGCCGCGCAGGCGGCCGATGCCCAGCACGATGCCGACGACGACCATGCCCAGTGCGAGGCCGACCACGGCCGACACGGCCGTGTCGGCGATCCAGACGACGACGGGGCCTGCGGCCTCGAGCGCGTGCTCGATCACGTGCAGCAGGTCGTACGGCCCGTGCCAGAAGGTCTCGGCGAGGTTCGCGATGACCAGGTGTCCACCGACCCACAGCATCGCGACCGTGCCGATGACGCTGATGACCCGGAAGACCATCGGCATCGCACGGACGATGCGGGCACCGATCCGGCGGGTGCGGCGGACGGAGTTCTTCATCATCTGCAGGCCGATGTCGTCGACCTTCACGAGCAGTGCCACGGCGCCGTAGACGACGGCGGTCATGACCAGACCGATCACGATCAGGGCGCCGAGCGTCGGCCAGAGCCCCAGGTCGGGGTCGAGGCCCGCCAGTGCGATGAGCATGATCTCGGTGCTCAGGATGAGGTCGGTGCGGATGGCGCCGAAGACGAGCTTCGGTTCGGTGACGGCCTCGTCGGAACCGCCCTCGTGGTGGACACCGAACCACTCGGTGACCTTCTCGGCGCCCTCGAAGCACAGGTACGTGCCGCCGAGCAGCAGCAGCCACGGCAGGACGCCGGGTGCGAAGGCCGTGAGCAGCAACGCCAGCGGGATGATGATGATGAACTTGTTGAACAGGCTGCCGAGGGCGATGCGCCCGACGACCGGGAGTTCACGAGCGGGCTCGAGACCCTGCACGTACTGGGGCGTGACGGCGGCGTCGTCGATCACGACCCCGGCGGTCTTCGCGCTGGCCTTGAGGGCTGCGGAGAGGATGTCGTCCACCACGGCGAGCAATCCGACTGACAATTCGTTCTCCACTCGTCTGACCTGTGACCGTGCACAGCGTAGTGGCCGCGGAGCATCCTGAACGCCAGCCACGGGGCGTCCGTAGGCTCGCGGCATGGCTGACTTCACCGCATCCCAGGCCGCCGTCGTCCGGATCGAGCGTTCCGAGCAGGGGCGCTGGGACCTCTCCGTCATCAGCGACGCCGGTGTCGCGATGGGGCACGGGGTGTACCTGTTCGACGCGGACCACGACGACGCCGAGGACGAGCAGGCCGCGGCCCTCGACTTCGTCCGCGACTACGGGTTCCGGTTCGAGCGCGACGCCGTGCAGGCCGACGGTCCCGACGCCTTCTGGGCACCGCTGCTGCCGTCCGACCAGCAGTAGGCGCTGCAGCGCGCGGGACTCAGCGCGCGGAGTCCTCGAACCCGATCAGCCAGGTGACCCCGTACGCGTCGCGGACGGTGCCGTCCCAGTCGCCCCACGGGCGCTGCTGCAGCGGGTCGACGACCGTGCCGCCCTCGGCGAGCTGGTCGAACCACCGACGCAGGACGTCCGGTTCCGCGGCGCCGAGCAGTGAGAAGAGCAGCCCCGTTGCCGAGAACGGGGTGTCGCCCTCGCTCGCGTCCGCGGCGAACAGCTGCAGCTCGCCGGTGAGCTGGCCGTGCGCGACGGCGTCGGCCGGACCGTCCGTGCGGGAGAAGTCCGCGTAGGTCGCGATCTGCACTTCGCCGCCGAACACCCGCTGCCAGTGCTCGAGGGCCTGCCTGGCGGTGCCGGCGAACTGGAAGTACGGCGCGGGTCCGGTCGTGTGCATGCCCGGCAAGGTACTCCGGCGTGCGGCGTGGAGGAACCCCGGGGCTCGTCAGTCGAGCAGCGCGAGTGCGCGCTCCAGGACGTCCTCCGGTCGTCCGTCGCCGTGCAGTGCCCACCAGGTGAGTGCGGCGCTCGCGGCGGCGGCCAGCGTGTGGGCGCGCACGGCGACGGCGAGGTCGTCGGCGGTGACCCCGTCCCGCTCGGCCACGTACCGCAGGATTTCGTCGGTCAGGGCCGTGACCGTGGCGGCGCCGACGTGCTCGAGCGACGGGTTCGCGCGGATGACCCGGAGTCGGTGTCGGGTGACCTCGACCGCGTCGTCCGGGAACGTCGCACCGATCCGGTAGGCCGCCCGGAGCGCCACCGCCGAGGGCTCGTCGGCCGGCCGTGACCGCAGGGCTTCGCGGAAGCGTGCGGCGAACTCGTCGAGACCGCCCCACACCAGCGCCGCCTTGTTCGGGAACAGTCGGAAGAGCGACCGGCGACTGACCCCGGCCGCCGCGGCGACGTCGTCCATCGACACGGCGTCGAAGCCCTGGTCGTCGAACAGCCGGAGTGCGACGAGGGACACGGCGTCGGGGTCGATGGTGCGTGGGCGCCCCGTCGGACGGTCGTTCGTCGAGCTCATGGAGACCTTTCGGCACTGAGTGCTATAACCGGGTGTGGCGCAGCGAGCGCCCCGCATCGAGGAGACCACATGACCGACACCACCGCCGGACGGTTCACCGGCAGGACCATCATCGTCACCGGAGCGGGTTCCGGTATCGGACGCGCCACGGCGACGCGCATCGCGAACGAGGGTGGCCGCGTCATCGCGACCGATGTCGTGGCCGAGCGGCTCGACGCACTCCGCACGGAGCTCGAGGGCTTCGCCGTGGAGACCGTCGTCGGTGACGTCGCCGCGAGCGAGACCATCGACGCACTCATCGCCGCCGCCGGCGACCGGGTGGACGGGCTCGCCAACGTCGCCGGCATCATGGACGCGTTCCTGCCGCCGGACGAGGTCGACGACGCCACCTGGGAGCGTGTCTTCAGCGTCAACGTCACGGGCCCGATGCGCCTGACCCGCGCCGTGCTGCCGCTGATGATCGCCGCCGGCAAGGGGTCGGTCGTGAACGTCGCGTCCGAGGCCGCGTTGAAGGCCTCGGCCGCCGGTGCTGCCTACACCTCGTCGAAGCACGCCATCGCCGGGTACACCAAGAGCGTCGCCTTCTTCCACGGGCCGCAGGGCATCCGGGCGAACGCCGTGGCGCCGGGTGCGGTCGCCACGAACATCGAGGCGCCGATGCGCAGCGAGTACGCGGCCCACCGGGTCGGTCCGATCATGCAGACCACCATCCCGCCGGTCGCCCAGCCCGAGCAGCTCGCCGCCGCCATCACCTGGCTGCTGAGCGACGACTCGGCGAACGTCAACGGCGCGGTGCTGCCGAGCGACGGTGGCTGGTCCGTCGTCTGACCCGTTGCTGCGGCACGAGACGCCGTCGTCACGTCGAGACGCCTCCGGAAACGGGGGCGTCTCGACGACTTCGCGGCGTCGGGCAGACACGACGGCGTGTTCGCCACCCGGCCACCTGACGGACGGGAGGCCCGTGGCGACACCGCCACGAGCCTCCAGTCCGTCTTCCGGCCACGTCGACGACGCGCGGTTCCTTCCCAGAGCACGTGCGCTGGAAAGCGGAATCGGGCGTACCGGGCAGGAAGTTCCTGCCCGGTACGCCCGATTCGACACGGCGAGCCGACGGCCGGCGGCTCAGGAGACGAGCGCCGCCATCTCCCGCACGACGGCGCGGAGCCGATCCGCGAGCTCGTCGTTGCTCCGCACGGTCTCGCGGTGCGCCACCTCGCTGAGCGCCGACATCACCAGGGTCACCGCGGTTCGGGCGGTCTGCGCGTCCGTGCGGGTGCCGACGACGCTGAGCAGGGACTGGCGCGACTCGGCCATCCACTGCATGACCATCGAGGACATCTCCGGCCGGAGCACGAGCAGCTCCTTCATGCGACGGCGGTCCTGCGAGAGCGGGACGGTGGCCGCGACCAGGGCGCACAGGTCGTCGACCAGGGCACCGTCGGCCTCGGCGAACCAGGCCGCTGAGCGCTCCGGGACCTCGACGGAGTCGAGCCCGAGCGCCGCGTGCGCCTTCGACGAGAAGTAGTTGAAGAAGGTGCGGGGGGAGACGTCGGCGTCGGCGCAGATCTGCTCGACCGTGACGCCGTCGAGTCCGTGCGCGGACACGAGCGTGAGCGCTGCGTCGTGCAGTGCCTGCCGGGTCTGCTGCTTCTTCCGTTCACGCAGCGTGCACGGCTCCGTTGCCGCAGCCGCTGCCGGGGTGGTGATCACGTGGACTCCTGCTGGGTTGGTGTGTGTGGGAGGGGCGCCCGCCCGGAAAGGGGGCACGGACGGACGCCCCGGTCGGTCACCGACGGTGCGTCGGCGTGGATCCGGTCGAACCCGAACCGGTCGAACCCGAACCGGTCGGCACGGACCCGGTCATCGGGCCCGTGAACGAGCCGGCCTCGGCTGCGGCGGCGCCCGCCTCGGCCTCGAGCTGTGCTTCGGCGGACATGTCGGCCTGCTCCTGCAGGGCGGACCGCTGGCGCAGCGGCGGCACCCGGAAGAACCAGGTCAGCACGAACGCGAGCAGGATGACGCCGAGACCGACCCAGTAGATCGTCACGGACGAGGCGTTGAAGCCCGCCATGAACGGCCGGGTCAGGCGGCTGTCGGCACCGGTCAGGAACGAGGTGTCGTTCGTGCTGGTGGCGCTGTCGCTCGTGGTGTTGCCGTCGTCGACCTTCTTTGCCAGCTCCGGGGTGAGCTCGTCGACCCAGTAGGAGCGCTGGTCGGCGTCCGCCCAGTCGACGGACACGGTGCCGTCCTGCACGCTGGCGTGCGCCTGTTCGGCGACCTGCTCGAGTGCCGACTGTTCGGCGGCCGGCGTGGCCGCGGCGACCTGCTGGTCGATGACGGTCTGCGCTGCTGCGGCGGGCACGGCACCGGCGGTGACCTGCTGCTGCACCGCCGCGGTGACCTGCTCGGTGACCGCGGCGTCGGCGGCCTGCTTCGCCTTCGCCGAGGCGGCGTCGAGCTGCGACTGCACGGTCTTCGTCAGCGGGGTGACGACGGGCGTCCAGATCTTGTCCATGGCGCCCTGGTTCGCCTTCGCGCTGGCGACGGTCGGGTTGAGCGCGGCGTCGAGCGCCGGACCGAGGTCCTTCTGGTTCGCGGTGGCGGTCAGGATGTTCGCAGGCATCACCGAGAACAGGATGGACAGCAGGACGGCGGTGCCGAGCGTGCCACCGATCTGGCGGAAGAACGTGGCGGACGACGTGGCGACGCCCATGTCACGGGCCTCGACGGAGCCCTGCGACGCCAGGGTCAGCGACTGCATGACCGAGCCGAGACCGAGACCGATGAGGAACATGCCGATCATCAGGAACCAGAGCGGCTTGTCGATCGACATGAACGTCAGGACGACGTAGCCGGCGGAGACGAGCGCGGTGCCGATGACCGGGAAGATCCGGTACCGGCCGACGCGGGCGACGATCTGCCCCGAGGTGATCGAGGCGATCATCAGACCACCGACGAGCGGCAGCGTCGCGAAGCCGGACTCGGTCGGGGTCAGTCCGACGACGATCTGCAGGTAGAGCGGGATGGTCAGCATCGCGCCGAACATCGCGAAGCCGACCAGGAAGCCGATGACGGTCGCCATCGAGAACGTGCCCGAGCGGAACAGCTTGAGCGGGATGATCGCCGCGTCGCCCATCTTCGACTCAATGAGCAGCAGGCCGATCAGGCCGACGACACCGACGACGTAGCAGGCGATGGCGGCGGGGGAGCCCCAGCCCCAGATGCGGCCCTGTTCGGCGACGAGCAGGAGCGGCACGAGGGTGACGATGACGGCGGTCGCGCCCCACCAGTCGACCTTCGGCTTCGCGTCGCCGGCGCCGTGCACCTTCGGCAGGTGCAGGAACACGATGACCATGAGGAGCGCCGCGACACCGATCGGCACGTTGATCAGGAGCACCCAGCGCCAGCCCGTGATCCACAGGATCTCGGAGGAACCGGCGAGCAGACCGCCGATGAGCGGGCCGATGACGGACGAGATGCCGAACACGGCGAGGAAGTACCCCTGGTACTTGGCACGCTCACGCGGGGCGAGGATGTCGCCCATGATCGCGAGCGGCAGCGACATCAGCGCGCCGGCACCGATGCCCT
The DNA here is from genome assembly GCF_040223925.2 of Curtobacterium sp. WHRI 8282. Classification (NCBI taxonomy): domain Bacteria; kingdom Bacillati; phylum Actinomycetota; class Actinomycetes; order Micrococcales; family Microbacteriaceae; genus Curtobacterium; species Curtobacterium sp. WHRI 8282. The sequence goes on from NZ_JBEHCD020000002.1 coordinate 245,105, forward strand.
GCACCGCGCGGAAGGCGGCGAGCATGAGCATCGAGGTCGACATCGACGACAGGACGGCGCCGAGGATGAAGACGACGATGCCGAAGATGTACAGCGGACGGCGGCCGAAGATGTCGGAGAGCTTGCCGTAGATCGGCGTCGCGATCGTCGAGGTGATGAGGTACGCGGTCGTCACCCAGGCCTGCTGGTCGAGCCCGTGCAGGTCGTCGCCGATCGTGCGGATCGCCGTGCCGAACACCGTCTGGCCGAGCGAGGACAGGAACATGCCCGCCATCAGGCCGTAGATCACCAGGAGGATCTGACGGTGGGTCATCAGCGGCTGCTGGCCGGCGCCTCCGGAGGCCGCGGGGGCCTCGGCGGTGTGCCGACCGTGCTGCACCGGGACGGGTGCGGTGGCGGTCATCGAACTCCTTTTTCTGGCTGTGAAACTTTGCAGACCGCGCAACGATACATCTGTTGCTTCCGGCAAGCAACTAAATGTGCCCGCTACGCTGAGCCCGTGACCGACGACCGGCGTGCCGCCGAGCGACTCCTGCGATCCCAGCTCGACCGGCTGTGGGTCCGGCAGACCCTGCGCTCCTCGCTCATCGAGTCGCGGGGCGGCCTCGACCCGACGGCCCGCGTGATCCTGCGAGCCGTCGCCGGGCACGGGCCGGTCCGGGCGACCGCGATCGCCGACGCGACGGGGTTGTCGCGCCCGGTGATCAGCCGCCGGGTCGCCTCGCTGATCGAGGCCGAGCACCTGATCGGGTCGCCGGACCCCGCGGACGGCCGCGCCACGCTCGTCACGCTCGCCCCCGCCGGCCGACGACTGCTCGACGAGCTGGACGCCGCCGGCGCCGAGGTGTTCGACGACCTGACGGAGGAGTTCGCCTCCGACGAGCTGCGCTCGCTCGCCGAGATGCTGACGCGACTGAACGACCGGGCGGACGCGGTCCTGGGGATCGGCACCGCGCGCTCCTGACGCGACCAACAGGGCGGACAGGAGGCCCGTGGCGGCGTCGCCACGGGCCTCCCGTCCCTGCGGAGCGCGCATTCGAGATACCGTTGGTGGTATGAGCACGGACACCACCCCCACCACTGAGACCCTCGACGACGGGCCCGTGGTGACGTTCGCCGATCTCGGCCTGAGCGACGCTGTGCTCAAGGCCGTCAAGGACATCGGTTACGAGACCCCTTCCGCCATCCAGGAAGCCACCATCCCCACGCTCCTCGCCGGGCGCGACGTCGTCGGCCTGGCGCAGACCGGTACCGGCAAGACCGCGGCCTTCGCGCTGCCGATCCTGTCCCGCATGGAGTCCGGCAGCAAGAAGCCGCAGGCGCTCGTGCTGTCCCCGACGCGCGAGCTCGCCCTGCAGGTGTGCGAGGCGTTCGAGCAGTTCGCGTCCCACATGAAGAACGTCCACGTCCTGCCGGTCTACGGCGGCCAGGCCTACGGCGTGCAGCTCTCCGCCCTGCGCCGCGGCGTCGACGTGATCGTCGGCACCCCCGGTCGCATCATGGACCACCTGGCGAAGGGCACGCTCGACCTGTCCGAGCTGAAGTACCTGGTGCTCGACGAGGCCGACGAGATGCTCAAGATGGGCTTCGCCGAGGACGTCGAGACGATCCTCGCCGACACCCCCGACGACAAGCAGGTCGCGCTCTTCTCGGCGACCATGCCTGCGCAGATCCGCCGCATCTCGCAGCAGTACCTGACCGACCCGGCCGAGATCACCGTCAAGACCAAGACGAAGACCGCCGCGAACATCACGCAGCGCTACCTGATGGTCTCGTACCCGCAGAAGGTCGACGCGCTCACCCGCATCCTCGAGGTCGAGGACTTCGAGGGCATGATCATCTTCGTCCGCACCAAGAGCGAGACCGAGACCCTGGCCGAGAAGCTCCGTGCCCGCGGGTACGCCGCCGCCGCGATCAGCGGTGACGTCGCCCAGGCCCAGCGCGAGCGCACGGTCAACCAGCTGAAGTCGGGCAAGCTCGACATCCTGGTCGCCACCGACGTCGCCGCCCGTGGCCTCGACGTCGACCGCATCACGCACGTCGTGAACTTCGACATCCCGGTCGACATCGAGTCCTACGTGCACCGCATCGGCCGGACCGGTCGCGCCGGCCGCTCGGGCGACTCGATCAGCTTCGTCACCCCGCGTGAGCGTCGCCTGCTGTCCGCGATCGAGCGCCACACCAAGCAGCCGCTCACGCAGATGCAGCTGCCGACCATCGACGACGTCAACGAGACGCGTCTGACCCGCTTCGACGACGCCATCACCGCGGCGCTCGAGGACCAGGGCCGGATCGCCGCCTTCCGCGACGTCATCGCGCACTACGTCGAGCACCACGACGTCCCCTCGGACGACGTCGCCGCCGCCCTGGCCGTCGTGGCGCAGGGCGACTCGCCGCTGCTCCTCACCGCAGCCGACGACGCCCTCCGCAGCCAGATGGAGCGCGACGCCCGCCGCGGCGAGCGCGACGAGCGTGGTGCCCGCGACGACCGTGGCGGCCGCAACGACCGCGGCGACCGTGGTGGCGACCGCGACCGTGGTGACCGCGGCGACCGTGGCCCGCGCCGTTCGCAGCCGATGTCGCCGTACCGCATCGAGGTCGGCCGTCGTCACCGCGTCGAGCCGCGCCAGATCGTCGGTGCCCTGGCCAACGAGGGTGGCCTGCGTCGCGACGACTTCGGTGCGATCCAGATCCGTCCGGACTTCTCGATCGTCGAGCTGCCGGCCGACATGGACCCCGGTGTGCTCGACCGCCTGACCGACACCCGGATCAGCGGCAAGCTCATCGAGATCCGTGCGGACCGCCGTGGCGGTGGCCGCCGCGACGACCGCGACGACCGTCCGGAGCGCAAGCCGCGCTACTGAGACGCGCCGCGTCCGAGACGCGACCCCCTTCGGACGGGAGGCCCGGTGCCAGCGGGCACCGGGCCTCCCGTCCGTCGTCGGTGCGGGTCCCGGGCCCGCGAGACGCCGTCGTGTCGGTTCCGCGCCGCCGAGTCGGCGAGGCGCCGTCGGATTCGGCGGTGTCTCGGGAACACGACGGCGTCTGCCGGTACGGGCCCTTCGCATCTTGCGGTGCGGGGAACCGCAGATCCCGCCCGCAGGCGTTCCCCTGGAGTCCGCACGGTGCTGTGATGACCGGAGCCGTGACGCAGGGAGCCGCGGAGAAGGCAGGGGAACCATCGTGTACCGAGCACTCATCACCGCGGTCGCCGCCGCGGCGCTCGTCTTCGGAGGTGCGGTGCCGGCGACGGCGCACACCTCTCCGTCGGTGCCGGGAGCACCGACCGCTGTCCGCGTCACCGGCGACGCGGACAGTGCCACGCTGACGTGGCGCGGCCCGGACCGTGGCGCCAAGGTGACCGGCTGGAAGGTCGACGTCGACGCCGTCGCGAACCGGCACGACCACCAGGTCCACCGACTCCTCCCGCGCGCCCGCTCCGACCGCTTCGACGAGCTCTCGCCCGCGACCACCTACCGCTTCTCGGTGCGTGCCCTCGGCCACCGGGGGACCGGTCGCACGGTCACGCTGCGCTGGACGTCACCGTCGGTGCCCGAGCCGGAGACGGCGCAGTCGCTGTTCGCCCTCGACGGCAACGGTGCCGTCGTGCGGTTCGCGGACTCCGGCAGAGGGGCGAAGACCGTCGTCGCGACGCACGGCGAAGGCTTCGCCGCGAACGCCGACGGTGACGTGTTCACCCCGTCGGCGGACGGCAGCGAGATCCTGCGGGACCCGGCCGACGGCAGCGGGATCTCGATCATCGCGTCCGGCCTGCACCTGACCCCGGACCTGCGCTCCGACGCCGAGGGCAACCTGTACTGGGTGGACTCTGTGACCGGCGCGGTGCAGAAGCTGTCCGTCGGAACCTCGACCCCGAAGGTCGTGCTGGACCTGGGTGGCAAGGCCGTCGGGAGCGATGAGCGTTTCTGGACGGTCACCCCGGACGGCAAGGTCGTCGTGCTCGGCGGAACGGTCAGCCGGCCGTACGTCAAGGGCACCGGCATCGCCGCCCGCACGTTCACCGGGCCGGGCGGCTCGACCGTCGGCTACCCCGCCGGCGTGCTCGCGGACTCGCAGGGCAACGTCTACGTCGACATCCGCTCGCCCGGTGCCGCTGGGGCGTGGACCTGGTACCAGCTGAAGTTCGGGGCGACCGAACTGACGAAGATCGAACCGCGGAACGCGTTCGAGTACGCTGCCGCGAACGCGGACGGCTTCTCGCTCCTGCAGTCGGCGGAGTTCTGCCCCGCCCCGGCGGAGTACCCGACCAGCCCGACCGGTTGCAAGATCGACCGCGGCATCCCGGACAAGCTCGTGGTCGGCAGCGGTGGCACGTCCACCGTGCCGGTGACCGGGCTGACCGCCGGTTCGCGTGGCGAGCACCTGGGTGCCGCCTCCGTCGACGGGGACGTGTTCGTGTCCATCGACAGCGGCCCCTCGGTCGGGCTGTGGAAGGTCCCCGCCGCGGGTGGAGCTGCCCAGCAGCTCGACGCGGCGCAGTACTCGAGGCTGCTGGTGATCTGACCGGCGGTGCGAGGCGGAAGGGGGACAGGGCGCAACGGCGCGTCCTGTCCCCCTTCCGTGTGCGGTGCGTGGATCAGACCACGCCGGCGGCCGTGCGGCGGCAGACCTCGTCCCACGGGGTCGGTTCGATGCCGAAGCGTGCCCGGCTCTCGCGGTCGTCGACCACGTACGGCGCGGTCCACTGGTAGGTCAGGTCGGCCAGCTCACGCATCATCGGCGACACGAGTCCGCCGACGCGGAACAGGGCCGCGGGCATCCGGTGCACCGGCACCGCGGGCTTCCCCGCCGCCGTGAGGACGTCGGTGAGGGCCTGGCGCTGCGTCCGCGGGGCGTTGCTGGGCACCATCCACGTGCGACCGTGTGCGCCATGGTCCTCGGCAGCGGCGACGAGGGTGCGGGCGACGTCGAGCACGTCGGTGAAGGTGTGCGGCAGGTCCGTGTGGCCGACCATCGACACCGTCCGTCCCCGCAGTGCCGCCGGCAGCACGCGTGTGACGTGCCCGTTCGCGCCGATCCCGGGGCCGAGGTAGTCCGAGGCGCGGACCTCGACGACCCGGACACGGCCGGCGTCGTGCGCGGCGAGGGCATCGGCCCACAGGGTCGCGCGGAGCACCCCCTTGTGGTCGGTGGCAGCGTCCGGCAGTCCCTCGTGCATCGGCCCGTCCACCGGGCCGTACGGGTACAGGTTCCCGGTGATGGCGTAGGTGGCCCCGGTGCGTTCGGCCGCGGTGAGCAGTGCTGCGGCGAGCGGGGGCCAGGTGCGCTCCCACTGCGTGTAGTCGCCGGGGTTCGCGCAGTTGTGGAGGACGGCTGCTCCCTCGGCGGCGCGGGAGAGGGCATCGGCATCGGAGGCGTCGAGCGCGACGTGCTCGACCCCGGCGATGCCCGAGCTGCGACCGGAGCGGGAGACGACGGTGACGCGGTCGCCCCGGATGGTCAACAGTTCTGCGACGTGCCGGCCGACGGGGCCGGCACCGACGACGAGGTGATGGGTCATGGTCTCCTGCTTCCTGGGTGCGAGAGCACCGCTCTCGGAACCGAGCATGACGGCTCTTCGACGCGAAAGCAAGAGCAGTGCTCTCCTTTGTGTGCGCTGCTCTCCCGTGCCAGGATCATCGGATGGCACCCACCGCCCGAGCACTCGCACGGCAGACGGTCACCGCGGAGATCCTGGCCGCAGCACGAACCCGCCTGACCGATCACGGTCCTGCTGCACTCAGCCTGCGTGCCGTCGCCCGTGACGTCGGGATGGTCTCGTCGGCCGTGTACCGGTACTTCCCGAGCCGCGACGACCTGCTGACGGCCCTGCTCATCACCGACTACGACGAGCTCGGCGCCGCGGTCGAGGCCGCCGGTGCCGCGGCCGGACCGGCCCCCGGTGCGCGCTGGGTGGCGATGTGCCGGGCGATCCGGGACTGGTCCATCGCGCACCCGGGGGACTTCGCGCTGCTGTTCGGTTCGCCCGTGCCCGGCTACGCGGCGCCCCGGGAGACCGTCGTGCCCGCGACGCGGACGACGCTGGCGCTGGTTCGGGTGGTCGCGGACGCCGTCGGGTCCGGTGCGCCAGGTGTGTCCGGTGCGCCTGGCGCGTCGGGCTCGTCCGTCACGTCGACGCCGGCGGCGGCCGGGAGGCCCGGATCACCCACCGCTCCTCCGGCGGCTCCCGGGGTGGCCGGTCCCGCCGTCGCGGACGGGGTCGCCACCCTGCGCTCGTTCGGCATCACCCTGCCCGACGAGGTCCTCGTCCGCACCCTGATGGCCTGGACGACGGTGTTCGGGACGATCTCGTTCGAGCTCTTCGGACACTTCGTCGGTTCCGTGTCCGACCCGGCCGCCTACTTCGACCAGGTCATCGTGCGTCTGGCGGATGACCTGGGGTTCACCGCCACGTTCTGACGCGCGTGCTGTCCCCAGATCGGGTGCGCTGCCTGACAGAGCACCCGCCCGTGCGGTAGACAGGTCGTCACGCCGAGGTCGTGCCCGATGACCGGAGCGGACGACCGGCACGGTGCCCTCCGGGTCAGCTGCCGGACGGAACCACACTCGGGCGTGCGACGCGGCCGGGGCCCGCGCGGGGATCAGGAGGAACGCTTGCGACGCAGCACGTCCGGCGACGCCGCGGACGGGGAGACCCGGTGACCGCGCTCGACGTCAGCCGACAGGACCGCCGCCGCCTGACCACCGGCACCGCCCGCCGACGCCTGGTGGCCGTGCGGACGGTGGCGCTCCTGGCCTCCCTCGCCGGTGTCAACTACATCGTGTGGCGCTGGGCGGCCTCGGTGAACTGGCACTCGTGGTGGATCGCGGTGCCGCTGATCCTCGCCGAGACCTACAGCGTCATCGACTCCCTGCTCTTCGCCCTCGGGGCCTGGCGGCTCCGAGAGCGCGGCGAACCACCGACGAAGCCGTCCACCGACGTCACCGTCGACGTCTTCATCACGACCTACAACGAGCCGATCGACCTGGTCGAGCGCACCGCCCGGGCGGCGAAGGCGATCACGCACCCGCACACCACCTGGATCCTCGACGACGGCAACCGCCCCGAGATGCGTGCGGCGGCCGAGGCGCTCGGCATCGGCGTCATCACGCGCGGCGCCGACTGGGTGGACCGGCCCCGGCACGCCAAGGCCGGCAACCTCAACAACGCCCTGCTCGCGACGCAGGGCGAGTTCCTGCTCATCCTCGACGCCGACCAGGTGCCCGACCCGGCGATCCTCGACCGCACCCTCGGGTACTTCAAGGACCCGCGGATGGCGCTCGTGCAGACGCCGCAGTGGTTCGAGAACGTGCCGGACGACGACCCCCTCGGCAGCCAGGCGCCGCTGTTCTACGGTCCGATCCAGCAGTCGAAGGACGGCTGGAACGCCGCGTTCTTCTGCGGGTCGAACGCCATCCTGCGGCGCGAAGCGCTCATGCAGCTCGGCATCTCGCGCTACGTGGCCGAGGTCGAGGCGTCCGTGCAGCGCACCCTCGCCACCTCGCGCAAGCTCCTCGCCCGCTCCCGCGAGATCGAGACCGACCCGCGCGTGCTCGCCGCCCTCGACGACGCCGAGGCCGTGGTGGACCAGGCGCGCGAGCAGGTGCGCGCCGGTGAGCCGCTCGGCGACGTGACGTACGCGTTCCAGCGGGGGATCGACGCCATCGCGTTCCGGTTCGCCGCCGCCGACCTCGAGTCCGTGCGGAACGACCTGCAGGAGCTCGCGGCGATGTCCACCGACGCCAACACCTTCGCCGGTCTCGACGACGCCGCCCTCGACGTGCTCGGCCGGCGCGAGGCCTCACCGGTCGCCGCCATCGAGTCCATCGCGGTGCTCGCCCGTGCCCTCGACGTGAACCGTGACGACGAGGCGCAGCCGATCATGCCGCTGGCGACGATCTCGGTGACCGAGGACATGGCCACCGCCATGCGCCTGCACGGCCTCGGCTGGAAGTCGGCCTACCACGACGAGATCCTGGCGAAGGGCCTGGCCCCCGAGGACCTGCCGACGATGCTCGTGCAGCGACTCCGCTGGGCGCAGGGCACCATGCAGGTGTTCTTCCGCGAGAACCCCCTGGTGCAGAAGGGGCTGTCGTGGGGGCAGCGGCTCATGTACTTCTCGACGATGTGGAGCTACCTGTCCGGGTTCGCCGCGATCGTCTACATCGCCGCCCCGGTGCTCTGCCTGTCGTTCGGGGTCATCCCCGTGCAGGCCTACAGCGTCGACTTCTTCGCCCGGCTCATCCCGTTCCTGGTCTTCAACCAGCTGCTGTTCTGGGTGGTTGCCGCCGGCAGACCGACCTGGCGCGGGCAGCAGTACTCGCTCGCACTCTTCCCGATCTGGATCGAGTCGGTGACCAGCGCCTTCCAGAACGTCTACCGGGGCAAGCCGCTCGGGTTCCGCGTCACCCCGAAGGTGCGCGACGAGACCGAGCAGAAGCCGCGTTGGGATCTGGTCAAGCCGCAGCTGTACGCGATGGGTGCCCTGGTGGCCGCGCTGGTCATGATCGGCATCCGCTACCTGACCGGCCAGGCCGAGGGGATCGCGCCGCTCGTGAACACCGCGTGGGTCGTCTTCGACCTGTTCATCTTCAGCATCGTGATCCGGGCCGTCCGGTACCGCGGCCCGGCCACCCCAGCCCAGTCCGAACACGAGTCGAGCACCGCCGGAGGCCCCCTGTGAGCACCGAGACCACGTTCGAGGTCGCCGCGACGCCGGACTCCCTCGACGAGGTGCAGGACCGCTTCGCCGCGTGGTGGGACGGCCTGGGCATCGACGACGTGCGGCTCCGCTTCGCGCTCGAGACCGCCCTGGCCGAGGTCGCCGCGAACATCGTCGAGCACACCGTCCGCGCCGACCGGGGGACCGGGCGCCGGTACTCCGTGCACCTCGAGGCCACCGACCGGGCCCTGACGGCGGTGCTGACCGACAACGGGATGCCCGTCGACATCGACCTGAGTGCCGTCACCATGGCCGACGTCGAACAGGAGAGCGGGCGGGGTCTCGCACTCGCCATCGCGGCGCTCGACCGGTTGGAGCACCGGCACGAGCCCGGCCACAACGTCTGGACGCTAGCGTGCGACCGGTGAAGAAGCCGGTGGCCCGCGCGGTCGCCCTCCTCGTCACGATCGCCACGCTCCTGCTCGGTGGTGCGCTGCCGGCGTCGGCTGCGTCCGTGCACCCGGCCGCCGCCGTGCAGCCGGCCGAGGGGTCGACGTGGTTCGGCCCCGACCTCGACTGGGCCAGCGACTCGCCCGAAGGGTACGAGGGGCGGCTCGGCGCGACGCCGTCGATGTACGGGGTCTCCGTCGACTACCCGCTCGACCGCACGGCGAAGCAGGAGCTCCTCCGCTCGGCGCGGGCGGCGGCGACCCAGGGGGCGGTGCTCGTCGTGAGCCTCGAACCCGACCGCGAACTGCGGTCGCTCGACACCGCGGACACCCGCGCCGTCAACACCGTGTTCGAGGACCTGCACGACCAGTACGACACCCAGGTGCTCGTCCGGTTCGCACCGCAGATGAACGGCACGTGGGTCCGCTGGGGCCAGCAGCCGACGGAGTTCGTCCGGGCGTTCCGGGCGCTCGGGACGACCGTGCACGCGGGCACGTCGGACGCGCTCATGGTGTGGTCGCCCGGGTACGGTGCCGGCTACCCGTTCGGCGAGTCCGCCGGGCGGCTGCGGAACCTGTCCCCGGTCGACGTCGCCAAGGCGGACACGAACGGCGACGGACAGCTCACCGGCGCCGACGACCCGTACGGGCCGTACTGGCCGGGGGCGGAAGCGGTCGACTGGGTCGGGCTGTCGATGTTCTCGTACGGCAAGGGCGACCCGACGGAGGCCGCCGGTCGCGCCGTGCCGCTCACCCGCAGCGGTGAGGTCGAGTCCCGGTTCGACGAGGACTGGGGGTACGACCAACCCCAGTCGGGCACGTTCTACGACCGGTTCGCGGCCGCCGACGACCGCCCGATGCTCCTCGACACCGGTGCCCTGTACAACCGCGAGCTGCAGGGCGACGCCGAGCTCCAGGTCAAGCGGAGCTGGTGGCGGCAGGTGCTCGCCGCGGTGCAGGAGCGTCCGCTGATCCGGGGCATGACCGTGCTCGAGGCCGAGCGACGCGAACCCGAGGCCGGCAACCGCGTGGCCGACTGGCGACTCACCGCGGACCCGGGCGTCGCGGAGTCCTTCCGCACCGACCTCGAGCGGTCCGGGGACTTCGCCTTCGGTCCGGTCACCGACCGCGTGACCGTGCAGCAGGGCAACGCCGCGATCTCCCAGGAGTACGAGACCGGCGGCGAGCAGATGGCGTGGATCGTCTGGCTGGCCGCCGGCCTGGCGATCGTCTTCCTGCTGAGCGGGGTGTTCGGCCGGCTCCTGCCGAGCTGGCGCTACCCCGACGACGGCAAGCCCGGGCGTGACCTGCGGCTCGACCTGTTCCGCGGGTTCATCATCCTCGCCGTCGTGATCACCCACATCGAGATCGGCGGGCCGTACTCGTACCTCACGCTGCACGCCGTCGGTGCGATCACCGGCGCCGAGATGTTCGTGTTCCTGTCCGGCATGGTCCTCGGCATGACGTACCCGTTCGCCGTGAAGAAGTTCGGCGAGTGGGCGGCGGCCATCGGGGCGTGGAAGCGTGCGCGCAAGCAGTACGTCGTCACGCTCGTGGTGATCCTGGTGGTCTTCGCGCTGAGCTTCGTCCCGTTCCTGAACACCGACGCCATCACCACGTTCACCGACCGCGGCACGGGCACCGGCGGTGTCGATGCCGAGGGCCGGGTCTACGACCTGTACCCGAACGCGATGCAGCTGCTCGCCTACCCGCCGCCCTGGTACGCGATCCGGCAGTTCCTGCTGCTCGAGATGGGGCCGTGGCCGTTCAACATCATGGGCCTGTTCGTGGTGCTGAGCCTGTTCATCCCGGTGTTCATCTGGGTGATCCGCCGCGGGTTCTGGTGGGCGCTCCTCGCCGCCAGCTGGGCGCTGTACGTGTTCCAGGCGCTCAACCCCGACTTCCGTCCGCTGAACTCCCAGTTCGAGGCGGTGTTCCCCCTGTTCACCTGGCAGGTGGTGTTCACCCACGGGCTCGTGCTCGGGTACTACCGGCGGCAGATCGTCGGCGCGCTCACCGGGCGCCTCGGCAAGGTCCTGGTCGGCGTCGCCGTCGGCGGGTACGCGGCGTTCCTGGTCTACGTGTGGGCCGGCGACCACTTCGGGTTCACCCCGGTGCCGTTCCCGGCGACGATGTACGAGTCCCTGTACAACACGGCGTACCAGCGGGTGGACCTGCAGTGGGGCCGCCTGGTGGACGTCGCGTTCTTCGCGGTCGTGTCCTACGCGATCCTCACGGTGTTCTGGAAGCCCATCGCCGCAGCCATCGGCTGGCTCTGGATCCCGCTCGGGCAGGCGAGCCTGTACGTCTTCGTCTGGCAGGTGTTCTTCGCCCTGGCGATCGCGTCGATCCCCGGTGTGCCGTGGGGGGACTTCTGGATCGGTTTCGTGGTGCACACGGCGCTGATCCTGCTGGCCTGGTACATGGTCCGCAAGAAGTTCCTGTTCTCCGTCATCCCGCGCTGATCGCGCGCACGGACGGACAGGAGGCCCGTGGCGGCGTCGCCACGGGCCTCCTGTCCGTCATGCGCTCACGTCTCAGGACGCAGGCAGCCGCTCGCGCAGGGCGCCGCGGACCGACTCCCACCCGGCCAGACGGTCGCGGATCGCGTCGTCCTGCTCGGCGGCCAGGGCGTCCCGGTGCGCCTGTTCGAGCACCTCGTCGATGACGACCCGGCGCCCGCTGCGGGCCGAGGTGATGGCCGCGTCGACCATCGTGAGGCTCATCACGTTGCCGTGCACCTCGCCGTCCGGCACCTCGCCGGAGCGGACCGCCCGGACGAAGGACGCCAGCGACCCGGCGATCTCGTGCCCGACCGACGGCGCAGCGGCAGGGGAACCGGGGGTGCCGTCGAGGTCGCTCGAGGGGTCGTGGTCGCCGTCCCAGAGTGCCGTGCCGGCCGCTCCGGAGGCACGCCAGTCGCCGTTCCACGAGGTCTCGGCACCCGGCGCGCACCACGAGCCGTCGTAGACGTAGCGGACGTCGTCCTCGAACGTGAAGACGGCTGCGGCGGCCGCGTCACCCCGGTACCAGGACCACGACGGGTTCCACGACTCGCAGTACACCGACACCGGGTCGCGTTCGAGCACGTACCGGGCGGAGTCGAAGGCGTGGATGGCCATGTCGAGCAGCAGGACGTCGTCCATCTCCTCGCGGAAGCCACCGAAGTGCGGCGCCTTCGCGAACCGGGTGCTCAGCCCGCCCACGGCACCGAGGTCGCGGACGTGCTGCCGGAACGCGACGAGCTGGTCGTTGTAGCGGCGGGACTGCGACACCATGAACAGCTTGCCGGTGGCCTCGGCGGCAGCGGCGAGCGACAGCGCCTCGGCGACGGTCTGGGCGGCCGGTTTCTCGCCGAGCACGGGGAGCCCGGCCCGGAGCGCCTGCAGGGTGACCGGGTGGTGCGCGACCGGCACGGTGATGTCGAGGACGGCCTCGGCATCGGTCTCGGCGGCCAGCACGGTCAGGTCCGTGCCGACCGGGATCGACGGGTCGCCGGCGTGCTCGGCCCCGGCGCGGGCGGCGTCGAGGTCGAGGTCGACGATGCCGACCAGCTCGACCTCGGGGTCGGCGGCGACGGTGGCGAGCCAGGCCCGCCCCATCCCGCCGGCGCCGACCTGCAGGACGCGGAGGGGGCTCACGCCTGCGCCCCGTCGCGCTCGGCCGCCGGCTCGCTGGCCGTCGGCGCGCTGGCCGCCGGCTCGGCGGTCTCGGGCTCGGCGGGCTCGGGCTCGGCGTCGTCGAACGGGCCGCGGTAGTGCTGCCCGTCGAAGTACTCGCCCAGGTCGTAGCGGCGGAGCGTCGGGATCTCCCGCTCCCGCTCGGGCCGGGCCCACTCGGCGCCGTTCGCGATCACGCGGCGGACGTCCGGGTGGTGGTAGACGGGGAAGTCCTGGTCACCGGGGGAGAAGTAGAAGATCTTCCCGAGGCCGCGGCGGTACGTCATGCCGCTCCGGAACACCTCGCCGCCGGTGAAGCCCGAGATGAACACGAGCTCGTCGGGTGTCGGGACGTCGAAGTACTCGCCGTACATCTCCTGCTCGGGGATGACGATCGGGTTCGGCACCCCGCGGGTGATCGGGTGCTGCGGGTTGACGGTCCAGACGAGCTCCTGGTCGTGCTCGCTGCGCCAGCGGAGGGTGCACGTGGTGCCCATCAGCTTGCCGAAGATCTTCGACCAGTGGCCGGAGTGCAGGACGAGCAGCCCCATGCCGGAGAGCACGTGCCGGTGCACCCGGTCGACCACGGCGTCGTCGACGTCCTGGTGTGCGGCGTGCCCCCACCAGGTGAGGACGTCGGTGTTCGCGAGGACCTCGTCGGTGAGGCCGTGCTCGGGCTCCTGCATGGTGGCGGTCCGGACGACGGCCTCGGGCAGGTGCTCGCGGATGCCGTCCGCGATCGCGCCGTGCATGCCGTCGGGGTACCGCTCGGCGACGTGCTGCTCGACCTGTTCGTGGACGTTCTCGCCCCAGACGGTGATGCGGAGCGGGGTGCTGGTCATGGTGTGTGCCTTTCGGGGGTGGTGAGACCCGGTCACTTGACTGCGCCGCCGGTGGCCCCGGCGGCGATGAACTTCTGCGCCACGAGCAGCAGCACGATGGCGGGGATCGAGGCCATCACCGCGGCGGCCATGACGGTCGACCAGTCGGCGGTGAAGGTGCCGATGTAGTTGTAGATGCCGAGCGTGATCGGCCGGACGTCCTCGGTGGTGGTGAGGGTCAGGGCGAACAGGAAGTCGCTCCAGGTGAACAGGAACGTGAACAGCCCGGCGGTGATCAGGGCGTTGGCGCTGATCGGCACGACGACCGAGCGGAAGGCCCGGAAGTTGCCGGCACCGTCGACCTTGGCGGCCTCGATGATCGACGGCGGGATGTTCTGCATGAACGCCCGCATGATCAGGATCGCGAAGGGCACGCCCGCGGTGCTGTCGGCCAGGATCAGCCCCGGCACGGTGTTGAGCAGGCCGAGGTCGTTGTACGCCGCGTACAGGGCGTTCGCGACGACGATGCCCGGGATCATCTGCGAGATGAGGATGCCGAACAGCACCGCGTTGATGCCCTTGACCTTGAACTGGGCGAGCGCGTACGACGCCGGCGTCGCGATGAGCAGGCTGACGACGACGCTGCCCAGGGCGATCGCCAGGCTCGTGACCAGTGCGCCGCCCTGGTCGGCGATGGCCTGCGCGTAGCCGCCGAGCTGCGCGTTGATCGGGAACCAGGCGGCCTCGATCGCGGAACCGGCCGGCTGCAGGGAGATGTTGATCATCCAGTAGACGGGGAACAGCATCACGGCGAGGATCAGGATCCCGACGCCGGACAGCACCCACTGCTTCGCGCTCGTGGGGCGGACGGGTCGCCGGGTGCCGCGGGTGACCACCGCGCGGGTCCGGAGGACGTCGTTGGTGGACGCTGCGTCAGTCATCGACGGCCTTCCTGTTGAGGCGGAGGTAGACGATCGCGAACAGGGCGGAGATCACGATGAGGATGTTGCTCAGCGCGGCGCCCTGCCCGAAGTCGAACTGCTTGAAGGACAGGTCGTAGGACTGGGTCGCGATGGTCTGGGTGGCGTTCGCCGGCCCGCCGTTCGTCAACCCGAGGATGATGTCGAGCACCTTGATCGTGTAGACGACGCCGAGCACGAGCGTGACGCTCACGACGGGGCGGAGCATCGGCCAGGTGATCGCCCAGAAGGCCTTCCACCCGGTCGCGCCGTCGAGTGCCGCTGCCTCGTACAGCTCGGTGGGGATGTCCTGCAGACCGCCGTACAGGATCGTGGTGTTGAAGGGGATCCCGATCCAGATGTTCACCGCGATGACGGTGATGAGCGCCACGGCGGGGCTCGTCAGCCACGGGACCGACGGGATGCCGAAGGTGCCGAGGAACTGGTTGACGACGCCCGAGTCCTGGTCGAGCATCCACTTCCAGACCGCGCTCGAGACGATGAGCGGCAGCAGCCAGGGCAGCAGGAGCAGCGAGCGCAGGAGGCCGGACAGCGGGAAGTTCCGTCGGAAGAACAGGGCGAGCAGCAGGCCGAGGACGAACTGGCCGACGATCGACCCGATCGTGAACAGCGCGGTGTTGAGCATCGCCGTGCCGAACAGCTGGGACGACACGACCGAGGCGTAGTTCGCCAGGCCGACCCACGGTGCCTCGCCCGTGTAGAACGTCGACGTCGTGTACGCCTGGAAGCTCATGACGATGTTCTTGACCACGGGGTAGCCGAAGAACAGCAGCAGGAACAGGACGGCCGGCAGCAGGAACAGCAGCTGCGCGATCCGTTCGAAGCGCAGCGAGCGGCCCGGGCGGGTCCGCCGGGACGGAGCGGGTGCTCCGTTCCCGGCGGCCCGCCGTGGGGCGACGGGGGTCGCGGTGCTCGTCATGCTCAGTTGCTCGACTGCGCGTTCTGCAGGGCGTCGGCCGGGGAGTCCTGCCCGGTCAGCGCCGACTGCACGGCCGTGTAGATCTTCGTCGCGGCCTTGGGCCAGTCGGCACCGAGCTCGCCGGTGCGGGCGCGGGCGTCGGCGACGAGGTCGACGAACACCTGCTCCTCTGGGACGTCCTTGCCGAACTGCTGCGCGACGTCGGTCTTCGAGGGGATCGTGTACCGCAGCTTCGCCATCGCGAGCTGGTTCGCGTCGCTGTTCATGCAGTCGACGATCTTCGCCGCGACGGCCTGCTTCGCCTTGTCTCCGGTGTTCGGGACGGTCCAGACCTCGCCACCGAGCGGGGCCACGGCCTTGTCGCTGGCGGCCTGCACGGGGATCTGGGCGATCCCGTAGTCGACCTTCGACTCCTTCAGACCGGGGATCTGCCACGGGCCGTTGATCATCATCGCGGCCTTGCCGGCCATGAACTGGTCGTTCACGTCGGCCTGGGTCCAGTTCACGACGCTCTTCGACATCGAGCCGTCGTCGACCAGGCTCTTCCAGAGCGACAGTGCTTCCTCGGTCTCCGGGGTCGCGATGTCCTTCTCGTCGCCGCCGTTCGACCACATGAACGGCAGGAACTGCCAGGTGCCCTCGTACGTGGCGTTGGCGTCGACGGCGAACCCGTACTGGTCGCCCTTGGTGAGCTTCGCCGCGGCGGACTGCAGCTCGTCCCACGTCTTCGGCGGGGTGACACCGGCCTCGGACAGCACCTTCTTGTTGTAGAAGAGCGCGATGGTGTTCACGGTGGGGGCGAGGCCGTAGACCTTGTCCTCGTAGGTCCCGGCCTGCAGCACGCCCTTGGCGTAGCCGTCGGTCGAGATGTCGTAGTCGGACAGTGGCGACAGCGCACCCGTCTCGGCGATCTGCTGCAGGTCCGGGTTGTCGAGCATCAGGACGTCCGGCAGGGTCTTCGACGACGCCTGCTGCAGGACCTTCTGGATGAGCGACGAGCCGGGCACCAGGCTGCGCTTGATGGTGACGTCGTTCTCGGCCCCGCACTTGTCGAGGTACTCGCCGATGACCTTCTTGTCGTTGCCCTGGTTGTAGTAGTCGAGCACGGTGATGGAGTCCACCTTGCCGCCGGAGCTCGCGGACGAGCCGCCGGAACAGCCGGCGAGGACGAGGGGGACGGTCGCCAGCATGGCGACCGCGCTGAGGACCTGAGGCGTCCTGCGGTGTCGAGGCTTCATTGCTTCGCTCTTCTCTGGATGGTTGCCGGACACGAGTCGAACGTGTCGCTCGTGGATCGGGGACGACCGGACCAGAACCGCTCCGTCGCGTCCCGAGTGGGGTCGAAGTTAGCATCGAAGCGGTTAGATGGTAAAGCGCTTAGACGAACTTTCTCGGGCACCGCCCCCGCTACAGTGAGCGGAACAGGGTGAGGGAGCGGCATGGCGACGATGCAGCAGGTCGCCGACCGGGCGGGCGTCTCGATCGCGACGGTGTCCTTCGTCGTGAACGGGAACAAGCGCGTGTCCGCCGACACCCGTGCCCGGGTCACGGCGGCGATGCGCGAGCTGGGCTACCGGAACAACGTGGTCGCCCGGGCACTGGCGTCGCGCCGCACCCGGATCCTCGCGCTCGTGTTCCCGGTGCTCGAGCACCGGCTCGGCCAGACCGCGCTGCAGTTCTTCACGAGTGCCGCGAGCCGCGCCTCGGAGCTCGGGTACCACCTGGTGCTCTGGCCGGCGGTGACGACGGCGGACGACGTGCAGGACCTCATCTCGGGCGGTCTCGCCGACGGGGTCGTGGTGATGGAGGTCACGATGCACGACCCCCGGATCGCGCGTCTGACCGAGCTCGAGGTCCCGTTCGTCGCGATCGGCCGCACCGCCGACCCCTCGGGCATCTCGTACGTCGACATCGACTTCGAGCGCACCGTCGAGGACGCCCTCGACCACCTCACGGGGCTCGGGCACCGTCGGATCGGGCTCGTGGTCGAGGACCTCGACGGCACCACGATGGCCGACTACGGGCCGAAGGTCCGCTCCGAGGCGGCGTTCCACGCCGGCATCGAGCGCCGCGGTCTGATCGGCACCGTGGTCGCCGCCGGCGCCTCGGCCGAGGGCGGGCGTCGTGCGGCGGCGGACCTGCTGGCGCACGACCCCGACGTCACGGCCGCGATCATCATGAAGGACGACTCGAACTTCGGGCTCGTCAGCGGGTTGCGGGCCGGCGGGCGCCGGGTCCCCGAGGACGTCTCGGTCATCGCGATCGTGTCCTCCGACGGTGCCGGCGCCGCGACCGAGCCGGTGCTCACAACGCTCAATGCCCCCGGTCCAGAGCTCGGCCGCCTGGCGGTCGAGTCGCTGGTCGACCGCCTCGAGGGCGGCAGCACCGAGCGCACGCACACGCTCATCCCGTGCGCCCTGCACCTGGCCGACTCGACGGCCCCCGCCCCCGCCTGACCCCCTGCCGGCCTGGAGGCGCGGGTCGGCCCCGCCACGCGCCTCCAGGCCGCCGCCGGCCCGTTTTCGGGCTGAGCGACAGTCCACGGCTCCCCGGGCGCGTGAGGTGTCGTCCACCACGAAAGGTGCGCGGCGCGGCCGCGCCGCCACCTCCCCCCTGGCGGACAGACCAGGCTCCGCCTGGTTGTGTGGACGTACAGGTTCGCAGCACCACACGTCGAGGAGGACGGATGGCAATCGACCGGAGGACGTTCATGCTCGGGGGAGCGGGGGTGCTGCTGCTCGCCGGCTGCTCCACCCGACCCGAGCGCACGCGGGTCGAGGACTGGCCCACCGAACCGCCCGAGGGCGAGGCGACGATCAGCTGGTGGGCCGGGCAAGTCGCCTCGAAGGACGGCGGTGACCTGCGGCGGAGGCTCATAGCGGAGTTCCAGAAGGAGCACCCGAACATCCGGGTCCGGATCGTCAGCGCCCCGAGCGACACCGACACGAACCGCACCAGCCTGACGACCCAGATCGCGGCCGGCAGCAGCACGCCGGACGTCTACCTCGGTGACGTCGCCTGGCCCGGGCAGTTCGCGAAGAACAAGCTCGCGACCCCCGTGGACCAGCTCGTCGGCGAGGACTTCTTCGACCAGTTCCCCGAGGGCCTGCGGCTGGCAGCGAGCGTCGACGGGACCTACTACATGTTCCCGCTGTACATCGACGAGTCGTTCTTCCTGTACCGGAAGGACCTGCTCGCGAAGCACTCCCTGCAGGTGCCGGGGTCGTGGGAGGAAGTGCGCGAGACCGCCGCGAAGCTCGTCGACACCGGCGACGTGTCGTACGGGTTCGCGTTCCAGGGCGACGTCTACGAGGGACTGACCTGCAACGTCACCGAGTTCGTCGCCGACGCCGGCGGGTCGCTGCTCAACGACGACCTGACGAAGCCCGAGACGACCAGCTCGGAGACGAAGCGGGCATTCGAGTTCATGCGCTCGCTGGTGACGTCGGGAGCGTCGCCACGGGCCACCCTGACGTACCAGGAGCAGGACACGAACGACGCCTTCTCCGGCGGCCGCGCGGCGTTCCTGCGCAACTGGTCGTACGCGTGGGGGATCGCGAACGGCCCGGACAGCCGGGTCGCCGGCAAGGTGGGTCTCGCCGCCCGGCCGACGTTCGACGGCATGGACGAGCACCACTCGACGATCGGCGGGTGGGGGAACTACATCAACCCGCACACCCAGGAACCCGCTGCGGCACTGACCTTCGCGCGCTGGATGTCGAGCGAGACCGCGCAGCAGTTCCTGACCCGTGAGGGCGGGGTCCTGCCGGCCCGGTCGGCGAGCCTCGTCAGCGCGGACGCGAAGCGCCAGGAGCGCCCGACCTACGACACGGCGGCGGGCATCACGCTCGTGCCCCGTCCGACCTCGACCGCCTACTACCCGAAGGTCTCGCAGGGCGTCTACCAGAACGGCAACAGCATCCTCGGCGGGCAGGCATCCGTCGACGGCGGCACCAGCGCGATGGCCTCCGCCATCTCGCTCGCCCTGCAGGGAGCGGCGCTGTGAGCGCCGGCACGGCGACACGACCGGCACGGCCTGGAGGCACGGGTCGCGTCGATCCGCCGCCCCGGCCGACGGGGCGGTCGCGTCTCGACCGCATCCGCTCGCGGGGCGCGTGGGGCTTCGCAGCCCCGGCGCTGCTGGTGGTCGCGGCGGTGACGATCTTCCCGGTCGTGTACTCGGTCGTCCTGAGCTTCGCGGACGTCGAGGTCGGGTACGAGGGCTTCACGATCCAGTCGTTCGGGTTCGACAACTACGCGGCCCTGCTGCAGAGCGCCGACTGGTACCGGGCGCTCGGCTTCACGGTGCTCTACACGGTGGTGACGGTGTCGGTCGAGCTCGTGCTCGGCATGCTCGTCGCGCTGGTGCTCGAACGCCTCGGGGCCACCCGCGGCTGGATGCTCGCGCTCATGCTCATCCCGTGGTCGCTCGTGACCATCGTGAACGCGCAGCTGTGGAAGTACATCTACGACAGCACCTACGGCGTCGCGACGTGGTTCTTCGGGTTGTTCGGGGACGCCCCGGTGATCCTCGGCGAACCGGTGCCCGCGATCACCGGGCTGATGGTCGCAGACATCTGGAAGACGACGCCGTTCGTCGCGATCATCCTGCTCGCGGGGCTCGTGCAGATCTCGGAGGACCACTACGAGGCCGCCGAGCTCGACGGCGCGAGCACCTGGCAGACGTTCTGGCGCGTGGTGCTGCCGCAGCTCACCCCGACCCTGACGATCGCGGTGCTGTTCCGCATCCTGCAGGCGTTCGGCGTCTTCGACCTGCCGTTCGTGCTGACGAACGGCGGCCCGGGCACCGCCACCCAGTCGCTCGCGATCATGGGCTACAAGGTGCTCTTCCAGGACATCAACATCGGACCGGGCGCGGCGATCGCGACCTCCACCGCGGTCATCGTCGCGGCGGGGTGTCTGCTGTTCCTCCGGGCGTTCCGGAACCAGGCGAAGGGAGGGGACGACTGATGCCCCGTCAACGTGTGCGCAAGGGCTGGCGGAAGTGGGTCAACACCGTCAACGTCAGCGGTGTCGTCATCGCGGTGCTCACCGCACTGCCGCTCTACTGGCTCGTCACGACGTCGCTCAAGCCGGCGTCCGAGATCGGGCAGTCGCCGCCCACCGTCTGGCCGCAGTCGTTCACATTCGACAACTTCGTGGTGGCCTTCCGCGACAACGCGCTCGGCCAGTACATGGTGAACAGCGTCATCGTGTCGGTGTCGACCACGGTGATCGTGCTCGCGCTGGCGTTCCTCGCCGGGTACGCCCTGGCCGGCCGGTTCATCCGGGGGCGCACGGCGATCATGACCTCGCTGCTCATGCTGTCGGTGTTCCCCGCGATCGCGGTGCTGACGCCGCTGTACCTGCTCGAGCGCAACCTCGGGCTGCTCAACTCGTACCCGGGCCTGATCGTGCCGTACGTGGCCTTCAACCTGCCGTTCGCCATCTGGATCATGCGGAACTACCTGCAGGGGATCCCGTCGACGATCGAGGAGGCGTCCGAGATCGACGGCGCCGGGGCGTGGCGGACCGTGCTGTCGGTGATCCTGCCGATGGCGAAGCCGGGCCTGTTCACGGTCGGCGTCTTCACCTTCACGGCGTCGTGGAGCGAGTTCCTGATGGCACTGACCTTCAACAGCGAGAACTCGTTCCGGACGATCCCGGTCGGCATCGCGCTCTTCGGGACGCAGTTCACGGTGCCGTTCGCGCAGATCTTCGCCGCGAGCGTCGCTGCGACGGTGCCGATCGTCATCCTGGTGCTCGTGTTCCGCCGCTCGATCGTGTCCGGCCTGACCTCCGGAGCCGTCAAGGGGTGACCGGTGTCCGGCATGCGGAGATAGGTAGGGAACTTACCTAGCTGCGCATGCTGGACATTCGTCCGGGCGGCGTCCTGACCGCCCGTACCCTGCCGTCAGGGGCTCGGTGCGCCGAGATCGACGGCTGCGACGATGCGGTCGATGATCCGCACGAACCTGGCCCGCTCCCGTTCCGAGAAGGAGGCCATCAGGTCGTGCAGGTGCTTGTTCGTGCCGTCCATCGCGCGCGCGTAGTCGCGGCGGGCAGCATCGGTCAGCTCGATGTACCGGCTGCGGCCGTCGTCGGGGTTGGGGACACGGCTGATGTGTCCGCTGTGCTCGAGTCGGTCCACCATGCCGGTGATCGCCGGGCCGGTGAGCCCCAGGTGCTTCGACAGGTCCTTCACGCGCACCGTCCGGCCCGCTTCCTCGGCGCGCGAGACGAACTGCAGCAGCGTCAGGTCGCCGCCGGAGACGCCGAGCTCGTCGCGCAGTCGACCGCGCAGTTCGGAGACCGCGGCCTCGAGCCGGGTCAGCGCCGCGTCCAGGTCGACATCGCTCACGACAATGCCCCCTTCGCACGGGTCTCGTCCGGGTCACGATACGCCGCAGTCACCGCCCCAGCGTATCCACATAACGCGGAGCGTGGAACGGTGCAGGTGGCGATGACGGATTCGGGGCACCGTGGCTGACCCCGTCCCGACTCCACAGTCCGCTGCACGCGCCGGGGAACCGGTCCGTTTCGAGGTCTCCGGCGGGGACCCGGACTCGGCCGAGCGCGACCTCGCCGCCGTCCACGGCGCCGATCGGTGGTCCGTCCGGCGCCTCGACGACGACTTCTCGTACCGGTACACGGCCGTCGGGGACTCCGACGTGAGCATCCGGCGTTCGCAGCTCCGCGGTGCCGTGCGCGGCTCGGTGCCCGTCGGTGCCGACTACGTGGTGACGTGGATCACCAGCGGGACCGCGCACCTGGACTCCGGGCGCGTCCGGATGGAGTTGCGCCGGGACGTCCCCGTGCTCCTGCCGCCCGAGGAAGACTTCGTGTTCACGGCTGAGGACCACGACCAGCGGCTGGTGCACTTCGGGCGGGAGTACGTGCACCGCGTCGCGTTCGAACGCCTGGAGGTCGAAGCGGCACCACTGCGGTTCGACCCGACCCGCATGCCCGAACCGGAGACCGCCGAGCGCTGGCAGGGGGCGCTCGTGGCGCTGTCCCGGGCCCTGCGCGCCGAGGGACCCGACTCCGACGCGTGGCACGAGGCCAAGCGGTCGGCCGCCACCGCGTTCCTGGACACCTTCCCGCCGCAGGCCGACGACCTGCCCGCGGTGCTCGGCCTGCCCCGGAACGCCCGGCTGCGGGCGGCGGTGGAGTACATCCACGCGCACGCCGCCGAGCCCGTCACGGTCCAGGAGCTGTCCGAGGTCGCCGGCCTGAGCGTGCGGTCGGTGCAGGAGTCGTTCCGCCGGGTCTTCGACGTGTCGCCGCTGACCTACCTGCGCGAGGTCCGGCTCGACCGCGTGCGTGGGGAACTGCTCGAGCTCGACCCGCAGGCCGGGGTCGTCGGCGACGTCGCCCGACGGTGGGGGTTCGCCCACCTCGGCCGGTTCTCGGCGGCGTACGCGGCCCGGTTCGGCGAGTACCCGAAGCAGACCCTGCGGCGCTGACGGCGGCGGGTGCTCAGCGGCCGGACGCCGGCCTCGGCGCGGGGCCCGTGCTCGCCCGCACCCGCAGGGTCGTGGGGAGCCGGACGTGGTCCGTGGTCGGTTCGCCACGGAGCATCGTCAGGAGCATCTGCACGGCGTGCGACCCGAGCTCGGCGAGCGGCTGCGACACCGTGGTGAGCGGCGGGGTCGTGGTGGACGCCTGCGGCACGTCGTCGAAGCCCACGACGGACAGGTCCTGGGGGACGCGGAGCCCGACCTCGGCCGCGGCGCGGAGCACGCCGATCGCCGACGAGTCGTTCGCGGCGAACACCGCGGTGGGGCGGTCGGCGAGGGTCAGGAGCTCGCGGGCGACGGCCGCGGACTGGTCCTCCTGGTAGCCGCCGTCACGCAGCAGGCACTCGTCGACCGTGATGCCCGCGGCCGTCAGTGCCGAGCGGTACCCGGCGGCGCGCAGCTGGGCGGAGGCCAGGTCGGCGCGTCCCTGCAGGTGCGCGATGCGGGTGTGTCCGAGTGCGAGCAGGTGTTCGACCGCCTGCACCGCGCCGGCCTCGTTGTCGGCGTCGACGGTGGAGTGCCCCTCCGGCCCGGTGTGCGGGTCGATCGCCACGACGGGGATCGACGAGCTCGACAGTGCCGTGGTCGGGGTGACGACGATCGCGCCGTCGATCAGGGTGCCGGACAGGCGGGAAAGCGACCGGCGCTCCCACCCGGGTCGGTCGGCGCCGGTCATCAGGCCGGCGTAGGCGAGGAGCTCGTAGCCGGTGCCGGTGGCCGCCCGCGAGATGCCGCGGAGCAGCTCGGTCGAGAACGGCTCGAACTCGGGCACCAGGATGCCGACGACCCCGGTCCGCGAACTCCGCAGGCTCCGGGCGACCAGCGAGGTCTCGTACCCCAGGTCGTCGACCACCTGCTGCACGCGGAGCATCGTGGCGGGTGCGACCCCGTCGCGCTGGTTGATCACCTTGGACACCGTCGGGATCGAGACCCCGGCCACCCGCGCCACGTCGCCGATCGTCACCCGGCCGGCACCGGGACGCGCGCCGAGTGCCGAGTCCATGTGCACACCGTACCGCTGCGGCACCATGCGATCGGTAAAGAAAACGTTATCGATATCGATTGACATCGACCTGGAGCAGCAGGCATGCTCTCCGCAGCGGCAGTCGATGTCGCGCATGTCAACGACGACACTTCAGGAGTTCCACGATGACGAGGAAGATCCGTGCCGCGGCAGCCATCGCGCTGATCGGGGCCACAGCACTGGTGGCCAGTGGGTGCTCGGCGGGCAGCGATGCCTCCGAGGACGGCGGGAAGGTCACGATGACCTTCTGGCACAACTCGACCACCGGACCGGGCAAGGCCTACTGGGCCTCGACGGTCAAGGCGTTCGAGGAGAAGTACCCGAACGTCACCATCAAGACCCAGGCGATCCAGAACGAGGACCTGGACGGCAAGCTCCAGACCGCCCTCAACTCCGGCGACGCCCCCGACGTGTTCCTGCAGCGCGGCGGCGGCAAGATGGACGCGATGATCGCTGCCGGGCAGCTCATGGACATCTCCGACTCCATCAGCGCCGACGCGAAGAAGTCCATCAGCGCGGGCACGTTCGCCGGGTACGAGAAGGACGGCAAGACCTACGCCATGCCGGGCGCGGTGCTCCCCGAGGGCATCTGGTATTCGAAGGACCTGTTCAAGGAAGCCGGCATCGAGGGCACGCCCACGACCATGGACGAGCTGAACGACGCGATCACGAAGCTCAAGGCCAAGGACATCGACCCGGTCGCAGTCGGCGCGAAGGACGCCTGGCCGGCCGCCCACTGGTACTACAACTTCGCGCTCCGCGAGTGCAGCCAGAAGACCCTCGAGGACACGGCGAAGTCGCTGAAGTTCGACAACGCCTGCTGGACGAAGGCCGGCGAGCAGCTCGAGGACTTCAACGCCACCAAGCCCTTCAACAACGGCTTCCTGACCACCGCAGCACAGCAGGGCGCCGGCAGCTCCGCCGGTCTCCTCGCCAACCACAAGGCGGCCATGGAGCTCATGGGTGCGTGGGACCCGGGCGTGATCGCGTCGCTGACGCCGGACGCCAAGCCGCTGCCCGACCTCGGCTGGTTCCCGTTCCCCGCGATCGACGGTGGCAAGGGTGACCCGAAGTCGATGATGGGTGGCGTCGACGGCAACTCCTGCTCGGCGCAGGCCCCGAAGAAGGCGTGCACCGACTTCCTGAACTTCATCGTGCAGAAGGACAACCAGGAGGGCTACTACAAGGCCTTCAACGCCATCCCGGTGAACAAGGAAGCCCAGTCGGTCGTCGACTCGGACTACCTGAAGACGGCCCTGGCCGCCTACCAGGAGGCCCCGTTCGTCTCGCAGTACCTCGACACCCTGTACGGCCAGAACGTCGGCAACGCGCTGAACACCAGCGTCGTCGACCTGCTCGCCGACAAGGGCAGCGCGAAGGACATCGTCGAGACCACCAACCAGGCTGCGGCCAAGGGCTGAGCATGACCCTCGACACCTCGCTCGGTACGACTCCGACCACCGGGTCGGACACGGCCGCGGGGACGTCCCCGGCGGGGAGCGGTTCGCCGCTCCCCGCCGGTCGGCGGACCAAGCGCCGCATCGCGGACTGGCGGAAGCGCGTCGAGATCGCGGTCCTCGCCGGACCCGCGGTCATCGTCTTCGTCACGTTCGTGATCCTGCCCGTGGCGCTCGCCGCCTACTACGGGTTCTTCAAGTGGCAGGGCTACGGCCCGCCCACCGACTTCGTCGGGCTGCAGAACTACCTGATCATCTTCCAGGACAAGGCGTTCCACGCGGTCCTGATGCACAACGGCTTCATCGTCGTGCTCTCGCTGGTGCTGCAGGGGCCGATCGCGATCGTGCTCGCACTGCTGCTCAACCAGAAGATGCACGGCCGAGGACTCGTCCGCGTGCTCGTCTTCGTGCCGTACGTCATCTCCGAGGTGATCGTCGGCACCGGGTGGAGCCTGATGCTCCAGTCGAACGGCGCCGTGAACGACCTGTTCCAGAGCATCGGCCTCGGCGGCCTCCGTGCGGACTGGCTGTCGAACCCCGACATCGCCATCTGGACGCTGCTCGTGATCATCTCGTGGAAGTACATCGGCTTCGCGGTGATCCTGTTCCTCGCCGGCCTGCAGAGCATCCCCGAGGAACTGTTCGAGGCCGCCGCCATCGACGGCGCCGGCTACTGGCAGATCCAGCGTCGCATCACGCTGCCGCTGCTCGGTCCGACCATCCGCATCTGGGCGTTCCTGTCGATCATCGGCTCGCTGCAGCTGTTCGACCTCGTCTACATCATCTGGGGGCAGTACATCGCGTCGACCGCGGGCACCTCGACGATGGCGACGTACATGGTCGCCAACGGCCGGACCTCGGGCAACTTCGGCTTCGGCAGCGCCGTAGCGGTCGTGATGTTCGTGATCTCGCTCGTGGTCGCCCTGATCTACCAGCGCTTCGTGCTCCGCCGCGACACCGCGGGTGCACTCACCGAGAGGAAGAACTGATGGCCACCACGAGCATCGTCGCCCCCGGGCGCCGGGCCGTGCGGGAGCGCCGGTCCAGTGCCGCGATCGGACGCGCGAACCCGCTGACCTACGTCGTCGCGATCCTGTTCGTCGCCGCCAACCTGGCACCCGTGCTCTACATCGTGCTGGGCGGCTTCCGGACCAACTCGCAGATCACCACGAGCCCCGCCGGACTGCCGGCACCGTTCGAGTTCGGCAACTACGGGTCCGTGCTGTCCAGCGGCATCTTCTGGCAGCAGCTCGGCAACTCCACGATCAGCGCCGTCACGACCACCCTCGGGGTCGTCGTGCTCGGGCTGATGGTGAGCTTCGTGCTCGCCCGCTACCGGTTCGCCGGCCGCGGGGCGCTCTACGCCCTGTTCGCCGCTGGTCTGATGTTCCCGATCACCGTCGCGATCACCCCGCTGTACCTGCTCGTCAAGGACCTCGGTCTGACGAACAGCCTGGCCGGCGTGATCCTGCCGCAGATCGCGTTCGCGCTGCCGACCACCGTCATCATCCTGGTGCCGTTCCTGCGGGCGATCCCCGACGAGCTCGAGGAGGCCGCGTCGATCGACGGAGCGAGCCGTCTCGGGTTCTTCTTCCGGATGGTCGTGCCGCTGTCGCTGCCCGGCGTCGTCACGGTCGGCATCCTGGCGTTCATCGCCAGCTGGAACAGCTACATCCTGCCGCTGTTCATCCTGAACAACGAGGCCGCGTACACGCTGCCGCTCGGGGTCCAGTCGTTCTCGTCGCAGTACTCCGTCGACACCGCCAAGGTGCTCGCGTTCACCTCGATGTCGATGATCCCGGCGCTCGTGTTCTTCACGATCTTCCAGCGCCGCATCGTCGGTGGCCTGACCGGGGCGGTGAAGGGGTGACCGCGACGGACGCGACGCAGACCGCCGGACGCGACCCGCGCCTCCAGGCCGACAGCGCGACGGACGCGACCGCGACGGACGCGACCGCGACCACCGCCGGACCCCGCGCCGACGCCCTGCTCGCCGTGATGACCCTCGACGAGAAGGTCGCGCAGCTCGTCGGCTACTGGCTCGACCAGAACGGCGTCGTCGCCCCCATGCAGGGCGAGATGGCGGCCGTGCAGCAGGGCAGCGCCCTGGCGGACATCACCCGCGACGGCATCGGGCAGTTCACCCGCGTCTACGGCACCCGTCCCGTCGAACCCGACGAGCGTGCCGCCTGGCTCTGGGCCGAACAGCGCCGCCTGCAGCGCGAGACCCGGCTCGGGATCCCGGCACTCGTCCACGAGGAGTGCCTGACCGGGCTCGCCGCGTGGAAGGCCGCGACGTTCCCGACCCCGCTGGCGTGGGGCGCGTCGTTCGACCCGGAGCTCGTCGAGCAGGTCGGCGCCGCGATCGGTGCGTCCATGCGCCAGCTCGGCGTCCACCAGGGGCTCGCACCCGTGCTCGACGTGATCCGTGACCCCCGCTGGGGCCGGGTCGACGAGTGCATCGCCGAGGACCCGTACCTGGTCGGTACGGTCGGCACCGCGTACGTGCGCGGGTTGCAGTCCGCCGGGGTCGACGCGACCCTGAAGCACTTCCTCGGGTACTCGGCGTCGCAGGCGGGGCGGAACCACGCCCCCGTGCACGCCGGGGCCCGCGAGGTGGCCGACGTGTACCTGCCGCCGTTCGAGATGGCGCTGCGCGACGGCGGCGCCCGGAGCGTCATGAACTCGTACGCCGAGATCGACGGCGTGCCCGTCGCGGCGAACGGCGAACTGCTCACCGACCTGCTCCGCGACCGGCTCGGCTTCGACGGCACCGTCGTCGCGGACTACTTCTCGGTGGCGTTCCTCGAGGTCATGCACGGCATCGCCGCCGACCGTGGCGAGGCCGCGGCGCTGGCGCTCGAGGCCGGCATCGACGTCGAGCTCCCGACCGGTGACGCGTACCTCGCGCCGCTGGTCGAGCGGGTCCGCAACGGGCAGGTGGACGAGGCCCTCGTCGACCGCGCCGTGCTCCGGGTGCTCCGGCAGAAGGAGCGGCTCGGCCTGCTCGAACCGGACGCGTTCGCCGAGGACGCCCCCACCGGGATCGACCTCGACACCCCGCTGCACCAGGCGCTCGCACGGCAGCTGGCGGCGAAGTCGCTCGTGCTGCTGTCGAACGACAGCGGCACCGCCGACAGCGGCAGCGCCGACGGCGGCAGCGCTCGCGCCACCCCCGTCCTCCCGCTCGCACCGGGGGTCTCGGTCGCGGTCATCGGCCCGAACGCCGACCGAGCCGAGGCCCTGCAGGGCTGCTACTCGTTCGCCAACCACGTGCTCGCCTCGCACCCCGACCTGCCGCTCGGCTTCGCGATCCCGACCGTCCGCGAAGCCGTCGCCCGGGCCCTCGGCCCGTCGGCGGTCCGCTTCGCAGCGGGCTGCGCCGTCACGGGCGACGACCGGGCCGGCTTCGCCGACGCGGTCGCCGTGGCCTCCGCCTCGGACGTCGCGGTGGTCGTCGTCGGCGACCAGGCCGGACTCTTCGGCCGCGGCACGGTCGGCGAGGGCAACGACACCGAGTCGCTCGACCTGCCCGGCGTGCAGCGCGAGCTGGTCGCGGCCGTCGTCGCGACCGGGACCCCCACCGTGATGGTGCTGCTCACCGGCCGGCCGTACGCGATCGGCTGGGCGCTCGACGGCGACCAGCCCCGTCCGGCCGCGGTCGTGCAGGCGTTCTTCCCGGGGGAGGGCGGCGGGCTGGCGATCGCCGACCTGCTCACCGGCGAGGCCTCGCCCTCGGGCCGCCTGCCGCTGTCCCTGCCCCGGTCCGCCGGTGCGCAGCCGTTCACGTACCTGCACCCGCGGCTCGGCGGTCCGTCGGACGTCACCGCCGCCGACTCGACGCCGGTGCGACCGTTCGGCTTCGGCCTCGGCTACACCGACTTCGCCTACGACGAGCTCGTCGTCGACCAGGACGTCCGCTCCGACGGCGTCTTCACCGCGTCGGTGACGGTCCGGAACACCGGGTCCCGTGACGGCGAGGACGTCGTGCAGCTCTACGGGCACGACGTGCACGGCAGCGTCACCAGGCCCGAGGTGCAGCTCCTCGGGTACGCGCGGGTCGCGCTCGCCGCGGGGGAGTCCGCGCGGGTCCGCTTCCGTGTCCCGGTGCAGCGCTTCGCGTTCACCGACCGTCGGATGCGCAAGGTGGTCGAGCCCGGCGACGTGCAGGTCTGGGTCGCGTCGCACGCGGCGGCGTCCCGGCCGGGAGGCCCGGTGGCAGCCGGTGGGATCGTCGCCTCGGGCGACGGTCCGGTCCGGCACCCCGTGCCCGGCACCGCCACGGAGCGCGCCACCATCGCGGTCACCGGCGCGGTCCACGAGGCCACCCTGGACGACCCCCGGCTGGTGGAGTGGTCGCTCGTCTGACGGCAGTGCGGGGAGGCGTCGGCACGACCGATGCCTCCCCTCACGTCGCTCGTCGACCGCCCCCGGGGTCGGTGGCCAGTGCGGCCGGGTCGCGGACGCCGCGGAGCGGTGAGGCGACGACCCAGACGACGGTGAGCAAGATCCCCGCGCACCCCAGGGCGAGGCCGGTCCGCGTGCCGAGCAGCTCTCCGACCAGGCCGCCGAGCCCAGCCCCGATCGCGATGACGCCGTAGGACAGCCAGCGCATCGTGGCGTTGACGCGCCCGAGCACCCGGTCCGGCGAACGCAGCTGACGGAGCGTGAGTGCGACGACGCTCGACAGCGAGGTCCCCATGCCGTTCACGGCGAAGACCCCGATCAGGACGGTGACCGTGACCGGCGTCGACCACGACGGATCGATCAGGGGGAGCACTGCGAGCGCGACGCACTCGGCGGTGGCGCAGGCGACCAGGACGGGCCCGGCACCGAACCGGCGGACACTCGACGGTGCCGCGGAGGCGCCGACCACGGCGCCGATCGCGCCGAGGCTGAAGACGAGGCCGAGCAGCCCCGCGTTCAGTCCGAGCTGCCGCACGGCGTGCACGGTGAAGAGCACCATCACCCACTGCGCGAAGAGGTTGTAGATCCCGGCGAAGCCGACCAGCGAGACCAGGTACCGGTCGCGACCGACGAACCGCAGGCCCTCGCCGAGGTCCCGCAGTGCGCTCCGTCCGGTCGGGGTCGGGCGGGCCTCGGGTGCCCGGATGCCGAGCAGCGCGACCGCCGACACCACGTACGTCACGGCGTGGAGCGCGAGGGCCCACGGTGCCGACAGCACCTGGACGAGCAGCCCCCCGAGTCCTGGGCCGCCGACCTCGGCCGCCGCCGCCGTCGCCTCCAGCCGCCCGTTCGCGCGTTCGAGCTGCCGGCGTCCGGCGACCGTCGGCAGGAACGACTGGTAGCTCACCTCGAACGCGACGGTGAAAGCGCCGAGGAGCCCGACCAGGACGACGAGTACCGGCAGGGTCAGCGTCCCGCTGAACGCCACCACGACGACGACCACGGTGATGGCGGCACGGGCGAGGTCGGACACGACGAGGACCGGGCGTCGGCGACGGCGGTCGACCAGGACGCCGAGGGGCAGCGCGAGCAGGAGGAACGGGAACCACCGCGCTGCGTTCAGCACCCCGACCTCGCCGGCGGACGCGTGCAGGACGACGACGGCGAGCAACGGCACCGCCAGTTCGCTCACCTGCCCGCCGACGGCCGAGGCGCCTTGCGCCACCCAGAACCGCGTGAAGTCCGGGCCGAGGCCGGTCCGTGCTGCGCTAACGCGTGGAACGCTGGTCATGCATTAGACCCTGGCACAGGCGATGCACATGGCACAACGGCTGATCACGCATTAGTCTCGGAGCATGGTGGCCCCCGACGCGCACTCGACGTTCCCGGAAGTGGGCGGACACACTGCGCTCGACCTCGTCGACACCGTGCACTGGCGACTCGATCCCCGACGTTCGATCGACACCCTGAGCAGCTTCGACGCCGTCGTGGCGTGGTGCGAGCAGATGGGGGTCCTGCCCGGGAACGCGACGGAGACAGTCCGGCTCGCCGAGGCCGCGCCCGCCGTCGCGGCGCGGGAGCACGCCGCGGTGCTGGCACTCCGCGAGGCGGTCTACGAAGCGGTGTTCAAGTCGTCACCACGCGCTGCCGCCCACATCGCTTCCGAGTACGTCGCTGCTCTCGAGCGCGCGACGATCGAGCGGGGCACGGACGGGGCGTCGTGGTCGTGGCGAATACCGGCCGACCTCTCCGGGCCGAGGGGCGCGATCGCCCTGCTCGCCCAGGAACTGCTGACGTCCGACCTCAGCGCGGCACGGCAGTGCGGCGACGACGCGTGCGGCTGGGTCTACTTGGACACGTCGCCCCGGCACAACCGCGTCTGGTGCACGGCCGCGGGGTGCGGCAACCGCAACCGGGTCGCGCGACACCAGGCGAAGCGTCGCGGAGCGACGGCGCCACACGACGGGCGCCTGGGCTGAGGCGCGGCGCGCCCGTGCCGTGGGCCTGAGCGGCTGACGGACAGGAGGCCCGGTGCCAGCGTGCACCGGGCCTCCTGTCCGTCAGCGGGTCGCGGTCACCCGAGGCGGTTCGATCCGGTCGGACAGGTCCAGTGACCAGACGGCGACGCCGGTCAGGCCGAGCCGTTCCGCCAGGGCGACCCGCTCACGCAGGGAGCGTGCGTCGGACCACCAGAGCACCTCACCGCTCGGCAGGGTCGCGGTCCACTCGCCGACGGTCGTGTCCCACGTCGCGGTCACGCCCGCCTTCCGGACCCGCAGTCGTGCCTGGGCGTCCGAGAGCTGACCTCCCGGACGCTTCCCCTGCCAGTGGTAGCCGTACCCGGCGACGCCGAGCACGATCTGGTCGCGGGGGGCGAGGGTCGCGAGGGCGCGGGCGGCCTTCGACGACCACGCGAGCGACCCGACGGGGCCGGGTGCGTCCGGCTCCCAGGGGCCGTGCTGGTCGTAGGCCATGAGCGTCAGGTGGTCGAGCGGGGCGCGGAGGGCGCGCACGTCGTAGCCCAGGCGGGCGTACCCGGCTGCTGTGGTCGACGCGGACAGGGCGATGTCGAGCCGGACGTCGTCGCCGACGGCGGCCCGGAACTCACGGGCGAAGGCGGTGAGACCGGGCTTCTCGGCCGAGGTCAGCGCCTCGAGGTCGATCATGATCGAGTCCCAGCCGCCCGTGGCCACGTCGGCGGCGAGTGATCGGACGACCCGGGCGCGGTTCGCGGGCGAGGTCAGGAGCTTCCGCGCGATCGGCTCGCTGAAGTCGCCGTCGGCCTCGGAGTAGTTGCTGACGAGCAGCTGCGCGGTGAGCCCGTCGGCGTGTGCCCGGTCGCGCTGGGCCTCGGCAGCGTGCGACGGGGCGGTGACCTTCGAGCCAGTGCGGTCGAGCAGCAGTCCGTCGACGCCGACCACGTCCATCGCGGCCGCGTTCGCGTCCACCAGGGCGGTGTCGGCGTTCTCGGGCTGGAAGCCGGTCACGTCGAACCCGTCGGCCCGGGCGGCGGTCGGGGTCGTGCAGCCGGCGAGTGCGAGTCCTGCGGAGAGGACGGCGGCGAGCAGCGCGGAGCGGCGTCGATGCGGGGTGGTCGTCACGGCGAAGGGGCGTCCTGTTCGGGGTGGCCGGGTGCCGACCACGGCGGGAGCTCGGCCGACGGGTACCCGCCGTGCTCGTCGGGCGCCCGCAGCATCGGGTTGACCGCGCGCAGCCGGATGCCGGAGGTGTCCCCGGCGGCCCCGCGGACGGCGCTCGCCAGCAGGAACGCGACGACGTCGGCCGTGCTGCCGTCGGGGTCGTAGCCGTGCCAGGGGCGGTCGTCGCCCTGGGCGCGGCGCAGGGCGCTGGCGAACGTCGCGTCGGCGTCGTCGACCTCCACCTCGCAGTCGAGCACGATCCGGAAGCGTGATCCCTCGCCCGGGGACCCGGCGAGGTCCGACGTGGCTCGGGGGTCCGGGTCCTCCGGGTCGAACAACCGGAGCGCCGCGGACGGTGCGGTGCCGAAGGCGGCACGGTACTCGGCCGCCATCCGGCCGGCGTTGCTGAAGTGCCAGTGCTTCGCGACGTCCGCGATGGTGCGGCGGTCGGCCGGTGTCATCGACAGCAGGTCGCGGCGGACGCCCTCGAGCCGTACCCCGCGCAGGTACGACGCGGGCGAGGTCTGCAGCTCCCGCCGGAACGCGCTCTGCAGGCCGCGGGTCGACAGGTGTGCGGCGGCGGCGATGTCCGGTACGGAGATCGCGTCGCGGGCGTGGGCGTGCACGAACCGCAGCGCCTCGTGCACGGTGCGGGACAGCCGTGCTCCGCCGTGCTCGGGACCACTCGCCGTGGTCGGTGCCTGGTCCATACGTGGAGGGTACGAGTCGGTCGGGTGGATCGGCCTCCGACGCCACGACGCCGCCGTTATCCGAGGTGCGCGGATGTGGATCGCACCCGTTCGGGGGCCATTGTGGACCCCCGGTGAGGGTGCTTATCGTCCAAGAGGTACTCAAACTGTCCCCCTCCGAACAGGGTCGGAGGCACGGGGGCAGATCGGAGGATCTGATGAGTGGTTACGAGCGTGCACCGGGGGTCGCCCCGGTCCACATCACCTCCTACCGGGCTCGGGCACGCGCTGCCCGACGCGGGTGGATCGTGCAGTCCGAGGACGACGTCGACCGCGAGCGGTTCACCTTCGCGGACCTCCGCGCCCGGCGAGGATCGGGCCGGTGAGCAGCGACACCGTCCCGCGGGCCGCCGTCAGCCACGCACCCCGGACGGCCGAGCGCTGCGGCCGGACCCCCGCGGACGCGGTCCGGACGGTCCGCGCCGTGTACGACGGCCGCGACGTCCGGTTCGCACCCACCGACCGGTTCGCGTTCCGCCACCGGACGGTGCGCCACCTCAACGTCGCACTGCTGTCGTCGGCGGTGTCGACGACCACCGCCGCTTCGTTCACGCCGGACGGCACGCCGGTGCTGGCGTGGTCCACCGCGGGGTGCCTGCGGGTCGACGACGACGCGCCCGCCCGGCCCGGCGTGCCGGTGCTCCTGCCGACGGACCGACCGTTCACGCTGATCGTGCCGGCGGGGACCGTCCAGGTGCTGCGGGTGGACGGTGGCTTCCTCGACGCCGTGAACGGGGTCGTGTTCGATCACCGCTTCGCCGGCCGACTGCGATCCCGCCCGACCGAGTCCGAGGTGTCCCAGCTGCTCGCCCGCATCGACGCGGTCGCGGTCAACGCGCTGCACCCCGACCGCAACCCGGGCGGCCACCTGTCTGCACAGGTCCTGCTGGCCGAGGCCGTCCTGCGGGCCTTCGGCGGGACGGACGCCGAACCAAACACACGGCCGGTGCGCCGGACGGTGAACACCGTGCAGCTCGCGCAGGCCTGGCTCGCGGAGCACTGCGACCGGCCGCTCCAGCTCGCGGACGTCTGCGGGGCCGTCGGGGTCAGCTCCCGCACGCTCCAGGAGAACTTCGTGCAGCACGTCGGCGTGAGCCCCATGACGTACCTGCTGCAGGTCCGCCTCGACCGGGTCCGGATCGCGCTCCAGCTCGCCGACCGGGCGCAGACGACGGTGGCCGAGGTCGCGCACCGGTGGGGTTTCCGCCACATGGGGCGGTTCTCGAGCACGTACTTCCAACGCTTCGACGAGTACCCGAAGAAGACGCTCCAGACGAGCACCTGACCCCCGACACCCGTCAGCGCAGCCGGTCCGCCAGGAACGCCGCCTGACGCTCCCAGTGCCGGAAGCCGCCACCCTCGTGCCCGTTGTACGGGTACACGACGATCTCGCGGTCGGAGGAGCCGAGGGCGTTGAACGCGGCGAAGGTCGTGCGGGGCGGGACGACGTCGTCCATCAGCGCGACCGAGAACAGCGCCGGGGCGGTGATGCCGGCGGCGTGGTTCACCCCGTCCAGGTACGCGGCGGTCTCCCACACGCGCTCGGCCGCATCGCGGTGGACGGCGAGGTACTGCGCGAGCTCCAGGTACGGACCCCCGACCGCGACGTCGGTGCCGTTCCGCCAGTCGGCCAGGAACGCCACGTCGGGCAGCACCGCGGCGACCGGCCCGACGTGTGCCTCGACCAGGGCCGCCGCGGCGATCGTGATGCCGCCGCCCTGGCTGCCGCCGGTCAGGGCGATGCGCTCGGGGTCGATCCCGGGCAGCGTCCGCACCGCCTCGACGAGCCGCACGGCGTCGGTGTAGACGCGGCGGTAGTAGTGGTCGGCCGGTGAGCCGATGCCGCTCGTCATCCAGCCGCTGGCGTGCGGGGCGGAGCCGTGCGGGTCCGGGGTGTCACCGCCGGCCCACCCGGAGCCCTGGCCGCGGGTGTCCATCACGACGTGCACGTACCCGGCGAGGGCCCAGTGCACGCGCTCGCCCGGGCGACCACGGCCACCGCCGTAGCCGAGGAACTCGACGACGACCGGCAGTGCGCCGCGGTCGTCGACCACCGGACGGTTGACCCAGGCGCGCACCGGGTCGCCGGCGAACCCGGGGAACGTCAGGTCTTCGACGACGAGACCGGTCACCGGGGTCTCGGCGGGCACGAGGGTCGTCTCGACCCCCTCGCCCGCGGTCCGGGCGGCGGCGATCGTGTCCGCCCAGAAGGCGTCGAAGTCGGCGGGACGACGGACGTCCGAGCGGTGGGCACGGAGCGCGTCGAGGGGCAGGTCGGTCAGTGGCATGGGGGTCCTCCGGGGGCGGGGAGTGTCGGATCCGGTGCGTCGGTCAGCGCGCCGCGGCGCGGTACTGCTCGAGCACCTCGGGGTGCGGGTCGGACAGCACGGTGGTCGTCGCGGTGTCCCACGTCGGCAGTGCGCCGGTGAGTGCCCATGCGGCCTGCTTCGCAGCACCCGCCGCGACGTACTCGCCGGGCTCCGGCACCAGGACGTCACGGCCGAACACCTGTGCGGCGACGGTGCGGACCGCCGGGTTCCGCGCAGCGCCGCCGATGAGCAGCAGCCGCTCGACGGTCACCCCGGTGTCCTGCACCGCGGCCAGTCCGTCGGCGAGGGCGCAGAGCATCCCCTCGACGGCCGCCCGGGCCAGGTGCGCCCGGTCGGTGGTCGCCGGCGTCATGCCGAACAGC
The DNA here is from genome assembly GCF_040223925.2 of Curtobacterium sp. WHRI 8282. Lineage (NCBI taxonomy): Bacteria > Bacillati > Actinomycetota > Actinomycetes > Micrococcales > Microbacteriaceae > Curtobacterium > Curtobacterium sp. WHRI 8282. The sequence goes on from NZ_JBEHCD020000002.1 coordinate 281,585, forward strand.
GACGCGGTCGCGTCCGGCCGGTTGGGCGTGCGCTCGCCGACGAAGTACGGCACCAGGACGAGGCCGTCGGCCCCGGCCGGCGCCTGCAGCGCCAGCTCGCCGAGTGCGTCGTGGTCGACGCCGAGCAGGCCGCCGATCACCTCGAGCACGCGGGCCGCGTTGAGCGTCGTGACGATCGGGAGGCGCGACCCGGTCCCGTCGGCGAAGCCCGCCACGGTCCCGCTCGGGTCACGCACCTCGGCGTCGCTGACCCCGAAGACCGTGCCGCTGGTGCCGAGGGACACCGCGACGTCGCCCGGGCCGAGACCCAGGCCGAGCGCTGCCCCGGCGTTGTCACCGAGTCCGGCGCCGACGACGAGGCCGGTCCGCGCGATCGCGCCGCCGGGCAGCTCGACGTCGGTGGACAGGGTGCCCATGGCCTCGTCGGGAGCGACCACGCGGGGCACGACCACGGCGTCGTCGTCACCCATCGACGCCGGACGCATCGGTCGCCCGAGCGCGAGCTCGAACAGCTCCGGGTCGTACTCGCGGCGCACCGGGTCCCAGTACCCCGTACCGCTGGCGTCGGATGCGTCCGTCGCCAGGGCGTCGAGGTCGGGGCCGAGCGGGCTCTCGTCCGCCGGGCCGTGGCCGCGGAGCCGCCACGACAGCCAGTCGTGGGGGAGCGCCACGGCCGCGACGCGGGCCGCGTTCTCGGGCTCCGCGTCGCGGAGCCACCGCAGCTTGGTACCCGTGAACGACGCGACCGGCACCAGCCCCGTCCGGGCGACCCACGCCTCCTGGCCGAGCTCGTCGACCATCTGCGCGGCCGCGTCCGCACTGCGCACGTCGTTCCAGAGCAGGGCGTCGCGGACCACGCGGCCGTCGGCGTCGAGCGTGACCATGCCGTGCTGCTGCCCGGCGATGGCGACGGCACCGACGTCGTCGAGGCCGCCGGCGTCCGCGACGGCGGCACCGAGGGCGTCCCACCAGTGGCGGGGGTCGACGGAGGTGCCGTCCGGGTGGGACGCGCGTCCCTCGCGGACGACCGCACCGGTCGCTGCGTCACGGATGGTGACCTTGCAGGACTGGGTCGACGAGTCGACCCCCGCGACCAGGTCAGCCCCCTCGGCGGCAGGCCGCCTCAGCGCGCGGGATGCAGCCGCTGGCGCGTCTGCCTTCAATTCCGCGCGCCCATCAGGTGCTCCATCGCGAGCTGCTGCAGGCGGACGAAGCCGAAGCCCTTGCCGCCGAAGTAGGCGTCGGCGTCGAAGTCCTCGTAGGCGGACCGGTCGGCGAGGAACGTGTCGTACGACTCGCCGTCGTTGAGCGTCGGCGTCGACAGCTCGCCGACCTTGGAGGCCTCGAGCGCCGCCTGCACCTCGGGGTCGGCGCGGAACGCCTGCGCACGCTCCTTGAGGAGCAGGTACATGCGCATGTTGGCCGACGCGGAGTCCCAGACGCCGGTGATGTCCTCGGTGCGGCTCGGCTTGTAGTCGAAGTGCCGCGGGCCGTCGTACGCCGGGCCGCCCTGCGGGGCACCGTGCTCGAGCAGGTCGACGAGCGAGAACGCGTTCTGCAGGTCGCCGTGACCGAACACCAGGTCCTGGTCGTACTTGATGCCGCGCTGACCGTTGAGGTCGATGTGGAAGAGCTTGCCCTGGTAGAGCGCCTGGGCGATGCCGGCCGTGAAGTTCAGGCCCGCCATCTGCTCGTGGCCGACCTCGGGGTTGATGCCGAACAGCTCCGGACGCTCGAGCGTCTCGGTGAAGGCGATCGCGTGGCCGAGGGTCGGCAGGAGGATGTCGCCGCGGGGCTCGTTCGGCTTCGGCTCGATGGCGAACCGGATGCCGTAGCCCTTGTCGGTGACGTACTGGGCGAGCAGGTTGACGGCCTCGCGGTAGCGCTCGAGCGCGGCCTGCACGTCCTTGGCGCTGTCGTACTCGGAGCCTTCGCGGCCACCCCACATCACGAACGTCGACGCGCCGAGCTCGGCGGCGAGGTCGATGTTGCGGAGCACCTTGCGGAGCGCGAAGCGGCGGACCTGCCGGTCGTTCGAGGTGAAGCCGCCGTCCTTGAAGACCGGGGCGGAGAACAGGTTCGTCGTGACCATCGGCACGACGAGCCCGGTCGACTCCAGCGCACCCTTGAGGCGGTCGATCTGGGTCTGGCGTTCGGCGTCGGTCGAACCGAACGCGAACAGGTCGTCGTCGTGGAAGGTCAGGCCGTAGGCCCCGAGCTCGTCGAGCTTCTCGACCGCCTCGACCACGTCGAGGGCGGGTCGGGTCGGCCCGCCGAAGGGGTCGGAGCCGTTGTAGCCGATGGTCCAGAGACCGAAGGAGAACTTGTCTGCACGGGTGGGCGTCGTTGCCATGGTGGTCACCGTTCGTCGTCGAAACAAAATGTTGCCGCGCCCAACATAAGCGGTAGTGTTGGCTGTGGCAAGCACGTGATCGCAAAGGAGCGAGCGGATGGCAAGTGAGTCGACGGTGCAGCAACGACTGCGGGTCGCGATGGTGGGGCACGGCTTCATGGGAGCCGCACACTCACAGGCGTGGCGGACCGCCCCCAGGTTCTTCGACCTCGGCACCGAGCCGGAGATGGCGGTGATCGTCGGGCGTGATCCCGGACGCACCCAGGCCGCTCGGCAGCAGTACGGCTGGCAGGCGGCGTCCACAGACTGGCGCGCCGTCGTGGCCGATCCGGACATCGACGTGGTCGACGTCGTGTCCCCGGGGTCCTCGCACGTCGAGATCGCGATCGCCGCGCTCCAGGCCGGCAAGCACGTCCTGTGCGAGAAACCGCTCGCGAACACCGTCGCCGAGGCCGAGGCGATGACCGCCGCCGCCGACGCCGCCCGTGCACAGGGTGTCCGGGCGATGGTCGGGTTCAGCTACCGCCGGGTGCCGGCCATCGCGTTCGCCCGGCAGCTGGTGCAGGACGGCCGGATCGGCACCGTGCGCCAGGTCCGTGCGCTCTACCTGCAGGACTGGCTCGCCGACGCCGACGGCCCGATGACCTGGCGCCTCGACAAGTCGCTCGCGGGCTCGGGGGCGCTCGGGGACATCGGCGCGCACGCGATCGACCTGGTCGAGCACGTGACGGGCGCGTCGCTCGCCACCGTGTCCGGCACCCTCGAGACCTTCGTGACCGAGCGTCCGCTGATGGCCGAGGGGGTCGGGCTCTCCGGCACCGCGTCGAGCGAGCGCGGGCAGGTCACCGTCGACGACGCCGCGTTCTTCACCGCACGGCTCGACGGCGGCGCGGCCGACGGTGCGATCGGCACGTTCGAGGCGACGCGCTACGCGACCGGGCGGAAGAACGGTCTGACGCTCGAGATCAGCGGTTCCGAGGGCGCGATCCAGTTCGACCTCGAGTCGATGAACGAGCTCCGGCTGTACGAGTCGAACGCCCCGGCGGGGGAGCAGGGCTTCCGCCGCATCCTCGTCACCGAGCCCGAGCACCCCTACATGGCCGCGTGGTGGCCGACCGGGCACCTCATCGGGTACGAGCACACCTTCAGCCACCAGGTGAAGGACTTCGTCGACGCCATCGTCGCCGGCACCGACCCGTCGCCGTCGTTCGCCGACGGCCTGCACGTGCAGCGGGTCCTCGACGCGGTCGAACGCAGCGCGGCCGCCGGCAGCACCTGGACGGCGACCTCGTGAGCGCCGTCGAGCAGACCCGCCAGGCGCTCGTCGTCCGCGGCGGGTGGGACGGCCACCAGCCCGTCGAGACCACCGACCTGTTCATCCCGTTCCTGCAGGACCACGGCTTCGCGGTCCGGGTCGAGGGATCGCCCGCCGTGTACGCCGACCAGGAGTACATGGACACGGTCGACCTGATCGTCCAGGTGAACACCATGACGACCATCGCCGCCGACGAGTTCGCCGGTCTGCAGCGGGCCGTCCTGAACGGCACCGGCCTGGCCGGCTGGCACGGCGGCATCGCGGACTCGTACCGCGACAACGCCGACTACCTGCACATGATCGGCGGGCAGTTCGCGCACCACGCGGGCAAGCACCCCGACGAACGGGTCGGGGAGCAGTCGGACAACTACATCCCCTACACGGTGCACATCACCGACCTCGGGCACGAGCACCCCATCACCCAGGGCATCGACGACTTCGACCTCGTCACCGAGCAGTACTGGGTGCTGAGCGACGAGTACGACGACGTCCTCGCCACCACCACGCAGGAGGCCCGCTCGTGGGACCCCTGGAACCGGCCGGTCACCGCACCGGCGATCTGGACCCGGCAGTGGGGGAAGGGACGCATCTTCGTCTCGGCCCCCGGACACCGGATCGAGATCGTCGAGTCGCAGCCGGTCCGCACCATCATCGAACGGGGACTCCTGTGGGTAGCACGGTGAACGAAGGGGTGCTCCGCGGCGCTGCTGCCACGCCGCTCCGCGTCGGAGTCGTCGGCGTCGGGGTCATCAGCCAGCAGTACTTCGAGCACTTCCCGGCCCTGCCCGGCCTCGAGCTCGCCGCGGTCGCCGACCTCGACGTCGCCCGTGCCCAGCAGGTCGGTGCCGCCCAGGGCGTGCGCGGGACCACCGTGGACGACCTGCTCGCCGCCGATGACGTCGACGTGGTGCTCAACCTGACGATCCCGGCCGCGCACGCCGACATCGCCACCCGGGCGCTCGCCGCGGGCAAGCACGTCTACGGCGAGAAGCCGCTCGCGATGTCCACCGCCGAGGCCGCACCGGTGCTCGAGGCCGCCCGCGACGCCGGCCTGCGCGTCGGCAGCGCCCCGGACACCGTCCTCGGCACGGGCATCCAGACCGCACGGGCCGCCCTCGACGACGGTGCGATCGGCACCCCGGTCGGTGCCGCCGTCGCCTGGAGCGCACCCGGGCACGAGCTCTGGCACCCCGCGCCGGCGTTCTACTACCAGCCGGGCGGCGGACCGCTCCTCGACATGGGGCCGTACTACCTGACCAGCCTCGTCACGTTCTTCGGGCCGGTCGTCCGGGTCAGCGGCAGCGCTACCCGCTCCACCCGCGAACGGACGATCGCCACCGGGCCGAACGCCGGCACGTCGATCCCGGTCGACATCGACACCCACGTCGTCGCGATCCTCGAGCACGAAGGCGGGGTGGTCTCCACCGTGACCGTCTCGTTCGAGGTGTGGGCCACCCGCGCCCCGCTGTTCGAGGTGTACGGCACCGCCGGCACCCTGGGCGTCCCGGACCCGAACCGGTTCTCGGACACCGTCTCGATCGCCACCGCCGACGACCGCTCGTGGCGCGACCTGCCCGTCGCCGCCGGGTACGCCGACGCCGGCCGCGGTTACGGCCTCGCCGACATGGCGCACGCGATCGCGACGGACCGGCCGCACCGGGCCTCCGGCGACCTCGCGTTCCACGTGCTCGAGGTCATGGAGGCGGTCTCCGCCGCCGCCCGAGACCACACGGTCGTCGACGTGCACTCGCGCGTCGAGCGACCCGCCACCGTCCCCGCCGGGTCCGCACCCGGATCCTGGTGACGGAACCCGACCACCGCGAAGAAGGACGACGACGATGACGACGACGGACGCGAGCGACACGACGGAGACGACCCGGGCCTCCAGGCCGGTCACCCTGTTCACCGGACAGTGGGCCGACCTGCCCTTCGAAGAGGTCGCCCGGCTCGCCGGCGAGTGGGGCTACGACGGGCTGGAGATCGCCTGCTGGGGCGACCACCTGGACGTCCGGCGCGCCGCGACGGACCCCTCGTACGTCGCCGAGCGCAAGGCGATCCTGGAACGCCACGGGCTGCAGGTCTGGACGATCGCCAACCACCTGGTCGGCCAGGCCGTGTGCGACGACCCGATCGACCAGCGGCACGAGGACATCGTCCCGCCGCACGTGTGGGGCGACGGCGACCCGGAGGGCGTGCGGCAGCGTGCGGCCGAGGAACTGCAGTGGACCGCCCGTGCCGCCGCGGCGCTCGGGGTCGACACCGTCACCGGCTTCTCCGGCTCGTCGATCTGGAAGACCGTCGCCGGGTTCCCGCCCGTGCCCCCGGGGATGATCGACGCCGGGTACCAGGACTTCCACGACCGCTGGTCACCGATCCTCGACGTCTTCGAGGAGGTCGGGGTCCGGTTCGCGCTCGAGGTGCACCCGTCCGAGATCGCCTACGACTACTGGACCGCCAAGCGCACACTCGAGGTGTTCCAGGACCGGCCGGCGTTCGGGTTCAACTTCGACCCGTCGCACTTCGTCTGGCAGGACCTCGACCCCGCCGCGTTCCTGCTCGACTTCGCCGACCGGGTGTACCACGTGCACTGCAAGGAGTCGGTGAAGCAGCTCGACGGGCGCAACGGGCGGCTGTCCTCGCACCTGCCGTGGGGCGACCCCCGGCGCGGGTGGGACTTCGTGACCGCCGGCCACGGGGACGTGCCGTGGGAGCGGGTGTTCCGCGTGCTGAACCACATCGGGTACGCCGGACCCACCAGTGTCGAGTGGGAGGACGCCGGCATGGACCGGCTCGTCGGCGGGCCCGAGGCGCTGGCGTTCGTCCGGCAGCTCGGTACCATCGCGCCGCCGGACGCCGCGTTCGACGCCGCGTTCTCGCAGTCGCGCTGACCGGCCGACCACGACCTCAGACCCCACCCACCACCCCGAGGAGGACCCATGGCACGGCAGCCCACGGCGACGCCGGGCAACGCCGCGCGCGTCCTCCGGCTCGTCCACGAGGACGGCCCCGTCACCCGCGCCGAGCTCACCCGGCGCACCGGCCTGAACCGCTCCACCATCCTCGCGCTCGTCGGGGAACTCGTCGATGCCGGTCTCGTGCACGAGGAGGCCCCCGCCGCGGGGACCCCCGGTACCGGTGTCGGACGGCCGAGCGGAGTCGTCCGGGCGTCCGGCGACGTCCTCGCCGCCGCGGTCACGGTCGAGATCGACGCCGTCGGGGTCGCCCTCGTCGGCCTCGACGGCACCGTGCGCGACCGGCTGGTCGAGCCGCAGACCACCGTGCCCACCGTGGCGCAGGCGATCGACGCCGTCGCACGGGTCCTCGCAGCACTCCTCGCCCGCACCGGACCGGCAGCCCGGATCGTCGGGGTCGGCGTCGCCGTGCCCGGCATCGTCCGGGTCGAGGACGGCACCGTACGCGACGCCCCGCACCTCGGATGGCGTGACGAACCCCTCGCCGCACCGCTCGCGGAACGCCTGGGGCTGCCAGTCCGGGCCGCGAACGACGCCAACCTCGGCGCCTGGGCGGAACGGCTGTACGGCAGCGCCCGCGGCGTCGACGACCTCGTGTACCTGAACGGCGGCGCGAGCGGCATCGGCGGCGGGATCGTCAGCGCCGGCCGGCCCTTCAGCGGCGCCGACGGGTACGCGGGCGAGCTCGGGCACACCTTCGTCGCGGCGAACGGGATCCGCTGCCACTGCGGTGCGGTCGGCTGCCTGGAGACCGAGGCCTCGCGCTCCGCACTCACCGCGGTCACCGGGACCCCGCCGGACGACCTCGACGCGCTCGCCGCGGCGCTCGCCGAGGGCCGGCCCGAGCTCGAGCGGGTCGTCGACCGACAGGTCACCGCACTCGCGACCGCACTGCGGAACGCCATCCACACCGTCGACCCCGAGGTCGTCGTGCTCGGCGGGTTCCTCGGTGCGCTGCTCGGACACGTCGGCGACCGGATCGACACCGACGTGCGGGCGCAGACGATGGCCGCCATGACCGACCGGCTCCGCATCGTCCCGGCGGCACTCGGCCGCGACGTCCTGGTCCGTGGCGCCGCCGAGATCGGCTTCGCGGAGCTGCTGCGCGACGCCACCATGCCCGCGCCAGCGCCAGCGCGAGCGACCACGCCCGCAGCGCCCGCAGCCGCCCCGTCCACCACCCACACGTCCGGCCGCGACGACGCGGCCGAGGAAGCGAGAACCGCATGACCTCCACCCAGCGCACCAGCGTCCTGCTCGGCACCCAGGACCTCACCGTCGAGGACCGCCCCGTCCCCGCTGTCGACCCCGGCGACGTGCTCGTCCGGGTCGCCGCCGTGGGGGTCTGCGGCTCCGACGTGCACTACTTCCGCCACGGCCGCATCGGCGACTTCGTCGTCGAGGAGCCCCTCGTCCTCGGGCACGAGCTGTCCGGCACGATCGAGGCCGTCGGCGCGGGCGTCGACCCGTCCCGCGTGGGGGAGCGCGTGGCCATCGAGCCGCAGCGCCCCTGCCACCGCTGCGCGCAGTGCCTGGCCGGCCGCTACAACCTCTGCCCGCACATGCGCTTCTACGCGACGCCGCCGGTCGACGGGGCCTTCACCGAGTTCGTCACCATCGAGGCCGAGTTCGCGCACGTCCTGCCCGACGCCGTGTCGTTCGAGGCCGGCGCGCTCCTCGAGCCCCTGTCCGTCGGCATCGCCGCCGTCCGCAAGGCGGGCATCGTGCCCGGTTCGTCGGTGCTCATCGCCGGCGCCGGTCCGATCGGCATCATCTGCGCCCAGGTCGCGAAGGCCTTCGGTGCGTCGCGCATCGTCGTCAGCGACCTGGTGCCGGAGCGCCGTGCGCGGGCCCTGGAGTTCGGCGCCACCGAGGTCGTCGACCCCACCGCCGTGTCCGTCGCGTCTGACATCGTCCCCGTCGACGCGTTCATCGACGCCAGCGGTGCGCCCCGTGCGGTGTCGGACGGCATCAAGGCGGTCGGGCCGGCGGGTGCCGCGGTGCTGGTCGGGCTCGGCAACTCCGAGATGACACTGCCGGTCGAACACATCCAGAACCTCGAGGTCACGGTCACTGGGATCTTCCGGTACACGAACACGTGGCCGGTCGCCATCGAGCTGGTCGCGTCCGGGCAGGTCGACCTCGACTCGCTCGTCACCGGTCGCTTCGGGCTCGACGACGTCCGCGAGGCCCTCGAGAGCGACACCGACCCGGAGTCGCTCAAGTCCGTCGTCTACCCCGGCGGCGTCCCGGCCTGAGCGACCTGCGCGTCGTCCGGTGCGAGGTTCCGTACTCCGTGACGGCGCGCAGACCTCGCACGGAGTGCGGGACCTCGCACCAGAGCGGGCGAATCCGCGGAAGCGCATGCGGGGTGCGGGCGCGCGGACAAGGCGGACGGGAGGCTCGGGGGCGGGCCCGCCCCGCGCCTCCAGTCCGGCACGTGACCCGGAACGGGGCCACCGCCGCGTCACCGGGACGCGCTACGGTTCGCGCATGACCGCTTCACCGGCCGCCGTCGTGCCGCAGCGCACCGACCGGCGCGCGCTCGTCTCCTGGGCGCTCTGGGACTGGGGCTCCGCCGCGTTCAACGCGGTCGTCACCACCTTCGTGTTCAGCACGTACCTGGCCAGCCGGGCGTTCGTGGACCCGGCGCTCGTCGCCGACACGTCCGCGGCAGGAAAGGCGATCGTGGAGCGCGAGCTCGCGCACAACGCGGCCGTCGTGTCCACCGCACTGACCATCGCGGGCATCGTCGTGGCCCTGGTGGCACCGGCCATGGGGCGGCTCGCGGACTCGTCCGGACACCGCCGCCGGTCGGTCCTCATCGCCACGATCGGCGTCGCGCTGTCGATCGGCGGCATGGTCTTCGTGGCGCCGAGCCAGCCGTACCTGCTGCTCGGCGCCGCCCTGCTCGGCATCGGCACCGTCGCCTACGAGATCGCGAGCGTGGGCTACAACGCCATGATCGGGCAGGTCGCCTCCGGGGAACGCACCGGCCGGGTCTCCGCCATCGGGTGGGCTGCCGGGTACTTCGGCGGGATCGTGCTGCTCGTGGTGCTGCTCGTGCTCTGCATCCAGGACTTCCGGGGCGACGGGGTCGTCGGCGGGCTCCTGCAGTTGCCGGCCACCGTCGCCACGGGGCAGTGGGACGTCCGCGTCGCGATCGGCATCGCCGCCGTCTGGCTGGCCGTCAGCTCGATCCCGCTGTTCCTCACCGTGCCTGAGGCCGTGCCCGACCGCACCCGCGGCGGCGGCGTGTTCAGTGCCTACGCGGACCTCGGCCGGGACATCGCGCGGCTCTGGCGCGAGCGGCGCAACGTCCTCGCCTTCCTGCTCGCCAGCGCGGTGTTCCGCGACGGTGTCGGGGCCGTCTTCACGTTCGGCGGGATCGTCGCCGCGCAGGTGTTCGGCTTCACGCCGTCGCAGGTCATCCTGTTCGCCATCGCCGCGAACGTCGTGGCCGGCATCGCGACGTTCGTCTCCGGACGCCTCGACGACCGGTTCGGGTCGCGTTCGCTCATCATGGTCTCGCTCGTCGGCCTCGCCGTGTGCGGGGTCGGGGTCTTCGCCGCCGGCAACGAGACGCAGTGGTTCTGGGTGCTCGGGCTGACCCTCGCCGTGTTCGTCGGCCCGGTGCAGTCGTCGTCCCGCGCCTACCTGGCGCGGCTGGCGACCCCCGGCCGCGAGGGCGAGCTCTTCGGCCTCTACGCCACCACCGGCCGGGCCGCGTCGTTCCTCGCGCCGGCGCTGTTCGGCGTGGCGGTGACCGTCGGTGGATCGACCCGGTTCGGGATCCTCGGCGTGGTCGTCGTGCTCATCGCCGGGCTGGTGCTGATGGCGTTCGTCAAGCGGGAACCGCAGGGCGCGCGGGCCTGATCCACGGCGGGCCGTCGGCGCGGCCTGGAGGCGCGGTGCCGGTCCGTCCACAGGCTGCGGTTCCGCGCACGGTTCCGCACAGTGCCGTGGTCGCGTCGGGCGGCCCGGGCTGCGGTGCGCCAGGATGGGTGCATGACCGACCAGCGCATCGCCGTCGTCGTCCTCGCCGCCGGGCAGGGCACGCGCATGAAGTCGTCCACGCCCAAGGTGCTGCACCGGCTCGCCGGTCTGCCGCTCATCGGGCACGTCCTGCGCACCGCGTCGTCGCTCAGCCCCGAGCACGTCGCCGTCGTCGTGCGGCACGAGCGGGACCTCGTCGCGGCCGAGGTCGTCGAGCGCGCCCCCGACGCGATCGTCGTCGACCAGGACGACGTCCCCGGCACCGGACGCGCGGTCGAGGTGGCGGTCGAAGCACTGCCCGCCGACTTCGACGGCGCCGTCGTGGTGCTGTCCGGCGACGTCCCGCTGCTCGACGCCGCATCGCTCCGGCTCCTCGTCGACGCCCACGTCGGTGGCGGCAACGGGGCGACCTTCGTGAGCGCGATCGCCCCGGACCCCACCGGCCTCGGACGGATCGTGCGGGATGCCTCTGGCGCCTTCGTCAGCGTCGTCGAGCACAAGGACGCGACGGCCGAACAGCTGACCATCACCGAGGCGAACGCGGGCATCTACGCGTTCGACGTGGCACACCTCCGGGCGGCCCTGCCGTCGCTCACCACGGCGAACGCCCAGGGCGAGAAGTACATCACCGACGCCCCCGCGCTGATCAGCGAGCGCGGCGGGCGCATCGACGTGGTCACCCTGACCGATCCGTGGCTCGTCGCCGGCATCAACGACCGTGCGCAGCTCTCCGACGCCGCGCGTGAACTCAACGCCCGCATCGTCCGCCGCCACCAGCTCGCCGGCGTCACCGTGCAAGATCCGGCGACCACCTGGATCGACCTCGACGTCACCATCGAGCCCGACACCGAGGTCCTGCCGGGCACCCAGCTCATCGGCGCCACCGCGATCGCCGCCGGCGCCGTCGTCGGGCCGGACACCACGCTCCGCGACACCGAGGTCGGGGCCCGCGCCACCGTGAACCGCGTCGACGCCACCCTCGCCGTGATCGGGGACGGCGCCTCGGTCGGCCCGTTCGCCTACCTGCGGCCGGGCACGATCCTCGGCGACGACGGCAAGATCGGCACCTTCGTCGAGACGAAGAACGCCCGGATCGGTCGCGGCAGCAAGGTCCCGCACCTGTCCTACATCGGCGACGCCGAGGTGGGCGAGGACTCCAACATCGGCGCGAACACCATCACCGCGAACTACGACGGCGTGCACAAACACCGCACCGAGGTCGGCTCGAACGTCCGTACAGGCTCGCACAACGTGTTCGTCGCCCCCGTTAGGATTGGTGACGGTGCGTACACCGGCGCCGGGACCACCGTCCGCAAGGACGTTCCGGCAGGATCGCTCGCGATCAGCTACGCCCCACAGCGCAACACCGACGGATGGGTCGAGGAACACCGACCCGGCACACCGGCGGCCGAGGCTGCTCGGCTCGCGAACGGCGAATAGATCCCGGCGACCACCCGTCGCCGACATCGACCCCTCGTGGGTCAGGGAGTGAGCACCGCACTTGTCCGGAATCAAGACAACCGGCCAGAAACGACTCGTCCTCGTCTCGGGGCGAGCACACCCGGCGCTCTCTGCCGAGATCGCGGAGGAGCTCGGGGTCGACCTCGTGCCGACCGATGCCCGGACCTTCGCGAACGGTGAGCTCTACGCCCGCTTCGACGAGTCGGTCCGTGGCTGCGACGCCTTCGTCATCCAGTCGCACACCGCGCCGATCAACGAGTGGCTCATGGAGCAGCTCATCATGGTCGACGCGCTGAAGCGTGCCTCGGCGAAGCGCATCACGGTCGTGGCGCCGTTCTACCCGTACGCCCGTCAGGACAAGAAGGGCCGCGGCCGCGAGCCGATCTCGGCCCGCCTCGTCGCCGACCTGTTCAAGGCCGCCGGCGCGCACCGCATCATGAGCGTGGACCTGCACGCCGCGCAGATCCAGGGCTTCTTCGACGGCCCCGTCGACCACCTGTTCGCCATGCCGGTGCTGCTCGAGCGCTTCCGTCAGATCCTCGACCCGAAGACGCTCACCGTCGTGTCGCCCGACATGGGCCGCGTCCGTGTCGCCGACATCTGGTCCGAGAAGCTCGGCGCCCCGCTCGCCATCATCCACAAGCGCCGCGACCCGCTCGTGCCGAACCAGGTCTCGGTGCACGAGATCGTCGGTGACGTCAGCGGCCGCGTGTGCCTGCTCGTCGACGACCTCATCGACACCGGCCGCACGATCGCCAAGGCTGCCGAGGCGCTCAAGAACGCCGGCGCCACCGGTGTCGTCGTCGCCGCGACCCACGCCGTCTTCTCCGACCCGGCCACCGAGCTGCTGCAGAGTGAGTTCATCGACCGCGTGGTCGTGACGGACACCCTGCCCCTGCCGATGGACAAGCGCTGGGACCGCCTCGAGGTCCTGCCGATCGCCCCGCTCATCGCCCGTGCCATCCACGAGGTCTTCGACGACGGCTCGGTGACGTCGATGTTCGACGGCGCCGCTTGACACATCCCGCGCGTGACGCCCTCGCGGCCCGGCTCCGGGCCGCGGGGAGCGTCTTCGCCGAGGACGAAGCCGACCTGTTGCTCGAGGCCGGTGACGGTGAGCCGGTGCGACTCCGAACCCTCGTGCAGCGTCGGCTGGCCGGTGAGCCGCTCGAGTACGTGCTCGGCTGGGCCGCCTTCGACGGGCACCGCATCCGGGTGACCCCCGGCGTCTTCGTGCCGCGAGCCCGCACCAGCGTCGTCGTCGAGCAGGCTGCGCGTCGGCTGCAGCGCTACGACCGCGTGGTCGACCTGTGCTGCGGCGCCGGCGCGATCTCGGTGGCCCTGTTCGGTCGGGTCGGCGCGCTCGACCTCGTCGCCACCGACATCGACCCGGACGCCGTCGACGTCGCAGCCGAGAACATCGGCGACCGCGGCATCGTCGTCGCGGGTGACCTGTTCGCGCCGTTGCCCGATCGGTTCCGCGGGGCCGTAGCGGTCATCGCGGTGAACGCACCCTACGTGCCGACGGCCTCGATCGAACTCATGCCGACCGAGGCCCGCGAGCACGAACACCGCGTCGCCCTCGACGGAGGTGTGGACGGCCTCGATCTGCACCGCCGGATCGCCTCGGGTGCGGGGGAGTGGCTCCGTCCCGGTGGCGCCGTGGTCATCGAGGTGTCCGAGGCCCAGGCCGAGGCGTCCGCCGCTGCCTTCACGGCCGCCGGCTTCTCCACCGTGGTCGAGCGGGACGCCGAGGTCGACGGCACCTGCGTCGTCGCGATCCTGCCCGCCTGACCGGGTCTGCCTGGACCCGGTCTGCCTGCCGAACCCCGCGGTCGAGCGGTCACGACATGCCGCTCAGGTTCGCCGGGGCGGCACGAAGTGTCGCCTGCGCGTCCGCGAACCGACGCTTTCTGCACCCCCGGCGTGACGCACGTGGCGTGTCGCGCGACCAGGGCGAGGGACGGGGCGGGCCGGCACCGGGCCTCCAGGCCATCGGGCGACCGGAGCGCGCCGGCGGTGGGCGGTCACGACACACCGCTCAGGTTCGCCGAGGTGGCACGAAGTGTCGCCTGCGCGTCTGCGAGCCGACGCTTTCGGTACCCCCGACGTGACGCACGTGGCGTGTCGCGCGACCAGGGCGAGGGGCGGTGCGGGCCGGCACCGGGCCTCCAGGCCATCGGGCGACCGGAGCGCGCCGGCGGCGGGCGGTCACGACATGCCGCTCAGGTTCGCCGGGGCGGCACGAAGTGTCGCCTGCGCGTCCGCGAACCGACGCGTTCTGCCACCTCGCCGGCAGTCAGCGGGCGTGTCGCAGACCCACTCCCGGACGGTCAGCGCGCGTCGACCGTGACCGTGTGCCAGCCCGTCGCACCGTTGGGCGCCGGCGGCCGGTCCACGCTCGTCTGCACCTCGCCGTCCGCACTGGTCGCGCGCACCTCGATGCGGTGTGAGCCGGCGACCGGCGTCCACCGCACCACCCACTGTCGCCAGGTGTCCGCCGAGACCGAGTCGGCGAGTTCGGCGCGCTGCCAGTCGCCGCCTCCGACGCGGACCTCGACGGCCTTCACGCCCTTGTGCGGCTGCCACGCGACCCCGGCGATCGCGACCGGCTTGCCCGCGGTCACCGTCGACCCGTTCCGCGGGGTGTCGATGCGGGACTCGAGCTTGACCGGGCCACGCTCCGACCAGCCACGCGGGGTCCAGTAGCCCTGCGCGTCGGCGAACCGGGTGACCTCGAGCTCGGTGACCCACTTCGTTGCCGAGACGTACCCGAACAGGCCCGGTACGACCATCCGCACCGGGAACCCGTGCTCGGTCGGCAGGGGCTCGCCGTTCATCCCGACCGCGAGCAGCGCCGCGGTGCCGTCGTCCTGCAGCACGTCGAGCGGGGTGCCGGCGGAGAACCCGTCGATGCTCCGTGAGAGCACCATGTCGGCGTCGCCCGTCGGACGTGCCCGGCCGAGGAGCTTCCGGATGGGGTAGCCCAGCCACCGGGCCGTGCCGATGAGGTCACCGCCGACCTCGTTCGACACGCAGCTCAGGGTGGCCACGTGCTCCTCGAGCGGCAGCGCGAGCAGCTCGTCCCACGTCAGCGTGATCTCCTGCTCGACCGCACCGTGGATGCGGAGCGACCAGTCGGCGGGATCGACCTGCGGCACGCGCAGCGCCGTGTCGATCCGGTAGAAGTCGGCGTTGGGCGTGATGTAGGGGGTGATGCCGTCGACGTCGAGCGACGCACCCGCGGGGACCGCCGGTGCAGCGGTCGCCGCGGCGGGCAGCCGGATGGCCCGCCTGGCAGCAGCGGCCGCCTGCATCGCGGACGACCCCAGCCGGGAGGCGGTGCCCACCACGACCGCGACGGTCGCCGTCGCGACGCCCCAGACCAGGAACGTCCGGCGCTCCGTCGACGCGGGTCGCGGTGCCGCCGTCGGCACGGTCGCCGCGGCCTCCCACCGACGCAGCCGCTGGAGCAGCAGGCGCAGGACGACCACCGCTGCCGCGATGCCGAGGACCGTCGGGGCACCGTCGAGCGTCCCGCTGCCCGAGCGGGTGCTGACGGCCAGCAGCGCCAGCACACCTCCGGCGGCGAACACGAGGGCGCCGAAGGGTGGGCGCACGCGTTCGAGGACTCCGGCACCGGCACTGATCGCGATGACGATCACCGTCATGAGCACGAACAGGGCGACCTTGTCCCCGGTGCCGAACACGGCGACCATGAAGTCCTTCGCACCCGGGGGAGCGAGGTCGATGACGGCGGACCCGACGGCGACCAGGGGGCTACCAGCTCCGCCGAGCAGCAGCGCGCCGAACTCGGCGACACCGAGGAACGCGGCGGCGGCCACGACGCCGACGATCGCAGCGATCAGCGTCCAACGTCGGGTCGCAGGGCCGTCGGGCCCGCTCGGGCAGTCCGACGGACCCGCCGTCGATCGCCCGATCGGTTCGTCCGTCGTCTCGGTGGTCACCGCCCGAGCGTAGGTCTCCCGGCCGCTCGTGGGCTGTGTGTGCGGGCTTCCCCGCGCGTTCATCGGGTTCGGCCAGCAGGTGGCGCGCGGCTCGTGGGAGGATCGGACCGTGCTGCAGCGTCCGGATGGTGTCCCGCGGTCCGGTCGTGCCCGCGGTGCACGGCGGACACCGATGTCTCCGGCACGTCGACTCGCCACCCTGCGCTGGGTGATCGTCGCCGTCTGGCTGGTCCTCCTGATCACCCGGATCGTCGTCGTCTCGACGGCGCCGGGCGTCGACCTCTCCTGGTACGGCATCGTCGAGTTCGGCGCGATCGCCCTCGGCGTCGTGGTCATCGTGGTCGCCGTCGTGCGGACCGCGACGGCACGGCGGCGGCAGGCGGACGAGGCCCTCGCGCTCGCCATCCGGCGGATCGACCCGACGGTGTGGCTCGTGCCGGCGGCGCCGACACCGGAACTCCGTGGCATCGTCGACGAGGTCCGTCCGGACACCCACCTCGGTTCGCGCGTGACCTGGGCCTTCGGCGCCACCGAGGCCTCCCTGTGGGAACTCGACGAACGACGGGCGACCCGGCTGCTCGTGATCCGGTGGAGTCGTGTCGTGCACGTCGGGCTCGAGGACGTGGCGGACGGCTTCGACGGCTCGGGACGACTCGACGGTGCAGCAGCAGCCGACGGCGCGGGGCGACCCGGCGACTCGCCGCGACCTGGCGGTTCCGGTGCTGCTCGCCGCGCGTGTGCGGTGGCGATCCACCACGTGCGACCGGACGACACCCCCGCCGTGGCGACCTTCTTCGTCCGGAGCGCTCCGGGTTCGCGTCGGCTGCTCGGGCGCGGTCCGCGGCTGGACCGACTCGTCGCCGACCTGGCACGGGAACGCATCGTCGCCTGACGCTGCGGAGGGCCCCGGGTTCAGCGAGGCCCTCCTCGCGATGCCCCGCACCGACCACGGTGGTCGGCAGGGGGCGCGGCAGCGGGCGCGGTCGTCAGTGCGTGGACGGCTCCTGTTCGACCTCGCGGCGGTCGTCGTCCGACCACAGCGTGTGGAAGGTGCCGTCCTTGTCGATGCGCTGGTAGGTGTGCGCGCCGAAGAAGTCGCGCTGGCCCTGGATCAGCGACGCCGGCAGACGGTCGGACGCGAGCGAGTCGAAGTACGACAGCGCGGACGAGAAGCCCGGCGCGGGCACGCCCGACGCTGCCGCGATGCCGACGATGCGGCGCCAGGCGGCTTCGCCCTCGGCCACCGCGTTCGCGAAGTACGGGTCGACCAGCAGCGACTCGAGCTTCGGGTTCTCGGCGTACGCCTCGACGATGCGGTTCAGGAACTGGGCACGGATGATGCAGCCGCCCCGCCAGATCTTCGCGACGTTGCCGAGGTCGATGTCCCAGCCGTACTCCTTCGCCCCGGCGATGATGAGGTCGAACCCCTGTGCGTACGCGACGACCTTCGAGGCGTAGAGCGCCGCACGGACGTCGTCGGCGAAGGTGTCCGGCACCTCGGCGATCTGCGGACGGTTCTTGACCGACTGCTGCACGGCGGCACGCTGCGTCGGCTTCGACGACACCGCACGGGCGAACACGGCTTCGCCGATGCCCGACACCGGGATGCCCAGACCCACGGCGTTCTGCACGGTCCAGACGCCGGTGCCCTTCGAGCCGGCCGCGTCGCGGATGACGTCGACGAGCGGCTTGCCGGTGTCGGCGTCGCGCTGCTTGAGGACCTCGCCGGTGATCTCGATCAGGTAGGACTCGAGGTCGCCCTTGTTCCACTCGTCGAACACCTGCACCAGGTCCTCCACCGAGAGTCCGCCGACGCGACGGAGCAGGTCGTACGACTCGGCGATGAGCTGCATGTCGGCGTACTCGATGCCGTTGTGCACCATCTTGACGAAGTGCCCGGCGCCGTCGGTGCCGATGTGGGTCACGCACGGTTCGCCTTCGGCCACCGCGGCGATCGATTTGAGGATCGGCCCGAGCGTCTCCCAGGCCTCCTTCGAGCCACCGGGCATGATCGACGGGCCCTTGAGCGCGCCCTCTTCACCACCGGAGATGCCGGTGCCGACGAAGTTCAGCCCCTTCTCGCGCAGGTCGTGCTCACGTCGGATGGTGTCGTGGAAGTTCGCGTTGCCGCCGTCGACGATGATGTCGCCCGGTTCGAACCGTTCGGCGAGCTGCCCGATCACGGCGTCGGTGCCCTTGCCGGCCTGCACCATGATGATGGCCGTCCGGGGCTTCGACAGCGAGGCGACGAACCCGTCGATGTCCTCGGACGCGATGAACCCGGCGTCGCCGTGCTCCTGGAGCAGCTCCTCGGTGCGGGCGTACGTGCGGTTGTAGACCGCCACCGTGTTGCCTTCGCGCGATGCGAGGTTGCGGGCGAGGTTCGAGCCCATCACTGCGAGTCCCACGACTCCGATGTTCGCCTGACCGTTGTTGTCTGCCACGGGGGCCTCCTTTGTCCTGACGTTGGCGCCCAACCTACGACCGGTGGTCTGGGACTGCACAGGTGTTCCGGGAACTGGGGACCAGAGTTCACCGGATCAATACTGTGGAGGGATGAGCGAGCTCGCTGTCCACCCGCCCGTCCTCGTGATGGGGGTCTCCGGCTCCGGCAAGTCCACCATCGGCCAGGCGCTCACCGACGCCCTGGTCGCGCAGGGTGAACCGTGCGTCTTCGTCGACGCCGACGACCTGCACCCGGCCGCCAACAAGGAGAAGATGCGGCAGGGCATCCCACTCACCGACGAGGACCGCTGGCCGTGGCTCGACGCCTGCGCCGAGCGGATCGCCGCGGTCGAATCGGGCGGCTCCCGGTGCGTGATGGCGAACTCGGCGCTCAAGCGCGCCTACCGGGACCGTCTGCGCGAGTCGGCGCGGGGTCTCGTCATCGCCTTCCTCGACGGGTCGCGCGACCTGATCGCCGAACGGCAGTCCCACCGCCAGCACGAGTACATGCCGACGACGCTGCTCGACTCGCAGTTCGCGACCCTCGAGCGGCCGCAGCACGACGAGGCCGCCGTCGCGGTGTCGATCGACGGATCGGTCGACGACACCGTGCGGGAGATCCTCGCCGCGCTCGCGGTCACTTCCGGCTGAGCTCGGACAGCCGGGCGCGGTACTCCTCGGCGTCGATGTCGCCGCGAGCGAACCGGTCGGCCAGCACACCGCGGGCGTCTGAGCGGGCGCGCCGGCTCCCTCGTCGGAGCACCCCGAACACCAGGAACACGACGAGGAACGCGAAGAAGAACGCGGGGAACAGGAAGAACGGGAACCCGCCGCCCTGCCAGTACGGGCCGTGGGCTGCTGCCGTCGTGAGTGCGGATGCGGTGATGGACGTGAACACGGTGATCTCCTGTGGTCGGTTTCGGGGCCGCTGTCGCGACACGTCGACTCTCCGGCCTGGAGGCCCGCCACGCGTCCGCCGCGCAGCCCCACTTCCGTCTGCTCCCGCGGTCGTACTGCGGTCGTCCCTCACCAGGGCCGTACTCCCCGGGGAGTAGTCCACAGGCACCCCTGCGGTCGATGCCGGGGCGGACCGACGTCCCTAGGCTCGACCCATGACGACAGGGCCACGCGAAGACGACCGCGACTCGGCTGGCGACCGCTGGCCGGGGCGCCAGCGATTCGCCCGGTCCGGTCGGGTCCTGCCGGTGGCTGTCGTGCAGATCGTCGGCACGATCCTCGCGTCCCGCATCACGGTCGCAGGGCCGGGCGGTCCGCCGTGGGCACGGCACGGTGCGGTCGGCGGCGTCGATCCCGTCGTGCTCGGCCCACTCGCCGGCGCGCTCCTCGTGGCCGGCGTCGTCGTCCTGCCGTGGCGGTGGAGGTGGCCACGGTCGGTGCTGCTCGTCACGTTGGCGACGACCGTCGGGTACGCCCTGGTCGTCAGCCCCCGCGGGCCCTTCGTGGCGGCGCTCACGATGGCGATCGCGAACGCGTGGCTGCGGGGAAACCGACGGACCGTGGCGGTGGCCGCTGTCGTCGCTGTCCTGGTGCTCCCGTCGGCCGACGTGCTGCTCGGCCGGGCTCCGGGGCTCGACCTCGGTGCTGTGCTGCTGTGCGCGGCGTGGCTGACGGTGACGATCGCCGTGTCCGAACTCGTCCGGGTGCAGGTCGAGCGGGTCGCCGAACGCCGTCGACAGCGTGCCGAAGCCGAACGGGTGCGGGCGGGCGAGGAACGTGTACGCATCGCCCGCGAACTGCACGACTCGGTGGCGCACAGCATGTCCCTCATCAACCTGCAGGCGGGCGTGGCTCTGCACCTCGGTGACGGACTCCCCGCGCAGACCCACGACGCCCTGCTGAACATCCGTGACTCGAGCCGCGATGCGCTCGTCGAGCTCCGGACAATCCTCGGGGTGCTGCGCTCGGTGGACGGCGGCCCCGCGAGCAACGGTGGACCCGATCGGAGTCCCGTTCCCGGCCTCGATCGGGTCGCGGAGCTCGTCGATCGAGCGCGTGCCGCCGGCGTCGCGGTCGAGCTCCGGATCCACGGCGACCCGTCGAGCGTCACCGGGACCACCGGCCGGAGCGCTTTCCGCATCGTGCAGGAATCCGTCACGAACGTCATGAAGCACGCCCCCGGTCACGACACGTCGGTCGTGGTCACCGTCGGGGCCGACGTCGTCGACCTGGTCGTCGAGGACCACCCGTCGGCCGTCCCGGACCGCTCCGCGCGACGAGTCGGCCTCGGCGCGACCGGCAACGGCATCATCGGCATGCGGGAGCGCGCCGCCGCGGTCGGCGGAGAGCTGTCCGTGGGTCCGACGACGGACGGCGGTTGGCGCGTCGTGGCGCGCCTGCCGATCAGTACCGGCGGTTCGACCGACGACGCCGGTTCGATCGACGTCGCGGACGGAGCCGGATCATGACCCCGATCACCGTCCTGCTCGTCGACGACCAGGTCCTCATCCGTGCCGGCCTCCGCGCTCTCCTCGACGCCGAACCCGGCATGGCCGTCGTCGGCGAGGCCGGCGACGGGGACGCTGCGGTCGAAGCTGCCCGGGCGCTGCGACCCGACGTGGTGCTCATGGACATCCGCATGCCCGGCACCGACGGGCTCGCCGCCACCCGCAGCATCAACGACGACCCGGACCTCGACGGCGTGCACGTCGTCATCCTCACGACGTTCGAGCAGGACGATTACGTCTTCGAGGCGATCCGGTCCGGGGCGGCCGGGTTCCTGGTGAAGGACACGGAACCCGCCGAGCTCCTCCGCGCCGTCCGCACCGTGGTGGCCGGCGACTCGTTGCTCTCACCCGGTGCGACCCGTTCCCTGGTCGAGGCGTACGCCACCCACGCGAAGCCGTCGTCCCTCGCGCCGGGCCTCTCGGTGCTCACCGATCGCGAGCGCGAGGTCATGCAGCTCGTGGCGGTCGGGCTCACCAACGCCGAGATCGCCGCGCGGCTGTTCGTCAGTCCGCTCACCACGAAGACCCACGTCTCCCGAGCGATGATCAAGCTCGGTGCCCGCGACCGCGCGCAGCTCGTCGTGTTCGCCTACGAGACCGGACTCGTCACTCCGGGCTGGCAGCCCTGACACCGCGGCCGATCAGCGGCGCACCGCACTGATCGCCCCGTGCGGCCGGTGCCCCGGGTCCGTGCGGGTGTGGACGTCCACGACGTCGAAGCCCGCTTCGTCCAGCAGCGCCGCCAGGGACGCGACCGGCCAGCGGTAGGCGGTGATGACCGCGTGGTCGAAGGCTTCGACCGCGGCGCCCTCGAAGAACCCGAGCAGCAGCCCACCGCCGGGGGTGAGCACCCGACGGAACTCGTCGAGTGGCCCACCGATCCGCGACGGTTCGTGGTGGATCACCGAGTACCAGGCCAGGACCCCGTCGACGCTGCCGTCCGCGAGCGGGAGCGCGTCGAGCGACCCGACCCGGAAGTCGACCGAGGCGCCGTGCGTCCGTCGTGCGTGCTCGACGAACTCCGGTGCCGCGTCGATGCCGCTGACCCGGTGCCCCTGCTGTGCGAGGTGCGCCGTCCAGTGACCGGGGCCGCACCCGGCGTCGACCAGGGCACCGCTCTGACCGGCTGCCCAGGCGTCGACGAGGGCTCGGTCGTCGGGGTGGACGGCGTCCATCGACCCAAGCAGCGCCGCGTACTCGTCGGCCCGAGCGCTGTACGCCGCCGTCACGCGCTCCTTCATGCGCCCGACCGTACCGCCGCAGCGCCGAACCGTGCGAGGTTCCGTGTTCCGTGCGACCCGGCAACCCTCGCACCGAGAACGGAACCTCGCACCAAGCAGCAACACCGCGCTGCGCCAAGCAGCCGCACTACCCGCGCCGCGCACCACCCGCCCCGCACCCGCCCGCGTCAGAGCTTGAACGTCGCCCGCGGGATGTCGGACACGATGCGTCGGGCGGTGCGGACGGCGTCCTCCTCGGAGACCTGGTGCGTGACCACGAGCGACGCCAGGTACGCCGCGTCCGCCCGCCGCGCCATGTCGTGCCGCGCGGGGATGGAGCAGTACGCGCGGGTGTCGTCGATGAACCCGGAGGTCTTGGTGAACGATGTGGAGTCGGTGACGGCCGACCGGTAGCGCCCGATGGCCGCCGGGGTGTCGATGAACCACCACGGTGCGCCCGCGTACACGGCGGGGTAGAAGCCCGCGAGCGGCCCGATCTCGCGCGAGAAGACGGTCTCGTCGACGGTGAAGAGCACAAGGTGGAACCCGGGAGCGGTGCCGAAGGACTCGAGCAGCGGCCGGAGCGGCTCGGTGAAGGACCCGACGGCCGGCAGGTCGTGCCCGGTGTCCGGCCCGAAGCGCTCGAGCGTCGGGGTGTGGTGGTTCCGGATCACCCCGGGGTGCAGCTGCATGACCAGGCCGTCCTCCACGCTCATCTCCGCCCAGCGGTAGAGCATGTCGTGCCGGTACGCCGTCGCCTCGGCCTCGGTGACCGACGACGCATCGCGAAGCGCCGCCGCGTGGATGCGTTCCCGCTCGCTCGACGGCAGGGGGGCGGAGCCCGCGTCGAGCACCCCGGTGTCCGTGGCGGTCGCGCCGTGTTCGATGAAGTAGTGGCGACGTGCGCGGAGAGCCGCCAGCAGCCCTGCGTGGGTGCCCGTGTCGATGCCGGCGGTCTCGCCGATCGACGCGACCACGGGCCTCCAGTCCGACCGCGTCGGGTCGAAAACGGCGTCCGCGCGGAACGTGGGGAGCACCCGGCCGGTGAAGCCGGCGTCCGCCGCGAGCTGCGCGTGCGCAGCGAGGTCGTCCGCCGGGCCGTCCGTGGTGGCGAGGACCTCGATGCCGAAGGCGTCGAAGAGCGCGCGTGGCCGGAAGGCGGGGGAAGCCAGCAGGCCGGCGATGTGGTCGTACTGGTCGTCCGCGTTCGCGGCGGACGGCGCCTGGTCGAGCCCGAACACGTCGTGCAGCTCCGTCTCGAACCAGTAGCGCACGGGGGTCCCGAGGAAGTCGTCCCAGTGCTCCGCCAACTGCCGCCAGATGGCGCGGCCTGGCGGCGTCGGCTCAGCGGCATCGCGCCAGCGATGCGCCGACGCCGCCGGGCGAGCCTGCGAGCCCGGGCGGGGCCCCGACAGGTCCGCGCGTCCCAGCGCGGCCAGGTCCACCCCGTTCGCGTGCAGCAGGCGGAGCACGTAGTGGTCGGGCGTGATGAGCAGCGACGCGGGGTCGCTGAACGGCTGGTCCGAGGCGATCAGCGCCGCATCGACGTGCCCGTGCGGCGAGATGATCGGGGCGTCCTTCACCGCCTCGTACACGGTGCGTGCCACGGCTCGCGCTCCGGGATCGGCGGGGAACAGCCGGTCGGGGTGCGGTGCGAGCCGGGTCGGGGTGCTGGTGCGGGTCATCATCGACTCCTTCGGGGGCGGCGAGTTCGCCGGTGGCGAGTGCGGGGGCTGCTCGTGCGGGATCAGTCGGTGCCGGTGCCGGTGCCGGTGCCGGTGCCGGCGCGAGGTGCCGGTCCGGTCGACTCGCGCACGGTCAGGTGGGTGGGCAGGGCGACGGCGCCGGACATGTGCTCCCCGGGCAGTTCGTCGGCGGGCAGCGCGCCGAGCCGTCCGAGCAGCATCCGGATCGCGACCCGTCCGGCGCGCTCGATCGGCGAGGTCATCGTGGTGAGCGGCGGGTTGCAGAAGTCGGCGCCGAAGATGTCGTCGCAGCCCACGATGCTCATGTCCTCGGGGACGCGGACCCCGCGCTCCCGCAGCCGGGCGAGCATCCCGATGGCGATCAGGTCGTTGAAGGCGATGCACGCGGTCGCACCGGCGTGCACGGCGGCGTCGGCGGCCGCCGCGCCGGAGTCGACGAAGGGTGCGTGCGGCCCGACCCGGGCGACGCGGATCCCCAGGCGCTTGGCGACCTGCACGAGGGCGCGCCACCGACGCTCGTTCGACCACGAGCTGTCCGGCCCGGCGACGTACAGGATCTCCCGGTGTCCCAGCGACACCAGGTGCTGCACCGCCTGCTCCACCCCGCCGGGGGTGTCGATGAGCACCGAGGGCACGCCGGTGGGCCGACGGTTCACGACGACCAGGGGGATCCGTTCGGCAAACCGTGCGATCTGCGCGTCGGACAGGCGGGAC
This sequence comes from Curtobacterium sp. WHRI 8282, assembly GCF_040223925.2. Taxonomy (NCBI): domain Bacteria; kingdom Bacillati; phylum Actinomycetota; class Actinomycetes; order Micrococcales; family Microbacteriaceae; genus Curtobacterium; species Curtobacterium sp. WHRI 8282. The sequence goes on from NZ_JBEHCD020000002.1 coordinate 306,200, forward strand.
GCCGTGAGCACGACCCCGTCGGCCTTCGCCCCCACGGCGGTGAGTGCGGCCATCTCGGCGTCGGCGGACTCCTCGGTGTCGACGAGCAGCTGCGTCCAACCGGCCCCGGCGAGCTGGTGCTGGGTGCCCCGGATGACGTCGAAGTAGAACGGATTCGTGATGTCGGACACGAGCACGGCGACGGCGCGGGTGCGCCCGGACGTCAGCGCCCGGGCCTGCGAGTTGGCGACGTAGCCGAGCTCGCGGGCCGCCCGCTGGATGCGCTCCTGGGTGACGGGGTTGACCCGGTCGGGCAGGGACAGGGCGCGGGAGACGGTGGACGCGGCAACCCCGGTGGCGTCGGCGATGTCGCGGATGGTGACGCGACGCGCGGCACCAGCGGCGGTGCCGGCAGCACCGCCCGTGCGCCCGCCGCCGTCCGTCGAGAGGTCCTTCACGAGGCCGAACGTATTCGCGTCTGGCAACAAGTGGCAACCGGTTGCCGCATGTTGCCAACGGCGGAACAGTGGTGCCACCGAGCAGCGCCGCTCGGAGGAGGTCTCGAGGAGGAAACCCCCGTGAAGACGCGAAGACTGCAAGTCCGCACCCTCGTCGGTGCCGTCGCCGTGGTCGCCCTCGCCGCACTGTCCCTGCAGGGATGTGCCGTGGTGAACGGCAGCGGCGACGACCCGAACACCCTCCGCGTGATGATGGGCGCGGACACCACCTACCCCAAGGAACGCAAGCAGTGGCAGCGGGAGACCGCCGCCGAGTTCAAGCGCACGACCGGTGCCGACATCCAGTGGGAGACCTACTCCTCCGCGCAGGAGGAACTGACCGCGATCCAGACGAGCGTCATCTCGGGGCAGGGCCCCGACGTCTACGCGATCGGCACCACCTTCACCCCGACCGCGTACGCCACCGGTGCCTTCGTCGAGATGGGCACGAAGGAGTGGGACGCGATCGGCGGCAAGGACCAGTTCGACCCCGCGTCGTTCGGCATCTCCGGTCCGAGTGCGTCGAAGCAGATCGGGATCCCGTTCGCCAGCCGTCCGTTCGTGATGGCGGTGAACAAGGACCTGCTCGCGAAGGCCGGCATCACCGACATGCCCACGACGTGGGACGAGCTGACCGCCGACGCGAAGGCCACCACGGGTGACGGACGCCACGGCATGGCGATCGCCTACGCCGACGGCTTCGACCCCTGGAAGTTCGTGTGGGGGATGGCCCAGAACGCCGGCAACACGATCGTCGACGGCTCGAAGGCCGAGATCGACAGCGAGGCCGTCGAGAACGCCTACCGCACCTACTTCGACTGGGTGACGAAGGACGGTGTCGTCGACCCGGCCGCGATCGGCTGGAACAACGCCCAGGCCCTCGCGCAGTTCACCGAGGGCAAGGCGGCGTTCTTCCCGATGACGACCACCACCGCCATCAACTCCTTCAAGGGCACCAAGGTCGACGGCAAGTACGAGTTCGCGCTGCTGCCGACCGTCCCGCCGGGTGCGACGGAACGTCCGTCCGACGGCATCGAGGCCGCCAGCATCCTGTCCGGCGACAACTGGGTCGTCGCCGACTACGGCACCAAGCAGGAGCTGTCGTTCGCGTTCGTCAAGCAGCTCAGCGCGCCGAAGGCCCAGCTCGAGTACTACGACCTGTTCGGCAACCTGCCGACCAACGCGTCCGCCGCCGCCGACCTGGCGGCCGACAACCCGCAGCTCAAGCCGATCATCGACGCCGGCCGCCTGTCCAAGCCGACCGCGTTCACCGGCGCCTGGTCCGACATCCAGCTCGCCCTGGTCGACGTGGTCGTGCAGTCGATCCCGTCGCTGAAGTCCGGCGAGGTCACCGACGACCAGCTCCGCAAGCGACTGCAGGACGCCCAGAAGGACGCCCAGGCCACCCTCGACCGTCAGAAGAACGGAGGTCTGTGATGACCAGCACGCAGACCAGGCCCCGCACCGACGCGGCGCCGCCCCGGCCGGTCCGCCCCGCCGGCAAGACGCCCCTCTACAAACGGGAGCGTCCACTGTGGATGCTCCTGCCCGGCGGGGTCCTCATGCTCGCCGTCATCGTGGTGCCGCTCCTGGTGGGCTTCTGGATCGCGATGCTCGACCTCGACCAGTACACGCTCCGCCAGTGGTTCAGCGCCCCGTTCGTCGGGTTCGCCAACTTCACCGAGGCGTTCACGAACTCGCCGCTGCTGCACTCCATCTGGATCTCGGTGTCGCTGTCGGTGCTCGTCACGGCCGTGACCGTGCCGATCGGGGTCGCCGCCGCGATCTCGACCCAGAACCGGTTCCCCGGTCGCGGGCTCGTCCGCTCGATCTACCTGATCCCGTACGTGCTCCCCGCGTTCGTCGTCGGCACGTTCTTCCGCACGATGCTCCAGCCGCAGGGCGTCGTGAACTCGATCCTGCACACCGACGTGCTGTGGCTGAACGGCTCGGCGTCGTACTGGGCGCTCGCCGGGGTGATGATCTGGACGAGCTGGCCCTTCGTCTACCTGCTGTCCCTGGCCGGGCTGCAGGCCGTGGACAACGAGGTGCACGAGGCCGCCGCGCTCGACGGGGTGACCTGGTGGGCGAAGCTGCGGTACATCATCTTCCCGTACCTGCGCGGACCCCTCAGCCTCGCGGTGATCATCTCGATCCTGCACAACATCAACAACTTCACGCTGCCGTTCGTGCTGTTCGGCATCCCGCTGCCGTCCAGCGTCGAGGTGATGCCCGTCCTGACGTACATCGCGAGCTTCCAGTCGTTCCGCTTCGGCCTGTCCGCAGCGATGGCGATCTGCTCGCTCGTGATCGTCGCGATCCCGCTGTTCGTCTACCTGCGGGCGGTCAAGCTCGACACCGGCGACGACGCCGGCCCCAACCGGAAGCAGCGTCGCGCCGACCGCGCCACGCTCGCCGCCGCCCCGACCGCCGCCGACATCGACGGAGCACGCGCATGACCACCCCGAGCACGTCCTTCAGCACCCGCACCCGCCCCACCGCGACGCTCACCGAGAGCATCACGACCGGCAACGGCGGGCGAGGGAACAAGCGCCCGTACGACACCGACGTCACCCGGCTGCTGCCGCGCTGGCTGCTCGTCACCGTCATCGGGGTGATCATCGCGTTCATCGCCGTCCCCGTGCTCTACATCCTGTTCGGCTCGGTCAACTCCGACGTCGCCGTCGCCCGTGGCGAGTACTTCCCGTCCGAGTTCACGCTGTCGAACTACGTCGAGATCTGGTCCACCGTCGCCCTCGGCGAGGGACTGGTGAACTCGATGCTCACCGCCGGTGCCGTCGCCGTCGCGAGTGCCGCGCTCGCCGTGTCCACGGCCTACGTGCTCGTCCGGTTCCGGTTCCTCGGGCGGCTGACCATCCTGCGTGGGCTCCTCGCCCTGCAGTCGATCCCCGGCACGCTCCTGCTCCTGCCGGTCTTCGTGGTGTTCTCGAACATCGCCAGCGCCACCGGCGTGCAGATCATCGGCACCCGTTGGGGCCTGTTCGTCACCTACCTGACGTTCGCCCTGCCGTTCTCGACGTGGGTCATGGTCACGTACCTGCGCGGCCTGCCGAAGGAACTCGAGGAAGCGGCGCGCATCGACGGCGCCAGCTCGACGAAGATCCTGACGAAGATCGTGCTCCCGCTGTCGTGGCCGGGCATCGTCGTGTCCGCGATCTTCGCCTTCCTGCTCGGCTGGAACGACGTCCTGTTCTCCACGATCATGACGACCCCGAACACCCGGACGGTCGCCGTGGTCCTGCAGGTGCTCGGCACCACCCAAGAGGGCGGCGCGGTCCCGATCTACGGCCAGATGATGGCCGCCTCGATCGTCTGCGCGGTCCCCGTCGTCGCCCTGTACCTGATCTTCCAGCGCTACCTGGTCGGCGGGCTCACCGCTGGCTCCGTCAAGTAGGCCGCAACCCAGAACCGGACTGGAGGCCCGTGGCGGCCCCGCCACGCGCCTCCCGTCCGAACGAAAGGACACCATGACCGACCAGCCCAGTTGGGAACTCTCCGGTTTCGGCGACGAGATCGACGCCGACCCGGTCGTCCAGGTCGCGGTCCTCCAGGCGCTCGGCGCGAGCGCCATCGAGGTCCGCAGCGCCTGGGGCGTCAACGTCGTCGACCTCGACGAGGACCAGCTCGCCGGACTCCACCGGCTGCTCGACGAGCGCGGGCAGACCGTGTCCGCGATCGCCTCGCCGATCGGCAAGGTGTCCGTCGACGAACCCGTCGAGCACGAGGTGTCACGGCTCGCCCGTGCGATCCGTGCCGCGCACGCCCTCGGCACGACGAACATCCGGATCTTCTCGTTCTACTTCGAGGGCCGCACGCCCGACGACGTCCGCGACGACGTCCTCGTCCGGATGCGGGCGCTGGCCGACCTCGCCGAGCGCGAAGGCGTGACCCTGCTGCACGAGAACGAGAAGGACATCTACGGCGATGTCCCCGCGCGCGTGCTCGACATCGTCGAGAGCGTCGGTTCGTCCGCGCTCCGCCTGGCCTGGGACAACGCGAACTACGTGCAGTGCGGCGTCCGGCCCTTCACCGACGGCTGGGAGCAGCTCGCCCCGTACGTCGACTACCTGCAGGTCAAGGACGCCCTCGCCGCCGACTCGTCGGTGGTGCCAGCGGGCGAGGGCGACGGCGAACTCGTCGAGACCCTCACCGCGCTCCGCGACGCCGGCTACTCCGGGTACGCCTCGCTCGAGCCGCACCTCAGCGACTTCACCTCCCTCGGCGGGTTCTCCGGCCCCGCGGCCTTCGGTCGTGCCGGCCGGGCCTTCCGCACCCTCACCGACCAGATCGGAGTCACCCTGCGATGACCGAGCCCACCAACCCGCTCCGCCTGGCCGTCGTCGGCGCCGGTGTCATCGGACGCCACCACGCCACCGTCGCGGTGCACCACCCCGACCTGCAGGTCGTCGCCCTCGTCGACGCCGTGCCCGAAGCCGCCACGAGCGCGGCGGACGCGGTGCAAGCGGTGGGTGCCGCCCGCCCGATCACGACCTCCACCATCGAGGAAGCGATCGAACAGACCGACATCGACGTCGTCGCGATCTGCTCGCCGTCCGGCATGCACGTGCAGCTCGCCGAGGCCGCCCTGGCCGCCGGCAAGCACGTCGTCATCGAGAAGCCGCTCGACACCACGATGCCCCGGGCACGGCAGATCGCGGCGCTCGCCGCAGCCGCTCGCGACCGCGGGCTCGTCACGAGCGTCATCAGCCAGCACCGCTTCGACCCGGCGTCGGCAGCCGTCGCCCGGGCCGCGCATGACGGCGGGTTCGGTACCGTGACCTCGGGGCTCGCGAGCGTCGCCTGGTACCGGTCGCAGGGGTACTACGACTCCGGTGACTGGCGCGGCACCTGGGCGCTCGACGGCGGCGGCGCGGTGATGAACCAGGGCGTGCACACCGTCGACCTGCTCGTCTGGGCACTCGGTCGTCCGGTCGAGATCTCGGCCCAGACGGGGCTCCTCGCCCACGACCGCATCGAGGTCGAGGACACCGCCGTCGCCACCGTCCGGTTCGCCGGCGGGGCGCTCGGGGTCGTCCACTGCACGACCGCGGCGTACCCGGGGCTCTCCGCCCGGTACGCCGTGTACGGCACGCACGGTTCCGCCATCGTCGACGACGACCGGCTCGCGTACTTCCACATCGCCCCGGACACCGCCACGCTCGAGTCGGCGTCCACCACGTCGAACGCCACCGCGGTCGCCGGCGCGGTCGACCAGAAGGACCAGGTCGTCCCGCCCGAGCACGTCGTCGGCGGCCCGGCTGAACCCGACCACTTCGCCGCGGGCCACGCTCGGCAGTACACGGACATCGTCGACGCGATCCGGCAGGGACGCGAACCGGGGGTCACCGTCGACGCGGCCCTCGTGTCGCTCGCCACCGTCCGCGGGCTCTACGTCAGCGCGACGCTCGGGCAACCCGTCCGCATCGACGACGTGATCGAGGGCAAGTACGACGACGTGGTGCCGGTCGTCGGCACACCCGCCACCGCCAGCGCGACCGAAGGAGCCACCCGATGAAGTTCTCCGTGTTCACCGCCTCCACGCCCGACTGGACCCCGTCCGAAGCCACCGAGACCCTGGCCGCACAGGGCTGGGACGGCATCGAGTGGCGCATCGTCGACGACCGCCCGGCCGACGGCGCCGAGGTCCCCGCCGAACGGTCGTTCTGGGCGGGCAACAACTCGACGTGGCAGTACACCGGCATCCGCGACCGGGTCGGCGAGATCGCCCGGGTCACCGACGCCGCCGGGCTCGAGTACTCGGGCATCGGCGGCTACCAGTCGGCCGCCGACCACGACGGCGTCGAGACGATGCTGCGCGTGACCAGCGAACTGGGTGCCCGGCAGGTCCGCGTCACGATGCCGAACTACCGGGCCGAGAAGGAACGCACCGGCGAGACCTACCCCGAGCTCTTCGACCGCACCCGCACCGACCTCGAGTGGGCGGCGGACCGCGCGGCCGAACTCGGCGTCAAGGTGTTGGTCGAGCTGCACCACATGACGATCACACCGTCGGCCTCCGCAGCGCTGCGGCTGATCGACGGTCTCGACCCCGCACACGTCGGCGTCATCCACGACCTCGGCAACCTCGTGATCGAGGGTGACGAGGACCACCTCGCCGCGTTCGAACTGCTCGGGCCGTACCTGGCACACGCCCACGTGAAGAACGCCCGCTGGGTCGACACCGGCGACACCCGGGCCGACGGCAGTTCGATCTGGCAGCACGAGTGGGCACCCCTGCGCACCGGCCAGGCGTCGGTGTCCGAGTACCTCGACGCGCTCCGCCAGGTCGGGTACGACGGGTGGGTCACCATCGAGGACTTCTCCACCGACCTCCCGCTCGAGACCCGCACCGCCGACAACCTGGCGTACCTCCGCTCCCTCGTCCCGGTGTCGGCATGACCGACCGGCGTCCGGGCATCGTCCATCTGGGGGTGGGTGCGTTCGCTCGTGCCCACCTCGCCTGGTACACCGCCCACACCACGGGGGAGCCGTGGGGCATCACCGCCTTCACCGGCCGCTCGCCCGCGGCCGCGGACGCGTTGGCCGCGCAGGACTGCCGGTACACGCTGGTCACGCGAGCTGCGTCCGGCGACGGAGCCGAGGTGGTCGACACGATCGTGGCCGCCCACCCGGGCAGCGACGACACGGCCTGGAGGCACGTGGTCGCGTCCCCCGAGACGACCATCGTCACGCTGACGGTCACCGAGCAGGGCTACCGGCCCGGTTCCGACGTGCCGGCGCGGCTGGTCGCGGGGCTCGACGCCCGCCGTGCCGCCGGTTCCGGGCGCATCGCGCTGGTCAGTCTCGACAACCTGACGCACAACGGGGTGGTCCTGCGCGGCGCCGTGCTCGACGCCGTCACCGACGACGACCTGCGCGACTGGATCGAGGCAAACGTCGCGTTCCCGAGCTCGATGGTCGACCGGATCACCCCCGCGACCACCGACGACGACGTCGCGCGCCTGTCGGAACTGCCGGGTGCGCTCGCCGGAGACCGGGTCCCCGTCGTCACCGAGCCGTTCGCCGAGTGGGTGCTCGAGGACGCCTTCGACGGGATCGACCGCCCCGCGTGGGAGACCGCCGGGGTGCGCATCGTCGACGACGTCACCCCGTACGAGCAGCGGAAGCTCTGGCTGCTGAACGGCTCGCACTCGCTCCTCGCCTACCTGGGGTTGCAGCTCGGCCACGACACCGTGGCCGAGGCGATGGACGACCCGGTCTGCCGCACCGCCGTCGAGCAGCTCTGGGACGAAGCCGCGCTCGAGCTCCCGCTGCCCGAGGCCGAGGTCACCGACGCCCGCGCAGCCCTGGTCGAGCGGTTCGCCAACCCGCGCATCCGGCACACGCTTCGGCAGATCGCGTCCGGCGGCTCGCAGAAGCTGCCCGTCCGTGTCGTCGACGTCGTGCGGCACCGGCTCGCCCGCGACCCCTCGGCCGGCATCGGCACCGGAGCGGCCACCGCCCTCGCCGCGTGGTGGTTGCACCTCACCGAGCAGTCCGACCTGGTGGACGACCCCGGTGCCCCCGGGCCAGACTCGGACGTGCACGACGTCCTGGCCGTCGTCGCGCCCGAACTCGACACCACCCCCGTGGTCGCCGCCGTGAAGGCGGCGGCCGACCGCATCCGCACCGCCGCGGCACGCGCCCGCGAACGCTCCAACGGAGGAGTCCACGCATGACCGACACGACCACCACGAACCCCGCGGCCCCGGTGCCCGGGGCCGCCGACAGCGGGCCGGCCGAGACCACCGCCGGCCGTCCGGACACCTGGGCCTCGGCGGACCGCGGCCAGCTGATCGATCGGGCCGAGGTCATCGTGACCAGCCCGAACCGGAACTTCGTGACGCTCAAGCTCACCACGGCCGACGGCGTCACGGGACTCGGCGACGCCACCCTGAACGGCCGTGAGCTCGCGGTCTCCGCCTACCTGTCCGAGCACGTCGTCCCGCTGCTCGTCGGCCGTGACGCCAGCCGCATCGAGGACGCCTGGCAGTTCCTGTACCGGTCGTCGTACTGGCGCCGTGGTCCGGTCACCATGGCCGCGATCGCCGCCGTCGACATGGCCCTCTGGGACATCAAGGCGAAGGTCGCCGGGATGCCGCTGTACCAGCTGCTCGGCGGGGCATCGCGCACCGGGCTCATGGCGTACGGCCACGCCTCGGGCAAGGAGCTGCCCGAGCTGTTCGACTCCATCCGCGAACACCAGGAAGAGGGCTACCGCTCGATCCGGGTGCAGACCGGTGTCCCCGGCCTCGAGTCCATCTACGGCATCGCGTCGAACAGGACCACCGAGGGCAACGCCGGCGTCCGCTACGACTTCGAGCCCGCCCAGCGCGGTGCGTACCCGGCGATGGAGGACTGGGACACCCGCGCCTACCTGCGCCACGTGCCCACCGTGTTCGAGGCCGTCCGCAACGAGTTCGGTCCCGAACTGCCGCTGCTGCACGACGGCCACCACCGGATGACCCCGCTGCAGGCCGCCAAGCTCGGCAAGTCGCTCGAGCCCTACGACCTGTTCTGGCTCGAGGACTGCACCCCCGCCGAGAACCAGGAGGCCCTGAAGCTCGTCCGGCAGCACACCACGACGCCGCTGGCGATCGGCGAGGTCTTCAACACCATCTGGGACTTCAAGGACATCATCCGCGACCAGCTCATCGACTACGTCCGCGGTGCCGTCACGCACATGGGCGGCGTCACCCCGCTCAAGAAGACGATGGAGTACGCGGCGCTGTACCAGGTCAGGTCCGGGTTCCACGGACCGACCGACATCTCCCCGGTGGGGCTCGCCGCGCAGATGCACCTCGGGCTCGCGATCCACAACTTCGGCATCCAGGAGTACATGCAGCACGGGCCGCAGACCAACCAGGTGTTCCACCAGACCTTCACGTTCACCGACGGCTACCTGCACCCGGGTGACGAGCCGGGCCTCGGGGTCAGCCTCGACGTCGACGAAGCCGGCAAGTACCCCTACGAGCAGGCGTACCTGCCGTTCAACCGCCTGGCCGACGGCACCGTCCACGACTGGTAGTCCCCGGCGCCGTGGCGGGCACGGTGTCGAGCGGGCACAGTGGTGGCATGGAGTTCGCCGACGTCGCCAGGGAGCTGCTGCTCGTCGCGCCGCAGGACTTCGTCGCCGAACGCACCGCACGACAACGCGCGGCGCGGAAGGACGACCGTGCCCTCGCGACGGCGATCGGGAAGCTCCGGAAGCCCGCCCCGGCGGCCTGGGTGATCGACCTGCTCGCCCACGACGGTGCCCTCGACGACGCCGTCGACCTCGGACCGGCGCTCCGCAAGGCCCAGGCCGACGCCGACCCCGACGCGATCCGGACCCTCCGCCGGCAGCGCGCCGAGGTCGTCGACGCCCTCGCGCAGGCCGGTGCGGACCTGGCGTCCGACGCCGGACACCCCGTCACCCCGGCGGTGCTCGAGCTGGTCCGGTCGACGATCGAGGCGGCGATGGCAGACCCGCACGCCGGCGCGGCCGTCCGGTCGGGGCTGCTCGTGACGGCGCTCGAGAGCGTGGGGTTCGACGCGGTCGACCTCGACGGGGCGCTCGCGGATCCGCACGCGGTCCCCGATGCCTGGTCCGGCAGCGATGCCCCACCCATCCCCATCTCCCAGGCGAGGGGTGCGCGGAAAGCGAGCCGTGCCTCCAGGCCCGCGCAGCGCGACGCTCCGGAACCGGACGCCGATCCCGAATCCGAACCCGAACCGAAGCGCGACCCGGCCGCCGACCGGAAGGCCGCGCGCCAGGCCGAGACCGCAGCGCGCACGGAGTCCCGCGACGCCGACGCAGCACTCGACGCCGCCGAGGCCGATCTCGAACAGGCGGAGGAGCGCCGCGCGGAGCTCCAGCGTGCCCTCGAGCAGGCCGAGGCCGAGATCACCCGGCTCGAGGCAGCCCGCGACGAGGCCGAGGCGGCGAGCGACCGGGCGCGCGACGTCCTCCGTGCTGCGCAGGAACACCGCCGGAAGGTCGGCCGCTGAGCCGTCCGGTCGGACCTCATCACCTCGGATGAAAAGCGGCCGAACGGCTCGGTCCCCGTCCGGCGCGGCCCATACGCTCGCGTCATGACCTCCCTCCTCCGCCGGTACCGGCACCTGCTGGCCCCCGCCGCCGGCGCCGTGTACCTCGTGCTCTGGATCGTCGCCGAGGCCGGACGCGCGGGGCTCGCCGACCACGTCGTCGTGGTGTCGGCCTTCGCCGTCGCCATCGGCCTCGCCGCGTGGATGCCCGCGACCGCGCTCGGACTGGTCGTCGGCATCCCGCTCCTGCAGGCGGCCCGGCTGCTCACCCGGCCGACCGACACGACCTGGCCGGAGTACCTGGCGATCGCGATCGTCGTCGGCGTCGTCGGCGCCGGTCGGTCCGATCTGCTCCGCTACCTGGCGGTCCCCGTGCTCCTGCTCGCGAGCGCGGCGGCCGCCTGGGCGATGGCGGTCCCGACCGCTGCCGACCAGGACGTCTGGGGCAGCTGGGTGGGGACCTCCGGAGGGACCCGGTCCGACCTCGTCACGATCACCTTCGCGTTCGTCGGGGTCAGCGGTGTCACCTGGGCGGTCGGCGTGGCCATCGGTGCCGCGTGGCGGATCGGCCTCGCCCGGGTCCGGGTGGTCGAGGCGCAACGCCGCACCGAGGTGACCACGACCGAGCTCCGGGCCGAGCAGGAGCGCGCACGGATCGCCCGCGACGTGCACGACTCGCTCGCCCACTCCCTGGCGGTCGTCGTGTCCCAGGCCCAGGGTGCCGCCGCCATCGCCGTGCGGGACGAACACGCCGCCCGGGCGCTGCAGGACATCGCCGACGTGAGCCGCTCGGCGCTGGGCGACGTCCGGGCCCTGGTGGAACGCATCCAGGCGAGCGACGACGCCGACCGTCACGGGCTGGCCGACGTCCCCGACCTGGTGGAGGACATGCGGGAGCTCGGGATGACCGCGACGTTCGAGGAGCACGGCGCCGGGGTCCTGCCCGCGGGCAGCGCCAGCGCGGTGCACCGGATCGTGCAGGAGAGCCTGACGAACGTGCTGAAGCACCAGGGGCGGACAGCGACGGCCCGGGTGGCGCTCGACTGGCGCGGCCCGGGGCTCGGCGTCGTCGTGACGTCACGGGGGAGCGAACCCCTCGTCGAGCTCGACGGCGCGGGGTCCGGTGTCGCCGGGATGCAGGAGCGTGCCCGGCTGGCCGGCGGCTGGCTGCGTGCCGGTGTCGGCGACACCCCGGACGAGTGGGTCGTCACTGCGTGGCTGCCGACGATCGCCGCCGTGCCGACCACGGCGACGGCCGACACCGACACCGACACCGCGGCCGTCCTGCCGGAGCACGTCCGATGAGCGCCGTCCGCGTCGCCGTCGTCGACGACCAGCGACTGTTCGCCACCGGGATGCAGATGCTCGTCGACGCCCAGGACGACATGACCTGTGTCGGGACCGCCGGTGACGGTGCCGCCGCCCTCGAGCTCTGCGCCGCCGAACACCCCGACGTGCTGCTGCTCGACCTGCGGATGCCGGTCATGAACGGCATCGAGACCCTGACGCGTCTCGTCGCCTCGACCCAGGACCGCCCGCGGGTCGTCGCGCTCACGACCATCCGCCGCGACGATGCCGTGCTCGCCGCACTCCGCGCCGGCGCCGCCGCGTTCCTGACCAAGGACGCCCTGCCCGACGTCGTCACCGCGACCATCCGTGACGTGCACGCCGGGCGACCGGCCCCGACCGAAGCCGAGGCACTCGACCTGCTGCGCGCGCAGGGCACCCCGGCCGTGACCGACCGACGCGACGAGGTCCTCGACGCGCTGACGGCCCGCGAGCGCGAGGTCTTCCTGCTTGTCGCGAAGGGGCTCAGCAACGCCGAGATCGCCGAGTCGGTCTTCCTGAGCGACGCCACCGTGAAGACCCACGTCCGCGCCGTCCTGACGAAGCTCGGACTCCGGAACCGGATCCAGGTCGTCATCACCGCACACGAACGCGGCCTCGTCCGCGCCTAGGGGGAACCATGCAGATCACGAACCGCGTCGCGAAGACCGGCACCGCCGTCGTCGTCCTCGCCGGACTGGCCACCGCCGTCGTCCACGGGTTGCCCGAACGCGCCGACGTCGCGGTCGCCCCCACCGTCGAACAGGACAGCACGGCGTGGGCGATGCCGCTCGACGCCTTCGTCGCACCGGCCTCGTCGAAGACCACGTACGCCGAGGACCTCGTCGCCCAGCCCTGCCTGCGGAAGGCCGGCATCGACGACCCGGCTCCCTGGGCGACCGCGGCCGGGCTGCAGGCCGACGACGACGCGGCCGACACCGCCGCTCGGGCGAACCCCGCACCCGCACTCGCGACCACCCGGCCCCTCACCGCGGCGCTCGCCGAGACCCGCGGTTACCACGGGCCGTCCGCCGCCGGTGCGAACCAGGAGGGCCTGCGGCAGTGGGGGTACGACCCGGACCGCCAGGCCGCGTTCGCGGCGCTCCCGGACGACGTGGCCGCCCGTTGCTGGAACGCCGCCCGGAAGACCCTCGGCACCACGCTGCGCGGCACCGAGCAGACCGCGTCCGAACTGGCCCAGCGCCTGACGTACCTGGCGGCGCTGGACGCACGCCAGGACGACCCGGTCCGCACGGCCGCGGCCGGGTGGCGCACCTGCATGGCGCCGTCCGGTGTGCCGGACCTGCCGTCGGGTCCGGAGGGCATGCCGACCCCCTCGATGCACGTCAGCGCCCGTGACGGCGACCAGGTCGTCCTGTTCTCGGACGATCCGGGGAGGGCCGAGGTCGCCGTCGCCGGACGGGACGTCGCGTGCCAGGAGTCATCCGGCTACCGCAGCGCGCTGTACGCGGCGGAGTGGGAACGGCTGCTGCACGTCACCGCGACCGACGCGGCCGCGCTCCGGAAGGGTTCGACGCGGCAGCCGCAGGTGGACGCCCGCCTCGACCGGGTGATCGCGCGGCTCGCCCCGGCGGCACCGGCGGACGTCGACTGACGCGGCGGTCGCGGAGAGCGGTCCTGGGGGGAGCGCCCCGCGCCCGCCGCGTGGGGACGACGGACGGGAGGCCCGTGGCGGGACCGCCACGGGCCTCCCGTCCGTCCCGCTGCCCGGGGGACGTCGCGTGTCGACCCGTGTCAGCCCGGGACGGCTTCGAGGACCCCGTCCCGTTCGCGGAGCGCGCCGTGCTTCGGGACCCACACCTGCAACTCGTCGACGGTGAAGTGCTCGAGGTCGTCGCGGTGTGCCGCCAGGTACGAGGCGATCCCGGGCTTCATCGGGAACCGCGGGTCGATCCCCTGCACCACGGCGACGACGTCGTCGGCGTCCGGCTCCCAGGTGCCGCGCTCGAAGAAGTACGGCCGCCACGCAACCAGGTTGTACCCGCTGAACAGGACGGTGCCGTCGTCGACGCCACGTGCCCGCAACTCGGCGTCGAGCCGGGCGACACCAGCCGGACGCGCCTGCGCCACCGCGCTGCCGAGCCGGACCACCGGCACGACGGCGAGGGCGAGCACGAGGCAGACCGCCGTGACCCGCAGTACCCGCTGCCGACGGCTGACGGGCCTGGACGGCCAGCCGGCACGTCCGAGTCCGATGCCGGCGAGGGCGATGAGGAGCGGCATCCACGCGTAGTAGTAGTGCGCGAGTGCGACGTCCGACGCGGTCAGGAAGGCGACCTGCGCACCGAGGCCGATGCCGAGGTAGGCGACGAGCCGGTCGGGTCGGAACACGAACGCCGCGACCAGCCCGATGACCAGCACGAGGACCACCCAGCGGCTGGTGCCCTGCGTGAAGTACACGAAGTTCGCCCACCACGGGGCGAACAGGTACTCGCGACCGAGCAGCTCGATGGAGTGGCCGAGCTCCGCGTGCCCGGTCTGGAACTGCAGCATGTGCACGAAGCCGCGCTCGAAGCCCACGGGCGCGTACAGCAGCACGAACGCGACGACGAACGACCCGGCCGCGATCAGCCCGCCGGTCAACAGGTCCCACCACCGGCGGAACAGGATCGGCAACGCGATGATCGCCACGACGAGCACGGCGGAGGTCATCTTCGACGTCACGGACAGGGCGAGCAACAGGCCGGACGCAGCGGCCCAGAGCCAGCGTCGGCGGTCGGCGCCGTTCACCCACCGCCACGCGGCGTACAGCGCGGCGACCGCGAAGAACACCATGACCGGTTCGAGCAGCGCCGTGCGGTCCATCCTGGTGGCGACACCTGAGCCCGGGTCACCCCAGGCGATGCCGTTCGCCCGGGGGGTGAGCCACCAGAGGGCGGCGGCGATGAGTGCCGCCCAGTACCCGACCGGACGGCGGAACCACAGGAAGAACAGGAGCCCGGTGCCCAGCGAGGCGGTCGCCGCGACGTAGCGCGGACCGAGCGGCCCCGGAGCGCCGAGGACGACCTCCGCCAGGCCGAACAGGTACTTCGCCGTCGGCGGGTGCTCGAGGTTGCGGATGAAGACGCCGTGCAGGTACTCCCAGCCGGACACCACGTACACGTCCTCGTCGACGTCCACGCGCTGCCGGCCCACGTGCCAGTAGGCGAAGACCACCGCGGCGGCGACGACGACCAGGAACGCGACGATCCGCACGACCCGCGGACGGTCGAGCGTTCGGCGGGCACGGTGGGAGGCGATCACGGTGGACAAGTCTCACACGCGGAGGTCGGCCGCGACGTGAGCCGGTCCCGTCCTGACCGCACCTGCACCCGTGGTCCGACACGCCCGGACGGGTGCTGCTAGACTCAGTCCCTGACTTCGGCGAGGGCTGCGTACGCGCGGCCGTGATCGACGCGGTGGGATACCCGGCAAGACCCTGGGATCGTTCCTCACGCGTGCACGCGTTCGAGTTGCAACACCACAGACCCCCACGATGCCGGCACCCCGGCGTCGTCCCCGACACCAGGAGGCACCATGGCCGACTACACCAAGCTCGCAGCGGAAGTCCGCACCAAGTTCGGCAAGGGCGCTGCTCGCAAGCTCCGCGCGGCCGACAAGATCCCCGCGGTCGTCTACGGCCACGGCACCGAGCCGATGCACATCTCGCTGCCCGGCCACGAGACCATGCTGCTCGTCCGTACCGCCAACGCGGTCGTCGACCTCGACATCGAGGGCGCTGCGCAGCTCGCCCTCGTCAAGGACGTCCAGCGTGACCCGGTGCGCCAGATCATCGAGCACATCGACCTCGTGGTCCTCCGTCGCGGCGAGAAGGTCACGGTCGACGTGCCCGTCGTCGTCGAGGGCGAGTCCTTCTCCGGCACCATCCACGTGCAGGACCTCAACACGATCTCGCTGCTCGTGCTCGCCACCGACATCCCGGAGCACGTCTCCGTGAACGTCGAGGGCCTCGAGGACGGCGTGCAGATCCACGCCTCGCAGCTCGAGCTCCCCGAGGGCGCCGAGCTCGAGACCGACCCCGAGGCGCTGGTCGTCGCGATCGTCACCCCGCGTGGCACCGCTGACGACGACGCCGCGGACGAGGCCTCGGCCGAGGCCGGCGCCGAGTCGGGTGCCGAGGGCGCCGCGGACTCCGAGTAACACCCCTTCGAAGACATCTGGTCGACGCTGTGACACTGCGCTCATGAACGGCAGCAGCATCCTGGTGGTGGTCGGGCTCGGGAACCCCGGGCCCGACTACGCCGGCAACCGCCACAACGTCGGCCAGATGGTCCTCGACGAACTCGCTTCCCGCATGGGAGCGTCGTTCAAGAAGCACAAGACGCCGAACCAGGTCACCGAGGGGCGCCTGGTGCCCGGCGGCACACGACTCGTGCTGGCGAAGCCCGGGTCGTTCATGAACACCTCGGGCGGACCGGTCTCCTCGGTGCTCGGGTTCTACAGCGCCACCCCGGCCGACCTCGTCGTCGTGCACGACGAGCTCGACCTGCCGTTCGACACCGTCCGCCTGAAGGGCAACGGCGGGCACGGCGGGCACAACGGGCTGCGCGACATCATCAAGGCCACCGGCACGAACGAGTTCATGCGCGTCCGGGTCGGCATCGGGCGTCCGCCCGGTCGGCAGGACCCGGCCGACTACGTGCTGCGTGACTTCTCCGCAGCCGAGAAGAAGACGCTGCCGATCCTGCTGGCCGACGCGGCCGACGCGGTGGAAGCGATCGCCGAGGTCGGGTTGCTCGCCGCACAGCAGCGCGTGCACGCTCCGTCCTGAGCGCTCGGCGCTGTTCGCCCGTCGCGCACGCCGCGGCCGGTGTCGGTGGCGGCCGGTACCATCTCCTGAGTGACGATCTCGGGCATCATCCCTGCGCTCTCGCGCGCCTCCGCCTTCGATCGCGTGCTGCGCGCCGCACCGCGCGACGCCGACTTCTCCGTCGTGGACGGCCTGCGCGTGCCGCTGCTCGGCGCGCTGCTCGCCGAGCGCAACGGTCCGCAGTGCGTCCTCGTCATCACGGCGACCGGGCGTGAAGCCGAAGCGGTCCGCGAAGCGTTCGGCAGCTACGTCCCCGACGCCGACGTGCTCGAGTTCCCGGCGTGGGAGACCCTGCCGCACGAACGCCTCAGCCCGAGTGCGCAGACCGTCGGCACGCGCATCGCAACGCTCCGGAAGCTCGCGGCGTGGCAGGCGGCGGACCCGGCCGAGCGTCGCCAGACCATCGTCGTCGCGAGCGTCCGCGCCGCGCTGCAGCCGATCGCGAGCAACCTGACGTCCCTGGCGCCGGTGGTGCTGCGGACCGACTCGCGGGGCAACGACCTGGCGGCGATCGCGTCCCAGCTGGTGGACCTCGCCTACTCCCGCGTCGACCTCGTCACCCGCCGTGGTGAGTTCGCGGTGCGCGGTGGCATCCTCGACGTCTTCCCACCGACGGCCGACCACCCGGCACGCGTCGACTTCTTCGGCGACGAGATCGAGGCGATCAAGGCGTTCTCGGTCGCCGACCAGCGCACGACAGAGGACGACCTCGGCTCGGTCGAGCTCACCGCCTCGCGCGAACTCCTGCTCAGCGACGACGTCCGGCAGCGGGCGCGCGAGATGCTGCACGAGTTCCCGAACCTGTCCCAGATGCTCGCGAAGATCGCCGAGGGCATCCCGGTCGAGGGCATGGAGTCCCTCGCTCCGGCGCTCGTGCAGGACCTCGTGCCGATGACCTCCTACCTGCCGGACGACGCCACCATCGCGGTGTTCTCGCCCGAGCGGGTGAACGGCCGGGCGAACAGCCTCGCCGAGACGAACACCGAGTTCCTGCAGGCGGCCTGGAGCGCAGCGGTCGCGGGTGCACAGGCCCCGATCGACCTCGACGCCGGCAACTTCCTGACCGTGCAGCAGCTCAAGAACACCCGCGGCCAGCGCACCTGGTGGACGGTGTCGCCGTTCGACTCCGGCCTCGACGAAGGGGACACCGAGCGTGTCCTCACCGACGCCGAGGCCGCTGCCGAGGCCGGTGAGTACATCCGCGTCCGGGCCGAGGCCGTCCCGAGCTTCGCCGGCAGCGCCGACGGGGCGATCGCGCACGTCAAGTCGCTGACCGACGACGGGTGGGCCGTCGTGGTGACCGCGCAGGGCCAGGGCCTCGTCGAGCGTGCGGTGCAGGTGCTCGCCGACGCCGGGGTCGCCGCCCGTGCCGATGCCGTGACCGCGCCGCCCGAGCCCGGCGTCGCCGTCGTGACGACCGCGACCGTCGAGCACGGCTTCGCGATCCCCGACCCCCGCATCGCGGTCCTGAGCGAAGCCGAGTTCTACGGCCGCAGCGTCCAGCAGGGCGCCCGCACCGTCAAGAAGCTCGCGAGCCGGCGCAAGAACGTCGTCGACCCGCTGCAGCTCAAGCCGGGCGACGTCGTCGTGCACGCGACCCACGGCATCGGCAAGTTCGTCGAGCTCGTCAGCCGCGAGGTCTCCAGCGGTGGCCGCAACGCCGTGAAGACGCAGCGCGAGTACCTCGTGCTCGAGTACGCGCCGTCGAAGCGCAACTACCCGGGCGACAAGCTCTTCGTGCCGACCGACCAGCTCGACCAGCTGTCGCGCTACGTCGGTGGTGAGTCCCCGACCCTGTCGAAGATGGGCGGCTCGGACTGGTCCGCCGCCAAGTCGAAGGCCCGCAAGGCCGTCCGCGACATCGCCGTCGACCTGGTCAAGCTGTACTCGGCGCGGATGGCGTCGAAGGGGCACGCGTTCGGCCCGGACACCCCGTGGCAGCGCGAGCTGGAAGAGGC
Organism: Curtobacterium sp. WHRI 8282; assembly: GCF_040223925.2. Taxonomy (NCBI): domain Bacteria; kingdom Bacillati; phylum Actinomycetota; class Actinomycetes; order Micrococcales; family Microbacteriaceae; genus Curtobacterium; species Curtobacterium sp. WHRI 8282. The sequence goes on from NZ_JBEHCD020000002.1 coordinate 324,841, forward strand.
GTTCCCGTTCGCCGAGACCGCCGACCAGCTCACCACGATCGACGAGATCAAGCGCGACATGGAACGCCCGATCCCGATGGACCGCCTGCTGTCCGGCGACGTCGGCTACGGCAAGACCGAGGTCGCGATCCGTGCCGCGTTCAAGGCGGTGCAGGACGGCAAGCAGGTCGTCATGCTCGTCCCGACGACCCTGCTCGTCCGCCAGCACATGGAGACGTTCCAGGAGCGCTTCGCCGGGTTCCCCGTGCACCTGCGTGCCCTGAGCCGGTTCCAGACCGAGAAGGAGTCGAAGGAGACCATCGCCGGGCTCGCCGACGGCACGGTCGACATCGTCATCGCGACCCACCGGATCCTGTCGCAGGGCATCACCTTCAAGGACGTCGGGCTCGTCATCATCGACGAGGAACAGCGGTTCGGCGTCGAGCACAAGGACCAGCTCAAGAAGTTCAAGACGAACGTCGACGTCCTGGCGATGTCGGCGACCCCGATCCCGCGCTCGCTCGAGATGGCGGTCACGGGCATCCGTGAGATGTCGACCCTGGCGACCCCGCCCGAGGACCGCCACCCCATCCTGACCTTCGTCGGGCCCGAGTCCGACCTGCAGGTGGCGGCGGCGATCCGCCGCGAACTGCTGCGCGAGGGCCAGGTGTTCTACGTGCACAACCGCGTGAAGGACATCCAGTCGGTCGCCGCACACCTGGCCGAGATCGTGCCGGACGCCCGTATCGCCGTGGCGCACGGGCAGATGTCCGAGACCACCCTCGAGCAGGTCATGGTCGACTTCTGGGAGCGCCGCTTCGACGTCCTCGTCTCGACGACGATCATCGAGACGGGCCTCGACATCGCGAACGCGAACACGCTCATCATCGACAAGGCGGACAAGTACGGCCTGTCGCAGCTGCACCAGCTGCGCGGTCGTGTCGGCCGTGGGCGGGAGCGCGGGTACGCGTACTTCCTCTACGACTCCGACAAGCCGCTGTCCGAGACCGCGCAGGACCGCCTCGAGACCATCGCCGCGAACAACGAGCTCGGCGCGGGGATGCAGGTCGCCATGAAGGACCTCGAGATCCGCGGGGCCGGCAACCTGCTCGGCGGGGAGCAGTCGGGCCACATCGCGGGCGTCGGGTTCGACCTGTACCTGCGGATGATCGGCGAGGCGGTGTCGCAGTTCCGTGGCGACGTCGCCGAGGGGCAGACCGAGCTCCGGCTCGAGATCCCCGTCGACGCGCACATCCCCGAGGACTACGTCGAGTCCGAGCGACTCCGGCTCGAGGCGTACCAGAAGCTCTCGGCGGCCTCGGCCCCGACGGCCCAGCCGAACGCGATCGACATGGTGCTCGACGAGCTCACCGACCGCTACGGGCAGCCGCCGCAGGCCGTGCAGACCCTGGTCGAGGTCTCCCGTCTCCGTCGCATGGCGCAGCAGGTCGGCCTGTCCGACGTCGTGGTGATGGGCTCGAACCTGCGGGTCGCCGGCAAGGAGCTCGCCGACTCGTCGCAGGTGCGCCTGAAGCGCATGTTCCCGGGGGCGCGCTGGTTCCCGCAGCAGAACGCGACGAGTATCCCGATGCCGCGTCCGCACGACCAGGCGCTGCCGGACGACGCCCTCATCCAGTGGGTGGAGAGCATCCTCACCGCCGTGTACGGGGCGACGACCCCGGCCGAGGCGCCGGCCGCGTAGACGCGAGCGGAGACGGACAGGAGGCACGGTGCGGGCCCGCACCGTGCCTCCAGTCCGTCATCGGCCACGTCCACGGCGCGCACGCTGTTCGCGACCATCCACGCGTCGAACGACGCGTGCTCTGTCGCGGAACGGGTGTGAACCCCGGCCCGCGACCCGTTACTCGGTGTCCTCGGCCTCGGACAGCTCGCGGCGCGCGCGGTACGCCCGCGCCCGCAGGGTGACGACGACCGCCGACGCGACGATGGCGATGCCCGAGCCGACGAGCACGGCGAGGACGCCCTCGTCGAGGATCTCCTCGTTGCGGGCGAACGCCAGCTCGTTCATGAGCAGCGACACCGTGAACCCGATGCCGCCGAGCACGCCGACGGTGATGATCGAGAAGAACGACAGCGACGAGCGGCCGGGCGAGCGGAAGATCCGCGTGGCGATCGTGCCGAACAGCGTGATGCCGATGACCTTGCCGACCGGCAGTGCGAGGACGACCGCCCAGAACGTGGGGGAGAGCTCGCTGATGCCGACCGAGGGGATGATGACGGCGGCCGACGCGAACGCGAACACCGGCAGCACGATGGCGTTCGACCACGGCTCGACGTTCTCGTGCAGGGTGTGGCCCGGGCGTCGGGGCAGCACGAGCCCGAGGGCGACGCCGGCGATCGTGGCGTGCACACCTGAGTGGTAGACGAGCCACCAGGTCAGGAGCCCGACCACGACCATCGCCACGATGACGAGCGTCTGCCCGCTGCGCCCCGGACGGAGCATCCGGCCGAGCAGCCAGAACGCCGCGAGGGTGACGACAGCGCCCGCGAGGGCCAGGAAGTCCGTGTCGTGGGCGAACACCACGGCGATGATGATGATCGCGATGAGGTCGTCGAGCACGGCCAGCGCGAGCAGGAACACCCGGATGCCGCTCGGCAGCCCGCGACCGAACATGGCGAGCACCCCGAGCGCGAACGCGATGTCCGTCGCCGTCGGGATCGGCCAACCGTGCGTGTACTGCGTGCCCGCGGTGACGAGCAGGAAGATGCCGGCCGGGACGAGCACGCCGCCGACCGCCGCGATGGCGGGGATGATCGCGGTCTTGGGGTTCGACAGCTCGCCGTCGACGAGTTCCTGCTTCAGCTCGATCGCGACGAGCAGGAAGAAGACCGCGAGCAGGCCGTCGCTGATCCAGTGCGCGATCGACAGGTCGAGGCCGAGGGCACCGAGCGGCAGGTGCGCGTCGAGCAAGCGTTCGAGGCCGGGGCCGATCGGGGAGTTCGCCACGACCAGGCCGAGCACGGCGGCGGTGAGGAGCGCGATGGCGCTGAAGCGGGGGGAGCGGACGAGGGACGACATGGATCTCCGTCTCGAGGGGTCGGGTGAGTGTCCGTCGACCAGACTTCCCGACACACCACGGCCAGTCTACGCGGGTGGCACGATGACCAGATGACCGCCGTACCGGACCTCGTGACCGTCGTCGACCACCTGCTCGCCGAGGACGGCGGGTGCGTCTGGAACCGGGCACAGACCCACGCCTCGCTCGCGCGCTACGCCGTCGAGGAGTCGTACGAACTCGTCGACGCCATCGACGACGGCGACCCGGACGACGTCCGCGAGGAACTCGGCGACCTGCTCTACCAGGTGGTCCTGCACGCGGGGATCGCCGCCCGCGCGGGGGACTTCACCCTCGAGGACGTCGCCGCCGGGGTGCGGGACAAGATGACCAGGCGGCACCCGCACGTGTTCGGCGACGAGACGGCGGACACCGTCGAGGACGTCGTGCGGGTCTGGCGTGCGGCCAAGGCAGCCGAGAAGGCGAGCCGGCGGAGTGCGTTCGACGGGGTGCCGCGGGCGATGCCGCCGCTGGAGCGTGCGGTGAAGCTGCTGGAGCGCCTGGAGGAACGTGGGGACGCCGACGCGGTCGTCGCGTCCGTCGTCGGGGCCGGTTCCGGCGTCGGCCTGGAGGCCCGTGGTGCGTCCGCCGCGTCCGCCGCGTCCGCCGCATCCGACGCGCCCGCGGACGACGGGGTGGGGACGGTCGACGCCGAGTGGGGGCGAGCGGTGCTCGGGGAGGTCGCGGCTGCGGCACGACGCGGGGTGGACCCGGTCGCGAGTCTGCGTGCCGCGGTGTCGGCGCTGGAGGAGGCCGGTCGGGCTGTGGAGTGATCCCCGGTCGGGAGATCGCTCCGGGCAGGGGAGAACGGGCGCCCTCCCAACCCGAAAAAGAGAGGGCGCCCGTGAGCGGGCGTCGGCTCCACCAGGGAGAGGGGCCGACAGGGAAGCCCGCTCGAACCGCGGGACGCACTGCAGCACGTCGCCCCGCGAATCGGTCCGGAGCGTGGATCAGGCACGATCCGGACCGAGGTTCTGCATGCAGTATGCCAGTGGGTCGGCACGCGCGCAAGCCGGAGACGCCCGTCTGCCAGAATTGACCGCATGGCAACGACCGTGACGGCACCCCGTGGCATGCGTGACTTCCTCCCGGCGGACAAGGCCCGGCGCGAGCACGTGCTCGGTGTCGTGCGGGACGTCTACTCGCGGCACGGTTTCGACGAGATCGAGACCCCGGTGGTGGAGGACGCTGCGCGGCTGCACTCCGGGCTCGGCGGTGACAACGAGAAGCTGGCGTTCGCGGTGATGAAGCGCGGGCTCACCACCGAGGACCTGCAGGCCGCCGAAGCGCCGCTGGACCTCGCCGACCTCGGTCTCCGGTTCGACCTGACGGTCCCGCTGGCCCGGTTCTACGCCTCGCACCGCGCGGAGCTGCCGTCGGTGTTCCGATCCGTGCAGATCGCGCCGGTCTGGCGTGCCGAGCGCCCGCAGAAGGGTCGCTACCGCCAGTTCGTGCAGTGCGACATCGACATCCTGGGGGAGCCCGGGCAGCTCGCCGAGATCGAGCTCATCCGCGCGACGACCGCGGCCCTCGACGCCCTCGGGGTCAGCGGCACGACGATCCGGATCAACGACCGCCGGATCCTGCTGGCGCTCCTCGCGTCGTGGGGGATCACCGAGCCCGCCGCCGCCGACCGCGCGCTCATCAGGATCGACAAGCTCGACAAGATCGGCGCGGACGGCGTCGCGGCGGAGCTCCGCAGCGCCGTGGGCGCCGACCTGCCCGGGCTCGAGGACACCATCCGCGCGCTCGAGGCCGCCGACTGGACGTCGGTCGAGGGGGCGCCGTGGCTCGACGCCGAGGCCTTTGCCGACCTGCTCCGCCTGCGTGAGGCGCTGCCCGGGGTGGACCTGCGCTTCGACCCGACGCTCGTGCGCGGCATGGGGTACTACACGGGCACGATCTTCGAGGTCGCGCACCCCGACTTCGGCTACAGCCTCGGTGGCGGCGGCCGGTACGACGGGATGATCGGCCGGTTCCTCGGGCAGGACGTCCCCGCGGTCGGGTTCTCGCTCGGGTTCGAGCGGCTCGTCGACCTCGTGACCCTCCCGGAGTCCGCCGAGGCCGACGCCGTCGTGCTCGTGTACGACAAGGACGTCGACCCGGTCCGGCTCGCCGCGCTGAAGACCGAGGCGCTGGCGTCCCACCGACGCGTCCGGCTCGAGCGCCGCACGAAGAACACGAAGAACCTGCTCGCCGGCCTCGCCGCCCAGGGCTTCACGGCGTTCGCCACCGTCTCGGCGGACACCGCGTCGCTCGAGGGCGTCGCGTTCCGCCCGCTCGACTGAGCACCCAGTCCTCGTTCCAGCACGGACTCGTCCACAGCGGGGCGTCACGGCCGACGTCGTGTTCACCTCCGCTCGCTAGGATCGACACCGCAATCACCACAACCAATGTGTAGGGAGTACCCCGTGGCCCTGATCGATGCCGTAGGCGCACGCGAAGTCCTCGATTCCCGAGGCAACCCGACGGTCGAGGTCGAGGTCCTCCTCGACGACGGCGTCGTGTCCCGCGCGCTCGTCCCGTCCGGTGCATCCACCGGCGCGTTCGAGGCGTACGAGCTGCGCGACGGCGACGCCTCGCGCTACGGCGGCAAGGGCGTGCTCAAGGCCGTCGACGCCGTCCTCGACGAGATCGGCCCGGCGCTCGAGGGCTTCGACGCCACCGACCAGCGCCTCGTCGACGCCGCGCTCATCGAGCTCGACGGCACCGAGAACAAGTCCCGCCTCGGCGCGAACGCGATCCTCGGTGCCTCGCTCGCCGTGGCCCGTGCCGCAGCCGACTCGGTCGACCTGCCGCTCTTCCGTTACCTCGGCGGCCCGAACGCGCACACGCTGCCCGTCCCGCTGATGAACGTCGTCAACGGTGGTGCCCACGCGGACACCAACGTCGACATCCAGGAGTTCTTCCTGGTGCCCTACGGCGCCGAGTCCTTCTCCGAGGCACTCCGCTGGGGCGTCGAGACCTACCACGCCCTCAAGGGCGAGCTGAAGAAGCAGGGCCTGGCCACCGGCCTCGGCGACGAGGGCGGCTTCGCGCCGGAGCTCGCGTCGAACCGCGCGGCGCTCGACTTCCTGCTCACCGCGATCGAGAAGGCCGGCTACACGCCCGGCAAGGACATCGCCGTCGGCCTCGACGTCGCGTCCACCGAGTTCTTCTCGGACGGCAAGTACCAGTTCGAGGGCAAGCAGCTCTCGAGCCAGGAGTTCACCTCCTACTTCGCCGAGCTCGTCGCGAACTACCCCCTCGTCACCATCGAGGACCCGCTGGCCGAGGACGACTGGGAAGGCTGGTCGCACCTGACCGCCGAGCTCGGCGACAAGGTCCAGATCGTCGGCGACGACCTGTTCGTCACCAACCCGAAGCGTCTGCAGCGGGGCATCGACGAGAAGGCCGCGAACTCGATCCTCGTCAAGGTCAACCAGATCGGCACGCTCACCGAGACCCTCGACGCGGTCTCGCTCGCGCACCGTCACGGCCTGACCTCGATCCTGTCGCACCGCTCCGGCGAGACCGAGGACACCACGATCGCGGACATCGCGGTCGCGGTCGACGGTGGCCAGATCAAGACCGGCGCACCGGCCCGCTCGGACCGCGTCGCGAAGTACAACCAGCTGCTCCGCATCGAGGAAGAGCTCGGCGACGCCGCGGTGTACGCCGGTCGCTCGGCCTTCCCGCGCGCCGCGTCGCTGTAACCAGCCCGGCCAGCAGTACCCGCACCACCGAGACGCCGTCCTCCTCCGGGAGGACGGCGTCTCGTCGTGTGTGCCGCCCCGGAGTGCCGAGCGGTCAGGACGTGCCGCCCGCCCTGCGTCGAGTGGTCGTGAGTCGTCGGTTGGTCCGGGCCTGGCCGACAGGACGTGACCACCGGACGTGCGCCGGGCGGTGTGTGGTGACCGCTCCAGGTGCGGGGCCGCAGGGGCGGGCCGGAGCCGTGCCTCCCGGCTGCCTCGACGTGACGACGCGAGACGCTGAGAGGGCGCCGAACGGCCGCGTGCCGGGCGGCCGGACCGACCGCGCCGGGTTATCGTCGGAGCGTGCCCAGCCAGAAGCCCCGCGTCCGCCGCGTCCCCGTGGCGATGCCCGACGGCAGCACGCCCGCGCAGCCCTGGTACCGCTCGATCCACTTCTCCGGGTTCAGCCTGCTCATGCTCGCGATCATCGTGCTCTTCGTGGTGGTGCTCGCGCCGTCGCTCCGGACGCTCATCCAGCAGCAGGAGCAGATCGCCCAGCAGCAGCACGAGGTCGCGAGTCAGAAGGCCGACGTCGCGCAGAAGAAGCAGGACGTCGCACGCTGGGACGACCCGGCGTACATCGAGGCACAGGCCCGCGACCGACTGCTCTACGTGTACCCGGGCGAGGAGAGCTACCTCGTGATGGGCGCCGAGGACGAGGCCGCCGACAAGACCCCCACCACCGACTCCGGCACCCCCGTGAGCGCGAAGGTGCAGACGCCCAAGGTCGACTGGGTGCAGGCGATGCTCTCGTCGGTGCTGCAGTCCGGGCTCACCGACGAGCGGGCAGCCGACCTCGTCGCCCCCGACGTCTCCGGGACGGGCGACAGCAAGTAGTCCCGGACCGCAGGGCGCGGAGCCGTCCGGCCCGACGGTGCGAGGGGTTCCGCTTCTCCGGTAGGCTCACGTTCCCGTGACGACCCCTCCCTTCGACCCGCCCTCCGACCGCGACGTCCAGGTCGTGTCGGCGCAGCTCGGCCGACCGGCACGTGACGTCATCGGGATCGCGGCACGCTGCGTCTGTGGCAACCCCACCGTCGTCTCCACGAAGCCCCGGCTGTCGAACGGCACCCCGTTCCCGACGTTCTACTACCTGTGCCACCCCGCGGCCACCGCTGCGGTCAGCACCCTCGAGGCCAACCAGGTGATGCCCGAGCTGGCAGCACTGCTCGAGGACCCCGAAGTCGCCGCGCAGTACCGCGCGGCCCACGAGTCCTACCTGGCCGATCGCGAGTCGATCGAACACGTCGACGAGATCGACGGCATCAGCGCCGGTGGCATGCCCACCCGCGTGAAGTGCCTGCACGCCCTCGTCGGCCACGCCCTCGCCGCCGGACCCGGCGTCAACCCCATCGGCGACCTCGCGCTCGAGCGCGCGGACTGGTCGCCCTCCCGGTGTGCATGCCGGGCGTATGATGACGGTGCAGACGCTGGAGTCGGGGCGGGTGGCGGCGAAGTCTGACTCGACTCCCGCACACCCCCATCCAAGGAGATCATCCCCCGTGCCCAAGATCCTCGTCGTCGGCGGCGGTTACGCCGGTTTCTACACCGCATGGAAGCTCGAGAAGCACCTTCGCCAGGGCGAAGCCGAGGTCGTCATGGTGGACCCGCTGCCGTACATGACGTACCAGCCGTTCCTGCCCGAGGTCGCCGCCGGCTCCATCGAGCCGCGTCACGCGGTCGTCGCGCACCGTCGTCACCTCAAGAAGACCCGCGTCGTCACGGCGAAGGTCACCAAGGTCGACCACGCCACCAAGACGGCGACGATCACCCCGACCGAGGGCGAGGCGTGGGAGGAGTCCTACGACCAGATCGTCATGACCGCCGGCGCGGTGTCCCGCACGTTCCCGATCCCGGGCGTCGCGGACGAGGCCATCGGCCTGAAGACCATCGAGGAAGCCGCGTCCATCCGTGACCGCATCCTCAGCAACTTCCACAAGGCGGCGAACCTGCCGGCCGGTCCCGAGCGCGACCGCCTGCTCACCGTCGTCGTCGTCGGTGGTGGCTTCGCCGGCATCGAGGTGTTCGCCGAGCTCCGCTCCTTCGTCACCGACCTGCTGAAGAGCCACCCGCAGCTGTCGTTCGACGACACGCACTTCCACCTGGTCGAGGCGATGGGCCGCATCATGCCCGAGGTCTCGCTCGAGACCTCGCACTGGGTGCTCAAGAACCTCGCCGAGCGTGGCGCGACCGTGCACCTCGAGACCCAGCTGGCCTCGGCCGTGGGTGGCGTCTGCGAGCTCAAGACGAGCGACGGCGCGATCGAGACCATCCCGTCCGACCTCATCATCTGGACCGCCGGCGTCATGGCGAACCCGATGGTCAAGGGCACCGACTTCCCGCTCGAGCAGCGTGGCCGCATCCGCGTGCAGCCCGACCTGCGCGTGGTCGACGACAACGGCGTGATCGCCGACGCATGGGCCTGCGGCGACGTCGCGGCCGTGCCGGACCTGACCGGTGGCGGTGTCGGTGGGTTCTGCGTGCCGAACGCCCAGCACGCCGTGCGCCAGGCCAAGCAGCTCGCGAAGAACGTCGTCGCGACCATCCGTGGCGAGGCGACGACCGACTACAAGCACGAGAACCTCGGCGCCGTCGCGGGTCTCGGCCTGGGCACCGGCGTGTTCCAGTCCGGCAAGTTCGCCATGAAGGGCTTCCTGGCCTGGGGCGCCCACCGCGGCTACCACGGCCTGGCCATGCCGTCGTGGGAGCGCAAGTGGCGCGTCATCGGCGACTGGGTCGGTGGCTTCTTCCTGGGCCGCGACATCGTGTCGCTCGACGACCGCGAGACCCCGCGTGCCGCGTTCGAGGCGTTCGCGTCCCGTCCGAAGCCCGCTGCCGAGGCCCCGGCCGCGCCCGCCGCAGCCCCGGCTCCGGAAGAGGGCAAGGTCGCCGGTGCGGCCGGCCCCGTGTACGGCGAGCCCGCGAAGGACGTCTCCAACGCCGCCGAGCCGGTGACGGCCCCGGCCGACGCCAAGTAGCACCACTCGTCACGAAGGCGGTCACCTGCGAAGGGTGGCCGCCTTCGTGCATCGGTAGGCTGTTGCGGCCCGCCCCCGTGGCCCAATCGGTAGAGGCATGCGACTTAAAATCGCCGAGTTGTGGGTTCGAGTCCCACCGGGGGTACCGAACACCGCACGCCCAGTAGCATCGACGATCGTGGTCGGACTCGGAAGCGCACTCGCCAACCTGCAGAACGCCCTCCGCCGACCGGAGGCCCACGTCGAGGTCGTCGACGGCGAGAGCGTCCCGGTCGGCATGCTCCTCGGCACCCTCGGAGCCCTGCTCCTGGACGCCGGCAGCTCCGTCACCGACGTCCGGTCGGCGCTCGAGAAGGCCCGGGACGCCGCCGGGGTCGGACCGACGCTCGCGATCGGCGTCCTGCCCGCCCTGGTGATGGTGAGCGAGGTCTCGACGGGCGCCGCCACCATCGTCAACGCCGAGGGCGTCGAACTGTCGTCCCGCCAGGCCGCCCGCGCCAACCGCGTCGTGCTCGGGCTCGAGAGCGGCTCCATCGCCCTCGCCGAGATCCCCGCCCGCGTCCGGGCCATCCGCGCCGGTACCGTCCCGCCGCCCGCCCTGCCGTGGATCCTCGGCAACGCCCTGACCTCGGCCGGCCTGGCCGTCGTCTTCCGCTGCCCCTGGTGGGCGATCGTCCTGGCGCTCGTCGTCGGTGGTCTGGTCGGCGTGATCGGACTGGTCCTCCGGCGGTTCCGCGAAGCCGTGGCGATCATCCCGTTCCTGGCCGCGTTCGTGTCGACGGCGATCGTCGGCCTGGTCGCCGCGGGCACCGGGTTCGAGCAGGTCCCGCTCTTCGCGGTCTGCGCCCCGGTCGCGGTGTTCGTCCCCGGCGCGCTCATCACCAACGCCTTGCTCGAACTCACCGCCGCGGACATCGTCACCGGGTCGTCGCGGCTGGTGCAGGGGCTCATCATGCTCGGCTTCATGGCCGCCGGCATCGCGTCCGGCAGCGCCCTGACCGGGTTGCACGTCGATCCGTCGTCGGCCGCGCTCGTCGGCGAGGTCGCGGGGGTCGGCACGGACCTGGCCGGCTGGGAGTCCGTGCCGGCGTACTGGGTGTCGTGGGTGGCCGTCGTGGTGCTCGCGGTCGGGCTCGGTCTGGTGTTCCGGTCCGGGTGGCGCCTGACGCTCGTGTCGGTGGCGGTCATGGTCACCGCCTACGCCGTGGTGAGCACGACGACGCCGCTCTGGGGCAGCGTCGTCGCGACCGGGGCCGCGGCGGCGCTGCTGTTCGTCGCGACCCGGTTGCTCGAGCGGCTCGTGCCGGCGATCCCGGCGACGGTGTCGTTCTTCCCGGCGTTCCTGCTGCTCGTGCCGGGGACGGTCGGGCTGGTGGCGGTGGCCACCTTCGACCCGGAGGCGCTCGCGACCCCGCTCGCGACCTTCGTCAGCCTGTGCATCGGGACGAAGATCGGCGGGCTCCTGCCCGGCCTCTTCGCCCGCAACGCGCCCCGGCGCGCGGTGGACGCGACCAGCTGACGACCTGGAGGCCGTGGCGGTGCCGCCACGGGCCTCCAGGTCGTCACCGGTCGCGTGCCGGGCCCGCTACGGCTCGATCAGCCGGCCGGCTGCCGCATCCGCCGCGGCCGTGTCCTTCGCCAGGTAGTGCACCTTCTTGCCGGTGGCGTTGTAGGGGACGTCCGTGACGAAGCGGTACCGCCGCGGACGCTTGTACCGGGCGAGGCCCGGGTGGGAGCCGGTCCACTCCTCGAGCGCGGCCGCTGCCTCGGAGTCGTCGGCCGGCAGTCGGTCGCCGGCACGGACGACGTACGCCGTGACGACCTCGCCCCACCGCGGGTCCGGCACACCCACCACGATGGAGTCGGCGACCCCGGGGTGCTCCTGCAACACCGCCTCGACCTGGACGGGGTGCACGTTCTCGCCGCCGGAGATCACCATGTCGTCCTTGCGGCCCACGATCGTGACCCGCTCGTGCTCGTCCCACGTGGCGAGGTCGCCGGGGTAGAACCAGCCGTTCGCGAACTTCTCCGCCTCGAGCCCGGGGTTCCGGTACGAGTAGCCGGACTTCACGGTGCGCACGGCGAACTCGCCGATCTCGGTGCCGTCCTTCGCCACCGTGTCGGTCGGGTCGGCCAGGCGGTCCTCGTGCACGCGGACGACGGCGACGTCGTCGTCGGTCGATGCGCGACCGGTGGAACCGGCGCCGTCCGGGAAGTCCTCGGGGCGCAGGAACGTGTTCCAGAAGGTCTCGGTGGTGCCGTAGCCGTTGAAGATCCGCGGCGACAGCAGCTCCTGGTACCGCAGTGCCGCGGCTCGGTCGAGTGGTGCGCCCATCGTGACGATGCCGTTGAGGCTCGACAGGTCCCGCGCCCGGCGTTCCTGCGCGTCGGCGAGCTGCACCAGGTTCGGCGGAGCGCCGATCAGGAACGTCAGGCGTTCGGACTCGACCAGGTCGAGCACCCGGTCGGCGTCGAAGTGGCGCAGCGTCGTGAGCTCCGCGCCGACGTAGAACACCGGGTTCGGGCCGCCGGAGTACAGGCCGCCGCGGTGGAACAGTGGCGACATGTTGAGCGTCTTGTCGAACGGACTGAGCGGGAAGTGCATGACCACGTCGTGCGCGCTGAGCACCTCGACCAGGCTCGGCAGGGGGACGGGCTTCGGACGACCGGTGGTGCCCGAGGTGTAGAGCCGGGTGGACTCGTCGTAGGTGCTGCGCGGACCGATCGCCGCGAGTTCCCCGGGGGAGAGGGGCTCGGACGCGAGCAGCTCGGCGAACCGGTCGTGGTCGCCGCCGACCGGGACGACCTGGTCCGGCCGGTGCGGCGACGACCCCAGCGCAGCGGTGATCGCACTCGTCCGCTCGGTGTCGTGCACCAGGACGGCGGGTGCGGAGTCCTCGATGATGAAGGCGACCTCGTCCGGGGCGAGCCGGAAGTTCGTCGGCGAGAACACCGCGCCGATGCGGTGGCAGGCCAGGTAGAGCATCGCGAACTCGGGTGTGTTGAACAGCTCGACCATCACGACCGAACCCCGTCCGCCACCGTGCCGGACGAGCCACCCGGCGATCCGGTCGACGACGTCGCCGAGTTCGGCGTAGGTCCACGAGCGGTCCGTCTCCGGCTCGCGCAGCGCGGGTCGGCCGGCGAAGCGGTGGGTGTTGCGGGCGAAGCCGTTGGCGTAGGTGAAGCTGCCCTCGAACACCTCGCGGAAGCGCGTCGCGTCGTAGTCGGACCGGGTGTCCGTGTCGGGGTGGCTGTCGGGTCGGGTGTCGGTCATCATCGCTCCTGCCGCGGTCGTGCGGTGCACACCGACCGTCCTGCGCAGGCACCGGTCACGAGGCGCCGCTGCACCGCTGGTCCGGTGCGGCGTGGTCGTCCGATCGTCACACTAGCCCGCTGTCCGCGAACCGGCCCGGATGTGCGTCTTCTGTCCCGGGGCGGTGCGGAGCGCCGCTCTGGAGGCCCGGCTCGGCTCAGACACGTGCCGCGCGCCGGTCACTGCGCAGCCAGACCAGGGCCGCGATCGCGGCCACCACACAGGCCGCGGCGATCCCGACGAGCAGGGCCGGTGCGGCGTGCGTGCCGGTCGTCCCCGAGTAGACCGCCGTCGTCAGCGCCACGGCGACCACCGCGAGCGCGACGTACCGACCGCGGGAGGCGGCGAGCAGCGCGCTGCCGGCGGACCCCGCGACGGGAAGCAGGGTCGCGACCACGGCACCGAGGCCACCGACGCACAGGGTGATGGCGAACTCCGACCCGAGCGACACCCAGAAGCCCCCGCCGGCGAGCAGGCTGTGCAGCACCCAGCCGGCCGCGGCGAGGCTGAGCAGGGCCAGCACCCGCCAGGTCGCACCCCGGGCGCTCGTGGCGATCCCGGTGCCCAGGCGGAGCGGGCCGGTCCCCAGTCCGGGGCGGCCGGACGGCACGAGGACGACACCGACGATGAGGGCGGGGGAGAGGTCGGCCGCACGGGTGACGCCGCACGCCACGAGCGCTGCGAGGACGAGCCACGGCGACACCCGGAACCCGACGGCGCGGTGGTCGCTGCCGGCTGCCCACCGCGTGGCGAACACGACGGCGGCGGTCAGGACACCGGTGCCGGCGAGGACGGCGATCGCCAGACGGGCGTACCGGGCCTCGAGTTCGACGCCGACCCCGAGCAGGGTGCACAGCGCCGCGACGGACACCGCGATGGCGATGGACGCCCAGGTCGGCAGGACGTCGTCGCCCCGTGTGCGGTCCGACCGCGAGCGGTTGCGTCCGAGCAGCGCCGCGAACGGCGAGCGGAGGCGGCCGCGGGTGACCGCGGCCACGAGGGCGAGCGGCGCGGCGATGAGCAGGAGGAACCCGGCGGCGACGGCGGTGGCGACCAGGACGGTCCGCCACGAGAACGCGGCCTGGATGGTCGGGACGGTGCGGTCGTAGGTGGTCGCCGCGGTCCAGTCGCCCGCGGGTCCGGACCAGTCGGGGTGGCCTCCGGTGCTGCCGACGCCGGCCGGGGTGCTGCCGGTGCCGGTGCCGCTGCCAGTGCCGGTACCGTCGCCGTTGCTGGACCCGTTGCCGGTGCCTGCTGCGCCGCCGTCGTCGTTGCCGCCGTCGCCCCCGTGGCCGGCGGCATTCGTGCCGTTGGCGTTGCCGGTTCCGCCGTGGCCGGTCGTGCCGGGGGTGCCCGCCGTCGCGCTGGACCCCGGCGTCGACGTGCCCGGTGTCCCCGGGGTGTCCGTGGCGGCCGGCGTCGGTGCTGCGGTCGGGGTCGTGGTGGTGGTCCGCACCGTGACCCGCACGGCGGCTGACGACCGGGAGTAGTTGCCCGCGACGTCGTGCTGCGTCGCAGTGAGCTTGTGCCCGCCGGCGCGCAACGTCGACCCCGCGGTGGAGCACGACCACGAGGCGTCCGACCCCACCACCGCGCCGCACACCGGCGCACGGTCGACGTACACGGTCACGCGGGCGCCGGGTTCACCGGTCCCGGCCACCGTCGTCGAGCGGGTGCCGATGCGCTGGCCGTCGTCCGGGGTCGTGATGCGCGGGGCGGCCGGCGCCGTGCGGTCGACCGTGACCGTCACGGGAGCGGAGGCCGCGCTCCGCAGGTCGGACCGGTACCCGTCGGCCGTGCTGGCAGTCTGCGACGCCGTGACGGTGAACCGACCGTCGGCCCGGGTCCCCAGGGCGGCGACCCACCGGCCGTCTGCGCCGACCTGGGCGGTCTGCTGGGCCGAGGACCCGGACACCGAGAGCGTCACGGTCGATCCGGGGTACCCCGTGCCGGAGACCGTCCCGCCGGTGGGCCCGGCGGACGCGAGGGTCGGCGGGACGATGACGTCCGACGCCGGTGCGCTCGCGACGGGCAGTGCGGCGGTGAGGTCGCGCACCGTGAACACCTGGTGCGGACCGGAGCGGACGGTTCCGAGGCAGGCCCACGATCCGTTCGGGTCGACCCGGGTCGTGCACCCGGACGAACCCGTCGCGGCCGGACCCGTCACCCGGACCGCGTGCCCGGGGGTACCGGTGCCGTGGAAACGGGTCGTCCCCGTCGTGACGTCACCCGGATCGGCGATCGTGGGCCGCACGGCGGGACGGGTGGGTGTGGGCGTCGGAGCGCCCGGACGGCCGGTGTTCGGCGGGGCGATCTCGCTCGTCCCGGGCGTGGCGGTGGGAGCGGCGGCGGCCGGGGCTGCCGGGGCGTCCGCAGCGGCCGTGACGATCGACGGGCCACCCGCGGCGACCGCGACGGCCGGGGCTGCCGCGGCGCCGAGCAGGGCGGCGACGAGGACCGTCGTCGCCGCTGCGAGCAGGGCGAAGCGGGGACGACGACGAGGGCTGTCGCCCCCGACAGCCCCCTCGTCCACGTTCTCCCCGCTCGTGTTCACCGGACCCATCCCACGGGATCGGCGGCCTCCGGTCAATACACCTCGCGGATGAGGTTCGGTATCGGGCCGCAGTCCGGGAGCCCGGTGTGCGTGACTCGGGAATCGGCCGTGAACACTGCTCGAGGAACAGAGCATGCTCAGCGCGTCGATAGACTTCACGATGGCCGTTCAGGCCAACGCAGCACCGCGGATCCCGACGCGCAAAGGAGTACGCCCGCATGGACACCGGACTCGTCACGACGCTCATCGTCGTCGGAGTGGTGGTGGTCGTCCTGGTGATCATCGGGATCTACCTCTGGGTGACGTACAACTCCCTCGTCACGCTCAAGGTCCGGGTCGACGAGGCCTGGAGCGACATCTCGGTGCAGCTGAAGCGCCGCGCCGACCTCATCCCCACCATCGTGGACACGGTCAAGGGGTACGCCACGCACGAGAAGGCGGTCTTCGACGACGTGACGAAGGCCCGCGCCGAGACCCTGTCCGCCGGTGATGCCGACACGGCCTCCACGGCCGAGGGGCACATGCAGAAGGCGCTGAAGAGCGTGTTCGCGGTGGCCGAGGGGTACCCGCAGCTGCAGTCGAGCCAGAACTTCCTGCAGCTGCAGTCCGAGCTCGTCGACACCGAGGACAAGATCCAGGCCGCCCGCCGGTTCTACAACGGCGGAGTGCGTGAGCTGAACACGAAGATCCGGGTGTTCCCGAACTCCACGTTCGCGAAGAACCGCGGCTTCTCCGAGGCACCGTTCTTCGAGACGAACGAGCCGGCGGCCATCGCCGAGCCGCCGCGCGTCCAGTTCTGACCACAGCGTCGGATCCGACGTGTACAGCGCCATCGCGCGGAACAAGCGCAACACCGTGGTCATCGTCCTGGTGTTCCTGCTGATCATCGGCGCGCTCGGGTTCCTCGGCGGGTACCTCGCCGGCAACGTCTCGATCGGCTTCATCGTCCTCGTGGTCGCCCTCGGGTACGCGGTGCTGCAGTACTTCCTGGCGGCACGCCAGGCCACCGCGATCGCCGGTGGGGTCGAGATCGACCGTGTCTCCGAACCACGGCTGTGGCGGACCGTCGAGAACCTCGCCATCGCGACCGGCATGCCGATGCCCCGGGTGTTCGTCATCCCCGACCCCGCGCCGAACGCCTTCGCCACCGGGCGTGACCCCGAGCACGCGGTGGTGGCGGCGACGACGGGGCTGCTCGAGCTCATGGACGAGCAGGAGCTGCAGGGCGTGATGGCGCACGAGCTCGGACACGTCCGGAACTACGACATCCGGGTGTCGACGATGGTCTTCGGTCTCGTCGTGGCCGTCGGCCTCATCGCCGACGTCCTGCTCCGCATCTCGATCTTCAGCGGTCTGTCCGGCGGGCGGAACCGCAACTCGGACAACGGTGGCAGCGCCAACCCGGTGCTGCTCATCGCCGGGATCGTCGCCGTCATCGTGGCCCCGATCGCGGCGGCCGGCGTCCAGGCGGCGGTGTCCCGGCAGCGCGAGTACCTGGCCGACGCGACGGGCGCGATGACGACCCGTCACCCGGAGGGCCTGGCGCGGGCCCTCGAGAAGCTCGGTGCGTACGGTCGGCCGACGCAGACGCAGAACTCCTCGATGGCACACCTGTGGATCGCCGACCCGATGCGCCCCGGCGTGATGGACCGGCTGTTCTCCACACACCCGCCGCTGCCCGACCGCATCGCGCGGTTGCGGGCGAACGCCGACCGGTTCTGAGGGGTCAGCCGACGCCGTCGGCGGCCGAGTCGTCGGCCGACTCGACCGGTTCGGGGGCGTCCGCGTCGTCAGCGGACTCGTGCGGCACCAGGGGTACCCCGAGGGCTCCGGCGACGGCCGCAGCCGCGGTGCCGCGGTCGGTCACCTCGATCGCGCCGAGGCCCTGCCAGCTCGCGGTCCGTCGCAGTGTGTCGGCGAGGCGCTCGGGGTTCAGGTGCTCGCCCGGTTCCTGCCACGCGGTCCGGACGCGGAGCACACCGCGCTGCCGGTCGCTCTTCAGGTCGATGCGGCCGACGAGCCGGTCGTCCTGCAGCACCGGCAGCACGTAGTAGCCGAACACCCGCTTCGGGGCGGGCGTGTAGATCTCGATCCGGTAGTGGAAGCCGTACATCCGCTCGGCCCGCCGCCGGAACCAGACGACCGGGTCGAAGGGGCTCAGCACCGCGTCCGTGGTCATTTGCCGGGGGACCCGAGCGTTCGCGTGCAGCCACGCCCGCTCGCCCCAGCCCTCGACCCGCACCGGCAGGACCTCGCCGGCGTCGGTGAGCTCGGCGATCGCGGTGGCCGTGTCGTCGGAGCGCAGCCGGTAGTAGTCCGCGATGTCCGCTCGGGTGCCGATGCCGAGCGCCCGTGCGGCCTGGCGCACGAGTTCGAGCACGGCGTCGGCACGCGGCGGGGCGGTCTCGAGGAAGCCTGCGGGCAGCACCTGCTCCGGCAGGGCGTACACGCGCTCGAAACCGGCTCGTCCGGCGCTCACGGCCTCGCCCCAGCGGAACATCTGCTCGAGCCCGAGCTTCACGTCGCTCCACCCCCACCAGGGGCCGCGCCGAACGTTCGACTCGTGCTCCACCGCGCTCGCCCGCATCGGCCCCTCGGCTCGGAGCAGCGCGTGCAGTTCGCGCCGGACGGCAGCGGTCCGGGCGACGCCGTCGACCCCGGTCGGGCCGGCGTCACGCTCCCGCAGGGCGTCCATCCGCCACCGGAACAGCCGCAGGTCGTCGCGGGGGATGAACGCCGCCTCGTGCGCCCAGTACTCGGTGTACGGACCCGAGCGTCCGAGCGTCAGCCGGTCGAGCGTCGACCGGTCGTAGGCCCCGAGCCGGGCGAAGAGCGGCAGGTAGTGGCTGCGTTCGAACACGTTGACGGAGTCGATCTGCAGCAGCCCGAGCCGGCCGAACGCGGCGTTCAGCGCACGCGTCGAGACGGGTTCGGCGGGTGGTCGTCCGAACCCCTGCGCGGCGAGTGCGACCCGGCGGGCCTCGGCGGCGGAGAGCGTCGACCTGGGCATGCCGCGACGCTACCGAACCCCGCCGACATGAGGGTCCACGAACGTATGCCGTATCTGGCACCTGACGGGAAGCACATCGCTACACTCGGGCGCATGGCATGGGGAAGCAAGCAGACACATCCCGACCCCGTGGTCGAGGAATCCGTCCCGGTCGGCGTGCGCATCGCCGGTGCGTGGTCGTGGCGGGCGCTCGTCGTCGTGGGCGTGATCGCCGTCTTCATCTGGCTCGTCACGGTCTTCAGCGAGATCCTCATCCCGTTCCTGGTCGGCATCGTGGTCTCGGCGCTCCTCGTCCCCATCTCGAACTGGCTGCAGCGGCACCACGTGCCCAAGTGGCTCGCCGTCGTGATGAGCCTGCTCGGCGGCATCGCGGCGCTCGGTGGCCTGATCTGGCTCGTCGTCGACCAGATCATCGCGTCCTACCCCTCCCTGCGTGACCGGACGGTCGACCAGTACGCGAACATCAAGGACTTCGTCCTGAGCTCCGGGTTCGGCATCAGCCAGTCCGACGTCAACGGCTGGCTCGACGACGGCACGAAGTGGCTGCAGGACAACTCCGCGTCGATCCTGTCCGGGGTCGCCAGCGCGGGTTCGGGGGCCACGCACGCCTTCGAGGCGCTCTTCATCATCCTGTTCACCACGATCTTCCTGCTGATCGACGGCAAGAACGTCTGGCGCTGGTCCGTCCGGCTGTTCCCGAAGAAGGCGCGCGCTGCGGTCGACGGCGCCGGTGTCGCCGGCTGGATCACCCTGACGAGCTTCATCCGGGTCCAGATCTTCGTCGCGTTCGTCGACGCGGTCGGCATCGGCCTGGGCTCCTTCATCGTCGGGCTCTTCTTCGGCGGCATGCCGCTGGTCATCCCGATCGCAGCCTTCGTGTTCCTCGGTGCGTTCATCCCGGTCGTCGGTGCCATCGTCACCGGCTTCCTGGCGGTGTTCGTCGCGCTGATCTTCAACGGTCCCCTCGCGGCTGTCCTGGTGCTCGGGGTCGTGCTGCTGGTCCAGCAGATCGAGGGCCACATCCTGCAGCCGCTCGTCATGGGCAACGCGGTCAAGGTCCACCCGCTGGCGGTCGTCCTCGGCGTCACCGCGGCCTCCGGTCTCGCCGGCATCGCCGGAGCGTTCTTCGCCGTCCCGCTGATCGCGACGCTGAACGCCATGGTCACCACCATCGCGAGCGGACGCTGGCGGCGGCTCGACTCCGACCACGTCCTCGAAGCGACGCCGAAGCGCGGGCAGCACGGGCAGATCCAGTTGCTCCGACGCCGTCGGCACAAGGTCGGCGACGACGTCCCGGCACCGGGCGTCGACTCGGGTCCCTCGGCCGAGGAAGACACCGCCAGCACCAACTGAGCGTCACACGAGTTCGCCGCGGGGGCCGGGAGCGACGATGATGGGGGAGTGACCGACACCAGCGCCTCCCCGCACACGCTCACCGCGATCCCGACCCTCGCGGACATCGAGGCGGCGCGCGAGACCATCAAGGGCGTCGCACGCGTCACCCCGATGGAGACGTCGCAGTTCCTCGCCGAGCTGCTCGGGTCCCCGGTGCACCTGAAGTGCGAGAACCTGCAGCGCACGGGTGCCTACAAGGTGCGCGGTGCCTACAACCGCCTCTCGACCCTGTCCGCCGAGCAGCGCGCCAAGGGCGTCGTCGCCGCGAGCGCCGGCAACCACGCGCAGGGTGTCGCCCTCGCCGCCCGCGAGCTCGGCATCCCCGCGACGATCTTCACGCCGGTCGGCGTCGCCCTGCCCAAGCTGCAGGCCACCCGCCACTACGGCGCCGACGTCGTGCTGCGGGGCCACTCCGTGGAAGAGGCGCTGAGCGCCGCGAAGGACTTCGCCGCCCACACCGGCGCCGTGTTCATCCCGCCGTTCGACCACCCGGCCGTGATCGCCGGGCAGGGCACGCTCGGCCTCGAGATCATCGACCAGGTGCCGGACGTCGACACCGTCGTCGTGCCGATCGGTGGCGGCGGCGTCATCTCCGGCATCGCGCTCGCCGTGAAGGGCATGGCCGGGCGGCTCGGACGGCAGATCCGGGTCATCGGCGTGCAGGCGGAGAACGCCGCGGCCTACCCGTCGTCGATCACCGCCGGCGAGCCCGTCACCATCACCACGAAGCCGACCATCTCCGACGGCATCGCGGTGGCGCGCCCCGGCGACCTGAACTTCCCGATCATCCGCGACCTGGTCGACGACATCGTCACCGTCTCGGACGACGACACCGCCCGCGCACTGCTCGTCCTGCTCGAGCGCGCCAAGCTCGTGGTCGAGGCAGCGGGGGCCGTCGGCGTCGCCGCGATCATGTCCGGTGCCGTCCGCGACACCGGCC
Source organism: Curtobacterium sp. WHRI 8282 (assembly GCF_040223925.2). NCBI lineage: Bacteria > Bacillati > Actinomycetota > Actinomycetes > Micrococcales > Microbacteriaceae > Curtobacterium > Curtobacterium sp. WHRI 8282. The sequence continues at coordinate 345,824 of NZ_JBEHCD020000002.1, forward strand.
GCACCGTGGTGCTGCTGAGCGGCGGCAACATCGACCCGCTCATGATGGAACGCGTGATCACCCGCGGGCTCGTGGCGGCCTCGCGCTACATCGGCATCCGCATCATGCTGCCGGACCGTCCGGGTCAGCTCGCCCGAGTCGCGCAGGTCATCTCGGACGCCGGCGCGAACGTGGTCGAGGTGCTGCACACCCGCCACGGCCAGGGCCTGGTCATCAACGAGGTCGCGCTGGACCTGTCGATCGAGGCGCGCGGCCCGGAGCACGCGCAGGAGGTCATCCAGCGCCTGCACGAGGTCGGCTTCCGCCCGGAGCTCCTCGAGCACTAGTCCGCGACGATCTACGAGTCGTTCGACGCGTGGACTGTCGGAAAGGCGGTGCGCGCTCTGGGCGCGACCAGCGGACAGACAGGAGGCCCGTGGCGGTGTCGCCACGGTCCTCCTGTCTGTCAGTGGGCCGGGTCTACGGCTCGTAACGCTCGATCTTGACGACCTCGACGGCGATCTCCTTGCCGTTCGGCGCCGTGTACGTGGCCTTGTCGCCGGCCTTGAGGCCGACGATGGCCGCGCCGACGGGGCTGACGGGGCTGTAGACCGTCAGGTCCGAGCCCTCGGCGACGATCTCGCGGCTGCCGACCAGGAAGGTGGACTCGTCGCCGGCGATGACCGCCGTGACGACGGTGCCCGGCTCGACCGTCCCGTCGAACTCCGCCTCGCTGACGGTGGCGTGCTTGAGGAGCTCGGTGAGGACGCGGATGCGGGCCTCGATCTTGCCCTGCTCGTCCTTCGCGGCGTGGTAGCCGCCGTTCTCCTTGAGGTCGCCCTCTTCGCGAGCGGCCTCGATGCGGCGCGCGATCTCGGCACGGCCCTCGCCGCTCAGCTCGTCGAGCTCCGCCTTGAGACGGTCGTGCGCCTCCTGGGTCAGCCAGGTGACCTGCGTGTCGTTGCTCATGTTCTGTCCCTTCGACCATGAAAAAACGAGACCGGCCGAGTGGTCGGTCTCGAGAGGCGAATCAGGACAGTCTAGGGAATCCAGCAGTCGTGGATCAAGCCGGTCACGCCCCGCGTCGTCGTGGTGACCTGCGTGGAGATGCTCCGGCTGCGCTGTTCGGACGCCGGGACGGTGATCTCCTTCCAGCCCACGATCGAGTAGCTCTTGTCGAGGACCTGCACGGCGCACTTCGCCTTAACGCCCGGGTCGACGGACACCTGCGAGTGGACGACGGTGCTGTGCTCGGACAGCACCTCGTACCCGATGACGTCCTGGTCGAGGCCGCGGTCGGACTGGTCGAGCCCGGCCCAGATCACCCACGCACCGAAGACCACGACGACCGCGATGGCCGCGACGATTGCGAAGAGGCGGCTGCGGCGCTTGCGGGCCGGGGTGCGGCCGTAGCGCTCGTCGAGGGTGGCGGTCTGGTGCTGTTCGGACAGTTCGGGGCTCCCGGGGTGGATATCCTGATCCCAGGGTAGTTCACGCGATGCTGTGCGCTGCCCGCGTCCGACGCCGCTCACCCGCAGTGAGGAACCCCACGTGCCCTACCGTCTGCTGGCCGTCCACGCCCACCCCGACGACGAGTCGAGCAAGGGTGCCGCGACCGCCGCGAAGTACGTGGCCGACGGGCACCAGGTGCTCGTCGTGTCCTGCACCGGTGGCGAGGCCGGCGACATCCTGAACGACCAGCTCGGCGAGCCGGCGACGAGCCGTGCCCACCGTGACATGGCCGGGTACCGCCGCACCGAGATGGCCGCGGCGCAGCAGGCGCTCGGCATCGACCACGTGTGGCTCGGGTACCACGACTCGGGGCTGCCCGACGCCGAGAAGGGTGAGACGGTCCGGCCGGGCACGTTCTCCACGGTGCCGCTCGAGTACAGCACCGAGGCCCTCGTCCGCGTGATCCGCCGGTTCCGCCCGCACGTGCTCGTCACCTACGACGAGAACGGCGGCTACCCGCACCCCGACCACATCCGCACGCACGAGGTGTCGATGGCCGCGTGGTCCGCCGCCGCCGACCCGTCGGCGTACCCGTCCGCCGGTGCCCCGTGGTCGATCGCGAAGCTCTACTACGAGCGCACGATGAACCCGCGCCGCTTCAGCACGATCTTCGAAGCCCTGCAGGAGCGCGACCCGGACAGCCCCGCGATCGAGCAGCTGCGCGAGTGGGTCGAGCGGTTCGCCGACCGCCCCGACCTCGCCACCACCCACGTCGACGTGCACGAGTACTTCGACCAGCGTGACGCCGCACTCCGCGCGCACGCCAGCCAGGTCGCACCGGACAGCGCCTTCTTCTACTGGCCGAACGACCTCCTCGCGACGGTGTGGCCGACCGAGGACTACCAGCTCGTGGAGGCACGCGTGCCGACCGAGCTCCCGGAGACCGACCTGTTCGCCGGGATCCCAGCCGACAAGGAACCGACCTCGTGAGCACCATCGCGGCGGCACTCGCCGCCACCCCCAGTCCCAGCCCCTCGGTCGTCCCCGACGTCGACGTCACCCCGGGTGTCGTCGGGTTCATCGCGATCGCACTCGTCGCGATCGTGACGATCCTGCTCGTGGTGGACATGACCCGACGCATCCGCCGGACCCGCTACCGCGCCGAGGTGCGTGAGCGGCTCGAGGCCGAGGCGAACGGCACCGCGGGCGACGGCACCGCGACGGACGAGCCGGAGCGGCGGGCGGCCGAGGACGGCCGGGCCGACGTCGGCGACGACACCGAGCGCGGCTGACGCGACCGGGTACGGACTGGAGGCCCGTGGCGATCCCGCCACGGGCCTCCCGTCAGCCTCGTGCGCACCTACCGCAACCGGGCGTACCTGGTCGAATCGGGCGCACCTGGTCAGAACTTCCGGGTGAGTACGCCCGGAACCACCAGGCATCGCACCCGTTCTGGGAAGGAACGTGCGACGGTCAGCGCACCGGGTCCAGCGCGACGATGAGCACGCCGACCCACTGCGCACCGAAGGCCACCACGGTCAGGGCGTGGAACACCTCGTGGAACCCGAACTGCGTCGGCACCGGGTTCGGCCGCTTGAAGCCGTAGACCAGCGCGCCGATGATGTAGGCGACGCCGCCGGACAGGATGAGCACGGTCATCGGCACGCTCGCCGCGAAGAACTGCGGCAGCAGCCCGAGGGCAGCGCACCCGAGCACCAGGTAGATCGGGACGTACAGCCACCGGGGCGCGTTGATCCAGAGCACCCGGAACGCGATGCCGAGCGCTGCGCCCGACCACATCACCCAGAGCACGACGACCATGAGCGTGTGCGGTAGGGCACAGATCGCGACGGGTGTGTAGGTGCCGGCGATGAGCAGCAGGATGTTGGTGTGGTCGATGCGCTTCAGCACGGCCTTCACCTTCGGCCCCCACGGGAACCGGTGGTAGGTCGCGGAGACGCCGAACATCGCCAGCGACGTCGCCATGAAGACCGCGCTGCCGACCTTCGCGGCGGTGCTGTCGGCGAGGGTGATCAGGACGACCCCCATCGCGATCGCGAACGGGAACGCACCGAGGTGGATCCAGCCGCGCCACGCCGGACGGGGTTCGGCAGCGGTCGTGGTGGCCGACGCCTCTTCCGTGAACGGGACGTGGGGGAGTGTTCCGGTCTCGTGCTCGTCCTGCATGGTCCCGACCATAGGGCCTGACCCCGAACGACAGCCACGTGTCCGCAGAGCGGGTGCTTCAGGGAGCGTGTGCCGGTGGTGCACTACGCTCGGTGCGTGACCGGGACGGCGGGATGGACAGGGCGAGGGATCCTCTACCGCGCCTACCAACGCCGGATACGCCGCCAGCTCGAGGGGGCAGCGAAGCCCAAGCACGTCGCCATGATCGTGGACGGCAACCGTCGCTGGGCGAAGCAGCTAGGGCTCGAGTCCGCCGCACACGGCCACCGCGCCGGCGCCGCGAAGATCCCGGAGTTCCTGACGTGGTGTGACGACCTCGGCATCGAGGTCGTGACGCTGTACCTGCTGTCGGCCGACAACCTGACGGGTCGCGGCGGCGAGGAGCTCGAAGAACTCGTGGGGATCATCGCCGACCTCGCCGGGGTCCTGGCCGACAACCGAGACTGGCGCGTGCAGCACGTCGGGTCGAACGAGGGCCTGCCGGAGAACCTGGTGACCGCGCTCGAACAGGCCGAGCAGCGCACCGCCGGCCGCACCGGGCTGCACGTCAACCTGGCCGTCGGCTACGGCGGCCGTCGTGAGATCGCGGACGCCATGCGCAGCATCGTGCAGGCGCACGGTGCGGGTGGCGGCACCATCGACACCCTGGCCGAGGTGCTGACGCCGGAGCTCATCGGCGACCACCTGTACACGCAGGGTCAGCCCGACCCCGACCTGGTGATCCGGACCTCTGGCGAGCAGCGGCTGTCCGACTTCATGCTGTGGCAGAGCGCGCACAGCGAGTTCTACTTCGTCGAGGCGTTCTACCCGGACCTGCGCGAGGTCGACTTCCTCCGGGCGGTCCGCGACTTCGGGCTCCGGTCGCGTCGCTTCGGCGGCTGAGCAGCCACCTCCCGCACCGGGTTCGTCGGCAGAGCCTCGTCCCAGTAGGCTCTCAGGGTTCAACCCTGTGAAAGGTGCACCACCTGTGAACATCGACGAGTACGCCGCTGGCTTCTCCGAAGACCCCGGTTACCTCGACCACGCTGCGTTCGGCCCCGTGCAGACCGCCGTGCTCGAGGAGCAGCGTGTGCTCGGCACGATCCAGGCACACATGCGCTTCGGCGCCATGGAGACCCTCGACGAGCAGGACGCCCGCGTCCGCACCGTCGCCGCCCGCCTGGTCGGCCGCCGCGAGGACCAGGTCGTCTCGCAGGCTGCGACGACCCCGGGCCTGCTGCACACCGCCTTCGGCCTGACCGGCGGTGTGCTCGTGTCCGCCGACGAGTACCCGTCGCTGCCGCTCGCACTGGCCAGCGCCGCCTCGGCCACCGGCGGACGGGTGCAGCCCGTCGTCATCGAGTCGGGTGCCGGCTGGGTGACACCCGAGCTGATCCGTGAGCGCCTGACCGACGAGGTGACCGCCGTCGCGGTGTCCCTGGTCGACTGGCGCACCGGCTACCTGACCGACCTCGCCGCCATCCGCGAGGTCATCGGCGACCGCCTGCTCATCGTCGACGCGATCCAGGGCTTCGGCGTCGTCGACGCCCCGTACGAGGTCGCCGACGTCGTCGCCACCGGCGGGCAGAAGTGGTTGCACGCCGGGTGGGGCACCGGGTTCGTGGCCTTCAGCGACCGTGCGCTGAACCGGATCCGTCCGGCACTGTCCGGCCCGCACGGCACGTCCGGCTGGCCCACCGAGGTGCCGGCGGTGCGTCCGGGGGCCGCCGGCTTCCAGATGTCCCGCATCGACCCGGTCGCGCAGGCCCGGCTCGCGGTGTCGCTCGAGCGCCTCACCGCGGTCGGCGTCGCCGCCGTGCAGGAGCGGATCACCGACCGCGTCGAGCGCGTGTTCGCCATCGCCGACGAGTTCGGGCTCGAGGTCGAGTCCAGCCGCGACCCGGCCGAGCGCGCCGGCATCGTGGTGCTCCGGCCGATGCAGGGTCGCGTGACGGCCCTGTCCGCCGCGATGCACAACCACGGCGTCACCGCGACCACGCGGCTCGGGGTCGCGCGAGTGTCCGTGTTCCCGTCGACCACCGACGAGACCCTGGACATGTTCCGCGACGCCTGCGTCTCGTACGCCACCATGCAGTAGCAGCGGCGCGCCTGCTGTCCGGCGTCCGGAGTCCGGAGCCGTTCCGGGGCCGTTCCGCAGTCCGCGAGCGGTCACGACACCCCGCTCACCTCCGCCGAGTGGTCACCACCTGTCGGCCGGAGTCGTCGCAGCCGACGGTTCGTGACCAGTCGACGCTGCCCGGGCGACGAGTCGCGACCAACGGACGGCCTGGAGGCGCGGTGGCAGGCCGCCACGGGCCTCCAGTGCGCAGTCCGCGAGCGGTCACGACACCCCGCTCACGTCCGCCGAGTGGTCACCATCTGTCGGCCGGAGGGGCCGCAGTCGACGGTTCGTGACCAGTCGGGGCCACCCGCGCGACGAGTCGCGACCGACGGACGGCCTGGAGGCGCGGCGCCAGGCCGCCACGGGCCTCCAGTGCGCAGTCCGCGAGCGGTCACGACACCCCGCTCACGTCCGCCGAGTGGTCACCACCTGTCGGCCGAGGCCGTCGCAGCCGACGGTTCGTGACCAGCCGAGGCCACCCGCGCGACGAGTCGCGACCAACGGACGGTCTGGAGGCGCGGTGCCAGGCCGCCACGAGCCTCCAGTTGGCAGCCGGCGAGCGGTCACGACACCCCCCTCAGGTCCGCCGAGTGGTCACCACCTGTCGGCCGGAGTCGTCGCAGCCGACGGTTCCTGACCGGCCGGCGTCACCGCCGCGAGCGGCGTCGCGAGCCACGCTCGCGTTGTTCACGCGACCGTAACTCCGGAAACCGCGTGTCGCTGTCAGCGTGTCGGGGGCCGGACGTACGTTGTCCCCATCGGGCACCGCGCCCGATCGAAGCGGCCACAGTCGGTGCTTCGGGACCCGCTCCGTGGCCGCGTTCGAGGACAGGACCGGGCCCGTCGCGGCCCGGGGATGGAGTGGTCGTGACCTCTCAGAACGTCTCTCGCGGAGCACAGCAGCAGCACACCGCGGACTCGTCCACATCGGTCGCCCAGCGCACGTACGTGCTCGACACATCGGTGCTCCTCAGCGATCCGCGGGCCTTGTTCCGCTTCGCCGAGCACGCCGTGGTCCTGCCCGTGGTGGTCGTCAGCGAACTCGAGTCGAAGCGCAATGACCCGGAGATCGGGTACTTCGCCCGGCAGGCCCTCCGTCTGCTCGACGAACTGCGCATCGAGCACGAGCGGCTCGACTTCCCGATCGCGATCGGCGACGGCGGCTCGTTCCGCGTTGAACTGAACCACTCCAACCAGTCTGTCCTGCCGTCGGGCCTGCAGCTCGGCGACAACGACTCCCGCATCCTCGCCGTCGCGTCGAACCTGAAGAACGACGGGCTCGACGTCGTCGTCGTGTCGAAGGACCTGCCGCTCCGGGTCAAGGCGTCGTCGATCGGCATGGCGGCGGAGGAGTACCGCGCCGAGCTCGCGGTCGACTCGGGCTACACCGGCATCGCCGACCTGCAGGTCTCCGGCGAGCAGATGTCCGACCTGTACGAGAAAGAGGAGATCCGCTCCGCGAAGCTCGACGGCGTCCCGGTGAACACCGGGGTCGTCATCCACTCCGAGCGCGGATCGGCCCTCGGCCGTGTGCACGTCGCCGGAGCCGTCGCCCTGGTGCGCGGCGACCGCGAGGTCTTCGGACTCCGCGGACGCTCGGCCGAGCAGCGGCTCGCCATCGACGCCCTGCTCGACTCGGAGATCGGCATCGTCTCGCTCGGGGGCAGCGCCGGCACCGGCAAGTCGGCGCTCGCCCTGTGCGCCGGACTCGAGGCGGTGCTCGAACGGCAGCAGCACAAGAAGATCATGGTGTTCCGGCCGCTGTACGCCGTGGGCGGGCAGGACCTGGGCTTCCTGCCCGGTGACGCCGGCGAGAAGATGAACCCGTGGGCGCAGGCCGTCTACGACACCCTCGGCTCGGTCGTGTCGGACAACGTCCTCGACGAGGTGATCGAGCGCGGCCTGATCGAGGTGCTGCCCCTGACCCACATCCGCGGCCGATCCCTGCACGACGCCTTCGTGATCGTCGACGAGGCGCAGTCGCTCGAACGGAACGTGCTGCTCACGATGCTCTCGCGCATCGGCCAGAACTCGCGGGTCGTGCTCACCCACGACGTCGCGCAGCGCGACAACCTGCGGGTCGGCCGGCACGACGGGATCGCGTCGGTCATCGAGCGGCTCAAGGGGCACCCGCTGTTCGCGCACGTCACGCTGACGCGGTCCGAGCGCTCCGCGATCGCCGCCCTGGTCACGGACCTGCTGGACTCGCCCGACCTGGTGTAGCGGCAGACACTGTCGGTTTTCGCGCTGACCGACAGATCACGCGCTTCCGGGCGCGTGACCTGTCGCTCAGCGCGTGAGGCGGGTCGAGCCGCCATCGGACGGACGGGAGGCCCGGTGCCAGCTGGCACCGGGCCTCCCGTCCGTCCTGGGGTGCGTCAGGAGCGTCGCGCTACTTCGGGTGGGTCATGCTGAGGACGTCGAGCGCCTCGTCGAGCTGCGCCTCGGTGACCTCGCCGCGCTCGACGTGGCCGAGGGCCACGACGGCTTCGCGCACGGTGAGGCCCTCGGCGACGGCGTACTTCGCGACCTTCGCCGCCGCCTCGTAGCCGATGACCCGGTTGAGCGGGGTGACGATCGACGGCGAGGACTCCGCGAAGGCGCGGGCACGCTCGAGGTTCGCCTGCAGCCCGTCGATGGTCTTGTCGGCGAGCACGCGCGAGCTGTTCGCCAGCAGTCGGATCGACTCGAGCAGCGCCGTGCCCATCACCGGAATGGCGACGTTGAGCTCGAACGCACCCGAGGCCCCGGCCCAGGCGATGGTGGCGTCGTTGCCGATGACCCGGGCACCGACCATCAGGGTGGCCTCGGGGATCACCGGGTTCACCTTGCCGGGCATGATCGAGGAGCCGGGCTGCAGGTCGGGGATGTGCAGCTCGCCCAGGCCGGTGTTCGGACCCGAGCCCATCCAGCGCAGGTCGTTGTTGATCTTCGTCAGGCTGACGGCGAGCACCTTGAGCGCTCCGGAGGCCTCGACCAGGGCGTCACGCGCACCCTGCGCCTCGAAGTGGTCGACGGCCTCGGTGATCGGCAGGTCGGTGTCGCTCGCGAGCTGGGCGATGACCCGCTGCGGGAAGCCCTTGGGGGTGTTGATGCCGGTGCCGACCGCGGTGCCGCCGAGCGGGACCTCGGCGACGCGGGGGAGCGTCGCCTGCACCCGCTCGATGCCCAGGCGCATCTGGCGTGCGTAGCCGCCGAACTCCTGCCCGAGGGTGACGGGCGTGGCATCCATCAGGTGCGTCCGGCCGGACTTCACGGCGTCGGCCCAGAGCGTGGCCTTCGCTTCGAGGGACTCGGCGAGGTGCTCGAGAGCGGGCACGAGGGTGCGGAGGAGCGCCTCGGTCACGGCGACGTGCACGGACGTGGGGAAGACGTCGTTCGACGACTGCGAGGCGTTGACGTGGTCGTTCGGGTGCACCGCCGAACCCGCGATGTCGGACGCCAGTGTCGCGAGCACCTCGTTCATGTTCATGTTCGACGACGTGCCGCTGCCGGTCTGGTAGACGTCGACCGGGAACTGGTCGTGGTGCTGGCCGCCGATGATCAGGTCGGCCGCACCGGCGATGGCGTCGGCGACGGGGGGCTCGACGATGCCGAGTTCACCGTTCACGATGGCCGCCGCCCGCTTGATCCGCGCGAGCGCCACGATCTGTGCCGACTCGAGCCCGGTGCCCGAGATGGGGAAGTTCTCGACGGCGCGCTGGGTCTGGGCACGGTAGAGCGCCGACTTCGGCACCCGTACCTCGCCCATGGTGTCGTGCTCGATGCGGAACTCGGTCGGGGTGGTGTCGGTCACGTCGTCGTGGTCCTTCCTGGGGTGCTCGCCGGTCGCGGTCGCGCCGGCCCGTGCCTGCGCCCCGGGGCCGCCGGGGCGGTCGTCGTCGGGCTGGGTCTTGTCTGGCTGGGTCTTCGTCGGGTTGGTCAGACCTGGCCGACGACGGTGTCGATGGTGACTTCCCCGGTGGCGAGGTCGTAGGTCGCCCCGACGACGGCCAATCTACCCTCGGCCACGGCATCGGAGACCGCGCCGGAGCGCTCGATCACCTGGCGGAGGGTGGCTTCGAGGTGTGCGGCGCCGACGGCTTCCTGCGGGAGCTCGGCGTCGGTGAGCCGGACCTTCTCGACACTCGGGGCGATCGCGTCCACGAGGGCCTGCAGGTGCGGGGCGGGGACGGGCTCACCGGAGCGGGCTGCCGCGACGGCACCGCACCGGGTGTGCCGGAGCACGACGACCAGCGGTGTGCCCAGGGCGACGACCGCGAACTCGATCGAGCCGAGCACGACGTCGTCGACGATCTGCCCGGCGTTGCGGATGGCGAACAGGTCGCCGATGCCGGCGTCGAAGACGTGCTCGAACGGCACCCGCGAGTCCGAGCAGCCGAGGACGGTCGCGAACGGCGACTGCGATCCTTCGAGCTCGGTGCGGCGATCCGGGTCCACGCGGCCCATCCGGCGCTTGTCGGCGGCGAAGCGGGCGTTGCCGTCGACGAGCAGGCGCAGGGCGTCGGACGGGGTGGAGGCGGCGCGGTCGGGCATGGGGCTCCTCGGTTCGGGTGGGACGGGGTGGTGACTGGCGGGGCAGTGCCCGTCGTCTACTCGGTCAGTTCTCGGGAGACGGCGGTCGCGACGGTCCGGAAGGCCTTGTCGTCGGCGGTGCCGGAGAGCACGATCGTGTTCTTGCCGAACGTCGAGACGAGCGAGTACGCGTGGTTGCCGGCGTCGGTGCCCTCGGCGCGGCGGTCGTAGACGGTCCACTCCGTGTCACCGATCGTGCGGTCACCGGTGGACGGCCGCTGGTCGAGCTGGTTCGACACCCACGAGGCGTTGGCGTCGATGCCCTGCTGCAGGCCGAGGTACTGCTTGTCCGGCGTCACGAAACCGACGGTCCAGACGTCCACGCCGTCGGTGGTCTTGCTCGCGAAGTCCGCGCGGTTGGCGCTGTAGCCGTCCGGAAGCGGCGGCGCCACCAGGGTGACGTCGTCGACGTTCGCCTTCGCCGCGATCTGCTGGTAGTCGACGGTGCGGTCGACCGTGGTGTCCGGACGGACGACGACCGCCACCAGGAACAGCACGATGCCGAGCGAGGCGATGAGCGCGATGACCAGGTTGAACGCGGTCTGGTGCTGTCGGCGGGCGGTCCGGGCAGCGTCCTTGCGGGCCCAGGTCTCCTCTGCCGTCTCGGGGCGACCGAGCTCGGCGACGATCGGGCGGCCGTCGGGGTCGGTCATCGGCCGGAGCCGTCCTGGGCGTCGCTGGCGGCACGGGCCGCGTCGAGCCGTGCACGAGCGCCGACGAGCCACTCTTCGCACCGGGCGGCGAGGGCTTCGCCCCGCTCCCAGAGCGCCAGCGAACGCTCGAGGGTCGCGGAGCCCTGTTCGAGCTCGCTCACGACGCGCACGAGTTCGTCGCGGGCCGCTTCGTAGCTCAGCGACTGGACGTCGGTCTGCTCGGGTTCCTGCTGGGATGACACGGGACGATCCTACCGAGCGTCCACCGACGATCCGACGCCTGGTCCCAGGCTGTGGAGAACACCCGTGGTGGTCAGGAGCCGTCCGGGCCGGGGCCGTCCGGTTCGAGCGTGCCCGTGGCCGTGCCGGCACCGAGCGTGACGTGCACCGGCGTTGCGCCGGACAGGTCGTCGGTGCCTCGGACGACACCCCCGTCGGCACGCTGCACGATGGCGTACCCGCGGCGCAGGGTGTCACGGGGCGAGAGCGCGCGGAGGCGGGCGGTCAGGTGGCCGACCTCGGAGTGCCCGCGTTCGAGCCGGCGGTCGAGCAGTTCGCGGGCACGGGACAGGTCGCGCGCGACCTCTTCCGCACGGGTGTCGACGAGCCACGCGGTCGACGCCAGGGCCGGCCGCGACCGCAGCGCGGCGAGCCGGTCGGCCTCGACCGACAGCGTGTGCGAGAGCCGCAGCCCGAGCCGGGCGCGGGCCGCCCGGACGTTGGCGAGTTCCTCGGCGACGTCGGGCACGACGCGCTTGGCTGCGTCCGTCGGGGTCGAGGCGCGCAGGTCGGCGACCTCGTCGAGGATCGGGCGGTCGGCCTCGTGCCCGATCGCCGAGACGATCGGGGTCGACGCCGAGGCCGCGGCACGGACGAGTCCTTCGTCGCTGAAGCCGAGCAGGTTCTGGAAGTCACCGCCGCCGCGGGCGATGATGATGACGTCGACCTCGGGGTCGGCGTCGAGCTCGAGGATCGCCGCCGTGACCTCGCCCACGGTCCGTTCGCCCTGCACGGCCGTGTGCACGGTGCGGAACTCCACCTGGGGCCACCGCAGCTGCGCGTTCCGCTTGACGTCCTTCTCGGCGTCGGAGTCCTTGCCGGTGATCAGACCGATGCGGTGCGGCAGGAACGGCAGACGGCGCTTGCGGGACGGGTCGAACAGCCCTTCCTCGGCGAGGGTGCGACGGAGGCGCTCGAGGCGTTCGAGCAGGTCACCGAGGCCGACGTGCTTCATCTCGACGACCTGCATGGTCAGCGAGCCGCCCTTGACCCAGTAGTTCGGCTTGAGCGCGGCGACGACGCGGTCGCCCTGCTTGATGTCCGCCGGCACCCGGGAGCGCACGCTCGACCAGATGGAGAACGACACGGTGGCGTCGACCTCGACGTCCTTGAGCTTGCCGTACACGTTGCCGCCGGCGACGTTCCACTGCGTGATCTCGCCCTCGACCCACGCGGTGCCGAGCCGTTCGATCCAGTCGCGCAGCTTCGCGCCGAGGAGCGCGACCGGCCACGGGTTGTCGGCCGTCGGCGGGCCCTGTTCGATCGCCATGTCGCTCCTTGTCCTACTGGGACGTCCATCGTGCCCGAGACCGGTGACAGGGGACGGCCGTCGTGTTCTCCACAGGCGCCCCGCGCGCCCAGGTCGCGTGCGTGCTGCTCACCTATCATCGGGGACGTGACGATCACCAACGGCCACACGGTCCCGCTCGCCCCGCCGCGTGTGCACGCGGCACGGGGCCGACTGCGTGACGAACCGGTCGCCGGCCCCAAGAAGGTGCTGCTCGCGGCACCCCGTGGCTACTGCGCCGGGGTGGACCGCGCGGTCGTCGCGGTCGAGAAGGCCCTGGAGCAGTACGGCGAGCCCGTCTACGTCCGCAAGCAGATCGTCCACAACGTGCACGTGGTGTCGACGCTCGAGCAGCGCGGTGCCGTCTTCGTCGACGACGTGGCCGAGGTCCCCCGGGGTTCGCACGTCGTCTTCAGCGCCCACGGTGTGTCGCCGGCCGTCGTCGCGGGTGCCGCCGAGCGCGACCTGCACGCCATCGATGCCACCTGCCCCCTCGTCACCAAGGTCCACCGCGAAGCCACCCGGTTCGCCAAGGCCGAGCGCACCATCATCCTGATCGGGCACGCCGGCCACGAAGAGGTCGAGGGAACGATGGGGCACGCCCCGGACCGCACGATCCTGGTGAACGGCCCCGACGACGTCGCCGCCCTGTCGGTCCCCGACCCGGACAACCTCGTCTGGCTGTCGCAGACCACGCTCAGCGTCGACGAGACGATGGAGACCGTGCGGCTGCTGCGCGAGAAGTTCCCGGCCATCCAGGACCCCCCGTCGGACGACATCTGCTACGCCACCCAGAACCGCCAGGTCGCGATCAAGAAGGTCGCGCCCGGTGCCGACCTGGTGATCGTGGTCGGCTCCGCGAACTCGTCGAACAGCGTCCGTCTGGTCGAGGTCGCGCTCGAACACGGTGCGCGGGCCGCCCACCGTGTCGACTACGCGGAAGAGATCCAGCAGGAGTGGCTCGACGGTGTCGAGACGGTCGGCGTGACCAGTGGTGCGTCCGTGCCGGAAGAACTCGTGGCCGAGGTGCTCGAGCAGCTCGCCGACGCCGGGTACGCCGCCGTCGAAGAGGTCGTCACCGCGCACGAAGACCTGATGTTCTCGCTCCCCAAGGAGCTCCGCACCGACGCCTCGGGCAACCCGACGCGCGCGCTCGGCGGGCGTCGGGCATGAGCGGCGCGGACGGCTGGTCCTCGGTCCCGCGTCGCGACCCGGCGAACCAGGTCGACGCCGGTTCCGGTGCCGGCCAGGAGGCCCGGGGTGCGTCCCCGACGTCGGCCGCCGGTTCCGTGGACGGCCGGCCCCAGGGCCGTCCCGCACCCGGGTACGGCGAGTACGCGCCAGAGGGGTGGGTCAACCCGGTCCTCGTCGAGCAGGAACGCCAGGAGCGTGAGCGTCAGGCGCAGGAACGGCAGGACCAGGCCTCCGCCGCCCGCGTGCGCGACGCTGCGCCGAGCGACGGCACGCACGGCGACCGCGCCGGTACGGATGTCCGCCCCGGTGCAGTCCCTGCCGGGGCACAGGGGTCGATGGCCCGCAGCCGGTTCGGCCGCACGCCCGCCGACTTCGTGCTCACCGTCGGGCTGCTCGCCTTCGGGCTCGTCTCCGTCGTGCAGTCCCTGTCGGTCGGCAAGGTCGCCTCGACCGTGCGGCGCACCCTCGAGGCCCAGTACACGGCCCTGAACGACCCGAGTGCCCTCAGCACGGCCGCCGCCATCGCCGCGATCACCAACGTGGTGGTCTTCGCCCTGGTCGCCTGGTGGTCCATCCGTCGGCTCCGAGCACGGAAGCGGACGTTCTGGGTGCCGCTGGTCGGAGCCGTCGTCGCCACGGCGATCAGCACGATCGCGTTCGTCGTCGTGGTCATGCAGGACCAGGCCTTCGTCAACTTCATGCTGCGACAGTCCGGCGGCGCCTGAAGGCCTGCCCGCCTGACCGCCGGGTTGCTCGCGGTGCCGGCCTCCGCGCGCCGAGTGGTCGCAACACACCGCAGGCCCGCTGTCGAGTGGTCAGAACGTGTCGTTCGGCACCGGCTCGACCGACAGTTCGTGACCTCTCGGCCCTGGGCGCGCGGGGAGTCGTGACCTCTCGGCAGCCCGTCCGTCGGCCAGTCGCGGTGTGGTGCCCTTTCGGCGAGCGTGGCCAGCCTCGCGGGCGCGCGCAGCTCCGACTGCCGGGTGGTCGCAACACGCCGCGGGCCCGCCGTCGAGTGGTCAGAACGTGTCGTTCGGCACCGGCGCGAGCGACAGTTCGTGACCTCTCGGCCCTGGGCACGCGGGGAGTCGTGACCTCTCGGCAGCCCGTCCGTCGGCCAGTCGCGGCGCGGTGCCGTTCCGGCGAGCGTGGCCAGCCTCGCGGACGCGCGCAGCACCCGATGCCGGGTGGTCGCAACACGCCGCGGGCCCGCCGTCGAGTGGTCAGAACGTGTCGTTCGGCACCGGCGCGAGCGACAGTTCGTGACCTCTCGGCCCTGAGCGCGCGGGGAGTCGCGACCACCCAGCAGCCGACGCCGCCCGGAGGTCAGCCGGCCAGGAAGGCGGCGACCGCTCCGTGCAGGGCAGCCAGGTCGTCGACGTGCACGAGCTCCCGGATCGAGTGCATCGACAGCAGCCCGACGCCGATGTCGATCGTCGGGATCCCGAGCCGGGTCGCCGCGATCGGGCCGATGGTCGAGCCGCCGGGGATCGTGTTCACGTTGACGAACGGCTGCCACGGCACACCGGCGGTCTCGCACGCCGCTGCCCAGACGGCCTCGCCCTTCGCCTCGGTCATGTAGCGCTGGTTCGCGCTGATCTTCAGCAGCGGTCCGGCTCCGGGGCGCGGACGGTTCGTCGGGTCGTGCTTATCCGGCTGGTTCGGGTGCACCAGGTGCCCGGCGTCGCTCGACAGCAGCCACGACGCACGGAACGCCCGTGCGGCCTCTGAGCGGGTGGCGCCGAGGCCCTCCTGCACACGGCCGAGGACGTCCTCGAGGAACGGACCACCGGCACCGGACGGCGTCGACGACCCGATCTCCTCGTGGTCGAACGCCGCGAACACCGGGATGTGGTCACCGTCGGTCGGAGCGTCCACGATGCCCCAGAGCCCGGCGTGCACGCTCGTCAGGTTGTCCATCCGGCCGGACGCCAGGAACTCCTGCTCGATGCCGATCCGGGCCGGCGCCTGGGTGTCGGCGAGGAACAGGTCCCACGACACCGCACCCTCGCCGAGTCGGGCACGCAACCACGACATCACGTCCGTCCCACCGGCGTCGCCGTCGACCCCCACGATCGGCAGGGTGTGGCGCTGGCGGTCGATCTCCTTGCCGTCGTTGACCCCACGGTCCAGGTGGATCGCCAGGTTGGGGATCCGGGCGACCGCGTCGGTGCTGACGAGCCGCACGCTGCCGTCGGCGTCGACGACCCGGCCGGCGATCCGCAGGTCGCGGTCGAACCAGGTCGACAGGAGCGCGCCGCCGTAGACCTCGACGCCCAGCTGCTCCCAGCCCCCGGTGCGCACGCCGGGGTTCGGCTTCACGCGGAAGCCGGGGGAGTCGGTGTGGGCGCCGAGGATCCGGAACGGCGTCGTCGGGCCGGCACCGTCGGGCAGGCGCCACGCGATGACGGCGCCGTCGCGGACCACCACGTACGCACCGGCTTCGGTCGGCCAGGCGTCGAGCTCGGACAGCTCGGTGAACCCGGCAGCGACGAGACGGTCCCGGGTCGCCGCCGCCGCGTGGAACGCGGTGGGCGACTCGGTGACGAACTGGGCGAACTCGGAGGCGATGGCGTCGACGGTCACCCGCCCATCGTGGCACGCGGTGGAGGCGACCCGACGCAGAACGGGGCGCGTCCATCGGACGCACCCCGTTCCTCCAGGCCGGTGGACCCGACCGGACGGACCTGCTCAGCCCTTGGCGTGACCGGCCGAGCCGAGGACCTTCGCGGCCTCGACGACGCGGGCCGCCATGGCGGTCTCGGCGACCTTGCCCCAGGCGCGGGGGTCGTACTGCTTCTTGTTGCCGACCTCGCCGTCGATCTTCAGGACGCCCTCGTAGTTGCGGAACATCGAGTCCGCGATCGAGCGGGTGAACGCGTACTGCGTGTCCGTGTCGATGTTCATCTTGATGACGCCGTTGCGGACAGCCTCGTGGATCTCGTCGTCGGTCGAACCGGAGCCACCGTGGAACACGAGGTCGAGGGGGTTCTCGCCCGTGCCGTGCTTCGAGGCGACCGACGCCTGGATCTCGCCGAGGAGCTCGGGGCGGAGCTTGACGTTGCCCGGCTTGTAGACGCCGTGCACGTTGCCGAAGGTGAGCGCCGCGATCCAGCGGCCCTTGTCGCCCAGCCCGAGTGCGTCGACGACCTTCTCGACGTCGTTCGGGGTGGTGTAGAGCGCGTCGTTCGTGCCCTCGTGCTGGACGCCGTCCTCTTCGCCGCCGACGACGCCGATCTCGACCTCGAGGATCGCGTTGATGTTCCGCGTCTTCTCGATCATGGTCTTCGCGATCTCGATGTTCTCGTCGAGCGGCACGGCCGAACCGTCCCACATGTGCGACTGGAAGATCGGGTTGCGACCCTGCCGGACCTCTTCCTCGCTCGCCGCGATCAGCGGCAGGACGAAGCCGTCGAGGGCGTCCTTCGGGCAGTGGTCGGTGTGCAGCGCGACCGTGATGTCGTAGTTCTTGGCGACCTCGTGGGCGAACTTCGCCATCGCGAGGGCACCAGCTGCGCGGTTCTTGATGGTGTGGCCGGCGAAGTAGTCGGCACCGCCCGTCGTGACCTGGAGGATGCCGTCGGAACCGGCCTCCTGCAGGCCCTGGAGGACCGCGTTGATGGTCTGCGAGGAGGAGACGTTGACCGCGGGGTACGCGAACTTGCCCGCCTTCGCGCGTTCGATCATCTCGGCGTACTGTTCCGGCGTTGCGATGGGCACGTGGATCTCCTTCGACTTCGGTGATGTCCCCGCCGATCGTAGTCAGAAGCTCTGGAGGCGCGGTCCGGGTTACGCGGTCGGCTCACGTCCGGCGTGCACATGCGTGCACGGGCCCGGTGTCCGGACCGCGGGTCGGCCGCCGGTCGGTAGGCTCGGGTCGTGACTCCCACTACGGAAACCGGCTCCCTGTTCCTCCAGCCCGACCGCAACCTCGCGCTCGAGCTCGTGCGTGCGACGGAGGCCGCCGCGATCCGTGCGCAGCCGTGGGTCGGGCGTGGTGAGAAGAACCTCGCCGACGGCGCCGCGGTCGACGCGATGCGCAAGTTCCTCGGCACGGTGAACTTCGACGGCGTCGTCGTCATCGGTGAGGGCGAGAAGGACAACGCCCCGATGCTCTACAACGGCGAGCACGTCGGCAACGGTCACGGTCCGGCCTGCGACATCGCGGTCGACCCGATCGACGGCACCTCGCTCACCGCCGCCGGCCGCCAGAACGCCATCTCCGTGATGGCCGTCTCGGACCGCGGCTCGATGTACGACCCCTCTGCCGTCTTCTACATGGACAAGATCGCCGCCGGCCCCGAGGGTCGCGGTGTCCTGGACCTCGAGAAGCCGATCGGCGACAACATCCGCGCGCTGGCGAAGGCCAAGGGCAAGGACCTCGAGGACATGGTCGTCGCCGTGCTCGACCGTCCGCGCCACGACGAGCTGATCCGCGCCATCCGCGCGACCGGTGCGGGCACGCGACTGCTGCTCGACGGTGACGTCGCCGGTGGGATCGCCGCCGCCCTGCCCGGCTCGACGATCGACATGTGCGTCGGTGTCGGCGGCACCCCCGAGGGCATCATCACGGCGTGCGCGATCAAGGCGCTCGGCGGCGTGATCCTCGGCAAGCTCCAGCCGAAGGACGACGAGGAGCGCGAGCGCGCCATCGCCGCCGGCCACGACCTGGACAAGGTCCTCGACCAGGACGACCTGGTCACGGGGGACAACACGTTCTTCGTCGCCACCGGCGTCACCGACGGCGTCCTGGTCGACGGCGTGCGTCGTTCGCGCGGCGTCATCCACACCGACTCGCTCGTCCTCCGCTCACGCTCGAACACGATCCGCCGCATCCAGGCCGACCACCGTGCGGAGAAGTGGTTCTGATCCGCACGCGGTCCTGATCGGCGCGGATCCCGCGCTGAACCACTGCAACCCGTCCGAACCACGCGATCCCGTGGTTCGGACGGGTTTCCGTTGTGCGGTGCGGTGCGGTGCGGTGCGGTGCGGTGCGGTGCGGTGCGGCGCGGCGCTGCGCGGTGCGGTGCGGTGCCGCGCCGTGCGGTGCGCCGTCAGTCCTCGTCGACGGCGCCGACGAGTTCCGGTGCCGTGAGCAGCCGCGGCTCGTCCTCGATCGACGACGGGTCCGCGATGACCTTCGACTCGTCGAGCAGCGACAGCCGACGGGCGCTCGGCAGCACCTGGCGTTCGAGGGACCCGACGAAGCGGTTGTAGTCGACGACCGAGCCCCGGATCGAGCGGCCGAGCTTGTCGACGTGCCCGGCCATCGTGGACAGCCGGCCGTAGAGCTCGCGGGAGACCTTGAAGAGCTCGTGCGCCTCTTGCGACACGACGTCCTGCTGCCACGAGAACGCCACGGTCTTGAGCACCGACCACAGGGTCACGGGTGAGGCGAGGGCGATGCGCTTGCGGAAGGCGTGGTCGAGCAGCCCGGGGTCGGCGGCGAGGGCGCTCGAGATGAGCGACTCGGACGGGATGAAGGCGACGGTGAGCTCGGGTGAGGCGTCGTACCCGGTCCAGTACTCCCGTGCGGCGAGGGCGTCGACGTGCGCGCGGAGCGCCTTGACGTGCTGGGCGATGAGCTGGTCGCGCCGTGCTGCCTCGGCGCCGGTGGCGGTCGCGGGGATCTCGGCGGCCTGCAGGTAGGCGCTGAACGGCACCTTGGCGTCGACGGCGATGGTCTTGCCGCCGGGCAGGTGCACGACCATGTCCGGCCGGGCGGAGCCGACCGCGGTGGTGACGGAGGACTGCACGTCGAAGTCGACCCGTTCGAGCAGCCCGGCGGCCTCGACCACGTTGCGCAGCTGCGTCTCGCCCCAGACGCCGCGCGTGCTGTTCGACGAAAGGGCGCTGGCCAGGGTGTCGGCGGTGGCGCGGAGGCGCTCTTCCGACTCGGCGGCCGACCGGAGCTGCGCCGACAGCGCGCCGTACTGCTCGCTCCGCGACTGCTCGAGCTCGGCGATCTTCGTGCGCATCACGTCGAGCGTCTGCGCCACGGGACTGAGCGCGGAGAGCACCTTCGACTCGTTCTGGTTGCGGGCCGCGTCGACGCCGTGCATGCGCTGCACCAGGTGCTCGAGTTCGGCGGAGCGTCGTTCGAGCGAGTCGACCTGGCGGCGGTACTGCGTGTCCTGGGCGTCGAGGCGTTCCTCGGCGTCGCGCCGCACCGCCTCGAGCTGGCCGCGCAGGGCCTCGGCCGTCGCGCGGGCCGACGCGGCGTCGACGCCCGCGCGCGAGCGGGCGAGCGACCAGGCGACGACCGCACCGACGGCGATGCCGATCACGAGACCGATGACCAGGGCGAGGATCTGCATGTCGCGACCCTGGCAGAACCCACCGACACCGCGCCTCCCGGCACTCCGAGGTGACCCGCCGGACCAGCGTGACGGACGCTACGCGACCCGCGTGACGGACCCCGCAATCCATGTCATGACATTAGGGCAAACAGGGTGTACAGTCGTGATCGTCCGCCGATGAAGCCGCACGGAAGGTCCACCGCGTCGCATGACGAACCAAGCTCCCCACGCCTACGACGTGATCACGATGGGACGCGTCAGCGTCGACATCTACCCGCAGCAGACCGGCCCGCTCGAGGACGTCTCGACCTTCTCGAAGTCCGTCGGCGGCAGCGCCACGAACGTCGCCATCGCCGCTGCTCGCCACGGCGCGGACGCCGCGGTCATCACCCGGACGGGCAACGACCCCTTCGGCCGGTACATCGCCCGCACGCTGCCCGAGTACGGCGTCGCGAACGCCTTCGTCGAGACGGTGGAGGGGCTGAACACCCCCGTCGCCTTCTGCGAGATCTTCCCGCCGGACGACTTCCCGCTCTACTTCTACCGGGCCCCGAAGGCGCCGGACCTGATGATCACGGCGAAGTCCCTGCCGCTGCACGAGATCGAGCGCGCGAAGATCTTCTGGACCACGGTGACCGGCCTCAGCGAGGAGCCGAGCCGACAGGCGCACCACGTGGCGTACGAAGCCCGGTCCGCCGCGCAGAACAGCACGAAGACCCACACCGTCTTGGACCTGGACTACCGGTCGATGTTCTGGTCGAGCCCCGAGGCCGCGACGCGCGAGGTCGCCATCGCCCTCGAGCACGCCACCGTCGCCGTCGGCAACCGCGAGGAGTGCGAGGTCGCGGTGGGGGAGACCGATCCGGTCCGCGCCGCCGACGCCCTGCTCGACCGCGGTGTCGAGATCGCGATCGTCAAGCAGGGGCCGAAGGGCGTGCTGGCGAAGACCCGCGACGAGTTCGTCGAGTTCCGTCCGCACCACATCGACGTCGTGAACGGGCTCGGCTCGGGCGACGGCTTCGGCGGCGCGCTGACCCACGGACTGCTGCAGGGCTGGAGCCTCGAGCGGATCCTGGCGTTCTGCAACGCAGCCGGCGCGATCGTCGCGACGCGGTTCGAGTGCTCGACGGCGATGCCGACGAGCGACGAGATCGAGCAGTTCCTGACCGACAACCCGGCCGAGGGCACGAACCACACGGGTGAGACGTACACGGGTGAGACGAACACCGAGGAGAAGACCCATGCCTGAGCTCAGCCCCGCTGACTTCCAGCGCCTCCGCGACATCCGTGCCGGCCAGCCCGACCTGGTGCGTGCCACGCTCGACGCCCGCCACAAGCGCTCCCTGCTCGCCGACGACGGCAAGCTCTTCATCGTCGCCGCCGACCACCCCGCACGCGGTGCGCTGGCCGTGCGCGACGACAAGTCCGCGATGGCGGACCGCTACGACCTGCTCGAGCGGCTCGTCACGGCCCTCGGCCGTCCGGGGGTCGACGGGGTGCTCGGCACCCCCGACATCCTCGAGGACCTCGCGCTGCTCGGCGCCCTCGACGGCAAGGTCGTCGTCGGGTCGATGAACCGCGGTGGACTCCGTGGCGCGACCTTCGAGATGGACGACCGGTACACGGCGTACTCGGCGCGGGCGATCAAGGACTCCGGGCTCGACTTCGCCAAGCTGCTGGTGCGCATCGCCCTGGAAGACGCGGGCACCGCGCCGACGCTCGAGGCCACGGCCCGTGCCGTCAGCGAGGCCGCGGCGCTCCAGCTGCCGATCATGCTCGAGCCGTTCATGTCCGAGTGGCGGGACGGCCGGGTCGTCAACGACCTGTCGGCCGACGCCGTGATCACCTCGATGGCGATCGCCGCGGGACTCGGCGAATCCAGCGCCTACAGCTGGCTCAAGATCCCCGTCGTCGACGACATGGAGCGCGTGATGGCCGCGACGACGCTGCCGACGCTGCTGCTCGGCGGCGACCCGGCGTCGCGCCCGCTGGAGACGTACGCCAAGTGGGCTGACGCCCTGGCCCTGCCCGGCGTCCGCGGCCTGGTCGTCGGACGCACCCTGCTCTACCCCTCGGACGGCGACGTCGCCGCCGCCGTGGACGTCGCCGCCGGTCTCGTCCACAGCCAGGAGGCCCGGGGCGGGTTCTCCACAGATGCCCACGACCCAGCCGCTCGGCTCGCGGGCGCCACCACCATGGACTCGTCCATCTCGGAAGGAAGCAACGCATGACGCTCACCGACACGACCACCACCACCGTCGGGCACTGGATCGACGGCAAGCGCGTCGAATCCGCGTCGGGCAAGACCGCCCCCGTGTACGACCCGGCGCTCGGCGTCGCGACCAAGCAGGTCGCGCTGGCCGACGAGTCCGAGATCCAGGCGGCCATCGGCAGCGCCAAGGCGGCGTTCCCCGGCTGGAGCAACCTGTCACTGGCCAAGCGCCAGGCGATCCTGTTCTCGTTCCGCGAGATCCTGAACCGCGACAAGGCCGAGCTGGCCGAGATCATCACGAGCGAGCACGGCAAGGTCATCGACGACGCCCTGGGTGAGATCGCCCGTGGGCAAGAGGTCGTGGAGCTCGCCACCAACATCCCGAGCCTGATGAAGGGCGAGTTCTCCGACCAGGTCTCGACCGGCATCGACGTCTACTCGATCCGCCAGCCGCTCGGCGTCGTGGGCATCATCAGCCCCTTCAACTTCCCGGCGATGGTGCCGCTCTGGTTCCTGCCGATCGCGATCGCCGCGGGCAACACCGTCGTGCTGAAGCCGAGCGAGAAGGACCCGTCGGCCGCCATCTGGCTCGCCGAGAAGTTCAAGGAGGCCGGGTTGCCCGACGGCGTCTTCAACGTGCTCAACGGCGACAAGCTGTCCGTCGACGGCCTGCTCACCAGCGACGACGTCGAGTCGATCTCGTTCGTCGGCTCCACGCCCATCGCGCAGTACGTCTACGAGAGCGGCACGAAGCACGGCAAGCGCGTGCAGGCCCTCGGCGGCGCGAAGAACCACATGCTCGTCCTGCCCGACGCCGACCTCGACCTGGTCGCCGACAACGCGATCAACGCCGGCTTCGGTTCGGCCGGTGAACGCTGCATGGCGATCTCGGTCGTCGTCGCCGTCGAGCCGGTGGCGGACGAGCTCATCCAGAAGATCAAGGACCGCGCGGCGACCCTGCGCATCGGCGACGGTCGTCGCGGGTGCGACATGGGGCCGCTCGTCACGAAGCAGCACCGTGACAAGGTCGCCTCGTACATCGAGGTCGCAGAGCAGGACGGTGCGGTGGTTGTGGTGGACGGCCGCACCGTCCGACCCGACGGCGACGAGAACGGCTTCTGGCTCGGTCCGACGCTGATCGACCAGGTGCCCACCACCAGCCGCGTCTACACCGAGGAGATCTTCGGTCCGGTGCTGAGCGTCGTGCGGGTCGCCACCTACGAAGAGGGCCTCGAGCTCATCAACTCCGGCGCGTACGGCAACGGCACCGCCATCTTCACGAACGACGGTGGCGCCGCCCGACGGTTCCAGCGCGACGTGCAGGTCGGCATGATCGGCATCAACGTCCCGATCCCGGTGCCCGTCGCCTACTACTCGTTCGGCGGCTGGAAGAACTCGCTGTTCGGCGACCACAAGGCGTACGGCGCCGACGGCGTGAGCTTCTTCACCCGTCAGAAGGCGATCACGAGCCGGTGGCTCGACCCGTCGCACGGCGGCATCAACCTCGGCTTCCCGTCGAACAACTGACCCGCAGCATGGCGAACGAACAGCACCAGCACGACCAGTGGTTCATCCCGGCGGGCTCCCGGCCCGAGGCGGGCTGGACTGACGTGGTCGACGGTCGCATCGAGGGGTGGGCGCACACCGGGCTCCGGACCGGCGCGCTGACCGACGGGGGCGAGCTGCGCCTCCCGGCCGACGCCGTGGAGCGCATCGTCGTGCCGCTCGCCGGGTCGTTCCACGTGACCCACTCGGGCGCTGCCGGTGACGGCGAGCAGACCCTGCAGGGGCGGGAGAGCGTCTTCGACGGCCCCACCGACGTCCTGTACCTGGGCTCGGGCTCCGCGGCCACCATCACCGGCAGCGGCCGGTTCGCCGTCGCCGAGGCGCCCACCGACACCGTCAAGCCGACCACCTACGTGGCCCGGCCGGACGTGCCGGTGGAGCTCCGCGGTGCCGGACAGTCGAGCCGTCAGGTGCACAACTTCGGCACCCCGGCGGCGCTCGACGCCGTCAAGTTCATCGTGTGCGAAGTGATCACGCCGGCCGGCAACTGGTCGTCGTACCCGCCCCACAAGCACGACACGAACGTGCCCGGGTCGGAGTCGAACCTCGAGGAGATCTACTACTACGAGGCTGCGGTGTCCCGTGGGCTCGAGTCGATCGCGACCGAGGCCGCCGACCCGTTCGCCCTGCACCGCACGTACGCCTCGGACGACCGCGCCATCGACGAGTTCCGGCAGGTCCGGACCGGCGACGTCGCCCTGGTGCCGTACGGCTGGCACGGTCCGGCGGTCGCCGCTCCGGGCTACGACATGTACTACCTGAACGTGATGGCCGGGCCCGACCCGGAGCGCGTCTGGAACATCACCGACGACCCCGCCCACGGGTGGGTCCGGCAGGCGTGGGCATCGGAATCGATCGACCCACGACTGCCCTACGAAAGGAAGCAGGCGTGACCACCACCACGCGGAAGATGACGGTCGGCCAGGCACTCGTCGAGTTCCTGGCCAACCAGTGGACCGTCGACGGCGACGTCCGCGAACGCACCATCCCGGGGATCTTCGGCATCTTCGGGCACGGCAACGTCGCCGGGGTCGGTCAGGCCATCAAGCAGCTCCACGTCGAGCAGCCCGGTCTGCTGCCGTACCACCAGGCCCGCAACGAGCAGGCGATGGTGCACGAGGCCGTCGGCTTCGCCCGCATGCACCGCCGCCGCGCGACCTACGCGTCGACGGCGTCGGTCGGCCCGGGCGCCGCCAACATGCTGACCGCCGCGGCACTCGCCACCACGAACCGGCTGCCGGCACTGCTGCTGCCGTCGGACACCTTCGCCACGCGCACCACGGACCCGGTGCTCCAGCAGATCGAGCTGCCGCACGACACGTCGTTGCAGGTCACCGACGCCTTCCGTCCGCTGTCGCGCTACTTCGACCGTGTGGAGCGTCCGGAGCAGCTGTTCTCGATCGCCCTCGCCGCGATGCGGGTGCTGACCGACCCGGCCGAGACGGGTGCGGTGACGATCGCGCTGCCCGAGGACGTCCAGGCCGAGGAGTTCGACGTTCCCGTCGCGTTCCTGCAGCCGCGCGAGTGGCACATCCGCCGCCCGCTGCCCGAGCGCGGCCCGCTCGAGCGTGCCGTGGCCGCGATCCGTGCCGGCCGGCGTCCGGTCATCGTGGCCGGTGGCGGGGTGCTGTACTCCGACGCCGCCGACGAGCTCCGCGCCTTCGTCGAGGCCACCGGGATCCCGGTCGGCACGTCGCAGGCCGGCGGCGGATCCCTGGTCTGGGACCACCCGCAGTACCTCGGCGGGATCGGCGCGACGGGCACCGCGGCCGCCAACGCGATCGCCGCCCAGGCCGACGTCGTCATCGGGATCGGCACCCGCTACAGCGACTTCACCACGGCGTCGCGCACGGCGTTCCAGAACCCGGACGTCACGTTCGTCAACGTCAACGTGGCCGCGTTCGACGCCTACAAGCACGGTTCGCAGCTGCCGCTGATCGCGGACGCCCGGGAGGCGCTGGTCGCCCTGACGGAGTCGCTCACGTCGGACACGGCGTACGTCGTCGACCCCGGCTACGCCTCCGAGATCGCCTCGCTGAAGGCGGCGTGGGACGCCGCCGTCGACGGCGCCTTCGCCCCGTCCGGTGCAGACCTGCCCGGTCAGCCCGAGATCATCGGGGCCGTGCAGTCGGTCTCCGACCCGCGCGACGTCGTGATCCAGGCGGCGGGCTCGCTGCCCGGCGACCTGCACAAGCTCTGGCGGGTGCGGGACGAGCTCGGGTACCACGTCGAGTACGCGTTCTCGTGCATGGGCTACGAGATCGCCGGTGGCATCGGTGTCCGCCGCGGGGCTCCGGACCGCGACGCGATCGTGATGGTCGGTGACGGCAGCTACCTCATGCTGCACACCGAGCTCGTCACCGCCGTGGCCGAGGGCATCAAGATCATCGTCGTGCTCATCCAGAACCACGGGTACGCGTCGATCGGGCACCTGTCCGAGACCGTCGGCTCCGAGCGCTTCGGCACGAAGTACCGCTACCTCGACGAGACCGAGTCGTTCGAGAACGGCGAGCCCCTGCCCGTCGACCTCGCCGCCAACGCCCGCTCGTACGGCGTCGACGTCATCGAGGTGCAGCCCGGTCCGGACAGCATCGAGGACCTGAAGGCCGCGCTGCGTCAGGCGAAGGCGAACGACCACACCACCCTGGTGCACATCAACTCCGACCCGCTGGTCTACGCCCCCGAGGGCGACGGCTGGTGGGACGTGCCGGTCGCGCAGACCTCCACCCTCCCCAGCACCCAGGCCGCCCGCGCCGAGTACGAGCAGCAGGTCGCCACGCAGCGTCCGCTGCTCGGCTGAACCGTTCACGAGACAGAAAGCGACAGCGACGTCATGACCGACACCGCCACCCCCATCGGCAGCCCCGCCACCGACGCGGCGCCCGCCTCGATCCGCATCGGCACCGCCCCGGACTCGTGGGGCGTCTGGTTCCCGGACGACCCGAAGCAGGTGCCGTGGCAGCGCTTCCTCGACGAGGCGTCCGCCGCCGGGTACGAGTGGATCGAGCTCGGGCCGTACGGGTACCTGCCGACCGACCCGTCGCAGCTGTCCGACGAGCTCGATTCCCGCGGGCTCAAGCTGTCGGCGGGCACGGTCTTCACCGGGTTCCACAAGGGCGAGGACCAGTTCCAGCGTGCGTGGGACCAGGCCGTCGCGGTCGCCGGTCTGGCAGCGAAGCTCGGCGCCGAGCACCTGGTGACGATCCCGGACCTGTGGCGCTCGGACGCCACCGAAGAGGTGCTCGAGTCGCGCACGCTCACCGACGAGCAGTGGGAGCGTCTCGGCAAGGGCCACGACCAGCTCGGCAAGGCGCTGCTCGAGGAGTACGGCGTCCACCAGCAGTTCCACACCCACGCGGACAGCCACGTCGGCACCTACAAGGAGACCGTGCGGTTCCTCGAGGTCACGAACCCCGAGTACACCAACCTCTGCCTCGACACCGGCCACTTCGCCTACTACGGCGGCGACAACCTCAAGCTCATCGCCGCCCACCCGGAGCGCATCGGCTACCTGCACCTCAAGCAGGTCGACACCGACCTGCTGTTCGACGTGCTCAAGAACGACGTGCCGTTCGCGACCGCCGTGTCGCAGGGCATCATGACCGAGCCGCCGCACGGCACCCCGGAACTCGCCCCGATCATCGAGGCCGTCGCCGCGATCAACCCGGACGTCTTCGGCATCGTCGAGCAGGACATGTACGGCTGCTCCGTCGACGCCCCCGGCCCGATCGCCGAGCGCACCTTCCAGCACATCTTCGGCTCGACCTCGGCCGCCCGCGCCTCCTGACGCGCCGTCCACGCAGCGTCAACAACCACCAGGAGAACACCACCATGACCACCACGCAGAACCTCCGCGTCGCCGTCGTCGGCGCCGGCATGATGGGCGCCGACCACGTCCGCCGCATCACCGCCAAGATCTCGAACGCCGACGTCGTCGCCGTCGTCGAGCCCGACCAGGCCCGTGCCGCCGCGGCGGCGGCCCTGGCGCCCGGCGCGATCACCGCCGCGTCCTTCGACGAGGCGCTCGAGCGAACCGAGATCGACGCCGTCATCATCGCGACGCCGGGCTTCCTGCACGAGCCGATCCTGGTGACGGCGCTCGAGCGCGGGCTCACCGTCCTGTGCGAGAAGCCGCTGACGACCAGCGCCGAGGACTCGCTGCGCATCGTCGAGCTCGAGCAGCAGCACGCCGCCCGACCGGTCATCCAGGTCGGCTTCATGCGCCGCTTCGACGCCGGGTACCAGGAGCTCAAGGCGCTGCGCGAGTCGGGGGCGAACGGCGCCCTGCTCGCCCTGCACCACGCGCACCGCAACCCGACGACGCCGCCCAACTTCAGCGAGTCGATGCTCATCCACGACTCGGTGATCCACGAGATCGACATCATCCCGTTCCTGACCGGCGAAGCCATCACGAGCGTCGAGGTGAAGAAGCCGCGCAAGAACTCCCTCGCGCCGGCCGACCTGCCTGAGCCGCAGTTCGTCCTGTTCACCACCGAGTCCGGCACGATGGCGATCGTCGAGATCAACGTCAACGCCCAGTTCGGCTACCAGGTCACCACCGACGCCGTGTTCGAGTCCGGCGTCGCCTACATCGGCCGCGACACGTCGCTCTCGCTCGTCGCAGCCGGAGCGACCTCGCAGGGCATCACGCCGTCCTTCAAGGAGCGCTTCGGTGCCGCCTACGACGAAGAGGTGCAGCGCTGGGTCGACGCTGCCCGGACCGGCGGCATCGACGGGCCGAGTGCCTGGGACGGCTACACCGCCTCCGTCGTCGCCGAGGTCGCGGTCCGGGCCCAGCAGTCCGGCGCGCACGAAGTGGTCGAGTACGCGGTCACGAAGCCGGCGTTCTACGACGAGACGATCGACGCGACCGCACCGTCCGCGCTCGCCGGGGCCTGATCGATGCCGAAGATCGCGCTCGACCCGACCCCGTTCCACCACGACCTGTCGCTGCTCGAGTTCCCGCGCAAGGTCGCGGAGCTCGGCTACGAGTACCTGCAGCTCACGCCGCACAAGGACTTCATCCCCTTCTACCGGCACCCGAAGGCCGACGACGACCTGGTCGACGCGTTCGCCGCGGCCTGCCGTGACGCCGGTGTCCAGGTGGCGAGCGTGCTGCCCGTGCTGCGCTGGTCGGGCCCGGACGAGGACGCCCGACAGGCTGCGGTGCGGAAGTGGAAGCGGGTCATTGAGATCACGAAGCGCCTCGGCGTGGACACCATCAACACGGAGTTCTCCGGCCGCCCCGAGCGTGCCGAGGAGTCCGAGGACCAGTTCTACCGGTCGATGGAGGAACTGCTGCCGATCATCGAGGACGCCGGCATCCGTGTGCTCATCGACCCGCACCCCGACGACTTCGTCGAGGACGGGCTCGAGGCGCTCCGGGTGATCCGCGGCCTGAACTCGAAGCACGTCGGCTTCGTCTACGTCGCCTGCCACACGTTCCACTACGGCGGCAACATGGACGAGATCATCGACGCCGCCGGTGACTCGCTGCAGCTGGTCCACGTCGCCGACGCGTACGACCACCGTCGCTCGCACGGCCTGCGCTACATCACGAACCCGCCGGGCAACCCGGTCCGGGTGCACCAGCACCTGCCGGTCGGCCAGGCGGACGTCGACTTCGACGCCTTCTGGGCGGCGCTCGACCGGGTCGGTTTCTCGGCGCGCGAGGACACCGTCGCGGTCTCGAGCGTCTTCGCCGAGGACGAGAACGCCGACGCGGTGTCGCGGTTCCAACTCGACACGATCACGAAGGGACTCCACCGATGACCACCACCCTCGAGACGCAGGCGTCCACCGACGCCGACTCCCGCCCCGTCACCCTGCAGGCCGCGGAGCAGACCCCGACCGCCCTGTGGAACGACTCCGCCGACCCGCGCGAACTGTCGACCGCCATCCACGAGTACGGTGCCGTCGGTGCGACCTGCAACCCGGTGATCGCGTACACCTGCATCCAGCAGGACCCGGAGACCTGGGTCCCGCGCATCCGCGAGATCGCCGAGGAGCACCCGACGGCGGGGGAGTCCTGGATCGGCTGGAAGGCCGTCGAGGAGCTCTCCATCGCCGCCGCGGCGCAGCTGCTGCCCGCGTTCGAGGCGTCCGGCGGCCGGAACGGTCGACTGTCCATGCAGACCGACCCCCGGTTCCACCGCGACGCCGACGCGCTCGTCGAACAGGCCGTCCGGTTCTCGCAGCTCGCGCCGAACATCATCGTGAAGATCCCCGCCACGAAGGTCGGCATCGCCGCGATCGAGGAAGCCGCCTACCGCGGGGTCTCGATCAACGCCACGGTGTCCTTCACCGTGCCGCAGGTCGTCGCCGTGGGCGAGGCCATCGAGCGCGCCCTCGACCGCCGTGCTGCCGAGGGCCTGCCGGAGCAGGAGTTCGGACACGTCGTCACCCTGATGGCCGGCCGCTTCGACGACTGGCTGAAGACCGTCGTCAAGCGCGACCACGTGATGGTGGACCCGGGCATCCTCGAGTGGGCCGGTGTCGCCGCGGTGAAGAACGCCTACCGCGTCTTCCAGGAGCGTGGGTTCCGCTCGCGCGTGCTGGTCGCCGCGTTCCGCAACGCGCTGCAGTGGTCGGAGTTCCAGGGCGGGGACCTGGTGGTGTCGCCCCCGTTCCAGTGGACGAAGGACATCAACGACAACGCGTTCCCGTTCCGTCCGCACGCCATCGACGACGAGGTCCCCGTGCACGTCATCGAGGCGCTCCGGGCCGCGACGCCGGAGTTCGCCCGCGGCTACGACGTGGACGGCATGACGATCGACGAGTTCGACCGCTTCGGTGCGACCGTGACGACGCTCCGACAGTTCCTGGACGCCGACGCGAAGCTCGACGCCCTGGTCTGCGACATCATCGTCCCCGCGATCTGAAACGCGATCTGATGCGCGGCGCGATCCGCGGTCGGAACCACGGGTCGCGCCCCGCGCGCTGACGCACCAGCCTGGAGGCCCGGTGCCGGTCCCCGAGACCGGCACCGGGCCTCCAGGCGGTTGCGTCATGTGCTGACAAAGTCCGCCGCATCGGCTACGCTCGTTGTCGCGCTCCAATGCGCGTCACCTGAACGAAGGAGTTCTCCATGGACAGCATCGGCGTCGGGCTGATCTCGGTCGGCTGGATGGGGCGGTTGCACTCGCGTGCCTACCGAGCGTTGCCGGACCACTTCCCGGAGCTCGGCGTCCAGCCGCGGCTCGTCGTCGCGGCCGACCCGATCGAGGCGGCCCGTGACCAGGCGGTGACGCGGCTCGGGTACGAGCGGGCCGTCGCCGACTACCACGAGGTCCTCGCCGACCCGGCGGTCGACGTCGTGTCGATCTGTTCGCCGAACTTCCTGCACCGCGAGATGGCCGTCGCCGCGGCCGAGGCGGGCAAGCCGTTCTGGATCGAGAAGCCGATGGGGCGGTACGCCAGCGACTCGCGCTCCATCCACCAGGCGGTGCAGCGCGCCGGAGTCATCACGAGTGTCGGTTTCAACTACCGGCACGCCCCGGCGATCGAGCGTGCCCGTGAACTCGTCCGGAGTGGACGACTCGGCCGGATCACGAACGTGCGCGGCTCGCTGCTCGCCGACTACTCGTCCGACCCGGCGGCCCCGCTGACCTGGCGCTTCGAGCGTGAGCGTGCCGGATCGGGTGTGCTCGGCGACCTGCTGTCGCACGGACTCGACCTGGCGCAGTACGTGGTCGGACGGATCGCGTCGGTCAGTGCGCTCGCCGAGACGTTCATCGAGTCGCGGCCCCGCCCGGCTGCCGGCATCGTCGACCGCAGCGCCGCGGCGACCGGCGAGCTCGGTGCAGTCGAGAACGAGGACTACGCGGCGCTGCTGTTCCGCTTCGAGGACGGTGCGGTCGGCACGATGGACTCGAGTCGGGTCATGCGTGGGCCGCGCGCCGAGTACACGCTCGAGATCTACGGCACCCGCGGTTCGGTCCGGTGGGACTTCCAGCGCCTCAACGAGCTCGAGGTGTACCTGGACGGCCAGGAGGTCGACGGGTACGCGACGCACTACGTCGCTCCCGGGGACGGCGAGTTCGGGCGGTTCCAGCCGGGTGCCGGCACGGCGATGGGGTACGACGACCTGAAGACGATCGAGGCGGCGCAGTTCATCGCGAGCGTGCAGCGCGGGGAGCAGCTCGCACCCTCGGTCGCCGACGGGCTGGCTGCCGCGTCGATCGTCGAGGCCGCGGAGGCATCGCTGGTCGACGGCTCGTGGCACGACGTCGCTCGCGTCGACGGGCCGCTGACGTACGGGGCACCGACGCCGAGGTTCTAGACACCTGGTCGTCCTTGCTTGTTAGTATGTAAGGACAAAGTCCGAGCAACCAGGAGGCACCATGCCGCTCGTCCGTATCGACCTCGCCACCGGCCGCACGCCGGAGGCCGTCCGTGGCATCGCCGACGCCATTCACCAGGCCATCGTCGACGTGTACGGGATCCCGGTACGGGACCGGTTCCAGGTGATCACCGAGCACCCCGCGCAACAGATCATCGCCGAGGACGCCGGCCTGGGGTTCGAGCGCACCGAGGGTGTCATCGTCATCCAGGTGTTCACGCAGCGCGGGCGGACCGATGAGGCGAAGGCGGCGCTGTACCGGGCGATCCACGACGCCCTCGCGGCGATCGGTGTCGCGTCCGAGGACGTCTTCATCGGCTACGTCGAGAACGGGCCGCAGGACTGGTCCTTCGGCTTCGGGCGTGCCCAGTACGTCACGGGTGAGCTCGGGGTGCCCGCGCTCGGGTGAGGGGGTGCGGGGGCGGGTGCGGGTGCGGGTGCGGGGTGGTCACGACACCCCGCTCAGTTCCGCCGTGCGGTCACGAACTGTCGGTTGCCGGGCCTCCGGGCGACAGTTCGTGACCACTCGGCGCATCGCCGACAGCGTGTCGTGACCCCTCGCCGAGCAGCCCCGGGCGACGGAACGTGACCGGTCGGCCACGTGACCGCTCGGCTTACTTGTCGACGAGTGTGACCTCGAACGAGTACCGGTCCGGGCGGTAGCAGTGCACGCCGTACTCGACCGCACGGCCCGAGGCGTCGTACGCGGTGCGGCTCATCGTGAGCACCGGGTCGCCGTCCTCGATCTCGAGCAGGCCGGCCTCTTCGTCGGTGACCGCACGGGCCCCGATCCGCTGCTTCGCCACCCGCATCGTGACACCTCGGCCGCGCAGCAGCTGGTACAGCCCGTACGCCTGCAGGTCCGCGTCGGTCAGGTCGAGGAACTCCGGCGGCAGGTAGTTCTCGAGGATCGCCATCGGGACGTCCTCGGCGAACCGCACCCGCCGGATGTGCGCGACGGTCGTGCCGGGCTCGATGCTCAGTGCCGCGGCGACCTCGTCGGACGCGGGGACGTCGTTGCGCTGCAGGAGCTTCGTCGCCGGAGCCTGCGAACCCTGCGCCAGGTCGTCGTACAGGCTCGTCAACTCGACCTTGCGGGTCACCGGCCCGTGCACGACCTGGGTCCCGATACCGCGGCGGCGCACCAGCAGACCCTTGTCGACGAGGTCCTGGATCGCCCGTCGGATCGTCGGCCGCGACAGACCGAGACGCTCACCGAGGGCGATCTCGTTCTCGAGCCGTGCCCCTGGTGGCATCGCGCCGGAGCGGATCGACTCCTCGATGCGCGAGGCGACCTGGAAGTAGAGGGGCATGGGACCCGACCGGTCCAGGTCCATGAACAGGTCGGACGGCAGCTGGCCTTCGTTGGTCATCGCGGTCCTTCACACGTGCGGAGATGCCGGCGTCGGTGCCGACGGCATTGTCGTGACAATACCACCGGGGATGTGGCACCCCGGCCGCGCGCAGCGGGCGTTGCGTCAGTCGGCGAACACCGTCAGTCAGCGCAGACCGTCAGTCGGCGAACACCATCGGCCGGTTCGACAGCCGCGGCTGGTTCGCGGCCTTCGGCTTCTCGGCACGCGCACGGACCGGGGCGATCGTCACCCGGGTCACCGCGCCGAGCGCCTCGACCGTCTCGACCCCGTGGTGCCCGGCAGCGTGCACGACGATCGCGGCGCAGGCCTCGGCGTCGGCGGCGGCGTCGTGGTGCTGGAAGCCCTCGAACCCGGCGGCCATCGCGGCGACCGGCAGGCGGTACGAGTCGAGCGCGTAGGTCTTGCGGGCCACCGCCAGGGAGCACAGCGAGTGGTGCTCGGCCAGGTCGATCCCCGTCGCTGAGCAGCCACCGGCGATGACGCCCATGTCGAAGCGGGCGTTGTGCGCCACCAGGACGTCGCCCTCGGCGAAGGCCACCAGGTCGGGGTACTGCTGCTCCCAGGTCTTGGCGTGCGTGACGTCCTCGGCGACGATGCCGTGGATCCGCGTGTTCCACTCCAGGAACGCGTCGTGCCCGAACGGCGGGCGGATGAACCACGACGCCCGATCGACGACCCGGCCGGCGCGGACCTTCACGAGCCCGACGGAGCAGGCGCTGGCGGGCGAGCTGTTGGCGGTCTCGAAGTCGATCGCGGTGAAGTTCAACGGCACGGTCCCGATCGTCGCACGGGGTGCCGACATCGCCCTCTGTTCCCGTCGGCGTTGCGTGTGGCTAGCCTCGGCGCATGGGGAACGAGACCGACCGCCGTCCGCTCGTCCTGGTGCTCGCCGGTGCCGGCTACGGGCAGCAGGCGCCGCTGCTGTGGTGGACGAGCGAGATCGCCGCCGCGGCCGGGTGTGAGGTCGTCGCGCCACGCTGGCACGTCGACGACGCTGCCGGTGCCGATCCGGTCGGGTTCGTCGAGACCGCTGTTGCCGCGGCACTGGGGGACCGGCTGCCCGACCTCGTCGTCGCGAAGTCGTTCGGCTGCTTCGCCCTGCCGTGGGCGATCCGCCACGCGGTGCCCGGCGTCTGGCTCACCCCGGTCCTCACGCACGGCGATTTGGCCACGGCGCTCGCCGCCGTGACTGACGCGCACGACGCGATCGGGGGTGGCGACGACACCATGTGGCGGCCCGAGCGGGTCTCCGGGACTGCTGCGCGCCTCCAGACCGTCGACCGTGCCGACCACTCGCTCCAGGTGCCGGGGGACTGGCGGCGCTCGCAGCGGCTGCAGGCCGACGTCTTCGACGTCATCGAGCGGCGCATCACGGTCCTGCGGCCCCTGATGAGCGGGCCGCGTCCGCTGATCTGACGGACGGACTGGAGGCCCGGGTCGGCTCCGACAGGCCGCCGCCGGTAGGCTGTTCTTCCGTGGCTCTCACCATCGGAATCGTCGGTCTCCCGAACGTCGGCAAGTCGACCCTGTTCAACGCCCTGACCAAGAACCAGGTCCTCGCCGCGAACTACCCGTTCGCGACGATCGAGCCGAACGTCGGGGTGGTGAACCTGCCCGACTCGCGGCTCGACCAGCTCGCTGAGCTCTTCCACTCGGAGAAGACCGTGCCGGCGCCGGTGTCGTTCGTCGACATCGCGGGCATCGTCAAGGGCGCGAGCGAGGGCGAAGGCCTGGGCAACAAGTTCCTCGCCAACATCCGCGAGGCCGACGCCATCGCGCAGGTCGTCCGAGGCTTCACCGACGACGACGTCGTGCACGTCGCGAACAAGGTCTCCCCGAAGGACGACCTCGAGGTCATCAACACCGAGCTGATCCTCGCCGACATGGAGACCATCGACAAGGCGCTCCCGCGGTACGAGAAGACCGTGAAGCTCAAGCAGACCGAGCCGATCGTGCTCGAGACCGCTCGTGAGGCCCGTGCCGCGCTCGAGCAGGGCACGCTGCTGTCCGCCACGAAGATCGACCTCTCGCCGATC
Source organism: Curtobacterium sp. WHRI 8282 (assembly GCF_040223925.2). Lineage (NCBI taxonomy): Bacteria > Bacillati > Actinomycetota > Actinomycetes > Micrococcales > Microbacteriaceae > Curtobacterium > Curtobacterium sp. WHRI 8282. The sequence continues at coordinate 381,362 of NZ_JBEHCD020000002.1, forward strand.
GCCGAGCTCGGCCTGCTCAGCGCCAAGCCCTTCATCTTCGTCTTCAACGTCGACGAGGCGATCCTGACCGACGAGTCCCGCAAGGCCGAACTGGCCGCGCTCGTCGCACCGGCGCAGGCCGTGTTCCTCGACGCCCAGGTCGAGTCGGAGCTCATCGACCTCGACCCGGCGGACGCCGCCGAACTGCTCGAGTCGACCGGTCAGACCGAGTCGGGCCTCGACCAGCTCGCCCGGATCGGGTTCGACACCCTCGGACTGCAGACCTACCTGACGGCCGGTCCGAAGGAAGCCCGTGCGTGGACGATCGGCAAGGGGTGGAAGGCTCCCCAGGCTGCCGGCGTCATCCACACCGACTTCGAGAAGGGCTTCATCAAGGCCGAGGTCATCTCGTTCGACGACCTGATGGAAGCCGGCTCGATCGCCGAGGCCCGCGCCGCCGGCAAGGCCCGCATCGAGGGCAAGGACTACGTCATGCAGGACGGCGACGTGGTGGAGTTCCGCTTCAACAACTGATCTGCCCACGTGGTTCGTCGTGCGCCAGGATGAGCGCATGACGAATGCACAGGCAGGGTGGTGCGACGACGGCTCCGGCGCCATGCGGTGGTGGGACGGTTCCGCGTGGACGGAGCAGGTGCAGCAGCAGGCGCCCGCGGCGTCGGGCGTCGGCGGAGTGATCGGCCGGATCCAGGCCGAGGCCGCTTCGGGTGGTCAGCCGCGTCCGGCGCAGAACGGCATGAGCTACGTCGTGCTGCAGGTGGTGCTCAAGGAGAAGTTCTTCGGGACGGGTTCGGGCAACCTCACCGAGCTCGAGAAGGCGATCAACGCGCAGGCTGCGCTCGGGTACCGGCTGCACACGATCACGACGGCTTCCTCGGGGAGCACGGGTTTCGGCGGCGGCGACCGGGTGCAGGCCACGATGGTCTTCGAGCGCCTGAACTGAGGCGATGCCACGAACGGTGCGAGGTTCCGTGAACGGTGCGACGACCGCTGCCTCGCACGATTCACGGAACCTCGCACGAAACCCGCAGTGACCCACGCTGCCCCGGGAACGACGAAGCGCCGCCGAGCGAACTCGGCGGCGCTTCGCGTTCGTACTGGTGGACCTAGGCCGCGAGGGCCATCTCGCCCGCCTGCACGGACTGTGCCTGCAGCAGGGTGCGGCTGGACTCGCCCGCCCAGGAGCGGCCCGGGACGGTCCAGCCGGCCTCGCCGACGGCGTCGAGCCGGGTGCCCCGGGTGACGAAGGTCCCCAGGTCGTCGGCCGCGATGCGCACGAGGTACTCGCGCTGCGAGCGGTCGTCGCGCACCGGGAACTCGGCGATGCGGTCGGGGGTGATCGTCGGGGCCGCGAGTGCGGTCCCGAACACGGTGATTCGTTCGTTGCTGGTCATGGTGCTGTACTTCCTGGTCATTCGGCGCCAGGGCGACTCGGTGTCGGCGGACGTCTCAGTCCAGCGCGACGCATCGAGTGCGGGGCGCGCACGTCGAGTTTCAACGTGCAGCTCGTCCGTTCGGATCGAGCGGTGTCTCGAGTGGAATGCGACTCGGGTGAGTCGGTGTCGAGAGGTTGGTGTGCGCGAGTCAGATGGGTTCGCTGCAGTGCACCAACCAGAGACTATACGCCCACCCCGCCGAGAAGTCCAGCGAGCGACCGGACCGAGGGTCAGGACGCCAGGAACGCCGTCCAACGGTCTCCGCCGGCGGCCACGTTGCCCGAGCCGTCGAGGCGAGCCGCGGCCGAGGAGGGCTTGCGCGAAGCCTGCTCGTGGATCAGCCCGTCGAACGACGCCGAGAAGTCCAGACGGGGCAGCGCGGCCGTGACGTCCCGCAGGTCATCCGACGACCACCTGTCGAAGCCCACGCCGGAGACGTCGAGCGAGGTCGCCACCTCGAGCAGGTGCCCCTCGGCGTCGAGCTCCGGGTCGACGGACCGCCACATGTGCCGTTCGATGATCTCCCCGACCCGACGGGCTCGCACGGCGTCCCACCCGGCACCGAGCGCGAAGACCGCGCCGACCGCGCCGCCGGCGTCCTCGAAGGGCACCCCGTGGGCGTCGAACGACGGAGTCACGCCGAGGTCGTGGAGCATCGTCGCCACGAAGAGCAGCTCGGGGTCCGGTTCGAGGTCGACCGTCGGGGCGAGCAGGACGGCCCAGGCCCACGAGCGCAGGCAGTGGTGCACGAGGGCGGGTTCGGACCATGCCCGCACGACCTCCAGTGCACGCGCAGCGACGGGGGAGGGCGGGGTGAGCAGGGCTTCGACATCGACCGACATGGCACGACAGTAGCGGCAGGAACGAGCCGTAACGGGGCGGAAACGTGCCGGGCCAGAACCGGAAACAGCACCCCGTTAGCTTTCGGTTCACTGAGTACCCGCTCAGCACCCCTCCACCCCACCCGAAGGAACTGCGCCCATGCAGCACCGACCACGGCTGCGCCCCCGCGCGACGATCGTCTCCTCGACGCTCGTCGCCGCCGGGGCGTTCGGCCTCGCCGTCCTGACGGCCGCTCCGGCCCAGGCAGCACCCACCGCGACCACCGCCACCATCGACGCCCCGGCCACCGTGACCGTCGGCACCGCGTTGGACGTCGACCTGACGATCCCGGACACGGCCGACGTCTACGCGTACGAGATCACGCTCGAGGCCGACTCGGTGCAGTACCGGGACGACAGCGTCACCGGCCCGGACGGTGGCTTCGACAGCGTCGAGCAGGACGGCGACGCCCTGACGATCGTGCACACCCGCCTCGGCACCTCACCGGCACTCGACGGCGACCTGGCCACCTCGATCTCGCTGACCCCGACGGCGGTCGGCAGCGTCGACCTCGACGTCACGAGCATCACCCTCGCCGGCTCCGACGGCACGTCGACGACCCTCGACGCCCCGGCGAGCACCACCGTCGTGGTCGCCGCGGCCGCGACCACCGCCCCGACGGCCACGCCGACGCCGGGTGCGACCACGCCGCCCGGCGACGGTGGCGGAACGGGCGACCCGACGGCACCGGGCGCCGGTCCGACCGACGGCGCCACCGCCGGGGCAGGAGCCGGCGGGGACGACCGTCCTGCCGGAGGCAACCTCGCCTGGACCGGCGCCGACGTCGCGCCGTGGATCGCCGCGTCCATCGCCCTGCTCGCAGCCGGCGGCACCCTGATCACCCTGCGGGCCCGTCGTGCCCGCCGCGACCGCACCGGAGCCTCCGCATGACCGCCACGAAGCAGGCCGCCAGCAAGCAGGCCGCCACGAAGCAGGCCGCCCGCAAGCAGGCCGCCAGCAAGAAGCGCACCGCCATCGCGGGCGCCTCGCTCATCGCCCTCGTCGGCACCGTCCTCGCCGCGACCCCCGCGATCACCGCCGCCGCAGCACCCGCGGCCGTCGACGCCAGCCCCGCCGCCATGCTCGCGCCGTACTACACGGACCTCGACCTGACCGGCGACGACCAGGTCACCCGGGCCGACCTCGCCGTGCTCACCGACCACCTCGGTGCGACGACCGCGAGCACCGACTGGGCGACGGTCAGCGCCGCGGACACCGACGCCGACGGCACCATCACCGTCGCCGACCTGGCCGGGTTGTCCCAGCGGATGATCTACGACGACGGCCCCTTCCAGCTCGTCGAGGCGTCGACCATCGACATGCAGGCCGCGATGAACGCCGGCGTCACCACGTCGGTCGCGATCACCGAGGACTACCTCGACCGCATCGCCGCCTACGACCGCGCGAAGGTCGACACCGCGTCGACCGGGCGCCCGCTCAACTCGATCGTCACCACCAACGCCGACGCCCTGGCCGCCGCGAAGACCGCGGACGCCGAGCGCGCCGAGCACGGGATGACGAGCATGCTGCTCGGCGTGCCGATCGCGGTGAAGGACAACTACGACACGAAGGACATGCCGACCACCGGTGGCTGCGGCTGCTGGGACGACAACCAGACCGACACCGACGCCGCCATGGTCACCGGCCTGCGCGACGCCGGCGCCGTGATCCTGGCGAAGGCCAGCCTCGACGAGTTCGCCTTCGGCTTCGTCTCCGAGTTCTCGTCGAACCAGCCCGCGGGCTCGTCGCTCCTGGTCGCCAGCCCGTACAACACGGCGCAGACGGCCGGTGGCTCGAGCGGCGGCACCGGTGCGGCGATCTCCGCGAACCTCGCGGGCATCGGCTTCGGCACCGACACCGGCGGGTCGATCCGCGTGCCGTCGACGTACAACCAGCTCGTCGGCATCCGGCCCACGGTCGGCCTGACCAGCCGTGACGGGATCATCCCGCTCGCCCTGTCGCAGGACACCGGCGGCCCGATCACCCGCTCGGTGACCGACGCGGCGGTCGCGCTCGACGCCGTCACCGGCGTGGACGCGGCGGACCCGGCGACGGCTGCGCAGGCCGGCAAGGTGCCGACGTCGTACACGGCGTCGCTCGACGCCGACTCCCTGCAGGGCTCCCGCATCGGCTACGTGACGAGCATGGTCGGCACGAACGCCACGACGAAGCGCCTGTTCGACGCCTCCGTCGCGAAGCTCGAGGCCGCCGGTGCCACCGTCGTCCCGATCACGGCGACGACGGCCTTCAACCGGGTCCTGTCCGAGGGCAGCGGCAGCACGAACGAGTTCAAGCACGACCTGGACGAGTACGTGGCGAAGCACCTCGACCCCGACGTCGCCGCTCGCTCGCTGCAGGGCATCCTGGCCTCGGGCGAGTACGTGCCGAGCCGCAAGAGCACCTACCAGTCGCGCGACCTGATCACCGACACGCAGTACCAGGCGTGGGCCGGTCCGACGGGGTCGCACACGACGCAGCTCGCCACCGGCAAGCAGCTCGTGACGCAGATGCTCGACGACCAGGACCTCGACGCGCTCGTCTACCCGTCGGGCACGCCGTACGGCACGCAGTCGACGAACATGCGCCTCAGCCCGAACACCGGTATGCCGGCGATCACCGTCCCGATGGGCCAGGCGACCGCTGCCGACAACACGATCACCGGTGCCGGCGTGAACCTGGAGTTCCTCGGCCGCTCGTTCGACGAGAGCACGGTCATCGGCCTCGGCTACGCCTTCGAGCAGGAGACGCACGCGCGCACCACGCCCGCGCTGTACCCGGCGCTCGGATGAGCTGAGCGGGTCGCGTGACGCGACCACGGGACGGACGGGAGGCCCGGTGCCAGCTGGCACCGGGCCTCCCGTCCGTCCGCTCCGTCAGTTCAGGGTCGGGGTGTCCTCCGGCACGACGCCGTCGGCGTACAGGTCGGTCGCCAGGTCACGGAGCGCGCGCAGCGCGACCCGCTGCGTGAGCGGGCCGTACGAGATGCGGGCGACGCCGAGCGCCTCGTACTCCGCGGCGGGCAGGGCACCGGGCAGGCCGATGACCGAGAGCTTGCCGCGGCCCAGACCGGCGACGAGTCGCTCGACCACGGAACGCTCGATCGCGCCGGGCACGAAGACCAGGGCGGCGCCGTTGTCCAGGAACGCCTTGCCGCGGGTGATCGCGTCCTCGATGCTCTCGTCGATCGGGCGCTCGCCGCCGCGCACGATCGCGTCGGTGCGGGCGTTCAGCTGGAAGTCGACGCCCTCGGCCTGTGCCGCAGCGGTGATCGCGGCGACGCGGGCGACGGCCTCGTCGAAGGGACGCAGCCGGTCCTCGACGTTGGCGCCCACGATGCCCGAGCCGATGGCGCGGCGGATCGTCTCGGCGGGGTCCTCGTAGCCGTCGTCCAGGTCCGCGGTGACCGGCAGGTCCGTGGCGGCCGCGACGATCGCCGCCCCGGACAGGGCGAGTTCGAGGGGCATGCCGCCGTCCTCGTACCCGTACGACGCGGCGATCGAGTGCCCGGCGGTGGCGATCGCCTTCGTGCCGGGCAGGTCGCTGACGACCTTGGCGGTGATCGCGTCCCACACGTTCACGACGCGCAGGATCTCGGGGGCTTCGTGCAGCTGCTTGAGGGTGACGGCCTTGTCGGCGGTGCTCGTGCTCATGCTGCCGACAGTAGGCCGACGGGGCGGGCAGTGCCGAGCGGTCAGCGAAGCTGGACCGATCAGCCGGACAACGCGGAGGCCGAAAGGAGCTCGCGTCATGCCGTAGATGAAGTTTCAGTCATGGATAGGCTTCCGTTGTCAGCAACTTGGGAGGTCCACCAGTGGCACGGAAGCGCGGATTCTTCGCGGAGATCCAACACCAACAGCGGGTCGCGGAAGCAAACGCTGCTCGAGCGCAGCGCCAGCAAGCGGCGGTAGTGCGCCAGCAAGCGGCGGCCGTCGCTGCGGTGGAGCGCGCTCGTGCGCAGGCGGAGCGTGCGAATGCTGCTGCCGCTCGCGCCACTGACGCGGAAAGAAAGCGCCTCGAACGCGAGGCGCAGGCTGCCTACGGTGAGGCGCGCAAGGCAGAGGCCGATGAGCTGAACGCAGAGGTCCAAGCGATCAACGAAGCCATTGCGAACCTTCTCGCTGCAACGCTCGACGTTGACGACCACGTCGATCTCGAAGAGCTCAAGCGCACGGCAAACCACCCGCCGTTCCCGCACCCAGATCTCGAGATTCCGCGCCCCCGTCCGCTTCCCCTTGTTCTGCCGCCGCAGCCGGTGTGGCAGGAACCGCCGGCCCCGAAGGGGATGTTCGGAAAGAAGAAGAAGCACGATCAGCTGAAGCAAGAGTGGTGGGCCGGTTTCCAGGCCGCGTCTGCTGAGTGGGAGGCACTCCGTGCCTCCTTGCCTGAACGGCAGGCTCAAGCGGACCGGCAGCACAACGAGATCGAACAGCGTCGGGTGGAACTCCTCGGCGCTGAGCGAGAGCGCTACAACGCTGAATGCCGACTTCGCGAGGCTGAGGTTGCGGAGCACAACGGTGAGATCGACGCGCTGATCGCCGGACTCGGCTACGGCGTGACCGAGGCTGTCGAAGAGTACGTCGACATCGTGCTGGCCAACTCCGTGTACCCGGACGCCTTCGAGGTGACGCACCAGGCTGAGTTCGATGGAAGTACGTCCGAGGCGCTCATCCGGGCGGTGACTCCGGCGCCGGACGCGGTCCCGGCCGTCAAGAGTTATCGCTGGGTGAAGGCCAACGACGAGATCGTCGGCAGCCCCGCAACGAAGAAAGACATCAACGAGCGGTACGGCGACGCGTTGGCGCAGGTCGCACTGCGGACGCTGCACGAGGTGTTCGAAGCAGATCGCCGCGGCATCATTCAGACGGTGGCACTGCAGGTCGGACCGGCGACGAAAGACCCCGCGACCGGCCTGGATCGCTTCTTCCCGCTCGTCGCCGTGAGCGCCTCACGGGACCAATTCACGGCGTTCGACCTCACGGGGGTTGTGCCGTCGGCGACACTGGAACTCCTCGGAGCAGCTACCTCGAAGAATCCTGCTGGACTCGTCGTCGTTGACCCCGGCGGGGTGCGCCGCTCGTGAACGTTGGACGTCGGTTCAACCCGCCTCCGGGCTGGCCTGCGGTGCCGGTGGGATGGACGCCGCCCCCGTCTTGGACCCCTCCCGCCGACTGGCCCACCCCTCCTGAGGGGTGGGAATTGTGGCTCGCAGAAGGTGATCCGGCTCCGTCGCCAGATGCTCATACACCGTCCGGTCAACCCTCGCTTCCGAGTCCTGCAGAACCTGCGAGCACGGCTGTTGTCCGCGAGCGCCGCTCGGCACGCCTGAAAGCCGACGGGGACTCCCGCGACGAGAAGATCGATTCGCTCGAAGCCACGATTCGGGACCTCCGTGCTGCCCTCAACTCGGGCGCCGACGAGCAAGTTGTGCCGCTTGATGATGAGCGGGTCCTCCAAGAGGTCGGTATCTACCGTTACCACCATCCCCTCGAAGATGCGGCCGCCTACAAAGAACGGTTGAAGGACATCGAGGCACGAATCGCCGGTCTCGTCCGCTCCGGTCGGGCGATCGAACGCTCGAACATGTTCACTTTCGACAACTCCCTCGCGAAGGGACGGAAGATGACCGATGATCTGTCAAAGCTGATGCTCCGCGCGTACAACGCCGAAGCTGACAACTCAATCCGATCACTTCGTGCGGGAAATGCGGAGACAGCGAAGCGCCGACTCGAGAAGTCACGCGATGCCATTGCGAAGCTCGGCTCGATGATGGAGATGCGGATCGCTCCCGGGTTCCACTCACTTCGCGAAGAAGAAATCGAACTCACGGCTGACTGGCTGATGAAGAAGCAGGAAGAGCGTGAACGGGAGCGCGACGAGCGAGCGCAGCTCCGTGAGGAGCGGCGCGTTCAGCAGGAGCTCGACGCCGAGCGTGAGCGACTCGACAAAGAACGCGCGCTCATTCAACAGACTCTCGCGCAGCTACACCGCAGTGGGCAGAGTGACGCGGACCTCGAACATCGACTGCTCGCCATCGATGACGCCATCGCTCAGAACGACTTCCGTGCTGCCAACATCCGTGCGGGTTACGTCTACGTGATCTCGAACAGGGGCGCATTCGGTCCGGACGTCGTCAAGATCGGTTTGACTCGACGACTTGAGCCTCTGGATCGTGTGAGCGAACTGAGCGGAGCCTCAGTGCCGTTCCGATTCGACGTGCACACGATCTACTTCTCCGAGGACGCCGTCACCCTGGAGACACAGCTCCACCGGCACTTTGCGGCCCGGGCACTGAATCAGGCCAATTCCCGCAAGGAGTTCTTTTTCGCTACTCCAGCAGAGGTGCGCGAGGTCCTCTTGCAGAAGGTCGGGGCGCTCTTGGAATTCCGGGAGGATGCCGATGCCACGGAGTACTTGCAGTCAGTAGGCGCTTGGCCGTCTCGCCCCTGAACCCAGCCGGCTCGCGTTAGGCGCTGGGGCCCGAGACGGGGCGGCCCCCGGCCGCGAGCCCACCCGAAGACGACGCGGGATGACGTCCGGAGTCGCGCCGGGCCTCCTGGCAGGGGCATGCTGGGACGCATGGCGAGCGACGAGCAGGACCCGGTCGGTACGCTCCGCGGGGTCCGGACGAGCATCAAGTGGACGCGGTACGCGCCCGACGTGCTGCCCCTGTTCGTCGCCGAGATGGACCACGACGTCGCCCCGGCGATCCGGCAGGCCCTGATCGAGCGGGTCTCGCAGTCCGACCTCGGGTACCTCGACGGCCCCGGGCCGCTCGCTCCGGCCTTCGCGCAGTTCGCGCTGGACCGCTGGGACTGGGAGATCGACCCGTCGCGGATCCACCTGGCCACCGACGTCAGCGTCGGGATCGTCGAGTCGCTGCGGCTCGCGCTGCCCGACGGCGGGCGCGTCGCGATCACGCCGCCGGTGTACCCGCCGTTCTTCGAGCTCGTCGAAGAGGCCCGATGTCAGGTCGAGGAGGTCCCGCTACTCGAGCAGTGGGGGCAGTACCGGCTCGACCTCGAGGGCCTGGAGCGGGCGTTCGCCGACGGGGTCGGCGTGTTCCTGCTCTGCAACCCGCACAACCCCGTCGGACTGGTCCACGACCGGGCCGACCTCGTCGCGATCGCCGAACTGGCCGCGAAGTACGACGTCCTCGTCATCAGCGACGAGATCCACGCGCCCCTGACCCACCCCGGCGTGCAGTTCACCCCGTTCGCCGCCGTCGCCGAGCCGCTCGGTGCCCGCAGCGTGTGCGTGACCTCGGCGAGCAAGGGGTGGAACCTCGCCGGTGTGAAGTGCTCGGTCATCGTTGCCGGCGATCCCCGGACCGCCGCGCTCCTCGACACCCTGTGGGAGGAGGTCGCCTGCCGCACGAGCATCCTCGGGCTGCACGCGAACCTGGCGGCGTTCACCCTGGCGACGGACTGGCTCGACGACGTCGTGGCGCGCATCGTGGCGAACGACCGACTGCTCGCCAAGCTGCTCGCCGAGCACCTGCCCGGGGTCGTCTACACGAGGCCGCGCGCCGGGTACCTGGCGTGGCTCGACTTCCGCGGCATCGGCCTCGGCGACGACCCCGCGGTACCGCTGCGGGAGCACGCGTACGTCGCGCTCAACTCCGGGCTGGGGTTCGGGTCCGAGGGGCGCGGGTTCGTCCGGCTCAACCTGGCGTGCTCACCGGAGACCCTGCGCGAGGCCGTGTTCCGGATCGCCTCGGCGTACCCGTCGAGCGCGCAGGAGGGGCTGGTCTGGCACGTCGCCTGACCTGCTCCTGACCCGCGCCTGACCGGCGCGTGCCGGCGACGCGGCTGGAAGGCTCGTCTTCCACAACTCGCCCTGGCTGAAATCTGTTCACAGATCCGCGTTGAGTCTCCTGGATCGCGCTCCGCGGACCGCCACGGTCGGTGCATGCAGAGATCCGATCCGACAGTGTCCAATCGAGATAGGCAGGATTGCCTAGTCACAGTTGGCCAGCTACGGTGAAGCGCACGGAGTTGCTCCGCCGGCTCGCTCGGAAGGCTGACGAGAACGACGTCGAGTTCGTGTTCCACCGCCACGGCGGGAGACACGACCTGTTCCGCTTCGGTCGGAACACGGTCGTCGTTCCGAGGCACCGAGAGGTGGAGGAGATGACGGCGCGCGGCATCCTCCGTGACTGCGACCGAAGAGGAGATGGGCGACGATGAGCCGACACACGGTGCGCGCGGAGCGCGGCAAGAAGTACTGGGTGATCTGGATCGACGGCGTCATCCGGACGCAGGCGAAGCGCGAACGAGAGATCGAGCTGATGGCTCGCGACTGGCTCTCGTTGATGAACGACGACCGCGATCCGGAGTCCTTCGAACTCGTCGTCGAGGTGGCGATGCCCGAAGCGGCGCAGGCGCACCTGGACCGTGCGGTCGCCCTCCGCGAGGAGTCCGAGCGCGCACGCGTCGAGGCAGCGAAGGAGACCGCCGCCGCGGCGCTGGTGCTGCACGAGTGCGGGCTCACGGTGCGTGAGATCGGACCGCTGCTGCACGTCTCGCACCAGCGAGCACAACAGCTGGTCGCCGCCGCTCGCTGACCGCCCGGGTCATCGAGCTCCGCTGCGATCAGGCCACGTACTGGTTGCGGCCGACGACGCGGATGCGCAGGTCGTCGTCACGGTCCATCGCGAGGAGCTCGCGGGCCACGAACCCGACGGACGGCCACCGGGACACCTCGGTCACCATGAAGCCGTCGATGAAGACCTGCCACGCGCCGGCCTCGCGGACCGCCTGCACCTCGTACGTCGCCATGCCGCGAGCGTACCGGGACCGGGACGGGGCCGCCGTCAGTGCAGGTCGAACGTCAGTGCAGGTCGAGGGTCATGTGCACGTCGGCCCGCACGTACGGGCTCGGGGCGACCTCGTCCTCGCGCAGGTGCCGGAAGCCGAACGCCTCGTACAGGTGCACGGCGCTGGTGAGCTGCGCGTTGCTCTCCAGGTCGATGCGGTGTGCACCGAGTTCGCGTGCCCGGTCGAGCGCGGCGGTGATGAGCTTCCGCCCGGTGCCGTGCCCCTGGTGGTCGGGGGAGACGGCCATCTTCACGAGCTCGAACACTCCGGGGGTGGTGGGCACGACCCCGATGCACCCGATGACCTGGTCGTCGAGCCGGGCGACCAGGACGGCTCCACCCTGGTCCACGACGCGGCCGACGGGGTCGGAGAGGAACACGCGGTCCTCGTCCTCGAGGGTGAAGTACCGGGTGATCCACGCCTCGTTGAGCGTGCGGAACGCCTCGGCGTCCGCGGGGGTGGCGAGGTCGGCGATGGTGACGGTGGAAGTCGCTTCGGGCATGCAACCATCCTCGGGCGGTGATGCAGTCACGTCCAATACTCGTTCGCGCTGATCGATACCCTGTGTGCATGGATCGAGAACCGGACGTCGACCTCCGGCAGCTGCGGGCGTTCCTGGCCGTCGCCGACGAGCTGCACTTCGGCCGTGCTGCCGAGCAGCTGCGGATCGCCCAGCCCGCGCTGTCCCAGCAGATCCGGCGGACCGAACGCGCGCTCGGGGTCGACCTGTTCGTCCGGACCAGCCGCAGTGTGGCCCTGACCGCAGCCGGCCGGGTGCTGCAGGGGCGTGCGCGATCGCTGCTCGGGCAGGTGCGACGGGACCTCGACGAGACGGTGCGGGTCGGTCGGGGCGAGGTCGGGCGGCTCGACGTCGGGTTCGTCGTCTCCGCGCTGCCCCTCGGTCCGATCGAACGCGTGCAGGCGTTCCGGGAGCGCTACCCGCTGGTCCGGGTGGAACTGACCGAGGGGTACTCGTCGACCCTGCTCGCCCGGATCGTCCGCGGCGAGCTCGACCTCGCCGTCGTCCGCGATGCCGACCCGGACCCCGCCGTGCGGCTGCTGCCGTTCCGGTCCGAGGCCTTCGTCGCCGCTGTCCCGCGCGGCCACCGGTTGGCGGATCGGGATCGCATTCGCGGCACCGAACTGGTCGACGAGCCGTTCGTGTTCTTCCCGGCGGTCGCGGGGGCCCTGGCGACCGAGCGCAACCTCGCACCGGTCACCGCCGGTGGCCGCCGTCCCGTCATCGTGCAGGAGGCCACGACGTGGGCGACCGTGCTCCACCTGGTCGGGGTGGGCCTCGGTGTCACGGTGGTGCCGGAGAGCGCCGCGCTCGCCGCACCCGACACCGTGGCGCTCCTGCCCCTCGAGGGCAGCGACCACCGCAGCGAGCTCGCCTGGGCGATGCGCGCCGACGACGATCGAGAGATCCTGCGCAACTTCGTCGCCGCGGACTGACCGAGCGGACCGGCTGCGCGAGCGGACGCCGGTCGGGCATCCTCGCTCAGCCGAGCGACAGGACGGGCGCCCGGTGGTCACCGAGTTCGTCGATGCGCCACGGCCGAGCGCCGCGCAGCGTCAAGCCGAGCTGGACCAGCACGAACCCGACGTGCGGCTCGACGTCGGGGTCCCACGGCCCCTCGACGCCCAGGCCGAAGGCGCCGAGTTCGTCGTCGGCCTCGTCCCGCAGGGTCAGCCGCCACCGGCCGTCGCCGAGTTCCTCGACCACGGCCCAGCGGGCGGTGCCGAACCGGCTCACGCCGTCTTGGTGATGTCCGCGGTGAAGTTCTGCACGCGCTGCAGCAGGGAGGCACCACGCATCGCGATGGTCGCCGGCGGGTTCAGGTGCGGGGGCGCGGTGCGGATCAGCATCGGGCACCCGAGGTCTTCGCAGATGTACGTGCCGATCGTGTTGCCGTTGCGCCCGGACTCACCGGCACGCGCGGCGGAGAACAGCCGGACCTGGGTCGCGGGCTGCGGCGAGTGGCAGAACGAGCACATCGCGGCGATGCCGGGGCGCAGCGAGCCACCGGCGGACCGGACGACGATGCCCACGGGGCGCTCGTCGATCCAGGACACGATGTACCCGCGGCGGGCGGCCTGCGGGTCGCGCCAGCCCAGGAACTCGCGTTCGTCCCAGAGCGTCTCGTGCAGGCCCGGGATGGGCAGCTGTGCGAGTTCGTCGGGGGTGGCGTTCACGAACGACGATCGGATGTCGGCTTCGGTCAAAGGCTTCACGGTCCGATCACCATATGCCTCGCCCCCGACACGTGGTGCGTCACGACAGCCGTGTGGGCGACGGCGCAGTCTCGGATCGTCCCGTTCAGGACAGCCTGGAGGCACGGATCGCTCCGAGCGCGCTGCTCCCGTCCGCCACCAGCACCGCCCGGCGCAGGGCATCGCGTCCGACGCGACGGGCCGCCGCGTCGTCCGCGGCGAACTCCACGAGCACACGCGTCGACCGCGCCATGGCGCGCGCACCGGGCACCCACGGGACCGCACGTTCGATCGATTCGGCGACCGCGACCGCAGCCGCGTGGTGCTGGGTCAGGTGGGCGCGTTCGTGGGCGACCACGGCCTCCAGTTCGTCGGTGCGCAACCGGTCTGCCAAGCCGGTGCTGACGAGGACGCCACCGCTCCGCCCCGGCACGGCGCACGCCAGTGCGTGGTCGGCCTCGACGACGGCGACGGGGGTGCCGTCGATCTCGCGGTGCGGGGCGACACCGGAACGCATCGCCTGCCGGACGGCCTCGTGTTCCGGGCCGGGGCGCACCCGGACCGCGACGACGAACGCGACGACCCCGAGCAGCGCGACGCCGACGTTGAAGCCGTGCGTGGGGGAGCCGTCCCCGCCGAACAGCTCGGTGACCGGACGGTCCGCGAGCACCACGAGGGTGATGCCGACCACGAAGCCGACGACGCCGAGCAGGACCGCGACCGACCAGCAGACCAGCGCGGTGCGGGGCAGGTCGATCGTCCAGGCGGAACGGGTCAGGACCCGGGGCGCGAACACCACCACCGCGAGTGCGAGGACGATGAGCGCGATGCCGGCGACGACCACGGTGCGCAGCCGGTCAGGAGCGGGCGCGGGCGTCGAGGGCGCGGCGCAGGGCCTCGAGGTCGTCCGAGGCGAGCGAGCCGGTGAACTGCAGCAGTGCGGCCTCGCGGTCGGAGGACGCGGCGAGCGCGCTCGACATCAGCGACGCGGTCTGCTCGTCGCGACTGTGCACGGCGCGGAACGTCAGGGGAGCGTCGTCGTGCTGTTCCCGTTCCACCTGGCCCTTGCGGCCGAGCCGGTCGAGCACGGTGAGGACGGTCGTCAGCGCGGGGCGGGGCTCCGGGAACGCGTCGAGCACCTGGCGTGCGGTGAGACCTGCGTCGGCGGAGCGGAGTGCGTCGAGCACCGCCTGCTCCAGCTGCCCGCGGGGGCGCGATCGTTGTCCGGCCATCCCCGCATTCTACGAGATGTCGAAGGCCGGGGCCACGACACACGCTCGTAACGCGGTCTCGGTATGCTCTGGGCGGACAACTGAACACACCGGCCGCTCATCCGTCGCGGGAGACGCCGTGCACGTACCTCCGGGTACGTCGTGCCCTCGGGCACACGCACGGCACCGAAGGAGCAATCCCCCCGTCAATCTCTCAGGTCCCACACCGCAGCGGACAGGCCACTCTGAAAAGCAGACGCTCGGTCGTCTCGCCCACGGTGAAAGCCGCCGGACCTCACGGGCCGCGGTGAAACTCTCAGGCCCATGACAGAGGGGGAGTTCCACCCGGCGATCGTCGCCGGGCCCTGCCGATGCCAGGAGAACTCCGCCATGAGTCCGTCCCCACTGCCCACGCCAGGTCAGCGTTCGTCGCCGCTCGAAGCCGTGCACGAGGCCGCCGGTGCGACCTTCACCGACTTCGCCGGGTACCGCATGCCCGTGCGCTACTCGTCGGACCTCGCCGAGCACCACGCCGTGCGCGAGGCCGCAGGGGTCTTCGACCTGTCGCACATGGCCGAGATCGGGGTGACCGGCACCGACGCCGTCGCCTTCCTCGACCACGCGCTGGCCGGGTCCTTCGGCGCCATGCCGATCGGCCGCGCCAAGTACTCGCTGCTGCTCGCCGAGGACGGCGGGATCCTCGACGACCTCGTCGTGTACCGGACCGACGACGACGTCTTCCTCGTCGTCGCGAACGCCTCCAACCGCGATGTGGCCGTCAGCGCGCTCACCGCCCGGGCCGACGGGTTCGACATCGAGGTCTCCGACGACTCCGACACCACGGCCCTCGTCGCCGTGCAGGGACCGGCGGCGGCCGGCACGCTCGACGCCCTCGTCGTCGCCGACCGCCTGCAGCCCGAGACCCCGCTCGACGAACTCGGCTACTACCGGGTGCTGCACGCATTGTTCGACGGTGCCGACGTGCTCGTCGCGCGCACCGGGTACACCGGCGAGGACGGCTTCGAGGTCTACACCGACCCGGACACCGCCCCGGTGCTCTGGGACGCCCTGCTCGAGGCCGGTGCCGACCGCGGGGTCGTCCCCGCAGGCCTCGCCGCACGCGACACCCTGCGGCTCGAGGCCGGCATGCCCCTGTACGGGCACGAGCTCGGCACCGACGTCCGCCCGGCCCAGGCAGGCCTCGGCCGCGTCGTCGCCAAGGACGGCGACTTCGTCGGTGCGGCCGGCGTCACCCCGTCCGCGGACGCCCGCGTGCTCGTCGGCCTGGTGACCGAGGGACGCCGTGCTCCCCGAGCCGGCTACGACGTCGTGCTCGACGGCACGGTCGTCGGCACCGTGACCTCGGGCGCGCTCTCGCCGACGCTCGGCCACCCGGTCGCGATGGCCTTCGTCGACCCGGCCGCGCTCGCCGCCGTGTCGGACGGGGCACAGGTCCTCCACATCGACGTCCGCGGGACTGCCGTCCCCAGCACGGTCTCCGCGTTCCCCTTCTACCGCCGCGCCTCGAAAGGCTGACCCCATGACCGACCAGACCGCACTCCAGTACACGGCCGACCACGAGTGGCTGCTCGTCGAGGGCGACACCGTCACCGTCGGCATCACCGACCACGCCGCCGAGCAGCTCGGTGACGTCGTCTACGTCGAGCTCCCCGCCGTCGGCACCGCCACCACCGCCGGTGCGCAGATCGGCGAGATCGAGTCGACCAAGAGCGTCGGCGAGCTCTTCGCCCCGATCGAGGGCGAGGTCGTCGAGGTCAACGACGCCGTCGTCGACACCCCCGACACGGTCAACCAGGACCCGTTCGGTGCCGGCTGGCTCGTGAAGATCAAGGTCGACGGCACCTCGTTCCCCGAGGACCTGATGGACCACGACGCGTACCGGGCCTCCATCGCATGACCGCGTTCGAGAACCTCCAGACGTCCTTCGCCGACCGCCACATCGGCACCACCCCGGCCGACCAGCAGGCCATGCTCGACGTCGTCGGGCAGCCGTCGCTCGACGCCCTGGTCCGTGCGGCGATCCCGGAGTCCATCCACGTCGGCCCCGTCGCCGACTCGGTGATCCCGGCCGCCGTCGGCGAGACCGAGGCGCTCGCCGAGCTCCGCGCCAAGGCCGGCCGCAACACCGTCCGCCGCGCCATGATCGGCCTCGGCTACCACGGCTCCCACACGCCCGCGGTGATCCAGCGGAACGTGCTCGAGAACCCGAGCTGGTACACGGCGTACACGCCCTACCAGCCGGAGATCTCGCAGGGCCGCCTCGAAGCACTCATCAACTTCCAGACGATGGTGTCCGACCTGACCGGCATGGCCACCGCCGGCGCCTCGATGCTCGACGAGGGCACCGCCGTGGTCGAGGGCATGCTCCTCGCCCGCCGCGCGTCCAAGGTCAAGGGCGACGCGTTCCTCGTCGACGCCGACCTGCTGCCGCAGACCCGTGCGCTGCTCGACCACCGTGCCGACGCCGTGGGCATCACGCTGCGCGCGTTCGACGCTGCCGACGGCCCGAGCGACGACCAGCTCGACGGTGCGTTCGGTGTCATCGTGCAGTACCCGGGCGCCTCGGGCCGCATCGTCGACCCGTCGTCCGTCATCGCGCGGGTCCACGCCGGTGGCGGCATCGCCGTCGTCGCGGCCGACCTGCTCGCGATGACCCTGCTCGCCAGCCCCGGCGACCTCGGCGCCGACGTGGCCGTCGGGACGAGCCAGCGCTTCGGCGTCCCGCTCGGCTTCGGTGGCCCGCACGCCGGCTACCTCGCGGTGCGCGCCGGCCTCGAGCGCCAGCTCCCCGGTCGCCTGGTCGGGGTGTCCTTCGACGCCGACGGCCAGATGGCATACCGCCTCAGCCTGCAGACCCGCGAGCAGCACATCCGCCGCGAGAAGGCGACGAGCAACATCTGCACCGCGCAGGTCCTGCTCGCCGTGATGGCCTCGATGTACGCGGTCTACCACGGGCCCGAGGGTCTGCGGTTCATCGCCGGACGGGTCGCCCGGACCGCCGGTGCACTCGCCGCCGTGGCGCGTGACGCCGGGGTCGAGGTCGTGCACGACGTTTTCTTCGACACGCTCACCCTGCGGGCCGTCGGTCGCGCCGAGGCGATCGTCGCGGCAGCGCAGGACGCCGGCTACCTGCTGCACGTCGTGGACGCCGACACGTTCCAGCTGTCCGTCGACGAGACGACCACGCCCGACGACGTCGTGGCGCTGGCGGGCGTGCTCGGGGCGGTGGACGTCACCGTCCCCGCGACCGAGACCGCCGTGCGCGACGCGGCCACGGGCCTCCCGGCCGCACTGCAGCGTGAGAGCGACTACCTGACGCACCCCGTGTTCAGCGCACACCGCAGCGAGACGCGCATGATGCGGTACCTCAAGCACCTGTCCGACAAGGACTACGCGCTCGACCGCGGCATGATCCCGCTCGGCAGCTGCACCATGAAGCTCAACGCGGCGACCGAGATGGCCGCCGTGACCTGGCCGGAGTTCGCGAACATCCACCCGTTCGCACCGCGCGACGACGTCGAGGGGTACCTCTACATGATCGGCGACCTCGAATCGTGGCTCGCCGAGGTCACCGGCTACGACACCGTCTCCCTGCAGCCGAACGCCGGCAGCCAGGGCGAACTCGCCGGCCTGCTGGCCATCCGCGGGTACCACCAGGCCAACGGCGACAGCGAGCGCACGGTCTGCCTGATCCCGTCGAGCGCCCACGGCACGAACGCGGCGTCCGCGGTGCTCGCAGGCATGAAGGTCGTCGTCGTGGCCTGCGACGAGAACGGCAACGTCGACCTCGAGGACCTCCGGGCCCGTGTCGCCGCCCACGCCGACACCCTCGCGGCCCTGATGATCACGTACCCGTCCACGCACGGCGTCTACGAGCACGACATCCGCGAGATCTGCGACGCCGTGCACGACGCCGGCGGCCAGGTCTACGTCGACGGCGCGAACCTCAACGCGCTGCTCGGCCACGCCCGCTTCGGGGACTTCGGCGGCGACGTGTCGCACCTCAACCTGCACAAGACCTTCTGCATCCCGCACGGTGGTGGCGGCCCCGGCGTGGGACCCGTCGCCGCGAAGGCGCACCTGGCACCGTTCCTGCCCGGGCACTCGTTCGCGCAGCAGGCCGACCGGCGCTCCGGTGCGACCGTCGCCGAGGCGGACGACCGGCTGGCGCACGCCGGTGGCCCGGTCAGTGCTGCTCCGTACGGCAGCCCGAGCATCCTGCCCATCACGTGGACGTACGTCCGGATGATGGGGCTCGAGGGCCTCACCCGTGCGACCGAGGCCGCGGTCCTCGGGGCGAACTACATCGCGGCTCGTCTGCGTGACGCCTTCCCGGTGCTGTACACGGGCGACGACGGACTCGTCGCGCACGAGTGCATCCTCGACCTCCGCCCGCTGCGCGACACCACCGGCATCACGGTCGACGACGTCGCGAAGCGCCTGGTCGACTACGGGTTCCACGCGCCGACGATGTCGTTCCCGGTGGCGGGCACGCTCATGGTCGAGCCGACCGAGAGCGAGGACCTCGCCGAGCTCGACCGCTTCGTCGACGCCATGCTCGCGATCCGGGCCGAGGCCGCAGCGGTGGAGCGCGGGGAGTGGCCTGCGGACGACAACCCGCTGGTGCACGCGCCGCACACCGCCTCGTCGGTGATCTCGGGGGAGTGGGCGCACGCCTACACCCGCGAGCAGGCCGTCTACCCGTTGCCGGGCATTAGCGGCCGCAAGTACTGGCCGCCGGTGCGTCGCATCGACCAGGCGTACGGGGACCGCAACCTGGTGTGTGCCTGCCCGCCGATCGAGGCGTTCGCCTGATCCGACCGGGGCCGACGCCCCGGCGCCGACTCCCCGTCGTCGCTGCCGGCTTGGTCGCCGAGCGCTTCGTGCCCCGTCCGGTCCGCCGGGCGGGGCACGGTCGCGTCCGGGCGTCCGGGCGTCCGGGCGTCCGCGCCTCCGGCCCTCCGGGCCTCCGGGCGTCTTCACGTCCGGGCCTCCGGGCGTCCGGCCGGGCGGTCAAGACACCCCGCTCAGTTCCGCCGAGCGGTCACGAACCGTCGTCCGGACCCGCTCCCACCGACAGTTCGTGACCACTCGGCGCGCCACCCACGGCAGGTCCTGACCGCTCGACGCACCCCCTCAGCCGTACCCCTGAGTGATGCTCGCCCGTCCCCCGACTTGCACAGAAGTGTGACGGAGTGCAATGGATTTCATGCGGATGCAACAAAAACGCACCCCTCACCGGCACGCGCGCGAATGTTGCATCCTCTCGCAAGGATCGTGCAACTTGGTTACCGGCGTGTAACCGTTCGCCCCTGGGTTTGGACGCCGCTGTTCACCTTGCCTACGCTGCAAAGGTCAAACGCGCCCGGGTGACACCGCTGTGCCCTTGCGCGTCCCATGCACCAGGAGGAACCTTGATCAAGAAGCGCGCCGGGCTCTCAGCCCTCGCCGTGCTCGGGGCCACAGCACTCGCCCTGACCGCCTGCTCCAGCAACAGCTCGTCGAACGGCGGTGACTCGGGCTCGGCGAACGCGTCCGGGATCGTCACCACGAACGGCAGCGAGCCGCAGAACCCGCTGATCCCGTCGAACACCACCGAGACCGGTGGCGGCAAGATCATCGACTCGCTCTTCGAAGGCCTCGTCTCGTACGACGCCGACGGCAAGCCGGTCAACGAGGTCGCGAAGAGCATCAAGACCGATGACTCGAAGACCTTCGACATCACGCTCAACACGAACTACACCTTCACCAACGGCGAGAAGGTCACGGCCGAGTCGTTCACCAAGGCGTGGAACTGGGCAGCCCAGAAGTCGAACGCCCAGGGCGCCAGCTACTTCTTCGAGAACATCGAGGGCTACGACGCCGACAAGGACTCCGAGCTCACCGGCCTCAAGGTCGTGGACGACGACGAGTTCACCGTCACGCTGAAGTCGGCGCAGTCCGACTTCCCGCTGTCGCTCGGCTACTCGGCGTTCGTGCCGCTCCCGTCGGCGTTCTACGACGACACCAAGGCGTTCGGTGAGAACCCGATCGGCAACGGTCCGTACAAGCTCGACGGCAAGAAGGCCTGGACCCACAACCAGTCCATCAAGCTCGTCGCCAACAAGGACTACGAGGGCAAGCGCAAGCCGAAGAACGGTGGTCTCACGATCACGTTCTACGCCTCGCAGGACACCGCGTACTCCGACGCCCAGGGCGGCAACCTCGACGTCCTCGACGCCGTGCCGGACAGCGCGTTCAAGACCTACAAGTCCGACTTCCCGGACTCGAACGTCAACCAGGCCGCCGCGATCTTCCAGGCGATCTACCTGCCCTACTACCTCGACCACTGGAAGGGTGAAGAGGGCAAGCTGCGTCGCGAGGCCGTCTCGATGGCGATCAACCGCAAGCAGATCACCGACAAGATCTTCGACGGCACCCGCACCCCGGCCAAGGACTTCACCTCCCCGGTGATCGCCGGCTGGAACGACGACCTCGAGGGTTCGGACGTCCTGGACTACAACGAGTCCGAGGCCAAGAAGCTCTGGGCCGAGGCCGACAAGATCTCGAAGTACGACGACACGCTCACCATCACGTACAACGCCGATGGTGGCCACGAGGCCTGGGTGACCGCGGTCACGAACTCGATCTCGAACACGCTCGGCATCAAGGCCGAGGGCAACGCGATCCCGACGTTCCAGGAAGCCCTGGACCTGCAGACGAACGACAAGCTCACGGGCGGCAGCCGCACCGGTTGGCAGGCCGACTACCCGTCGCTGTACAACTTCCTCGGCCCGACCATGGGTGAGGGCTCGTCGAACAACTACTCGCGGTACGACTCCAAGGAGTACAACGAGCTGCTCGCCAAGGGCCGTTCGGCTGCGACGGTCGAAGAGGGCAACAAGTCCTTCGACCAGGCACAGGAACTCCTGTTCCAGGACCTGCCCGAGATCCCGCTCTGGTACTCCAACGTGACCGGTGTCTGGAACGCGGACAACGTGTCGAACGTCAAGTTCGGCTGGAACTCGGTGCCGCTGTACTACGACATCGAGGTCAAGAAGTAACACCGGTCTCCTCGAGACCAAGGCGCGAGCAGGTATCCTGCCTCGCGACCACCGGACGGGGGTTCGGGGACCGCACAGGTCCCCGAACCCCCGTACCACGGTGACAACACCCCCACACAGCGGGCGCCCTCCCGCACCGGACATCCGTGCCGACCCTCGGACCGTCCACCCCTCACCACAATGAACCTGATCGACATCGCTCCGGACCGGGCAGTGATCTGATGCTCTGGTACCTCGGCAAGCGCCTCCTGCAACTCATCCCCGTGTTCTTCGGGGCCACGTTCCTCATCTACTTCCTGGTCTTCTCGCTGCCCGGCGACCCGATCGCCGCGCTGTTCGGCGACCGGCAGCCGTCGCCGCAGGTCATCGAGACGCTGCGTCAGCAGTACAACCTCGACAAGCCGTTCATCGTGCAGTACCTGCTCTGGATCGGCGGCGTGTTCCGCGGCGACCTCGGCGTGACCTACTCCGGTCTGCCGGTCAGCCAGCAGCTCGCGTCGGCCTTCCCGATCACCGCGCGCCTGGCGATCCTCGCGCTCGTGTTCGAGGCCGTCGCCGGCATCGTCGTCGGCGTCATCGCGGGTCTGCGCAAGGGCAAGCTGTTCGACGCCACCGCGCTCGTCGTGTCGCTCCTGCTCATCTCGGTGCCGACGTTCGTCGTCGGGTTCGTGCTGCAGTACGTCTTCGGCATCAAGCTCGGACTGTTCCGGGTCACGGTGTCCGGGGAGGCACCGTGGAGTGAACTCGTCCTGCCGGCGATCGTGCTCGCTTCGGTGTCGTTCGCGTACATCGTGCGTCTGACCCGGGCCAGCGTCGCCGAGAACATGAGCGCCGACTTCGTGCGCACCGCCACGGCCAAGGGCCTGCCCCGTCGTCGTGTCGTCGGCGTGCACATCTTCCGGAACTCGCTCATCCCCGTGGTGACCTACCTGGGTGTCGACATCGGCAACCTGATGGTCGGCGCGATCGTCACCGAGGGCATCTTCAACATCAACGGTGTCGGCGGCACGGTGTTCCGTGCCGTCAAGCTCGGCGAGGGCCCGACGGTGGTCTCCTTCGTCGCCGTGATGGTCATCATCTTCATGCTCGCCAACCTCCTGGTGGACCTGCTCTACGCCGTCCTGGACCCGAGGATCCGCTATGCCAAGTAACGCCGCACCCCGCTCGGCGACGCACTACGTCGCCCCGCTCGAAGAAACCCCCCTGCAGGCGGTCGACCAGGTCAACGAGGACGAGAAGACCCGTTCCCTGTGGACCGACGCCTGGGAGTCGATGCGGACCCGCCCGACGTTCTGGATCTCCTCGGTCCTGATCCTTCTGATCATCGTCGTCGCGGTCTTCCCGGGGCTCTTCGCCCACGTCGACCCGAGGGCGTCGAACCTGGACAACAGCGACGGCGGACCCGAGGCCGGGCACATCCTCGGCTTCACCCGTCAGGGCTCGGACGTCTACGCCCGCGTGATCTGGGGTGCCCAGAACTCGCTCATCGTCGGCATCGTCGCGACGATCCTGGTGTCGATCGTCGGCATCGTGATCGGTTCCCTGGCCGGCTTCTACGGCGGCTGGCTCGACACGATCGTGTCCCGCATCGGTGACATCTTCTTCTCGATCCCCACCGTCCTCGGTGCGATCGTGATCATGTCTGTCATCCCGGCACGGAACGCGATCACCGTCGCGCTCGTCCTCGCGGCGTTCGCGTGGCCGCAGATCGCCCGCATCATGCGTGGCGCCGTGCTGAGCGCCAAGCAGGCCGACTACGTCATGGCGTCGGCGGCCCTGGGCGTCAGCCGGTTCCGGACGCTCCTGCGCCACGTCATCCCGAACTCGCTGGCTCCGGTCATCGTGGTCGCGACCGTGTCGCTCGGCACGTTCATCGTCGCCGAGGCCACGCTGTCGTTCCTCGGCATCGGTCTGCCGCCGTCGGCCCTGAGCTGGGGCCTCGACATCGGCACCGCCCAGACGTCGATCCGCACGAACCCGTCGACGATCTTCTGGCCGTCGGCTGCCCTGTCCATCACCGTGCTCGCGTTCCTGCTCCTCGGTGACGTGGTGCGCGACGCGCTCGACCCGAAGGCGAGGGCCCGCCGATGAGCGAGACACTGACCCAGACGAACAGCAGCCGCACCGGGGGTTCCGGCGCGCCGCTGCTCGAGATCACCGACCTGCAGGTCGGCTTCAAGACCCAGAGCGGCCTCGTGCAGGCCGTCCGCGGCGTCAACCTCACCCTCGAGCAGGGCGAGCGCCTGGCCATCGTCGGGGAGTCCGGTTCGGGCAAGTCGACGAGCGCCCAGGCGATCATCAAGCTGCTCCCCGGTACCGGTGAGGTCACCGGCGGTTCGATCAAGTTCAACGGGCGTGAGCTCGTCGGGCTGAGCGACAAGGAGATGTCGGAGATCCGCGGGAAGGAGATCGGCTACGTCCCCCAGGACCCGATGTCGAACCTCAACCCGCTGTGGTCGATCGGCTTCCAGGTCGAAGAGGCGATCCGCGCGAACGGCATGGCGACCGGTAAGAAGGCCGTCCGTGACCGTGCGATCGAGGTCCTGCAGGAAGCCGGTCTCGGCGACGCGTCGACCCGCCTGAAGCAGTACCCGCACGAGTTCTCCGGCGGCATGCGCCAGCGCGTGCTCATCGGCATCGGTCTGTCGAGCCGCCCGCAGCTGCTCATCGCCGACGAGCCGACGAGTGCGCTCGACGTCACCGTCCAGCGCGTCATCCTCGACCACCTCGAGAGCCTGACCCGCGACTTCGGCACCTCGGTGCTGTTCATCACGCACGACCTCGGGCTCGCCGCCGAGCGCGCTGAGAAGCTCGTCGTGATGTACAAGGGCCAGGTCGTCGAGGCCGGTCCCTCGAAGGAGATCCTGGCCAACCCGCAGCACCCGTACACGCAGCGTCTCGTCGCGGCGGCCCCGTCGCTGGCCAGCCGTCGCATCCAGTCGAAGGTGCAGCACCAGCGGGTCGACATCTCCGACGCCGGCAACGACGACGCCGAGCTGATCGCCCGGGCCCAGGAACGCGAGCACCGTCCGGCCGAGGACCTCATCGTGGTGAAGAACCTCGAGAAGGTCTACAAGCTGCGCGGCAAGAGCCTCGCCACCCGCGAGCTCAAGGCCGTCGACGACGTGTCGTTCTCGATCCAGAAGGGCACCACCACGGCGCTCGTCGGCGAGTCCGGTTCGGGCAAGTCGACCGTCGCGAAGCTCGTCCTGCAGCTCGAGAGCATCACGAGCGGCACCGTGCAGTTCGACGGCATCGACATCGGCGCGCTGAAGGGCAAGGACCTCTTCGACTTCCGCCGCCGCGTGCAGCCGGTGTTCCAGGACCCGTACGGCTCCCTGGACCCGATGTACAACGTCGGGAACACGATCGCCGAGCCGCTCGCCACGCACAAGGTGGGCGACAAGGCCTCGCGTCGCGCCCGGGTGCTCGAGCTGCTCGACCAGGTCGCGCTGCCGAAGTCGATGGTGAACCGCTACCCGAACGAGCTGTCCGGCGGCCAGCGCCAGCGCATCGCCGTCGCTCGTGCGCTGGCGCTCAAGCCGGAGGTCATCGTCCTCGACGAGGCCGTCTCCGCGCTCGACGTGCTCGTGCAGGGCCAGATCCTCGACCTGCTCACCGAGCTGCAGACCGAGCTCGGCCTGACGTACCTGTTCATCACGCACGACCTCGCGGTCGTCCGCCTCGTCGCGGACAACGTCTGCGTCATGCGCCGTGGGCAGATCGTCGAGAAGGCGACGACCGACGAGGTCTTCGCCGCCCCGAAGGAGCAGTACACGAAGGACCTCCTGGCCGCCATCCCCGGCGCCGGGTTCGAGTTCGGACGCTGATCCACCTGGACACGAACGAGGCCGGACGCCCCGTCGTCCTCCGCGCTGGTCGCGGGGGCGCGGTGGCGTCCGGCCTCGTCGCCGTCCTGGGGCTGTTCCTGCTCGGCGATGCGGCGTTCCGGGGGAGCTGGGACGTCGTCCTCCGCGCTGCCGGCCCGATCGCCGTGCTCGTCTGGGCGCTCTGGGTCCTGACCTACCGCCCGTGCATCGTCATCGACGAGCGCGCGGTCACCGTGGTCAACCCGCTCCGCCGCACCGTGGTGCCGTGGCAGGCCGTCGCCGACGTCCGGCTCCGCTGGCAGATCGTGATCGAGACGGTCGCCGGCCGGAAGGTCCAGTGCTGGGGCGGCCCGTCGCTGCCACGGCCGAAGCCGGCCCGGCGCGGCGAGCGGGCGGTCCTGCGACAGCCCGACGAGATGACCGTGCTGCTCGACCGCTGGTCCGAGCACCGCGACGGCACCGGTGCCGGCGACGCCGTGCGTGGCTGGGACGTGCCGGCCCTGACGGTCGGCGCAGCCGCGCTGGCGCTGCTCGCCGCCTCGCTGCTCAGCCTGTGGCTGGGAGCCTGACGCGGCTCGCGATCGCGACCACGCGACGGACGGGAGGCCCGGTACCAGCTGGTACCGGGCCTCCCGTCCGTCTGCTGGTCACGTCCACGGCGTGACCGACGTCGTCAGACGACCGCGCCGACCCGCTCGGTGAGCAGGTGCTCCTGGTCGGTCTGGATGCAGGCGACACCACGGCCGTGCACGGGCTCGAGACCCGGGTCGATCGTGCGGCACTGCTCCTGCCGGCCCTCGTCGAGGAGCTGGTAGAGCGGGCAGCGCGTGCGGAACCGGCACCCGTCGATGCGCTCCGTGGGGGAGGGCAGGTCGCCGTCGAGCAGGATGCGCCCGCGGGCGGCCTCGGCCAGGGGGTCCGGCACCGGCACGGCCGACAGCAGGGCCCGCGTGTACGGGTGCTGGGGGTCCGAGAACACCGCGTCGCCGTCGCCGTACTCGACGATGCGGCCGAGGTACATGACCGCGACGTCGTCGGCGATGTGCCGGACCACGGACAGGTCGTGCGCCACGAACAGGTACGACAGCCCGAGGCGGTGCTTGAGGTCCTCGAGCAGGTTGATCACACCGGCCTGCACCGACACGTCGAGCGCGGAGACCGGCTCGTCCAGCACCAGGATCTTCGGCTCGACGATGAGCGCACGGGCGATGCCGATGCGCTGCCGCTGGCCACCCGAGAACTCGTGCGGGTACCGGTCGATGTAGCTCGGTTCGAGCCCGACCAGCTCGAGCACGTCGCGCACCCGCCGGCGGATCTCGTCCTTCGCGACGCCGTGCACGGTGAGGGGTTCACCGATCACCGAGCCGATGTCGAGCCGGGGGTCGATCGACGCCATCGGGTCCTGGAACACGACCTGGATGTCGCGGCGCAGTGCCAGACGGTCCTTCTTGGACAGCGAGGCGGTGTCGACGCCGTTCACCCGGATGGTGCCGTGCTGGGCCCCGGCGAGCTCGAGGATCTCCATGATGGTGGTCGTCTTGCCGCAGCCGGACTCGCCGACCAGGCCGAGCACCTGCCCGCGCTTGAGCGTCAGGGAGATGCCGTCGACGGCGTGCACCTCGCCGATCTGCCTGCGGAACAGCGCGCCCTTGGTGAGCGGGAACGTCTTGACCACGTCCTGCAGCTCGAGCACGACGTCGTCGCCGTGGTCGACGGCCGCCTCGGGGACGTCCTCGGGGCGGGGGAAGATCTCCGAGCGCTCGAGGGTGCCCGCGGCGATCTCGTCGCGACGGATGCACGCGGCGGTGTGGTCGTCGAGCAGGGTTCCGTTGCCGATCGTCGTGACGGCACCGGTCAGGACCGGGTTGTCGGCGCTCTGCGGCACCGACGGTGCGACGAGGGCGGGTTCGCCGTCGCGGCAGGCGTCGATGACGGCGGGGCAGCGGTCGGCGAACGGGCAGCCTGTCGGCTTCTGCGTGAGCAGGGGCGGGCGGCCGTCGAGCGGGACGAGTCGCTCGGTGCGGGCGGACGTCATGTTCGGCATCGAGCGGAGCAGCCCGATCGTGTACGGCATCACCGGCTCGCGGAACAGGGGGAGCACCGGCGCCGTCTCGACGATCCGGCCGGCGTACATCACGGCGACGCGGTCGGCGTTGCCGGCGACGACGCCGAGGTCGTGGGTGATGAGCACGACGGCCGCACCGGTCATGTCCTTGGCGGTCTGCAGCACGTCGAGGATCTGCGCCTGGATCGTCACGTCGAGCGCCGTGGTGGGCTCGTCCGCGATGATCAGCTTCGGGTCGTTCGCGATGGCGATGGCGATCATCGCGCGCTGGCGCATGCCGCCGGAGAACTCGTGCGGGAACGCGTCGAGTCGTCGAGCCGGGTTCGGGATGCCGACGATGCGCAGGAGTTCCTCGGCGCGGGTGCGTGCGGCGTGCTGGCTGAGGGAGCGGTCGTGCAGGCGCAGGCCCTCGATGATCTGCTGGCCGATCGTGTACACCGGCGTCAGGGCGGACAGCGGGTCCTGGAACACCATCGCGATGTCACGACCGCGCAGCGCCGACATCTCGCGGTCGTTCCTGCCGACGAGCTCCTGTCCGTCGAACCGGATGCTGCCCTGCACCTGGGCGGACGACGGCAGCAGCCCCATCACGGCCATCGAGGACACCGACTTGCCGGAACCCGACTCGCCGACGATGCCGAGGAACTCGCCGGGAGCCACCGAGTAGTCGACACCCCGGACCGCGTAGACGGGCTTGGTCTTCGGGTTGAACGTGACCGACAGGTCGGACACGGTGAGCAGCGGCTCAGTCACGGTTGGCTCCGGAGGTGGGGTCGATGGCGTCGCGCAGGGCGTCGCCGAGCAGGCTGGTCGAGAGCACGGTCGCGACGAGCGTCGCGGCGGGCAGGACGAACAGCCACGGGCGGGTGACGGCGGACTGGCTGCCGGCGGCGAGCAGGGTACCGAGCGAGACGTCGGGGATCTGGATGCCGAAGCCGAAGAAGCTCAGCGAGCTCTCCGCCAGGATCGCGGCACCGACGCCGAGCGTGGCGTCGATGATGAGCAGCGACGCCACGTTCGGCAGGATGTGCCGCCGGATGATCGTGAACGCCGGGACACCCATGAACCGGGCGGCCTTGACGTAATCGCGTTCGCGCAGCGACATCGTCTGACCGCGGATCACCCGGGCCATCACCATCCAGCTGAACACCGCGAGGCCGACGATGAGGGCCACCCACGTCAGGTTCTTGAACACCGGGCTGAGCAGCACGAGCGCGTAGAACGACGGGATCACGAGCAGCAGGTCGATGACCCACACGAGCAGCCGGTCGGTGACGCCGCCGAAGTACCCGGCGATCGCGCCGACGATGCCGGCGATCAGGGTCGCTGCCGGACCGGCGATCAGACCGATGAGCAGCGACTTCTGCAGGCCGACCAGGGTCTGCGCGTAGATGTCCTGGCCGATGTCGTTCGTGCCGAACCAGTGCGCGGCGCTCGGCGGCATGCCGAACGCCAGTCCGTCCGAGTCGACGGCGTTCCAGTGGTACAGGTACGGGCCGAGGAACGCCCAGAGGATGATGAGGAGCAGGGCGCTGCCGCCGATGCGCGCGCGCCAGGTGCCGAACACCTTGCGCCAGAGCGGGGTGCGGCCGCCCTTCACCTCGATGACGTGCGCCGGCGTACCGGCGTTGCCGTCGCCGGGGTCACCGGCGGTGGTCGTGGTCGTGGGGTCGAGAACAGACACGGGTCACACCCTCACTCGCGGGTCGAGCGCGGCGTACAGCAGGTCCGCGAGGGTTCCTGCGATGAGCACGAGGATCGCCGTGAAGAGGATCGTGCCCGACGCCGCGTTGATGTCGTTGTTGCTGATGCTCTGGACGAAGTACTCGCCCATGCCGTGCCAGCTGAAGACCAGCTCGGTGATGCTCGCGCCGGTCAGGATGAGTCCGAACGAGTACGCGAAGAAGGTCGACATCGGGATGAGGGCGACCCGCACACCGTGGCGCATGATCGCCGACCCGCGGGTGCGGCCCTTCGACCGTGCGGTGCGGATGAAGTCGTTCGACAGCACGTCGAGCATCGCCGAGCGCTGGTAGCGCGAGTACGTGGCGACGGCGCCGATGGTGAGCGAGATCGTCGGTAACAGCAGGTGCCCGAGCCGGTCGCCGAGCACCGGGAAGAACCCGGTCACCCCCGGCGTGTACTCGCCGGTGAACCGGATCACCTGCGTCCCGACGCCCTGGTTGAGCGTGGTCGCGAGGATCATCAGCACGACCGCGATGACGAAGGTCGGGGTGGCGAGCACCGCGAACGACAGGTAGGTCGACACCTGGTCGGACGTGCGGTACTGCCGGACCGCGTTCCAGACGCCGAGCAGCACCCCGAGGATCGCGCCGAGCAGTGTGCCGATCACGAGCAGCCGCAGGCTCGTGCCGGAGCGGGCGATGATGTCGGCCGTCACCTCGGTGCCGCGGGTGCTCATGCCGAGCGAGCCGTGCGTCACCAGACCGACCCACCAGTCCCAGGTGCGGACGAGGAGCGGGGTGTCCGGATCGGCGCCGAGCTTGCGGAGCGACGCCTGGATGGTGCCCGGCGGCACGGCCGGGTTGCGCCCCAGGAACCGGGCGGCCGGGTTGAGCGTCGTGCTGGCGAGGATGTACCCGAGCGTGGTCGCCACGATCGTCAGGACGATGTAGTTGACGATCCGCTTTGCGATGAAGGCGAGCATGTGGTTCGTGACCTCTGGGTGCGGCCGTCCGACCGGACGGCGTTGTCGGTGGCGACAGGCTAGCCGTTCGAGCGACTGGGTGGGACAACGGAAGTGACGCTATGCAACATTCGTTACGAGCGTGTTTCGATTCATCGCACAGACCCTTGTGCCGCCTTCGGATGTGGCTAGGGTTCTCAACCAACAGGCGCGACGGCGGGGGCCGCCGCGGTCCAGCGCGATCTGCGCGAACCACAACGAAAGGGAATCCTCGCCATGCGAAAGAGGATCAAGGGCATCGCCGTCCTGGCCACCGCTGCGGCAGCTGCCGTCGTGCTCGCCGGCTGCTCCGGCGGCGGAGAAGCGGGCGGCGACAACTCCGCGGTCGCCGAGTCGTCGCTGAAGTCGACCGGTTGGACCGTCGCGGACCGCGCCGACGTCAAGGACGGAGGGTCGATCACCCTGCCGATCGACACGGCTCCGGCGAACTGGCAGCTGGCCAACCTGGACTCGGGGACCGTCGACGACACGACGATCTCGCAGACCTACCTGCCGGGCTTCATCCAGTTCAAGGAGAACGGCGAGTGGGAGGCGAACAAGGACTACGCGACCTCCGTCGAGCTGACCAAGGACTCGCCCCAGACCGTCGAGATCAAGATCAACCCGAAGGCCGTGTGGTCGGACGGCACCCCGATCAGCGCGAAGGACGTCATCGCGAACTGGAAGGCGCTGAACGGCACGAACAAGGCCTTCGCGCCCCTCGCCACCAACGTGTGGGAGGACGTGGACTCGGTCAAGCAGGGCTCCGACGAGCGTGACGTCATCATGACGTTCTCGAAGACCAACGCCGACTGGGCGAGCGTCCTCGGCGCGATCTACCCGTACTGGGCCGTCGACACCCCGGACCACTTCAACAAGGCCTGGGCCAAGGGTCCGTACGCGGCCGACGGCAAGACCTACGTCTCCGGTGGCCCGTACATCCTGAAGTCCTTCGACGCCAACGGTGGCGTCGTGACCTTCGAGAAGAACCCCAAGTGGTGGGGCGACGAGGGCAAGCTCGACACGATCGTCTTCAAGACGGTGTCCCGTGACGGTGTCGCCCAGGCGTACGGCAACAAGGAGCTCGACGCCTTCAACCTGAACGGCAGCGCCGACAACCTCAAGACGGCGAACTCGCGCTCCGACTCGAAGATCGAGCGGTCGCTCGGCACCACGCAGCGCCAGATCACGCTGAACGGCACCTCGGACGTCTTCAAGGACCAGGACGTGCGCCAGGCGTTCGCGCAGGCGATCAACCGCAAGGTGCTCGCCCAGGCGATCCTGTCGCCGGTGAAGAGCCCGGGTGACGTGCTCAACAACCTGACGTACCTGCCCGGCCAGGAGGGCTACAAGGACGACGTGTCGAGCGTCTACGGCTACAGCACCGACAAGGCGAAGTCGAAGCTCGAGGACGCCGGCTGGAAGATCGGCTCGGACGGCTACGCGACCAAGGGCGGCAAGGAACTCGACGTCCGCTTCGTGATCCCGTCGGACAACCCGAACTCGGCGAACGTCGCGCAGCTCGTGCAGCAGCAGACCAAGCTCGCTGGCTTCAAGGTGACCATCGACACCGTGCCCACCGACGACTTCTTCACGAAGTACATCACCACGACGACCCGTGACTTCGACGCCACGTACTTCGCGTGGCAGGGCACCCCGTTCCCGATCTCGTCGCTGAAGTCGATCTACTACCCCGCCGACGCCGGCCAGAACTACACCGGCGTGACGGACGACTCGCTCGGTGCCGCCTGGGACAAGGCGAACGGCGAGCTCGACCCGGATGCCCGCATCAAGGACGCGCAGGCCATCGACAAGAAGATCGTCGCGGTCGCCGGCACCATCCCGCTGTTCGCCGAGCCGTACGCCTGGGGCGTGCGCAAGGACCTGGTGAACTACGGTCCGGCACAGTTCCAGCAGTCCTCGGTCAAGTGGCAGGACGTCGGCTACACCAAGTAGTCGGCACCGCGTTCACGAACGACACCGCACACGAACGACACCCTCGACGTCGCACGACGTCGGGGGTGTCGTTCTGCGTCGGGCTGCCGGCCGACCTGACCGGCCGCGACGACTGCGCGACCGCTAGAACCGAGCCGCCGCCAGCGACGCCGCGACCCCGAGGACGACCATCGCCAGGACCGTCCAGCCGTGGGTGCGGTGCGTGATCGGCGCAGCCGTCACGCTCGACGGGGGCGGCCCGTCGTGCGCGGCCGATGCGGGCACGTGGGCCAGCATCCGCGCGGCCGCAGCGTCGACGTCCAGGCGATCCGGGCCTCCCGGCCGGTCACCGGTGTGCGCTGCGAGACGCGCCGTCGGGCGGGTCGCGATCCAGACGCGACGGACGCCCTCGCTGGTGACCACCTCGATGCCGTACTTCGTGCGCACCTCGCTGATGCGTGACCAGGTGTACGTGCTGGTCCGCCGGACGTCCACGATGCGCAGGTGCTCCGGCGTCAGCTCGATCCGGGGCCGCCACAGCGCCGCCCACGCGACGAACGCGACGGCGATGCTCGGGATCGGCACGAGCCAGGGGGCGTCGCCGCCGAGCAGGGCCAGTGGGACGAGCACGACGGCCACGACCCAGAGGACGACGGCGAGGGCGCGCAGGCCGGGGGCGACGATGGTGGTGGTGGGCACCGGACGAGGGTACGAGATGCCTCCCCGGAGACGCCCGGGGAGCGGGTGTGACACACCGGCGCGTATCTCCGGACGACCCGATTCCCCGGGGAGGCAGATCCTGGACGGACCCTCGTGCCGTCCATGGTCGTCGCCCCCAGTTGGGGTGTCAATACCCCATCTCGGCGCACTCAGCGGACTCCCACGCCGGGGCCTACGAAACGAGCAGTTCGATCTGTTCGCGGATGGTCTCGGCCTTCGGGAACCGCAGACCGACCAGGCCGACGTGCCGCCACCGGACCACGCCGTCGGGGCCGATCACGAAGACCGATCGGCGCAGGCCGATGCCCGGTGCCTGCACCCCGTAGGCGCGGATCACCGAGCCCGCGGTGTCGCTGAGCAGCGGGAACGCGAGCGAGGACCCGCGGGCGAACCCCTCGTGCGAGTCGAGTGCCTGCGGGCTGATGCCCCACACGGTCGCGCCGAGGTCGGTGAACTCGTCGAGTTCGGCCTGGTAGCTGCAGAGCTGGGCCGTGCAGACCGCCGTCGCGTCGCCCGGGTAGAAGGCCAGCACCACGGTGCGGCCGATCTCGGCGGACAGGTCGTACTCGTCGTCGGTGCGGACGCCGCCGCGGACGACCATCCCCGGCAGGGTGAACGACGGGGCGGACTCGCCGATCGCGGGGATGCTCATGAGTCTCACGGTAGGGCGAGCCGGCGGGGGTTGCCCCTCGGCGCGCTGTGCGGGGGCTGTGGATGCGCTCCGCGGCCTACGAGAACAACTGCGGGAACGCGTGCGCCACCCAGGGGTACCCGACGAAGACCACCGCGTCGAGCAGCGCGTGCGTGATGACGAGCGGCAGGAGCCGGCCCCACCTCGTGTAGATCCAGCCGAACACGACGCCCATCGCCGCGTTGCCGATGAACGCCCCGAACCCCTGGTACAGGTGGTAGCTGCCGCGCAGCAGGGCGGTCGACAGGATCATCTGCCAGCGACCCCAGCCCAGGTCGCCGAGTCGGGCGTAGAGGTACCCGATCACGATCACCTCTTCCTGCAGACCCGAGCGGATCGCGGACAGCAGCAGGACCGGGACCGTCCACCAGTACGAGTTGAGCGCGGCGGGGTCGACCGCGACCGTGATGCCGAGCGCCCGCCCTGCGAAGTACAGCGCGAGCCCCGGGATCCCGATGCACAGCGCGATGAGCGCCGGGCCGCCCAGGTCCGGCTTCGCCCGGAACCGGTCGATCCCGAGCCGCCCGAGGTGCGGCCGCGACGTGCTCCACAGCAGGTAGCAGACGAGCGCGACCGGGGCCAGGTCCACCGCGATGCCGAGGAGCTGCCGGGCGAGGTCGACGTACTGCACCGTCGTCGACGAGGTGTTCAGGGCCGTCGACTGCTCGCCGAGCGGGGTCGTCTGCGACAGGTCGTCGATGATCTGCAGGATCGAGTAGAGGGCGCTGGCACCGAGCGAGAGCAGCAGGACGATGGTGATCTCGACCCACGTTCGCCGACGGCTCATGCGCTGTACTCCTGTCGCTTGCGAACTACCGGTAGACTGGCGTGTCGGGCGTTCTGCCCACGGGTGCGGTGCTGTGAAAACACTGGCCCGACACTCTCCCAGAAATTGAAGGATGTCCTGTATGGCGCTCGCCACCCGGTCCGACCTGCGCAACGTCGCCATCGTGGCACACGTCGACCACGGCAAGACCACCCTCGTCGACGCGATGCTCACGCAGACCAACTCGTTCGACGCCCACTTCGAGGGCGAAGACCGCATGATGGACTCGAACGACCTCGAGCGCGAGAAGGGCATCACGATCCTCGCGAAGAACACGTCGGTGCTCTACAACGGCAAGCACGCGACCGAGTTCGGCGCGGACGGCCCCATCACCATCAACGTGATCGACACGCCCGGCCACGCCGACTTCGGTGGTGAGGTCGAGCGCGGCCTCTCCATGGTCGACGGTGTCGTGCTGCTCGTCGACGCCTCCGAGGGTCCCCTGCCCCAGACCCGCTTCGTGCTGCGCAAGGCGCTCGCCGCGAAGCTCCCGGTGATCCTGCTCGTCAAC
Organism: Curtobacterium sp. WHRI 8282; assembly: GCF_040223925.2. Taxonomy (NCBI): domain Bacteria; kingdom Bacillati; phylum Actinomycetota; class Actinomycetes; order Micrococcales; family Microbacteriaceae; genus Curtobacterium; species Curtobacterium sp. WHRI 8282. The sequence continues at coordinate 416,246 of NZ_JBEHCD020000002.1, forward strand.
AAGACGGACCGGCCCGACTCCCGCATCGACGAGGTCGTCTCCGAGTCGCAGGACCTGCTCCTCGGCCTGGCCTCGGACCTGTCGGACGAGGTCGACGACCTCGACCTCGACGCGATCCTCGACGTCCCGGTGGTCTACGCCTCGGGTCGCAACGGCGCCGCGTCGCGCAACAAGCCGAACGACGGCGAGCTGCCCGACAACGACGACCTCGAGCCGCTGTTCGAAGCGATCCTCCAGCACGTCCCGGCCCCGAAGTACGACGACGAGCACCCGCTGCAGGCGCACGTCACGAACCTCGACGCCTCCCCGTTCCTCGGTCGCCTCGCGCTCCTGCGCATCTTCCACGGCACCATGAAGAAGGGCCAGACGGTCGCGTGGGTCAAGCACGACGGCACCGTCGTCAACGCCCGCATCACCGAGCTCCTCATCACGAAGGCGCTCGACCGCTACCCGGCCGAGTCGGCTGGCCCCGGTGACATCGTCGCCGTCGCCGGATTCGACACGATCACCATCGGCGAGACCCTGACCGACCCCGAGGACGTCCGCCCGCTGCCGACCATCACGGTCGACGACCCGGCGATCTCGATGACGATCGGCACGAACACCAGCCCGCTCGTCGGCAAGGTCAAGGGCCACAAGCTGACCGCCCGCATGGTCAAGGAGCGCCTCGACCGCGAGCTCGTCGGCAACGTCTCGCTCAAGGTCCTCGACATCGGCCGCCCCGACGCGTGGGAGGTCCAGGGTCGTGGTGAGCTCGCACTCGCCATCCTGGTCGAGCAGATGCGTCGCGAGGGCTTCGAGCTCACCGTCGGCAAGCCGCAGGTGGTCACGAAGCGTGACGAGAACGGCAAGCTGCAGGAGCCGTACGAGCACATGACGATCGACACGCCGGAGGAGTACCTCGGCGCGATCACGCAGCTCATGGCCGCTCGCAAGGGCCGCATGGAGAACATGACGAACCACGGCACCGGCTGGGTGCGCATGGAGTTCATCGTCCCGTCGCGCGGCCTGATCGGCTTCCGCACGTCGTTCCTGACCGAGACCCGCGGCACCGGCATCGCCAACGCGATCTTCCACGGCTACGACGAGTGGGCCGGCGCGATCCAGACCCGCATCAACGGCTCGATCGTCTCCGACCGCTCCGGTGTGGTGACGCCGTTCGCCATCACGAACCTCCAGGAGCGGATGTCGTTCTTCGTCAACCCGACCGAAGAGGTCTACGAGGGCATGGTCATCGGCGAGAACTCGCGCGCCGACGACATGGACGTGAACATCACCAAGGAGAAGAAGCTCACCAACATGCGTTCGGCGAACGCCGACACGTTCGAGTCGATGACGCCGTCGCGTCAGCTCTCGTTGGAGGAGTGCCTCGAGTTCGCCCGTGAGGACGAGTGCGTCGAGGTCACCCCCGCCGCCGTGCGCATCCGCAAGGTCGAGCTGGACGCGTCGGCTCGCCAGCGCTCCTACGCGCGTCTCAAGCGCCAGGACGCGTAAGCACCAGCAGCAACACCCGCGGAGGCCCGTCCTCCGTCCGACGGCCCGGTCACCTGCAACAGGTGGCCGGGCCGTTCGCGGTTGTACCGTGGTCAGCGTGACTCTCGACCTGCTCTCGATCTACCAGGACCTGCACGCCCACCCGGAGCTCGGCTTCCAGGAGCACCGCACCGCCGGTGTCATCACTGCGAAGCTCGCCGAGATCGGTGGGATCGAGGTGACGACGGGCGTCGGCGGCACCGGCGTCGTCGGTGTCGTGTCGAACGGCGAGGGCCCCGTGGTCTGGCTCCGCGCCGACATGGACGGCCTGCCCGTGCAGGAGCGGACCGGCCTGTCCTACGCCAGCGAGCACGTCGGCACCGACGACGAGGGCCGCGAGGTCCCGACCATGCACGCCTGCGGCCACGACATCCACGTCACGTGGCTGCTCGGCACGCTCGAGCGCCTGGTCGCGACCACGGGGGACTGGCGTGGCACGGTCGTCGCCGTCTTCCAGCCTGCTGAAGAGGTCATCTCCGGGGCCCGCGCGATGGTCGAGGACGGCCTGGTCGAGCGGTTCCCGAAGCCGGACGTCGTGCTCGGGCAGCACTCCGCGCCCGCACCGGTCGGCATCGTCGCCGTCGGCACCGGCCCCGTGATGGCGTCGAGCGACCGGCTGACGGTGACCTTCAACGGTCGTGGGGCGCACGGTTCGGCGCCGCAGGCCTCGCTCGACCCGGTCGTCACCGCGGCCTCGGCCGTCGTGCGGCTGCAGACCGTCGTCGCCCGCGAGGTCTCGCCGAGCGACGCGGGGGTCGTCACCGTCGGCAGCTTCCACGCCGGCACGCGGGCGAACATCATCCCCGACGAGGCCGTCATCGAGATCTCGACCCGGGCCCGCAACGAGGAGACCCGCCAGCGCATCATCGCGTCGATCGAGCGCATCGTCCGTGCCGAGAGCACGGCCGGTGGCCTGGCCGAGCCGACGATCGTGCGTGCACCGGGCGCCGAGGTCACCGTGAACGACGCCGAGGCCGCCGCCACCGTGCTCGAGGCCATCCGCGCCGAGGTGCCGGGAGCCCGCGACCTGGAGATCGGGCTCGCCATGGCGTCGGAGGACGTCGGTCAGCTCGCCACCGCAGCCGGAGCGCCGCTCGTGTACTGGTTCACGGGCATCACCGACCCGGAGCGCTTCCGTCGCGGCGAGGAGATCCCGAGCAACCACTCGCCGTTCTACGCGCCGCAGGCCGAGACCGCGATCCCGGTCGGCGTCGACGCCCTGGTCGCGGCGACGCGCGCCTACGTCGCCTGACACGTCCTTCGGGAAGGAGGCCCGGGGCGGACCCGCCGCGCACGTGACCGCCCCGGGGACGGCACGTTCACAGCCAACTCGCGCCGGGCCTCCCGGCTCGTCCGTTACGGTCGCGCCATGCGCTCCCTCCGTACCCCGCTGATCGCCGCCGTCGCTGCCGGCATCGCCCTGGCCGGACTCACCGGCTGCTCGACCCAGGCCGTGCAGCAGGCCACCGACCTCGGGTCCTCCGTCGCGTCGAACGTCGCCGACGGGGTCGCGGGCATCGACGGCAAGGCGATCCAGGACGGCATGTCCTCGGTCGCCGGGGGCATCGACGGCGCGCTCGACACAGCGCTCAAGGGCGCGGACGTCACCTCCGACGGCAAGGTGCCGGACGGGTTCCCGTCCGCCGACGTCCCGCTCGTCGACGGCACCGTGCTCGGCGGGGGAGCCGGACCGAACGGCTCCGGGTGGGTCGCGCAGGTCCGGGCGGCCTCGGTCGACGACTTCCAGGTCGCCGTGCAGCAGCTCACCGACGCCGGGTACACCGAGTCGGCGAAGCGTGCGGACTCGTCGAGCGCGTTCGGCATGTTCCGGAGCGACGCCTACCGCGTCGTCCTGACCTTCTCGGAGAACAAGGACAGCGGCGGCGTCACCGCGACCTACATCGTCACGCCCCGCTAGTCCCGTACCCTTGGGGACGATGTCGAAGGCCCCTGCCACGCGCCCCGAGCGCGTCCTGATCGTGCACGCCCACCCCGACGACGAGACGCTCTCGTCGGGCGGGACCATCGCGACCCTGCTCGAGCGCGGCGCCGAGGTGACCGTGCTCACCGCGACCCGGGGCGAGCGCGGCGAGATGCTCACGGAGCAGTTGGCCCCGCTGGCGGGCGACCCCGCGCGGGTGGCACGGCACCGGGAGACCGAGATCGACGCGGCCCTCGCCGCCCTCGGCGGGCCGCAGCACCTGTGGCTCGGCGGGCGCGGTGCCCGGCCGACCGACCTGCCGGAGCGTCGCTACGTCGACTCCGGCATGCAGTGGGGCCCGGACGGGCGGGCCACCGCCGCGGACGACGCCCCGGCCGACTCACTGACCGCGGCCGACCTGGGCGAGGTCGTGGACGACGTCCGCGCCGCGATCCGCTCCACCGGTGCCGACGCCGTGATCAGCTACGCCGACGACGGCGGCTACGGGCACCCCGACCACGTGCGGATGCACCACGCGGCGCAGTACGCGGCCCGAGCCGAGGAAGTCCCGTTCTCGATGATCGTCGACCCCGCCAGCGGTCAGGCCGACGTCACGGTCGACGTCCTACCCGTCCGGGCCAAGGTGCGTGCGGCGGTCGAGCAGTACCGCTCCCAGGTCGCCGTCGACCCTGTGGACCCCGCCGACCCAGCGGCCCTGTCGTGGGTCATGCCGCACGGCGTCCGGCAGCACGCCCCGGCGGCCGAGGCGTTCCGGCACGACGCGGCCCCGCAGCCGGCGGCTCCGCAGACCTACGCCGAGATGTCCGGCCAGGGCAAGGCCGCGGCGGTCGTCGTCTCGCTGCTGCTCGGGCTGCTCGCCGGCGGCCTCGGCACGGTCACGCACCAGCAGACGATCGGCGCGTTCCCGGTCGGACTCGTCGTCACCACCCTCATCGTGCTCGGCCTGACCGTGGGCGTGCGGCTCGTCTACCGCTCGCGTGCGATGGTCGCCGCGATCGGCATCGGGATCCTCGTCGCGACGCAGGTGCTCGTGTCGGTCGGCGGGGAGAGCTCGCCGCTCGTCCTCGCCAACGCGGCCGGGTACGTGTGGACGTTCGCCCCCGCGGTCATCGCCGCCCTGGTCCTCGCGTGGCCGGACCTGTCGGGGCTGCGGTCCCGGACGGCCCCGGGCCGCGAGTAGACTCGAACCCGCTCGTCGAAGGGAGCACCCGAACCGTGACCTACGTGATCGCCCAGCCCTGTGTCGACGTCAAGGACCGCGCCTGCATCGACGAATGCCCGGTCGACTGCATCTACGAGGGTGACCGCTCGCTCTACATCCACCCCGACGAGTGCGTCGACTGTGGTGCGTGTGAGCCGGTCTGCCCCGTCGAGGCCATCTACTACGAGGACGACCTGCCCGACCAGTGGGCCGACTACTACAAGGCCAACGTCGAGTTCTTCGACGAGGTCGGGTCGCCCGGCGGTGCCGCGAAGGTCGGTGTGATCCACAAGGACCACCCCGTCGTCGCAGCCGAGCCCGTCCGCGGCTGACCGGACCCCCTCGTGGCGCTCGACCTCCCCGACTTCCCCTGGGACCAGCTAGTCCCGTTCAAGCAGCGCGCCGCGGCGTACGAGGGCGGCATCGTCGACCTCAGCGTCGGATCGCCCGTCGACCCCACGCCCGAGGTCGTCCGCACCGCCCTGGCCACCGCGACCGACGCGCACGCCTACCCGCAGGTCGCCGGCACCCCGGCGCTGCGGCAGGCCATCGCCGACTGGTACGGCCGTCGCCACGGCGTCGCCCTGACCGAGGCGAACGCGCTGCCGACGATCGGCTCGAAGGAGTTCATCGCGGGCCTCGCGCTCTGGCTCGGCATCGGCCCCGGTGACACCGTGGTGTTCCCGGCCGCCGCGTACCCGACGTACGAGCTCGGAGCCGCACTGGTCCGCGCCGATGCCCTGGCCTCGGACGACCCCGCGGCGTGGCCGTCCACCACGAAGCTCGTGTGGCTGAACTCCCCGGGCAACCCCGACGGCCGCGTGCTGACCCTCGACGAACTCCGTGCCGCCGTGGTCCGCGCCCGCGAGCTCGGAGCCGTCATCGTCGGCGACGAGTGCTACGCCGAGCTCGGGTGGGACCCGGACCACGCCACCACCCCGACGCCCACGATCCTCGACCCGCGGGTCGTCGGCGACTCGCTCGACGGCGTGCTGAGCGTGTACTCGCTGTCGAAGCAGTCGAACCTCGCCGGCTACCGTGCGGCCTTCGTCGCCGGTGACGCCGCGATCCTGGCCGACGTCCTGGCCGTCCGGAAGCACGCCGGGCTCATGCCGCCGCTGCCCGTACAGCAGGCCATGGTCGTCGCGCTGCAGGACGAGACCCACGTGCAGCAGCAGAAGGCCCGCTACCGGGCCCGCCGGAACATGCTCCGGCGAGCACTCGAGGACGCCGGGTTCCGGATCGACCACAGCGAGGCCGGGCTCTACCTCTGGGCCACCCGTGGCGAACCCGCACTCGACACCGTGGCCTGGCTCGCCGACCGCGGGATCCTCGTCGCACCGGGAACGTTCTACGGCGCAGCAGGGGGCGAGCACGTCCGCGTGGCCCTGACGGCGACTGACGAACGCATCGCCGCAGCGGCGCAGCGACTGGCGAGCAGCCGTCGCCTCGGTACCGCTTAGCACGGACACGAGTACTCCGGGCGGGCCCCGCAATCCGTGAGAACCACCAAATCGTCACCTGGGATGTGTGCACGACCGACAGGTGCCGCGATTAGGCTGTCCTCGTGACTGACACTGCCAATGACGCTCAGAAGACGGCCACACCGCCCACCACGCCCGTCCCCGTGAGTCCCGCCGCCGAACAGCAGGGCGCGACCGCGACGCTGACGTTCCCGGGCGGCACGGCGGAGTTCCCGATCCTGCAGAGCGTCGACGGCGCGTCCGCGATCGACATCTCGACCTTCAAGAAGCAGACCGGGATGAACACGCTCGACTACGGGTTCGTGAACACCGGTGCGACGAAGAGCGCGATCACCTACATCGACGGCGACCAGGGCATCCTGCGCTACCGCGGGTACCCGATCGACCAGATCGCCGGCAACTGCACCTTCCTCGAGGTCGCGTGGCTCCTGATCTACGGCGAGCTGCCGACCCCCACCGAGCTCGAGCAGTTCGACGCCCGCATCCGTCGGCACACGCTGCTGCACGAAGACCTCCGCCGCCTGTTCGACGCCCTGCCGCACTCGGCGCACCCGATGTCCGTGCTCTCGAGCGCCGTGAGCGCCCTGTCCACGTACTACGAGGACGACATGGACGTCGACGACCCCGAGAAGGTCGAGCTGCAGACCGTCCGGCTCCTCGCCAAGCTCCCGGTGATCGCGGCCTACGCCCACAAGAAGGCCATCGGGCAGGCGTTCCTGTACCCGGACAACTCGCTGTCGTTCGTCGACAACTTCCTGCGACTGAACTTCGGCACCATGGCCGAGACCTACAAGCCCAACCCGGTGCTCTCGAAGGCGCTCGAGCGGCTCCTCATCCTGCACGAGGACCACGAGCAGAACGCCTCGACCTCGACGGTGCGCATGGTCGGCTCGACGAAGGCGAACATGTTCGCCTCGATCTCGGCCGGCATCAACGCCCTGTACGGCCCGCTGCACGGCGGCGCGAACGAGGCCGTGCTCGAGATGCTCCAGCAGATCAAGGACTCGGGCGAGCCCGTGACGCGCTTCGTCGAGCGGGTGAAGAACAAGGAGCAGGGCGTCAAGCTCATGGGCTTCGGACACCGCGTCTACAAGAACTACGACCCGCGCGCGAAGCTCGTCAAGGAGTCCGCGCACGAGGTCCTCGAGTCCCTCGGTGTGCAGGACGACCTGCTCGACATCGCGATGGAACTCGAGCAGATCGCGCTCGAGGACGAGTACTTCGTCAGCCGCAAGCTCTACCCGAACGTCGACTTCTACACCGGCATCATCTACAAGGCGATGGGCTTCCCGCCTCGGATGTTCACCGTCCTGTTCGCGATCGGTCGTCTGCCGGGCTGGATCGCCCAGTGGCGCGAGCTGAACAACGACCCGCTCAACAAGATCGGTCGCCCGCAGCAGCTCTACGTGGGTGCGCCCGAGCGGGACGTCCCCTCGCGCTGACCGACTCCGAGCGCCCCGCCCCACGGTTCCGTGGCGCGGGGCGCTCGTGCGTGTGCGCCGCGTGGCATTCCGCCCGCTCGCGGGGCGGTGGGGCGGCGGGACGCGCCGCTCGGCTCTGCCGAGTGGTCGTGAACTGTCGTTGAGTGGGTGCCGAACCGACGGTTCGTGCGCCCTCGGCGCCCGCGGACGGTGTGTTGTGACCACTCGCGGGGCGGGGCGGGGCACTGGATGCGACGGCCTGGAGGCCCGGTGGCGGTCTCGCGGACCGGCGCCGGGCCTCCCGTGCGTGCGTGTCGGGCGCGGGGCGGCGGGACGCGCCGCTCGCCTTCGCCGAGTGGTCGCTAACTGTCGTTGGGTGGGTGTCCAACCGACGGTTCGTGCCCCCGGCGCCCGCGGACGACGTGTCGTGACCGCTCGCGGGGCGGCGCTGGACGCAACGGTCTGGAGGCCCGGTGGCGGTCTCGTGGACTGGCTCCGGGCCTCCAGGCGGGCGCGTCGGGCGCGGGCCGGCGGGGCGCGCCGCTCACCTCCGCCGAGTGGTCGTGAACTGTCGTCCAGCGGGTGTCGAACCGACGGTTCGTGCACCCTCGGCGCCCGCGGACGGTGTGTCATGACCGCTCGCGGGGCGGGGCGCTGGACGCAACGGCCTGGAGGCCCGGTGGCGGTCTCGTGGACTGGCTCCGGGCCTCCAGGCGGGCGCGTCGGGCGCGGGGCGGCGGGACGCGCCGCTCGCCTTCGCCGAGTGGTCGTGAACTGTCGTCCGGCGGGTGTCCAACCGACGGTTCGGGCACCCGCGGCGCCCGCGGACGGTGTGTTGTGACCGCTCGCGGGGCGGGCCTCCGGGCCGGCGCGCCCGGCGTGGTGCGCTACGCGTGCAGCGCGGTGTTCAGCTGGATGCCCTCGCCCTTGCGCTGCAGCGCCTCGACGGCGCCGCTGACGCTGTTGCGGCGGAACAGGAAGTTCGGGGTGCCGGAGAGCTCGGCAGCCTTGACGGTCTTCGGGGTGCCGTCGGGGTTCGGGGCCGCGCCGACCAGCACGACCTTGGTGCCGGCCGTGACGTAGAGACCGGCCTCGATGACGGAGTCGTCACCGAGCGAGATGCCGAGGCCCGCGTTCGCGCCGAGCAGCGCGCGTTCGCCGAGCGAGACACGGTGCGTGCCTCCGCCGGACAGGGTGCCCATGATCGAGGCGCCGCCGCCGATGTCGGTGCCGTTGCCGACGACGACGCCCTGCGAGACGCGGCCCTCGATCATGGCGTCGCCCAGGGTGCCGGCGTTGAAGTTCACGAAGCCCTCGTGCATGACGGTCGTACCCGGTGCCAGGTGGGCGCCGAGACGGACCCGGTTCGCGTCGCCGATCCGCACGCGGTCCGGCACGACGTAGTCGACCAGACGCGGGAACTTGTCGATCGCGTGCACGGCGATGCCGGCGCGCTGCAGGGACGGGCGCAGGCGCGTCAAGGACTCGGGGTGCACCGGGCCGGCGTTCGTCCACGCGACGATCGGCAGGTGGCCGAAGATGCCGTCGAGGGAGACCTCGTTCGGGCGGACGTGCAGGTGGCTCAGCAGGTGCAGGCGGAGGTACGCGTCCGGGGTGCTCGTCGGGCCGGCGTCGATCGTGATCTCGGTGGTGACGGCCTCGATCCGGACCTCACGGCGGGGGTCGTCCCCGACGTGCGCCTGCAGCTCGGCGGGGAACACGGCGTCGGCGGGCAGCGCGCCGAGGTGCGTCTCGGGGTACCAGGTGTCGAGCGTCGTGCCGTCGGCGGCGATCGTCGCGAGGCCGTGGCCCCAGGCGTGGGTCGGGCGGTCGGTGGCAGTCGTGTCGGTCACGGCTCCAGGGTACCGAGCGCCGTTCGGCGGGCACCGTCCGTCCGGACTGCCGGGGCGGTCGGGTCGCCGACCGTCCGGACTGCCGGGGCGGTGCGAGGGGCGGCCGGTAGGCTGCCCGCATGCCGGAGCACCTCGACCTCACCGCCTCGTCCATCGACATCACCCGTGCCATCTGCGACATCGAGTCGGTGTCCGGCAACGAGCAGGCCCTCGCCGACGCGATCGAGGCCGTGCTCGCACCGCTGCCGCACCTCGAGGTGATCCGTGACGGCGACGCGATCGTGGCGCGGACGAACCTGGGCCGCGACCGCCGGGTCGTCATCGCCGGTCACATCGACACGGTGCCGCTCAACGACAACCTGCCGACCGAGTTCCGGACCGCCGAGGACGGCACCGAGATCCTCTGGGGCCGCGGCACCGTCGACATGAAGGCGGGCTGCGCGGTGCAGCTCAAGCTCGCGTACGACCTGGTCGACCCCTCGGTCGACGTCACGTGGGTCTGGTACGACCACGAAGAGGTGAGCGACGCCCTGAACGGCCTCGGCCGCCTGGCCCGGACGCGACCCGAACTCCTCGCCGCCGACTTCGCGATCCTGGGTGAGCCGTCCGGGGCGCAGATCGAGGGCGGGTGCAACGGCAACCTCCGCGCCGAGATCCGCACGTTCGGCAAGCGCTCGCACAGCGCCCGGAGCTGGATCGGCGACAACGCCATCCACAAGACCGCCCCGATCCTGGCCACCCTGGCCGCGTACGAGCCCCGCACGGTCACGGTCGACGGGCTCGAGTACCGCGAGGGCCTGAACGCGGTCGGCATCAGCGGTGGCATCGCGGGCAACATCATCCCGGACGAGGCGATGGTGCACGTGAACTACCGGTTCGCCCCCTCGCGCTCGGCCGACGAGGCCGTCGCCCACATCCGCGAGCTGTTCGACGGGTACGAGGTCACGATCGTCGACCTCGCCGCCGGTGCCCGCCCCGGGCTCGACGCCCCGCTCGCGCAGGACTTCGTCGCGGCCGTCGGCGGACCGGAGCCCCGTCCGAAGTACGGCTGGACCGACGTCGCACGCTTCTCGGCGCTCGGGGTCCCCGCGGTCAACTACGGCCCCGGCGAGCCGGTCTTCGCCCACCACGACGACGAGCAGGTCCCGGTCGCGCAGATCACCGCGGTCGAGGCCGGGCTGCGTCGGTGGCTGACGGCCTGACGACGGCGGGGGCCACCCGGAGGACCCCTGCTCGGAACCGTTGGCGGGCCCGGTACCGGGTCGTCCCGTGGTGGGTGCGCATCACGGTCGTCTACGTGCTGGCGCGGCTCGTGACCGGTGCCATGATGCTCGCGTTCGCGGGTGTGCAAGCGGCGAACTCGTTCACCGTGCAGAACCCGGGCTACCTGTCGTTCGCGTCGTTCTGGGACGGCGCCTGGTACCGCGTGATCGCCACGGGCGGGTACCCGTCGACGCTGCCGGTCGATGCCGCCGGGCACGTGACCGAGAACGCGTGGGCGTTCATGCCCGCGTACCCGTTCCTGGTGCGCGGGCTCATGCTGCTCACCGGAGCGTCGTTCGAGTTCGTCGCGGTCTCGGTGTCGTTGCTCGCCGGACTCGGGGCCGCGCTGGTGTTCCGCCGGCTCATGGGGCGGTTCCTCGACCCCGCACGGGCGACGTTCGCCACGGTGTTGTTCTGCGTCGCACCGGTGTCCGCGATGTTCCAGGTGGCCTACGCGGAGTCGATGGGCCTGTTCCTGTTGCTCGTCGCGCTGCTGCTCATGGTTGATCGACGGTGGTGGGCGATGCTGCCCGTCGTGCTGCTGCTCGGCATGACGCGGCCGACGGGCCTCGCCTTCGCGTTCCTGGTGGTGCTCTTCGTGGCCGCGTGGGCGATCCGGCCGGCGTGGGTGCGCTCGTCGGAGCCGCTCACCCTCCGCCGACTCGTGCCCCCCGCGGTGGTCGCCACGGTGTCGGGTCTGGTCGGGCTGGCGTGGCCGGCGATCGCGTGGGCGGTCACCGGGGTGCCGAAGGCCTACACCGACACCGAGCTCGCCTGGCGGTCGTCGTACATCGGGTGGAAGGAACTCGTGCCGTTCGCGCCGTGGGTGCAGGGGTTCGGGTGGTGGTTCGGGCAGCCGGCCGGCACGGTCCTGCTCGTCGTCGTGCTCGTCGGGTTCGCGGCGTTCGTGTGCATGCCCGCCGCACGCCGGATCGGCATCGAGCTCCGACTCTGGGGCGTGGCGTACCTCGTGTACCTGCTCGCGGTGTTCTTCCCGCAGTCGAGCACCTGGCGCATCCTCGTGCCGATCGCGCCGTTGCTCGGGATCGTCGCGCTGCCGCGGTCGCGGGTGTACCGCGTCGCCGTCGTCGTCGCGTTCGTCGGGCTGCAGTGGGTCTGGCTGTACTACACGTGGTGGATCGACGGCTACGACTGGACCCCGCCGTGATCGATGCGGGGCTCCGGAGGCCCGTGGTTCCGCGTTCTGCGGAGCATCCGGGCGGCACATCCGACACCCCCAACCTGGGCGGTTTCGCAGTTGCCCCCTCCATACGGGATAATGGGGCTGCATTTACTGCACGAAAGGGGACATCTGATGGCAGCCATGAAGCCGAGGACCGGTGACGGGCCGATGGAGGCTGTTAAGGAGGGTCGACTCATCATCGTGCGGGTTCCGCTCGAAGGTGGAGGCCGCCTGGTCGTCTCGGTCAACGATGCCGAGGCCAAGGAACTCCACGACGCACTCGCTGAGGTCGTCTCGGCCTAGTACGTCGAAGCACCAGAACGGAAGGCCCGGAGCGTGTACGCTCCGGGCCTTCCGTCTGTGCGCTGCCGATCCCGCGGCTGGGGGATCCGCGGCGCTGTCGGTCGGCTCCGGCAGGATGGGGCCGTGCCGAGGACGAGACTGCCGATCCGCCGCGTCGAGGAGTACGCGCCCGACCCGATGCCGCGCGACGTCTGGCCCGCGACGCTCGCGCCCGTGCGGCAGCTGCTCGACGACGGGCTCGACCTCGCTCCGGTGACGGTGCTGGTCGGTGAGAACGGTGCCGGCAAGTCCACCCTGGTGGAGGCGATGGCGCTCGCCTTCGGCATGGGGCCCGAGGGCGGTTCGACGAAGTCCGGGCACAGCACCCGCCCGAGCGAATCGCAGCTCTGCGAACACATCGCCCTGCACCGGGAGCCCGGCGCGGTGCGGTCCGGCTTCTTCCTGCGCGCGGAGACCATGCACGGGGTGTTCACCTACCTCGAACAGCACCCCGGGGGAGCCGAGCCGCTGTTCCACGAGCGGAGCCACGGTGAGTCGTTCCTCGACTTCGTCATCCACCGGTCGCAGTGGCCAGGGCTCTGGATCCTGGACGAGCCGGAGTCCGCCCTGTCGTTCTCGGGGTGCCTGGCGCTGATCGGGCTCCTGCAGTCCATCGTCGAGACGGGTGTCGGCCAGGTCGTGCTCTCGACCCACTCACCCGTGCTCGCCGCGTTCCCCGGGGCCGAGATCCACGAGGTCGGCGAGTGGGGCCTGCGGCGCACCGGATGGCGCGACCTCGACCTGGTGCGGAACGAGCGTGCGTTCCTCGAGTCGCCCGAGCGGTACCTGCGGCACCTGGACTGACCTGCGCGAGCGGCGGCGGGTCGAGCGCTAGTTGGTGACCTTCGTCAGCTGCAGCAGTCCGTCGCCGGCGGGCGACAGCGCGCTGCGCACTGCACCCGAGGTCGACACCTCGGTCAGGAGCAGCCGGAAGTCCGTGGTGGCACGGTCGCGCTTCACCGGGTCGGCCACGCGTCCGCGCCAGAGGGCGTGCGGCACCAGGACGGTGCCACCCAGGCGGGCGAGCCGCAGCCCGTGCTCGACGTACTCGATCACGTGCTCGGGGTCGGCATCGACGAGCACGACGTCGTACGAGGCCTCGTTCATGCGGGGGAGTACCTGGTTCGCCCGACCGGGGATGAGCCGGATCCGTGCGGGAGCGGTGCCGGCGCTGATGTAGGCGTCGCGGGCGAACTGCTGGTGGTCCACCTCGACGTCGATCGTGGTCAGGGTCGCGTTCGGGGCGCCGGCGAGCAGGTACAGGCCGGAGACCCCGAGGCCGGTGCCGATCTCGATGATGCTCGTCGCACGCGAGGCTGCGGCGATGACCGCGATCTGCGCACCGATCGCGGGCGAGATCGCTTCGACCCCGAGTTCCAGGGAGTGCTCACGAGCACGGGCGATCGCCTCGGTCTCCGAGACGATGTCCTCGGCGAACTTCCAGTTCGACTCTTTCTCTGACACGCACACTCCGTTCGGGAGACAACTCTAGAGGTGCAACGCAGCAGCACGCGTTAGGCTCGCTCGCGTGGACATCCCGCTCGACAAGATCCTGATCATCGGGGTCATCGGCGTCCTCTTGCTCGGGCCGCAGCGCCTGCCGATGTACGCCCAGAAGCTGGCCGAGTTCGTCAAGGCCGTCCGTCGGTTCGCCGACACCGCCAAGGAGCGGATGCGCGACGAGATGGGCCCCGAGTTCGACGACATCGAGTGGCAGAAGCTCGACCCGCGGCAGTACGACCCGCGCCGCATCATCCGCGACGCCCTGCTCGACTCCGGCACGAGTGCCGCAGCCGTCCAGACCGCGCAGGTCACGGCCTCGAAGGTGCGCGCGACGGCTCCCGTCGTGCCCCTGGCCGCCGGTGAACCGGCACCCTTCGACGCCGAGGCGACCTGACGCCCGTCACGTCCCCACACGACGGACTGGAGGCCCGGTGCCAGCTGGCACCGGGCCTCCAGTCCGTCACGGGGTCGCGTCGCGACGCCCGGTCCTTCCCTACTTCAGGGCCGCCAGGAAGCGGTCGGTCCAGGCGAGGGCCGCGGTGCCGGCCACCGAGCTGCAGGTGGGTGACGCGGTGCTCTGCGCCGTCGGGCAGGGGGTGTCGCGGTCGAGCGACCAGGTGTGCACGCCCGCGAGCCCGTGGGACTTGGCGTACGCGGCGACGGTGTCGGCGTCCGCGAGGGTGAAGACCTCGTCGGCGGTGTCGTTGACGCCGATCATCGGGGTGACCTCGATCTTCGACGAGGCGATCCCGTAGGTGTGCTGCAGGTTCGTGACCGCCTGGATCGTCGACTGCCCCATCTGACACGTCGACCCGACGATCACGCAGTTGGCCGTGGTCGCGCGTCCGAAGTCCATCGTCATGAGGTTGATCGTGTAGTTCGTGAGCGCCGAGGCCTTGATCGCCTTGACGGTGGCGTCGCCGGTGCTGTTCAGCCCGCCGAACGAACCGTCGGACGCCGCCAGCGTGGCGAGCGTGAACGAGAAGCGCAGGCCGGGGTACTTCGCCTGCGCCAGCGCCGCTGCGCTCACCAGGTTCTGCACGTCCGCGGCGGACTGCCCGCTCTCGATGTCGAAGTCGACGCCGATCATGTGTGGCGAGGCGTAGCGGGCGATGAAGGACTGCAGCGCGGTGCCGGAGCACTTGAACGAGCCTGCGGCGCCACCGGTGCTGACGATGTAGTTCACCCCGGCCGCGTCGAGCTTCGCGATGTTGGCGCTGGCGAACGCGTCGGCGGCCACGCCGCCCCAGTTCTCGCTGCCGCAGGTACCGGTGGCGAAGGCGAGCGTGATGGCCTTGAGGCCGGGCTCCCGCGTCGACACGAGGCTGTTGCTCGACCCGACGACCGGGATCCGCGTGCCGGTGACCGCGGTGTTCATGACGTTCGTGTTCCAGTCGAGGTTCACGGTGATGTCCTTGTACGGGCTGAAGACCAGACCGCTCGCGGTGCCGGTGCTGCCGTTGCCGGGCGTGGTGGTCCCACCGCCGCCAGGGGTGGTGGTCCCGCCGCCGGTGCCGCCGCCGGTGCAGGTGCCGGACGACGTCCACGGCTGGCCGCTGCCGGTCGCACCGGAGTGGGTCGCCGGTTCGTCGCCCTGGGTCCACCAGTTCGCGGTGTAGTTCGAACCGTTCTCGCTGACGGTGGCTCCGCCGTTGTAGGCGGTGCCGGCGCTCCAGGCGGTCGCGCAGGTCGTCGCAGCGAGGGCTGGCGCCGCTGTGAGCGAGCCCCCTGCGACGATGACGGCGGCGATGGTGGCCACGAGGCCCGATCGCACGCGGGTGTTCTGGTTCACACGGTTCTCCTGTCCTCGGTCGGACGTCGTCGTCCGGCGGGTGGAGCCCTCACGTCATATTCCGCAAGGGCATTGTGTAATGCCCTTGCATAATGCGCCGGGGTAGAACGCCCTGTCCATGAACGAACGCACAGGATGCGCCGAACGGACCAGAGGGGCCAGGTCAGTCGCGGGTGGCGACGATCGTGTAGGTGGTCGGCATCCGGTCGCGGTCGTGATCCGGCCAGGCCCACGAACCCGTGTCGGTCTCGACCATGCGGGAGCTGAAGCGCCAGGGCAGGGTCCGGCCCTCGTCGAGCCGTCGGAGTCGCAGCCCGGCACCGAGCAGGGCGTTCACGATCTCGGACAGCGGGTGCGGCCACTCGAAGGTGCGGGTGTTCGCCACCGTGCCGTCACCGGCGTAGGTGCCGGCGTCGTCCCACTGCTGCGCGGTGCCGTCCGGGAAGTACCGGTACCGGGTGACGAGCTCGTCGGCGTCCTCGTCGAGGGCGTACAGCGCCGGGTGGCCGTCGCGGATGAAGAACACCCCGCCGGGGCGCAGCAGGCCGGCGACCTGCGCAGCCCAGCGGTCGAGGTCGGGGAGCCAGCAGATCGTGCCGATGCTCGTGTACACGACGTCGAAGTCGCCGGTGACGGCGGTCCGGGCATCGAGCACGTCCGTCTCGACCCAGGTGACGTCGAGGCCGAGGCGCGAAGCGAGCCCGGCGGCCGAGGCGAGGGCGGCGGGGGAGAAGTCGACGCCGGTCAGCCGGGCACCCTCGCGGGCGAGCGACACCGTGTCGGTGCCGATGTGGCACTGCAGGTGGCAGACGTCGAGGCCCGCGAGCGAGCCGTTCGGCAACCAGGGCGTCAGGGCCGGCAGGTCGTCGCGGACGACGTCGGAGCGGTGGCCGGGGTCGGCGAGGGCGTCGATCGCGTACGCGCCCTCGTGGATCGGCACCCGGTCGTCCCAGTTCGCGCGGTTGGTGGCGCGTGCGTGGTCCCAGTCGACATCGACGTGATCGGTGCTCATGACCCCGAGCCTAGGACAGCGACAACCCGAGCTTCCGGCCGGCGAGCCCGCGTCCCATCGTGGTGATCCGGTCGGCGATCGCAGTCAGGGCCACGGCGGACGGGTCGTCCGGGGCGCCGAGCACCACCGGGACCCCTGCGTCACCGCCCTCGCGCAGCGGCACGGACAGCGGCACGCTGCCGAGCACCGGGACGGGGGCGTCCTGCCCGCGGGAGAGCCGTGCGGCGGTCTCGGCGCCACCACCCTCACCGAACAGGTGCAGCACCGAGCCGTCGGGCTGCACGAGCCCGGCCATGTTCTCGACCACGCCGATGACCCGCTGCCCGGTCTGCCGGGCGACGATCCCGCTGCGCTCGGCGACGTCGGCCGCGGCGGCCTGCGGGGTCGTGACGACCAGGACCTCTGCGTGCGGCAGCAACTGCCCCACCGAGATCGCGACGTCGCCGGTGCCCGGCGGCAGGTCGAGCAGCAGGACGTCGAGGTCGCCGAAGAACACGTCCGTCAGGAACTGGTTCACGGTGCGGTGCAGCATCGGTCCGCGCCACGACACCGCGGTCGAGACGTCGTCGACGAACATGCCGATCGAGACGACCTTCACGTCGTGCGCCACCGGCGGCAGGATCATGCTGTCCACGCGGGTCGGGCGGGGTGCGACCCCGTGCTCGTCGGTCAGGCCCATCAAGCCGGGGACGCTGAAGCCGTGCACGTCGACGTCGACGACCCCGACCCGCAAGCCCCGCCGGGCGAGCGCGACGGCGAGGTTCACGGTGACGGTGGACTTGCCGACGCCGCCCTTGCCGCTCGTGACGGCGATGACGCGCGTGAGCGAGTCTGCGGTGAACTGGACGCCCTTGGGGCGGCCGGCTCGCAGCCGCTCGGTCAGTGCGGAGCGCGTGGCCGGGTCCATCACGGACACGTCGACGTCGACTGCGGCGACCCCCGGGACGGACCCGGCGGCGACGCGGACGTCGCGCTCGATGGTGTCGGCGGCGGGGCACCCCACGATCGTGAGCTGCAGGTCGACGCGCACCGCGCCTCCTGGCTGCACGTCCACGCCGCGGATCATGTCGAGCTCCGTGACGGGGCGGCGGATCTCGGGGTCGATGACGCGGCCGAGCGCGGCGAGGACCGCCGTGCCGAGCTGTTCGTCGGTGGGGACGGCGTCAGCCACGGGTGGAGCTGTCGTGTTCGTCCGCGTAGCCGGCCTCGTCCGCGTCGCGGCGGTCGAGCTCCTCGAGCAGGGAACGGAGCTCGGCGCGGATGAAGTCCTTCGACGCCATGTCCCGCATCGCCAGGCGCAGGGCCACGACCTCGCGGGCCAGGTACTCGGTGTCGGCCAGGTTGCGTTCGGCGCGCTGGCGGTCCTGCTCGAACTGCACACGGTCGCGGTCGTCCTGCCGGTTCTGCGCGAGCAGGATCAGCGGAGCGGCGTACGAGGCCTGCAGCGAGAGCACGAGCGTCAGAGCCGTGAAGCCGATGGCCGCCGAGTCGAACTGCCACGGCTTCGGCGCCAGGGTGTTGTAGCCCATCCAGACCACGCAGAACAGCGTGAGCCCGATGAGGAACCAGGGCGTGCCCATGCCGCGGGCGATGCCCTCGGTCGCGCGACCGAAGGTGTCCCCGCGACCACGGCGGCGGCTGGGGAGCACACGCGTGCGCATGCCCTTCGGGGAGTCGAGCCGGACCTCTTGCCGGTCACGGTCGCGACGGTTGTCATCCGTTCGGGCCACGGGTGGTCCTCCTTCCCGTCGTCACGGGTGTCCTGCGCGGGCGTTGGCGTGGAAGCGGTGAGGGTTCCCCCTCGCCCTGACTTCGCCAGTCGTCCGGCAGGACGTGGTCGAGGACATCGTCGATCGTCACCACCCCGACGAGACGGTGGGCGTCGTCGACCACGGGGACGGACAGCAGGTTGTAGGTCGCCATGATGCGGGTGACCTCGGCGGCGCTCGCGTCGACTCGGACCGGTTCGGTCTGCTGGTCGATGAGCGTGCCGAGCCGCTCGTTCGGCGGGTAGCGGAGCATCCGCTGGAAGTGCACGAGCCCGAGGAACCGACCGGTCGGCGGCTCGTACGGCGGCAGGGTGACGCAGACGGCGGCGCCGAGCACCGGCGCGAGCTCGTGGCGGCGGACCAGCGCGAGGCCCTCGGCCACGGTGGCATCGGCCGAGACGATCACCGGTTCGGTGGTCATCAGACCACCGGCGGTGTCCGGCTCGTACTCCAGGAGCATGCGGACGTCCTGCGCCTCCTCCGGCTCCATGAGCTGCAGGAGGGCTTCACTCCGCTCGTCGGAGAACTGGGCGAGGACGTCGGCCGCGTCGTCCGGCTGCATCTGGTCGAGTACGTCGGCGGCGCGGGCGTCCACCAGCCGGGTGAGGATCTCGATGCGCTCCTGGTCGGGCATCTCCTCGAGCACGTCGGCGAGGCGGTCGTCCGGAAGTTCCTCGGCGACCTCGAACCGGCGCTCGGCGGGCAGGTCGAGCAGCGTCGACGCGAGGTCGGCGGGCAGCAGGTCGGAGTAGGCGGCGATGACGTGCTCGGCGGACTGCGCCTCACCGGGGAGCTCGTCCTCGGTGACCTCGTTCCACGTCGCGAACGTCGTCGGGCCCTTGCCGAACGGCGACGGCGTGGTCTTCGGCTTGCGGAGGAAGAGCTGCGCGACCTCCCAGTCGCCCTGCCCGCGGTCCTCGATCGCGACGTCCTCGATGGTGGCGCGGATCCGTTGGTTCTTGATGAGTACCTTGCGGCCGAGCATCTCCGCGATGACGCGGACCTCGCCGCCGCGCTGCTCGAAGCGGCGCATGTTCACCAGGCCGGTCGTGATGACCTGCCCGGCACCGATCGAGGTGATGCGGCCGATGCTCACGAAGATGCGGCGCTTGCCGGGCACCTCGACGATGAGCCCGACGACGTGCGGGGGATCGGCCCGGCGGTAGACGACCAGGACGTCTCGGACCCTGCCGACGCGGTCGCCCGCGGGGTCGAAGACGGAGCACCCGGCGAGGCGGGCGACGAAGACCTTCGTGGCGCTCACCCGACCAAGCGTAGTCGCTCGGGTGTGGGCGTTCGCGCGCGCCGGTCGGCTGCTTCCGATCGGCTGCTTCCCTGAGAGTGCACGTGCGATTGCAAGGTGTGCGGTGAATGATGGCTGTGTGAGCAATCAGAGCCCCTTCGCCGGCAGGACCGCCCAGGCGTTCCCGACGCTGCCCAAGGGCGACGTCCTGGGAACGTACGACAGCTACCCCGACGCGCAGCGCGTGGTGGCGAAGCTGGCCGAGGCCGACTTCCCCGTCAACCAGCTCTCGATCGTCGGCAACGACCTGAAGACGGTCGAACGGGTCACCGGCAAGATGACCTACGGCCGTGCCGCCATCGCCGGCGCGCTGTCCGGTCTGTGGCTCGGCATCTTCTTCGGCATCGTGCTCACGCTGTTCTCACCGAGCGCCGGCGGCCTGATCCTGGCGGCCGCGATCATCGGTGCCGCGTTCGGCATGCTCTACGGCATCGTCTCGTTCGCGATCACGAAGCGGCAGCGTGACTTCACGAGCGTGCACCAGGTGCTCGCCACGAACTACCAGATCGTCGTCAACCCGCAGCTGACCGGGCAGGCGCAGCGGATCCTCGGCGAGCACGGGGCGACCCCGTCCACGCACTGGAACGACGCTCCCCAGCAGCAGCAGCAGCAGCAGCAGCAGCAGCAGTGGCGTCCGGGCCCCGGTGGGGTCCCGCCGCAGCAGCAGTCGCCGTACGGCGGGCACGCCACGCCGCACCAGCAGCCGGGAGGCCCGCAACACCCCGGCACGTCGGCCCCCGGCGCGCAGACCGGTGCGCCTTCGGGCCCGCCGCGCTACGGCACGAACGACGGACCCCGGTACGGGGAGACCCCCGAAACGGCCGCCGCCCCCGCGGCCCCGCCGGTGCCGGAGCGTCGACCCGAGGAGCCGCCGCGCTACGGCGAGCGAGTCGTCGGTGCCACGCCTCCGGAGCCCTCGTCCTCGCCGGACGCCCAGCGCGACGGCGACGGGGACAGCGACCGCCGCTAGTCGCGAGCGTCGGGTTGTTCGACGCGCGGCTCACGTCCGGCTAGGTGGCACGAAGTGTCGCCGCCGAGCACCGCGCGCGGCGCTTCGGGCTACCGCAGCGGCGGAGTCCGGGGCGGTGCTGGCGGTGCTGGCGGTGCGGGCGGTCCGGGTGGTCGCAACACCCCGCGCGCACGGCGTCGAGCGGTCAGAGATCGTCGTTCGGCGCCGGCCCAGACGACGCTTCGTGACCGCTCGGCCTCGGGCAGACGGCACGTCGTGACCGGGAGCCGTGCGGGCCCCGGGCGCGGCAGAGCAGCCCCGGCACGGTGCGGCATCGCCCGGCACGCGTGGCTCGGCGTCGCCCGGCACGGCGTCGCCCGGCACCACACCGGACGGCATCGCGTGCCACAGCACCGCCCGGACTCGCGGGGCAGGCTCGGTCCGGCTAGAGGACCTTCGAGTAGCAGACCGACAGGGGCGCCCCGACGTAGGGCCCGAAGTTCGCGATCCGCCGGAACCCCTCGCGCTGGTAGAAGCCGACGGCACGCTGCTGCGCTGTGCCCGTCTCGAGGACGAGCGCCGGGGACCCGAGGTCGAGCGCGGCCTCTTCCAGCCGTCGCAGCAACGCGGACGCGACGCCGGACCCGCGGGACTCCGGTCGGACGTACATCCGCTTGATCTCCGCGATGCCGTCATCGACGATGCGCAGGCCACCACATCCCAGGGGAGTACCGGACTCGTCCCGCGCGACGAAGAACACCGCGATCGACTCGGCGGTCGGCTTCTCACCCGGCTCGGTGTCGCCGCCGTGCGCCCGGTCGATCTCCAGTCGCTGGGCGGCTCGGAGTCGCTGGGCGTCGGGGGAGTCGAAGTGCTCGACCTCGATCGCGAAGGTGTTCGGGGAGGCCTCGGGCATGGTCACCCGATCAGGCTAGCTGCCCGAGCGGGCGATCCACCCCTCCACTTCCGAGGGGGTCCGGGGGATGCCGACGGACAGGTTCTCGGCGCCGTCCTCGGTCACCAGGATGTCGTCCTCGATGCGGACACCGATGCCGCGGAACTCCTCCGGCACGGTCAGGTCGTCCTGCTGGAAGTACAGCCCGGGCTCGATCGTGAAGACCATGCCTGCCTGCACGGTGCCGTCGAGGTACATCTCGCGGCGGGCCTTCGCGCAGTCGTGCACGTCGAGCCCGAGGTGGTGGCTCGTGCCGTGCACCATGTAGCGGCGGTGGAACTGGTTGTCCGGCTCGAGCGACTCGGCGGCCGAGACCGGCAGGAAGCCCCACTCGGCGGTCTTCCGCGCGATGACCTCCATCGCGGTGGCGTGCACCTGGCGGAACGTGATGCCCGGCTTGACGATCGCGAACGCGGCGTCGGCGGCTTCGAGCACGGCTTCGTAGACCATGTGCTGCACGGGCGAGAACGTGCCGCTCACCGGGAGCGTGCGGGTGATGTCGGCGGTGTAGAACGAGTCGACCTCGACCCCGGCGTCGATGAGGATGAGGTCGCCCGGCTGCACGGCGCCGTCGTTGCGGGTCCAGTGCAGGATGCAGGCGTGGTGGCCCGAGGCGGCGATGGTGTCGTAGCCCACGGTGTTGCCGTCCGCGCGCGCCCGGCGGTTGAACGTGCCCTCGACGATGCGCTCACCGCGCGGGTGCGCGAGCACGGCGTCGAAGTCGCCGATGACGTCGTCGAACCCGTGCTTCGTGGCGTCGACGGCCTTGCGGAGCTCACGGACCTCGTACGCGTCCTTGACGAGTCGCAGCTCGGACAGGTCGCGGGAGAGCAGGTCGTCGGTGGCCGGCGACCCCTCGGTCTCGTCCGCGCCACCGATCGCCGCGCCGATGCGGGCGTCGAGGGAACGGGTCAGGTCGTCGTCGGCTTCACGCACGAGCAGCGCCGACGCGTCGAGTCCATCGGCGACGGCCGTGAACGCCCCGAGGTCGGCGGTGGCCAGCCCGAGGTCGGCGGCGACTGCGTCGAGCGAGGGGCGCGGACCGACCCAGAACTCCCCGATCTCGGGGTTGGCGTAGAACTCCTCCGAGTCGCGGCCTGCGGTGGCGCGGAAGTACAGCGTGGCGTCGTGCCCGGAGCCGTTCGGCGTCATCACGAGCACGGAGCCGACGACGGTGTCCGTGCCCCAACCGGTCAGGTGGGCGAAGGTGGAGTGCGGGCGGAACGGGTAGTCGCAGTCGTTCGAGCGGACCTTGGCCTGCCCGGCCGGCACCACGATCGTGCGGCCCGGGTGCAGCTCGGAGATGCGCGCGCGACGCTCGGCGGCGAACGCGGCCTGCTCGCGGGGCTCGGGCTGCGCTTCCGAGCGCTCGGCCCACTGCGACCCGATGAAGTCCTTGAAGGTCGAGGACCCGGGGGTCGTGGATCGGTTGCTCGTCGCGCGGGGAGTCGTGTCGGCCATGCGTCCATCATCGCACCGCCCGGGGACACCCGGCCTGTGCGGCCGCTCACCTGTGGATAGCATTGGCCACGTGCCAGACCCGTTCATCGACCTGCACGCGCACTCCAGTGTCTCCGACGGCACCGAGCGTCCCGCGGAGCTCGTCCGAGCGGCCGCGGCCGCCGGACTCGACGCCGTCGCGCTGACCGACCACGACACGACCGCGGGGTGGGCGGACGCCACGGCCGCGGCGCACGAGCTGCCCCTGACCCTGCTGCCGGGCCTCGAGCTGAGCACCCGGATCGGCTACCGCAGCGTGCACGTGCTCGGCTACCTGGTGGACCCCGAGCACCCCGGACTGGTCGAGGAGACGACCCGGATCCGCGACGGCCGGCTCTCCCGCGCGCACCGCATGGTCGACCGCATCGCCGAGGACCACCCGATCACCTGGGCGGACGTCCTGGCCCAGTCCAGCCCCGGTGCCACGATCGGCCGTCCGCACATCGCCGACGCCCTGGTCGCCCGCGGGCTCGAGTCCGACCGGTCCGCGGCGTTCCGCGGCATCCTGCATCCGGCATCCGGCTACTACGAACCCCACGAGGCGCCGTCGCCCCTGCGCGGCGTCGAACTCATCCGGCAGGCGGGCGGCGTGCCCGTCATCGCGCACCCCGCGGCGTCCTCGCGCGGGATCGTCATCGACGAGCCGATGCTCCGCGACCTGGTCGACGCCGGGCTCGGCGGGCTCGAGGTCGACCACCGCGAGAACCTGGCACACGGCAAGCGCACCCTGCTCGACTGGGCGACGCGCTACGGCCTGTTCGTCACCGGTTCGAGCGACTACCACGGCACCGGCAAGCCGAACCGGCTGGGGGAGCACCGCACCGCACGCGTCTCGTTCGACGCGATCGTGTCCGAGGCCACCGGCAGCGCCCCGGTCGTCGGCCCCGGTTCGCGTCTGGCCTGACGGCCGACCGAACGGCTGGCCACCGAGTCTTCGGCCTGGCCGACAGTCCACGCGTCGGCGTCCGCGTGAACTGTCGCTGCGCGCATGACGCCGGTCCGCGGGTGGAGACGACGAAGGGCCCGTCGCGTCAGCGACGGGCCCTTCGGTCTGGAGGCGCTACTCGCCGTCCGACGTACCCTGCGGTGCCGAGGCGGTCGCCGAGGCATCGCCGGTGCCGGCTCCGCGACGGCGGCGACGACGACGACGCTTCGCGGCGCCGTCGGTGGTGGAACCACCTTCGACGGCCGAGCCGTCCTCGGTGCCCGCCGCGGCGGTGGGGGCGACCGACTCGGTGGCCGGAGCCTGCGGGGCGGACTGCTCCGAGCCTCCTGACCGGGTGCGGCTGCGCGACCGCGAGCGCGACGCGTCACGCGAACCCGAGGCCGGGCGGTCGCTGCTGCGCTTCTCGACGGGAGCGCCGGCCGAGGCGGCGTGCGACGACGAGCCGGGCAGGCGGCCCTTGGTGCCCTTGGGGATGTCGAGTTCCTCGAACAGGTGGGGCGACGACGAGTAGGTCTCGACGGGCTCGGGGATGCCGAACTCGAGGGCCTTGTCGATCAGCGTCCACTTGTGCAGGTCGTCCCAGTCGACGAACGTGACCGCGATGCCGGTCTTGCCGGCGCGGCCCGTGCGGCCGGCACGGTGCAGGTACGTGTCCGGGTCGTCCGGGATCGTGTGGTTGATCACGTGCGTGACGTCGTCCACGTCGATGCCGCGGGCAGCGACGTCGGTGGCGATGAGCACGTCACGCTTGCCGGCCTTGAACGCCGCCATCGCGCGCTCGCGCTGCTCCTGGTTGAGGTCGCCGTGCACCGCTGCGGCGTTGAACCCGCGGTCCTTCAGCTCCTCGACGAGCTTCGCCGCGGCACGCTTGGTGCGGGTGAAGATCACGGTCTTGCCGCGACCCTCGGCCTGGAGGATGCGGGCGATGACCTCGTCCTTGTCCAGGGAGTGCGCTCGGTAGATGAGGTGCTTGATGTTGGCCTGCATGAGGCCCTCGTCCGGGTCGGTCGCCCGGATGTGCACCGGACGGCTCATGAACCGGCGGGCGAGGGCGACGATCGGCGCGGGCATCGTCGCCGAGAACAGCATCGTGTGACGCACCTCGGGGACGGCCTGGAAGATGCGCTCGATGTCCGACAGGAACCCGAGGTCGAGCATCCGGTCGGCCTCGTCGAGCACCACCTCTTGCACGTGGGAGAGGTCGAGCAGACGCTGCCGCTGCAGGTCGATGAGCCGCCCGGGCGTGCCGACGACGATCTGGGCACCGGCCTTGAGCTGCTCGACCTGGCCCTCGTAGGCCTTGCCGCCGTAGATCGAGACGACCGTGGTCGGGCGGTTCGAGGCCGCGAGCTCGAGGTCCTCGGTGACCTGGACCGCGAGTTCACGGGTCGGGACGACGACGAGCGCCTTCACGCCGTGCGCCGGGTCGGCACCGAGTCGCTGGATCAGCGGCAGGCCGAAGCCGAGCGTCTTGCCGGTACCCGTCTTGGCCTGGCCGATGATGTCCTGGCCGGTCAGGCCGAGCGGGATGGTCTGTTCCTGGATCGGGAAGGGCTCGATGATGCCCTTGCCGGCCAGCGCATCGACGATGTCCTGGTCGATGTTGAGGTCTGAGAAAGTCAAAGAATCACCTTAGTTCTGGTGGAAGTCCCGGCCAGTCTACCGACGGGCGCGTGGTCCGGGGCGCTCCGGGGTGCGTCGGGGCGTCCCGGCGGGCGACCGGCGGGTGCCACGGGACTCGCCCTCTATGCTGGTCGGGTGGTCTCGTGGTGGAACCGGAAGCGCGCGGCGCAGCTCGCTGCAGCATGGCTCGCGTCGCGGAACCCGCGCGGAGCCGCGCAGGTCAAGCGGCTCGCGCTCGACGACGTCACCCCGGAGCTCGACGTCTACCTGGGGCAGGCCGCGTACCTGCAGCTCTCCGTCTACGAGACGATGGGACGAGCCGGTGCTTCGGCACCGACGCTCTCCGGCCGTCTGGTCACCGGGGTCCTCGCGACCACGGCGCTCGAGCGGCACCGCACGATCGTGGCCGAGATCGAACGCAGCGGCGGAGACCCGGCGGCGCTGATGGCCCCGCACCGCGAGGCGATCGACCTGTTCCTCGAACGGACGAGCGGTGCCGACTGGTACGAGTCGATGCTGACCGGCTACGTGACGGCCGGCATCCTGAACGACCTGTTCGGCAACCTGCTCCGCTCCCTGCCGATCGACGTGCGGCAGCGGCTGCGTTCGGTGTTCGACGCGCGCGAGGAAGCAGCGGTCGTCGAAGAACTGACGGCCCACATCGAGAACGACCCGCGGATCGGTTCTCGCCTGGCGATGTGGGGACGGCGCCTGGTGGGCGACACCCTGCTGGTCGCCCGGTCGGCGCTGGCGTCGCACGCCCGCGAGGACCAGGAGCGGCTCGAGCCGGTCTGGACCGAACTCATCGCCGCCCACACCCGACGGATGGACGCGCTCGGCCTGACGGCCTGAGCGGTCAGGCTGCTCGAGCGTCAGGATTGCTCGACCGTCAGGATTGCTCGAGGGTCAGGCGCCGCGCGTCTTGAGCTGCTCGTAGTACTCGGCGTCGCGCTTGTCGCGCTGCGTGCCGAGGAGCCACTCGACGATGAGGACGACCACGCCGGACCCCACGAGGGCCACGACCCAGATCCAGGTGCCGTCGTACCGCCACCCGGCCCAGGTCAGCGCCTCCCAGAGGACGGCTGCGGCGATGCCGCCGACCGAGGGGCCGACGAGCACGCCGCGGTTCGACCGCCACGGCAGGATCACGTGCGCGACCGCGCCGATGATGACGCCGCCGAGGACGGCGAAGAGCAGTTCCACGTCGTCAGGCGACGAAGCCGATGCGCCGTGCCTCTTCCGCGCCGACCTCGACGTACGCCAGAGCCGAGACGGGGACGATGAACCGACGGCCCTTGTCGTCCTGCAGCGACAGGTGCGTCGACTGCGCGGTGAGCGCCTCGGACACGGCCTTCTCGACCTGGTCCGCGGTCTGGGCGGTCTCGAAGGCGATCTCGCGGGGGCTGTTGATGATGCCGATCTTGATGTCCACGAGCACAGCGTATCCGAGCGGTCCCGTGCGGTATCGGGCGTTCGCCGCGGGCGCACTCGACGGCGCGACGACCGGTGCCCCGCGCGTCCGCAGCGGTGCTGTCGGCGGTCCTGGGTACCGTACGAGCGTGCCGCAGACCACGCTGATGCCCGCTCCCGAGGACACCGGGTTCGCGCGCGCACTGGTCGACGACTCCTCGCAGGCCGCTGTGCTCGCGCTGCCGGACGGCCGTCACGCCGCGGTGATCGGTGCGCCGGGCAGCGGCAAGACGACCACGCTCGCACGGCTCGTCGCCGATCGGCTGGCCCGACCTGGCGCGATCACGCCCGACGGCCACGCGACGGTCCTCGCCCTGACCTCGGCGCGGACGGCTGCAACGGCGCTGCGTGACCGGCTCGCGCGGGTGGTCGACCGGGTCGTGCCGGGTGCCCTCGCACGCACCGTGAACTCACTGGCGTTCCAGATCGTCACCCACGCGGCGTCGGTGCAGGGGCAGGAACCCCCGACGCTGCTGACCGGTGGGGAGCAGGACCGGATCATCGCCGACCTGCTCGCCGGGCACGAACTCGACGGAGCCGGACCGGCCTGGCCCGACCCGATCACCTCCGTGGTCCGGGAGCGAGCCGGGTTCCGCACCGCCCTGCGCGACGTCATGATGCGTGCGGTGGCCGCCGGCGTCGAGCCCGACGACATGCGGGAACTCGGCGACGAGCTCGGACGGCCCGAGTGGCGGGCCGTCGGCGACTTCGTGGACGACTACCGGGCATCGGTCACCGCGTTCCGGCCGACCGGGCTCGACTCCGGTGAACTCGTGGCGTACGCCACCGCCGCGGTGCTGCGGCACGAGCTCCCCGCCGGCATCGCCGCCCTGCGCCTGGTCGTGGTCGACGACACGCAGGAACTGGTGGAGGGCGAGATCGCCCTGCTCGGGGCGCTCGCGCGCTCCGGCGTGCAGGTGGTGGCCTTCGGCGACCCGGACATCGCCGCCTCGGCGTTCCGCGGCGCCGAACCGGACGTGCTCGGTCGACTGGCCGTGCGACTCGGGGTCGACCGTGTCGACGAACTGTTCCTCGGCGCGGTGCACCGGCACCCCGCCCCGGTCCGCGCCCTGGTCACGGGCGTCACGGGTCGCATCGGCACCGCGGCGGCCGGCCGTCAGCGCAGCGCGTCGGCGGGCGACCATGATGCTCGGTCCGACGCCGTCGTGCACCTCGAGGCCGCCAGCCGGTCCGCGCTCGTCGTGGCGATCGCCCGTCGACTGCGCGAACACCGCCTGCTCGACGGCGTGCCGTGGCACCGGATGGCCGTGGTCACCCGCAGCGGTGCTGCCATCCCCGAACTCGTCCGGGCACTCTCCGTGGCCGAGGTCCCGGCGACCGCCGGTGCCGCGCCCGTCCGTCCGCGCGACGACTCCGCGGCGCGGGCGCTGCTGGACGCGGCTGCGGTGGCGCTCGACGTCCTGCCGCTCGACGCCGCCCTGGCCACCGCGTTCGCCACGGGGCCCCTTGGTGGCCTGGACACCCTGGCGATGCGTCGGCTCCGGCTCGCCCTGCGGCGCGAGGAGCTCGCGGGCGACGGCAGCCGCACCGCCGACGAACTGCTGGTCGATGCCCTGGGCGCACCGGAGCGCCTGGCGACGGTGGACGCCGGGTTCGCGCGACGCGCGACCCGGCTGGCCCGGAGCCTGGTGCAGGCGCGTGCCGACGCCCAGGCGGGATCGAGCATCGAGGAGATCCTCTGGGGCCTCTGGGAACGCAGCGGTCTCGCGAAGTCGTGGGGTGCCCAGTCCGCCGCCGGTGGGGTCGGCGCCGGGGAAGCCGACCGGCACCTGGACGCCGTCGTCGGCCTGTTCACCGCCGCCAAGCGCTTCGTCGAGCGCACGCCGGACGCCCCTGCGCGGGTCTTCGTCGACGACCTGCTCGGCGCCGACCTGCCAGAGGACTCGATCGGCCCCGACCGGACCGCCGGCCGGGTGCGGGTGCTGACGCCGTCGGCGACGATCGGACTCGAGTGCGACGTGGTCGTGGTGCTCGGTCTGCAGGACGGCGTCTGGCCCAACACCCGGGTGCGCGGCAGTCTGCTCGACCCGGACGGACTGGTCCGCGCTGCTGCCGGGGTCGAGCGTTCGCCCATCGACGACCGTGCCGCCGTGGTCGCCGACGAACTCCGGCTGTTCGCCCGGGCCGTCTCGCGCGCCACCACCCAGGTCGTCATCGGCACGGTCGCGAACGACGACGAGTCGCCGTCACCCTTCGTCCGACTCGTCCCGGTGCCGCCGGACCGTCAGCCGACCGTCCACCCGCTGTCCCTGCGTGGGCTCGCCGGGTCGTTGCGCCGCCGGGTGGTGGGCTCGGGCGATCACGAGGCCGCGTCCGCGCTGGCCCGCCTGGCCGAGGCCGAGGTACCCGGTGCGGCTCCGGACGAGTGGTACGGGCTCGCCGAACCGACCACGGACGACCCCCTGGTCGACCTCGACGCCGAGCCCGCGCCCGAGGTCGAGGGCGGCGAGCCGGTCGCTCCGGCCGTGTCGGTGTCGCCGTCGCGCATCGGCACCTTCGAGGAGTGCCCGGTGCACTGGTTCGCGCAGACCTTCGGCGGCGGTGCCCCGAGCCCGGTGATGGGCATCGGCACGATCGTGCACGAAGCGATGGAGCACGCCACCGAGATCGACGTCGAGTCGCTGTGGGAGCGGGTCGAGGCGCGGTGGGACGAGCTCACCTTCGAGTCGCCCTGGGTCGCCGACCGCGAACGCGCCCGGACCCGGCGGATGATCGAGGGGCTGAGCGACTACCTCCGCACCTTCGCCAGTGCCGGCCGTCGACTGCTCGGCGCCGAGACCTCGTTCGCGCTCGTGACCGGCCCCGCCCGCATCCGGGGGAGCATCGACCGCATCGAGGTCGACCCCGAGGGCCGTGTCAGCGTCGTCGACCTGAAGACGGGCCGTTCGATGCCCAGCGAGAAGAACGACATGCCGGAACACCCGCAGCTCGGCGCCTACCAACTCGCGGTCGAGGACGGCGCGGTCGAGGGCGTGCCGGCGGGGTCTCCGATGACGGACGCCCGGCTGGTGTTCGTCCAGAACCCTCGCGGCGGACAGGCGTACTCCGAGCGGACGCAGCACGCGTTCGACGCCGAGGCACGGGAGGCCTACCGCGAGCGGTTGCACGGGGTGGCACGGGGCATGGCCGGCCGGACGTTCGTGGCGAACGTGGACGACCACTGCGAGAAGGCCCGGACCGGGGTCGAGTGCCGGATCCACGTGGTGGCGGAGGTGACCTGGTGAGCGACACCGCGGACACGACCGACACGACCGGCACAGCTACTGCGGCCGACACGGCTGCCGCTGCTCCGCCCGTCATCCGGCACGGCGCCGACGCCATCGCCGACGCCCTCGGCCGCCCTCGTCCCACCGCCCAGCAGCGTGCCGTCATCGAGTCGCCGCTCGTGCCGGCGCTGGTCGTCGCCGGTGCCGGCAGCGGGAAGACCGAGACGATGGCCTCGCGCGTCGTCTGGCTGCTGGCCAACGGACTCGTCCGACCCGACGAGGTCCTCGGGCTGACCTTCACCCGCAAGGCCGCCGGCGAACTCTCCGTCCGCATCAACGACCGCATCCGCGCGCTCGAGGACGTCGGGCTGATCACCCCCGGGGACGCCTTCGAAGCGCCCACCGTCTCGACGTACAACGCCTTCGCCAACGCGGTCTTCCGCGAGAACGCCCTGCTCGTCGGGCGTGACGGCGAGTCCCAGGTGCTGACCGAACCCTCGGCCTGGCAGCTCGCCCGTCGGGTCGTGGTGGCCGCCCGCGACGACCGGCTCGCGGGACTCGACCGCGACGTCGACACCCTGACCGCAGCCGTGGTGGCGCTCGCCG
This sequence comes from Curtobacterium sp. WHRI 8282, assembly GCF_040223925.2. Classification (NCBI taxonomy): domain Bacteria; kingdom Bacillati; phylum Actinomycetota; class Actinomycetes; order Micrococcales; family Microbacteriaceae; genus Curtobacterium; species Curtobacterium sp. WHRI 8282. Next base: position 447,123 of record NZ_JBEHCD020000002.1, read on the forward strand.
GTGCCACCTCCGAACACCTCGTCGAGCCGGAGGACCTCCGCCGGTTCGCGATCGAGTTCTCGGAGCTGCTCGAAATCCCCGGCAACCGCGGCAAGCCGTACAAGGCGATCACCGACGCGGTCGCCGCGATCGGCGCCCTCGAACCCCTGGCCGACCTGGTCGCCGAGTTCCGGCGGCAGAAGGTCGACCGCGGGTTCGTGGAGTTCTCCGACCAGATCGCCCTCGCGCTCGCCGCAGCCGAGTCGGCCCCACGCGTCGTCACGGACCTGCGGAGCCGGTACGGGGTGGTGCTCCTCGACGAGTACCAGGACACCTCGGTGGTGCAGACCCGGTTCCTCGCCCGGCTGTTCCGCGGGCACTCGGTGATGGCGGTCGGCGACCCGCACCAGTCGATCTACGGGTTCCGCGGTGCGAGTGCCGCGAACCTCGCCCGGTTCCCGCACGACTTCGGCGGCGACGAACCCGGCGTGGCCGAACCCGTGACCTTCGCGCTGTCGACCAGCTGGCGGAACCCGGTGGACGTGCTCGCGGGGGCGAACGCGATCGTGGCACCGCTGTCCGAGGCGTCCGAGGTCGACGTCGAACGGCTCTCGCCCCGGCCGGGCGCGGACGCCGGCACCGTGCGGGTGGTGTTCCCCGAGACCCTGCCGGACGAGGCCGACGAGGTCGCGGCGTGGTTCCAGGACCACCGCCGTCAGGACCCGACGGGCTCGATGGCGCTGCTGCTGCGCGCGCGGAAGGACCTCGCGGCGTTCACGGCGGCGCTCGGTGCCCGCGGGGTGCCGTACCACGTGCTCGGCACCGGCGGACTGCTCCAGCGCCCGGAGATCGTCGACCTGGTGGCGTGCCTGCGGGTGCTGCACGACCCGGCGGCCGGCAACGACCTGATCCGGCTGCTCGCGGGTGCACGGTGGCGGGTCGGTGCGGCGGACATCGTCGCCCTGCACCAGCTCGCCCGGTGGCTGTTCCAGCGCGACCACACTCAGCAGCGGCTCGATGACGACCTGACCGCGGCGTTCCGGGCCTCCGTTGCCGCCGGGGAGCACGGGTCGATCGTCGATGCGCTCGACTTCGTGGCGACCGCGCCCGACGAGCACGGCGCGCTCGAGGGCATCACCGCCGCGGGTCGCAGCCGGATGCGTGCGCTCGGCGGCCAGCTCGCGATGCTCCGGTCACGCGCGGGGAGCGACCTGGTCGACTTCGTGACGCTCGTCGTGCAGGAGATGCGGCTCGACATCGAGGTCGCCGCCCACGAACAGGGGAGCGGCGCCTACCTCGACGCCTTCATCGACGAACTCGCCGGCTTCGTCTCGACCGACGACCGCGCCGACCTCGGTTCGTTCCTCGGGTGGATCGACGCCGCAGCCCGGCGTGACGACATGGGCCCGCGTTCCGAGGAGCCCGAGGCCGGCACCGTGCAGATCCTGACGATCCACGGGTCGAAGGGGCTGGAATGGGACGCCGTCGCGGTGCCCCGGATGGTCGAGGGCGGACTGCCGGCACGCCCGCAGGAGGGCTCGTCCGGCTGGCTGGGGTTCGGCCGGCTGCCGTACGAGTTCCGGGGGGACGCCGCCGAGCTGCCACGACTTGCCTGGCGCGGGCAGGAGACCCAGAAGGACGTCACGACGGCGATCGACGCCTTCAAGGAACAGGTGAAGGCCCGCAACGAGGACGAGGAACGCCGGCTCACCTACGTCGCCCTGACCCGTGCCAAGCACGACCTGCTGGTGTCCGGCTCGTTCTGGGCCGGCGGGGTCCGACCCACCGAGCCGAGCCGCTACCTGCGCGACCTGGTGGACGCCGGCGTCATCGACGGTGCGGCGATCCCGGAGACGACGGTGCACGACGAGAACCCGATGGGGGAGAGCGGCGCGACCCAGACCTGGCCGCACGTGCCGTTCGGGCAGCGTGCGCCGCGGGTCCTGGCCGCCGCGGAGCGGGTGCGGAACGCGAACCCCGGAGCGGCGGGGCGCTTCGCCGCCGACATCGACCTGCTGCTCGCCGAGCGGCACGCCACCCGGAACGCGAAGCACGCGGTCGCCGTCCCGCACCGGGTGCCGGCGTCGGGCTTCAAGGACTACCTGACCGAACCCGACTCCGTCGCCGAGCGGCTCCGCCGGCCGATGCCGGAGCGACCGTACCGCGCGACCCGGCTCGGCACGCTCTTCCACCAGTGGGTGGAGCAGCGTGCGCGCAGCGGTGGCGCGCTCGAGACCCTCGACGTGTGGGACGGGGAGCTCGACCTCGATGCCGACGACCTCGCCGATGCGTCGCCGGACGCCGTGGTCACCGACGACGACGCCCGTCGACTGGCGGACTTCCAAGCGACGTTCGCCCGCTCCCGCTGGGCCGGGCTGACGCCGATCGAGGTCGAGCGCGAGATCCACATCCCGTTCCTCGGGCACAGCGTCGTCTGCAAGCTCGACGCCGTGTACGAGATCGACGGGCGTGCCGAGGTGGTCGACTGGAAGACGGGCAAGGCACCGTCCGGTGCGGACGACCTGGCCCGACGCACGCTGCAGCTCGCGCTGTACCGCGTCGCCTACGCCGAGTTCACCGGGCGGCCGCTCGACCAGGTCGACGCGGTGTTCTACTTCGTGGCCGACGACCTCGAGGTCCGTCCGACCGAGTTGCTCGACCGCGCCGGACTCGAGCGTGCGTGGTCCGAGGCCATCGGCAGCTGACGTCCCGCGGAAGGCGCGTCGCGCTCGTGTCGTGCTCCGCCCGTGTCGCGCTGCGCGCCTCGCGCGTCGCCCTGCGCCCTGTCGCGCTGAGCCCGTGTCGAGCCGCGTCAGTGTCGCGCCGCGCCCGTGTCGAGCCGCGCCGCGGTGTCGCGCCGTGCCCGTGTCGTGCTCCGCCCTGGAGGCCCGGTGCCGGTCCGCCGGGCCGGCACCGGGCCTCCAGGCGGTCGCGTCAGGTGCCCGGGCGGCGGCCGGGACCGGTCACGACACCCCGCAGGACGCACAGCGAGTGGTCACAGACCGTCGGTTGGCCGCGCTGCGACCGACAGGTCGTGACCGCTCGGCGGAACTGAGCGGGGAGTCGTGACCACCGTGGGGCGGTGTGGAACGAGACGGTGTGGACGAGAAGTGTGGAACGAAACGGTGCGGAACGAGGCGGCGTCAGCCGTGGCGGCGTTCGGTGGAGGACAACAGCTGCTCCACCTCGCCGATCTCCATCGTCTCGGGTGACACGGACTGCAGCGGTTCCGCACTCGGGGCGTGCACCGCGTCGACCAGGCGGTGCATCATCGAGACGGCATCGTCGACGACCTCGGTGCTCTTCGCCTGCACGCCGTGCAGCAGCCAGTGCGCCGTCTCGAGCTCGTGGTGCACGCGCGCACGCTGAGCGAGCTGGCGGTCGCGTCCGCCGCCGTTCGCCTCGTAGGCGCTGAGGACGGTGTCGAAGGCGTCGCGGCGGCCGGCGAGCACCCAGGCGAGGTCCTTCGCCGGGTCGCCGAGCCGCAGCTCGCCCCAGTCGAGGACCCCGGTCACCGCATCGCCGTCGACGAGCAGGGCTCCGGTGCCGAGCGACCCGTGCACGACGGTCGGTGTGAACTGCCAGAGCTGCTGGTCCCGAGCGGCGCCCTCCCAACGTTCGACGAGCGCGGCGGGGACGAGCTTGGTCGCCACGGCGCGGTCCATCACCGAGACTGCGGACCGGAGCACCTCGAACGGCGTGAGCGAGGGCAGCCCGGCGTCGGAGACGAAGCTCGTCGGCAGCTGGTGGATCGAGGCGACGGCACGGCCGACGCTGGTCGCGAGGTCGGGGCGCTCGACGAGCGACGCGAGGGTCGGGTGGATCCCGGCCAGTCGGGTCGTGACGATGGCGCGCGTCGACCCGATCGGGGCCTGGCCGCGGTACTCGGCGACGCCGAACGGCAGCCGTGTGCGGATGCCGGCGCTCAGCGCACGGATGGCGACCAGGTCGGCTGACTGCCGGGCCTCGGCGCGCTGGTTCCGGGGGCGGCGGATGACGATCTCGGTGCCGTCGGCGTCGCGGAGGAGCGCCGACTCGTAGTCGCCGGCCGCGGCCGAACCGAGCGTGCGCGTGCCCGTGACGAGGAGACCTGGAACGGCCGTCGTCGCCAACGCGGCTAGAGTGAACTGGGATCCCGCCATGCCCCTCAGGGTAGGCGCGTGACGCGTGCACGGCTGCACGCCACGCTGTTCGGCGGCCCGCACGCCCACCGCACGTCTCCTGCACGTCCGCACCCGATCCGAGGAGCTCTCCCGCCGTGACCGTCGAGTTCGCCGCCCGGCTCCCGCTCTCCCGCAACGAACTCGACCGCGACGCCGAGTTCCGCACGACCGACGACGTCGAGCGTGTCCTGCGCGAGGACGAGCACACCCGGTACCTGCCGGTGCGTGGTGCTGAGATGCTCCGGAACGCCGACGGCACCCTGCGCTTCGTGGCCGCGTCGGAGATCCCGGTCGACACCGTGACCCTGTACCTGGGCCGTGCGGTGTCGGACGCCGCGGACGCGCCGGCGGGTACCCGCTTCGTCGCCGCCCTGATCGACAGCGCGACGGCCACCGCCATCGAACCCGACGACGACGCCTGGCAGAGCCTCCGGATGTTCGGCACCGAGCTCTCGCCGCGCGACCAGGGCCTGGCGGTCGAAGCCGTGGCGATGGCCAACTGGCACGCCGTGCACGGCTTCTCGCCGCGCACCGGGTCGCCCACGGCCGTCGTGAGCGGCGGATGGGTCCGCCGCGACCCCGAGGGACACGACCTCTTCCCGCGCACGGACGCGGCGATCATCGTCGGGGTCGTCGACGCCGACGACCGGATCCTGCTCGGTTCCAACGCCGCGTGGGACGCCGACCGGTACTCGCTGCTGGCCGGGTTCGTCGAGCCGGGGGAGTCGCTGGAGGACGCTGTCCGCCGCGAGGTCTGGGAGGAGTCCGGCGTCCGCGTCGAGGAGCCCGAGTACCTCGGCTCGCAGCCGTGGCCCTTCCCCGCGTCGCTGATGGTGGGCTTCCGTGCCCGTGCAGCCGGCGGTGACCCGACGACCGCACGCCCCGACGGCGTGGAGATCCTGGACGTCCGGTGGTTCTCGCGCGACGAGATCCGCGAGCGCGCCGGCGACACCCTGCTGCTGCCGGGACGCACCTCGATCGCCCGCGCCATCATCGAGGAGTGGTACGGCGGGCCGCTGGACCTGCCGTGAGCGTCGCCGGTCCGCGCGGCGCAACGGGCGCAGGGGCAGTCGAGCCCCGTCCGCCGTCGCCCGACGAACTGCTCGCCGCGCTCGACGCCGAGCAGCGGACGGTCGCCCGCACCCTGCTCGGTCCGGTCGCGGTGCTGGCCGGTGCCGGGACGGGCAAGACCCGTGCGATCACGCACCGGATCGCCTACGGGGTCGCCACCGGGACCTACGCCCCGAACCACGTCCTCGCGCTGACCTTCACGACCCGTGCCGCCGGTGAACTGCGGTCGCGCCTGCGGGCCCTCGGGGCCGGGACGGTCCAGGCGCGCACCTTCCACGCCGCCGCGATGGCGCAGCTCAGATACTTCTGGCCGGACACCGTCGGCGGGCACGCCCCCAAGATCGTCGAGTCCAAGGGTCGGATGATCGCCCACGCCGCGGACACCGTCGGCATGCACGTCGACACCCCGGTGCTCCGCGACCTGGCCGCCGAGGTCGAGTGGCGCAAGGTGCAGATGCTCTCGCTCGACGAGTACGAGGCCGCCGCCGCGGACCGGGTGATGCCGCGGGACACCACACCGCGCCGGGTCATCGACCTGATGAAGGCGTACGAGCGGCTGAAGGACGACCGGCGGCAGCTCGACTTCGAGGACGTCCTGCTGGCGACCCTCGGCATGGTCGAGTCCGAGCCCCGCGTGGCGTCGTACGTGCGGCAGCAGTACCGGTTCTTCGTGGTCGACGAGTACCAGGACGTCTCGCCGGTGCAGCACGACCTGCTGCGGGCCTGGCTGGGCGGGCGTGACGACCTGTGCGTCGTCGGCGACGCAAGTCAGACCATCTACTCGTTCGCCGGAGCCTCGAGCGACTACCTGCTCGGGTTCGGGTCGGAGTTCCCCCGCGGGTCGGTCCTGCGCCTCGAGCGGAACTACCGCTCCACCCGCGAGGTCGTGTCCGCGGCCAACACGCTGATGCGCGGCCAGCCCGGGGCACTCGACCTGGTGGCCCAGAGCCAGGAACCGGGCCCGGAACCGGTCGTGCTGGCCTGTGTCCACGACGGCGACGAGGCGCAGACCATCGCCCGCCGCATCGCCGAGCTCGTCGGGGCCGGAGCGTCCTACGGGGAATGCGCCGTGCTCTTCCGCGTCGGGGCGCAGTCCGCAGCGCTCGAGTCCGCGCTCGGCCGGAACGGCATCCCGTACCGCGTGCAGGGAGGCACCCGCTTCTTCAACCGCCCGGAGGTCAAGCTCGCTGTCCACCACATGCGCGGTGAGGCGATCCGGCAGACCGACGACGAGCTGACCCGACGGGTCCGGCTGGTGCTGCAGGTCAGCGGCTGGACGGAGACGCCGCCGGAGGGCACCGGTGCAGTGCGCGAGCAGTGGGAAGCGCTGCAGGCGATCATGGGCCTGGCCGAGGACGCCCCCGCCGGCACGACGATGCAGCAGTTCACCCAGGACCTGGTGGACCGTGCGGCGACCCACCACGAGCCCGAGGTCGACGCCGTCACGCTCGCGACGCTGCACTCGTCGAAGGGTCTGGAGTGGCCGCACGTGGTCATCGCCGGCGCTGCCGAGGGTCTCCTGCCGATCTCGCACGCGTCGACCGACACCGAGGTGGACGAGGAGCGACGCCTGTTCTACGTCGGGCTGACCCGAGCCCGCCGATCCGTCACGATCACGTGGTCGCAACAGGGCTCCACGCGTGGGGGAGCCCGGGCTCCGAGTCGGTTCCTGGCAGCGCTCGGCACGCGCACCGCGGATGGGGTCGGACCGGCGAACGACTGACCGTCAGGTCGTCGCGCTCGAAGACGAGCTGGTCGGGCTCGGCCCGTTGCGTCCGGAGCGGGAGCCGTTCCAGCAGCATCCGTGTCGTGGCGGCGGCCACCGCCGCTGCCCGCCACGGTGAGAGCGGTGCCGGGTGCCGGCCCCACACCTGGGCGGCGATGGCCGGCCAGGCCGGGTCGTCGTCGACGCGTGCGTACTCAGCGCACTGGAGGCACGGCCCGGCTCCCGGCACGACGAACGGACCGAGACGGACGCGTCCGTCCCCGACGACGACCGCCAGGTGCGGCACACCCCGTCGGGTCCACGCGGTGCGGAGCGCCGGGTCGACGACGTGGTCGGCCACCACCACGGCGAGGCGTGGTTCGGGCTCGGGCAGCACGATCGGCCCCCCGGCGGGCGCGGTGGTGCGACTGACCGTCACGCCCTCGCCGGACAGGAACGTCGCCACGGTGTCGGCGAGGACACCGTCGCCGTGCACCTCGATGCGTTCGAGCGGCTCGGGCAGGACCTCGACCACCGCGGGCGACGCGGCACCGAGCACCCCGGCAGCACGTTCCGGAGAACACCCCGACGCGGCCGCGAGGCCGGACAGCACGTCGTGCCCGGTCTCTCGTCGGAGGCCGTTGAGGAACCGCTCTTCCCCCGTGGTGGGCACCGCGACGACCGCGCGCGGGGGGTCCACCCCGAGCTGGACCGTGGCGGGGTCACGCCAGACGAACTCGAGCGTCGGATCGATGCGGATGCCCATGACCCCACGGTGCCGGAGTGCGCGGCACGCGTGGGGTCACAAGAGGGATCTGTGGAGAACTCAGCGGGGCTGGTCGCCCGTGTCGTTCCCGGGCTCGTCGCCCGCTCCACCCTCGGTGTCGTCGGCCACGCGGCCGGACTCGTCCTCGTGCGGGCGCGCACCGGTCGAGTCGTTCAGCAGGTCCTCGAGGGCCTTGTCGAACGCGTCGTCCTCGTCGGTCTGGGACGGGTTCCGCAGCCGTGCGACGAGGGCGTCGGGTGCGTCGACGTCGTCCGAGGTCGGCACGAGGTCGAAGTGCGACCAGAGGGCATCGCGCTGCTCGGCACCGAGCTCGTCGGTCACCCGCTGCCACATCGCCGCGGCCTCACGCAGACGGCGCGGCCGCAGCTCGAGGCCGACGAGTGTGGCGAACGCCGACTCGGCGGGGCCACCCGCGGCACGGCGACGGCGCACCATCTCGGCGATCGCCCCGGCCTTGGGGAGACGGACGGTGGCAGCAGCGGTGACCGTGTCCACCCAGCCCTCGACCAGCGCGAGCATCGTCTCGAGCCGGGCGAGGGCGGCGTCCTGCTCGGCGGTGCGCGGCGGGATGAGGGCACCCGACGCGAGTGCGTCGCGCAGCTGCTCCTGGTTGGTCGGGTCGATGTCGGCCGCGAGTTCCTCGACGCGGTCGAAGGGGATGTGGATGCCCCGTGCGTAGTCCGTGATCGACGAGATGATGTGCAGCCGGAGCCACCGTGCCGACCGGAAGAGCCGGGCGTGCGCGAGTTCGCGGACCGCGAGGTAGATGCGGACCTCGTCCTCGGAGACGTCGAGGCCCTCGGCGAACTCGGCGACGTTCTGGGGCAGGAGCGCTGCGACCTGCTCGTCGAGGAGCGGCACGCCGACGTCGCCGCCGGACACGACCTCCTTCGAGAGCTGCCCGACGACCTGACCGAGTTGGATCGCGAACAACGCCCCGCCGATGCCGCGCATCGCCTTCGAGACGTCACCGAGCATCGCCTTGAGCTGCTCGGGAGCACGCTGGTCGATCGCCTCGGTCAGGGCATCGGCGATGCTGAAGGCCACCGGCTCGGCGATCTGCGTCCACACCGGGACGGTCGCCTTGGCCCACTGTTCGCGCGTGTAGAGACTCGGGGTCGCGGTCAGTTCGGCGACCGTCGTCACCTCGTCGAGCCACAGTGCGGCGACCTGGAACGCCTGGTCGGCCGCCTGCGAGGTGGCCGGGTCGACGGGGTGGCCGCCCTCCCGAGCGATCGCGGTGGCGCGTTCGGCGGTGGCCGAGAAGTCGATGCCGTCACCGCCGGACTGGGCGGCTCGCTGGAGCTGGCTCATCAGGTTCGCCACCGAGGCCGGGTCGTTCGGCAGACCGGCGGCACCGGCGAGCTGCGACGGGTCGATCTGCCCCTCGCCCGAGAGCAGCTTGCGCAGCATCTCCTGGAAGTCGTCGTCCGGCCCCGGCTGTGGTTCATCAGGCATGCCGACTACGCTAATCGCTGCTCACGGGGCCGCACCTGGGATGCCCCCGTGGGAACGCCCGAAGCGCTGCGCCCAGGGCGAACAGCCCCGTCGCGAGACGTGGGCGACCACCCTGCCGCCAGGCGCGGGTGCCCACCTCGGAAGGACCCCGCGTGACCCTCTTCGCCCCCGCGCCCCGTCGTCGCTCGCGTGCCCGGACCGTCGGGTGGGCGTTCCTGATCGGCGCGGTCGTCCTGGGCCTGTTGGCGAGCCTGCTGCCCAGCCCGTACCTCATCGAGGTCCCCGGGCCGGTCTACAACACCATCGGCACGCAGAAGCAGGGGACGGGCAAGGACGCGAAGGACGTCAAGCTCATCCAGGTGTCCGGCCACGAGACGTACCCGACGGCCGGTGCCCTCGACATGCTCACCGTCGGCATCCAGGGCGACTCCACGAACCGTCCGTCCTGGACCAGCGTCATCCGCGCGATCTTCACCAGGTCACAGGCGGTCATCCCGGTCGAGGCGATCTACCCGAGCGGCACCACGACCGAGCAGGTGAACGAGCGGGACTCCGCCGACATGCAGGCATCGCAGCAGTCGGCCGTCGCCGCCGCGCTCATCCAACAGGGGAACGACCTGCCGACGGAACTCGAGGTCAGCGCCGTGCAGGAGGGCTCGGCGGCCGACGGCGCGATCGAGAAGGGCGACGTCATCACGGCGTTCGACGGCAGGTCGCTCACGACGAACGCCGACGCCTCGAGCCTCCGCGAGCTCGTTGCGAAGCACGGCACCTCGCGCCCCGCGACCGTCACCGTCGAACGGGACGGCGCGACCGAGGACGTCAGGGTGACGCCGCGCAGTGAACAGGGCACGGCGCTGCTCGGGGTCGGTGTCACCGAGCGCTACGAGTTCCCCTTCAAGGTGTCGATCCGGCTGCAGGACGTCGGCGGTCCGTCCGCCGGCATGATGTTCGCGCTCGGGATCATCGACGAGATCACGCCGGGCAAGCTCAACGGCGGCAAGCACGTCGCGGGCACCGGCACGATCACGGCAGACGGCGAGGTCGGGCCCATCGGTGGGATCCGCCAGAAGCTCTACGGGGCGGCGGACGCGGGTGCCACGGTGTTCCTCGCCCCCGCGGACAACTGCGACGAGGTCGTCGGGCACGTGCCGGACGGACTCGACGTCTACAGCGTCTCCACGCTCGACCAGGCCGTCACCGACCTGCAGACGATCGCCGACGGCGGGAGCACCGCGAAGCTCGCCCGCTGCGGTTCCTGACCCGGTCCTGAGTCCCCGTACAGGTTCACGTCCGGTCGGGTCCCATAGGATCAGTGTCACTGACGGCCCGCCGCGAGCCGGGCGCGCCGGTCCGACACGTCTGGAGCACATCAAGTGACGACAACCTCGTCCACCTCGGGGCGGCGTTCGCCGCGGGTCCCCATCGTGGTCACGATCATCGTGCTGGCCGCACTGGTGATCGCCTTCTTCATCTTCGCCAGCCTGTACACCGACTACGCGTGGTTCGCGCAGCTCGGGTTCCAGCAGGTCCTCACGACCCGGTGGATCGCCGGGACGCTGATGTTCCTGGCGGGCTTCCTCGGCATGGCGGTCCCGGTCTTCGTGAGCATCGCGCTCGCGTTCCGGTTCCGGCCGGTCTACGCGAAGCTCAACTCGCAGCTCGACCGCTACCAGCAGGTCATCGAGCCCCTGCGGCGCGCCGTGATGATCGGCATCCCCGTGGTCCTCGGCATCTTCGCCGGGCTCTCGACGGCGGGGCGCTGGAGCATGGTCCTCGAGTACTTCAACCGCACGCCGTTCGGCAAGACCGACCCGCAGTTCGGACTGGACATCGGGTTCTACGTGTTCGAGCTGCCGTTCTGGCGCTCGATCGTGGCCTACTCGTCGGCCGTCGTCCTCATCGCCGGTCTCGCCGCACTCGCGGCGAGCTACCTCTACGGCGCGCTCCGCTTCGGTGGTCGTGAGGTCCGGATCTCCCGCGCCGCGCGCATCCAGCTCGCGGTCACGGCGGCGCTCTACATCGCGCTGCAGGCCGTCAGCCTCTGGCTCGACCAGTACGCGGCCCTGACGAAGTCGAACTCGCTCATCACCGGTGCCCAGTACACCGACGTCAACGCGGTGATCCCGGGTCGCGAGATCATGGCCGGCATCGCGGCGATCGTCGCGTTGCTCTTCATCGTCACGGCGGTCATCGGCCGCTGGCGCATCTCGATCGTCGGGACGGGCCTGCTGCTCGTCGCCGCGATCGTCGTCGGGGGCATCTACCCGTGGGTCGTCCAGCGTCTGCAGGTGAAGCCCTCGGAGCGCACGTTCGAGTCCGCCTACATCGAGCGGAACATCAAGGCCACGCGTGACGCCTACGGTGTCGCCGGCGTCGAGGAGCAGAACTACGACGCCACGACCGAGACGAGCTCGGGTGCGCTCGCGAAGGACGCGCAGACCACGGCGAACATCCGTCTCATCGACCCGAAGATCGTCTCCGACACGTTCAGCCAGCTGCAGCAGTACCGGCAGTACTACCAGTTCCCGAAGGAGCTGGACGTCGACCGCTACGACGTCAAGGGCGAGACCGAGGACACCGTGATCGCGGTCCGCGACATCGACCTCGCCGGGCTCAGCTCGGCCGCGAACACGCAGTACAACCGGGCGTTCGTCTACACCCACGGCTACGGCGTCACCGCGGCCTACGGCAACCAGCGCGCGAGCGACGGCAAGCCGGTGTTCCTCGAGTCCGGGATCCCGTCGAACGGTGCCCTGGGTGACTTCCAGCAGCGCGTGTACTTCGGTGAGACCTCGCCGCCCTACTCGATCGTGGGTGCCCCGAAGGGCACGAAGGACGTCGAGCTCGACTACCCGTCCGGCTCCGACGACGACAACGGTGGCAACGCGACCACCACGTACGCCGGCGACGGCGGTCCGAGCCTCGGCAACTTCTTCAACCGGCTCGTCTACGCTGCGAAGTTCCAGTCGGAGCAGATCCTGCTCTCGAACGCGGTGAACAAGGACTCGCAGATCCTCTACGACCGCGACCCGATCACCCGCGTGCAGAAGGCCGCGCCGTACCTGACCGTCGACAGCGACGCGTACCCGGCGATCGTCGACCACCGCATCCAGTGGGTGGTGGACGGCTACACCACGAGCGACGCGTACCCGTACTCGCAGAGCCAGAGCCTGTCGGACAGCATCGCCGGCGCCGAGTCCTCGACGTACCGCACCGACCAGGTGAACTACATCCGGAACTCGGTGAAGGCCACGGTCGACGCGTACACGGGCAAGGTGACGCTGTACACGTGGGACACGAAGGACCCGGTCCTGAAGACGTGGCAGAAGATCTTCCCGACGTCGATGAAGCCGGTGTCGAGCATGAGCGCGGAACTCCTCGACCACGTGCGGTACCCGACGGACCTGTTCAAGGTGCAGCGCTCGATCCTCGGCACCTACCACGTGACCAACGCCAACTCGTTCTACTCGGGTGACGACGCGTGGAACACCCCGCAGGAACCGACGAGCACGGCGACGTCGGACAGTGACGCCGACACCGCGGCGACGTCGACGAACGCGCTCGGCGCGCAGACGACGACGACGGCCAACAGGGCGAACCTGCAGGACCCGTACTACCTGACGATGAAGGTGCCGGGTCAGGGGACCGCGTACTCGCTGTACACGACCTACATCCCGCAGCAGTCGGCCGGGGCGAACAACCGCAACGTGCTGACCGGCTACCTGGCGGTGAACTCCGACGCGGGTGGTGCCGGCAAGGGCGAGAAGGCGTCGGGCTACGGCAAACTCACGCTGTTGACGATGCCGAAGACCGACAACATCCCGGGCCCCGGACAGGTGCAGAGCCTCTTCAACGGTGACTCGACCGTGTCGCAGGAGCTCAACATCCTGAAGCGCGGCAACTCGACCGTGAAGCAGGGCAACCTGCTCACGCTCCCGGTCGGCGGCGGGTTCCTCTACGTGCAGCCCGTCTACGTCCAGTCGACCTCGAGTGGTTCGTACCCGCTGCTGCAGAAGGTACTCGTGGCCTTCGGCGACAAGATCGCGTTCGAGGACACGCTCGACGAGGCCCTGAACTCGCTGTTCGGCGGGGACTCCGGTGCGGCGGCCGGCGACTCCGGCGCGAGCGGCGGCGACAGCGGCAGCGGTACCGGTTCCGGTTCCGACAGCGGGTCTGGCTCGGACACGGGTTCCGGCTCCGACACGGGCTCCGGCTCGACCGGCTCGACGGGTTCCGGCTCGGCTGACAACGACGCCCTGCAGAAGGCCCTGGCCGACGCCAAGGCTGCCCTGCAGGACCGCCAGGAGGCCTACGCGGACAACGACCTGGTCGCTGCGGCGGAAGCCGACCAGCGCCTCCAGGACGCGATCGAGGCCGCCACGGCAGCCGAGAACGGCAAGTGACACACCGTGGCGGGGCACTCGATTTGTGTCCCGCCACGGCCCCGTGTAGGCTTCTAAACGTGCCGCGGGGTGGAGCAGTTCGGTAGCTCGCTGGGCTCATAACCCAGAGGTCGTAGGTTCAAATCCTGCCCCCGCAACCAAGCGTCACATGAAGGCCCCGGTCCAACAGGACCGGGGCCTTCTTCGTGTCCCCGCCCGCAGGACGACTGAACGCAGGCCCGCTCGCAGGACGACCGAACGCAGGCCCGCCCGCCGCACACCCCCGGGTACGCTCACCGCATGGCCACCCTCACGATCGCGGCGGCGCAGTTCGCCCCCGTGGACGACCCCGTCGCCAACCTCGACACCGTGCGCACCGCCGCCGTCGACGCGGCCGCCCGGGGCGCGGACCTCCTCGTCACGCCGGAGTACACCTCGTACTTCACCGCCGACATCGACGATCGGTTCGTCGCCGCGGCGCAGCCCCTGGACGGTCCGTTCGTCTCGGGCCTCCGCGACGTCGCTCGCGAGACCGGCATCGCCCTGGTCGTCGGGGTCGCCGAGTCAGCGGACACGCCGGAGCGCTTCCGGAACACCCTGGTCGCGGTGCTCCCGTCGGGGGACGTGGCGGCGACGTACCGGAAGGTCCACCTCTACGACGCCTTCGGCTCGCGGGAGTCGGACCGCATCGAGTCCGGCGACCCGGAGCAGCTGCCGGTCTTCGAGTTCGGCGGAGTCCGCGTCGGGCTCGAGACCTGCTACGACCTGCGCTTCCCCGAGGTCACCCGACGGCTCGCCGCTCCCGAGACCGGCGCGGCCGACGTCGTCGTCCTCCCGGCGGAGTGGGTGCGCGGGCCCGGCAAGGAGCACCACTGGCGCACGCTCCTCACGGCGCGCGCGATCGAGAACACCGTCTGGGTCGTCGGGGTCGGCCAGACGCCGCCCATCGGGATCGGCGGCTCGGTCGTCCTCGACCCGTCCGGCGTCGCTGTGGCCTCGGCCGGTGCCTCGCCGAGCACCCTCACCGCCACGATCGACACCACCGTCACGGACGCAGTCCGTCGGGTGAACCCGTCGTTGTCGCTGCGGCGGTACGACGTCGCACTGCGCACCCCGCCTGGAGGCCCGGGGCAGCGCTGACGCGTCCGTCGCGTCCCCGACGCGGTCGCGTCTCAGGCGCGGGGGCGCGTTCCGAGGGTCGCCAGGCGTGCGGCGGCGTCCTCCAGGACGCTCCGGCGCTTGCAGAACGCGAAGCGCACCAGGGACCGGTAGCCGGAGACACGGTCCGGGCGGACGAACGCCGACACCGGGACCCCGGCGACCCCGGCCAGAGCCGGCAGTTCGAGGCAGAACGCGCGGGCGTCGTCGTACCCGAGCGGCGCGGCGTCGGCGAGCACGAAGTAGCCGCCGTCGGGGCGCATCACGTCGAAACCCGCAGCCGTCAGTCCGTTCGCGAGCAGTTCGTGCTTCGCGCGCAGGTCGGCGGCGATGCCGGTGAACACCGCGTCGGGCAGGCGGAGTCCCACGGCGACGGCCGGTTGGAAGGGTGCACCGTTCACGAACGTCAGGTACTGCTTGACCGTCGTGATCGCGTCGACGAGCGCCGGGGGAGCGGTGAGCCAGCCGACCTTCCACCCGGTGGTGTTGAAGGTCTTGCCGGCGCTCGACACCGACACCGTCCGTTCCGCGGCACCCGGCAGGGTCGCGATGGGCGTGTGCGGGACGTCGAAGGTCAGGTGCTCGTAGACCTCGTCCGTGATGATCACCGCATCGCGCTCGGTGGCCAGGTCGACGATCGTCTGCAGCACCTCGGTGGGCAGGACCCGGCCCGTCGGGTTGTGCGGGGTGTTCACGAGCACGGCGCGGGTGCGGTCGGTGAAGGCCGCACGCAGCGTGCGCTCGTCCGGCAGGAAGTCGGGTGCGGTGAGCGGGACCGTGACGTGCACCCCGCCGGCCAGCCGGATGAGCGCCCCGTAGGCGTCGTAGAACGGCTCGAAGGTGATCACCTCGTCACCGGGTTCGACCAGCGCGAGGATCGTCGCGGCCAGCGCCTCGGTGGCACCGGCGGTGACGAGGACCTCGCGGTCGGGGTCCACCTCGAGCCCGTACCACCGCTGCTGGTGCTCGGCGATCGCCGCCCGCAGGTCGGGGGTGCCCCGGCCCGGCGGGTACTGGTTCGCGCCGTCGCGGATCGCCTGCACCGCGGCCTCGAGCACCTCGGCCGGCCCGTCCTCGTCGGGGAACCCCTGCCCCAGGTTGACCGCGCCGGTGTTGGCGGCGAGGGCGCTCATCTCGGCGAACACCGTCGGTGCGGGGACTCCGTCCGGTCCGAGCAGCATCGCTCCGTCGGCGGCTCGCAGCCACGGTCCTGCCTGGCGCATGTGGTTCCCTCCCGTGCGGGCGACGACGTGTCGCGCTGAACGGACCCCAACCTAGCTGTCCGTCCCGCGGCGGACCGGGGCACCGTGTACAGCGCACGCATAAGATCGCCAGGGGTGGCTCGCAGCCTCGCCAGAAGGACCGCTCAGGTGCTTGCGACAGACTGCACGAGCTTGAAAGGAGCACGTCCAGCATGACCGACACCACGCCCGACGGGCAGGGCGACGACCGCCGTCCGGACGATGCGGCTCCGCCTGCCGCCAGTGAGGACGCCGCAGCAGCGGCCACGAGAGGGAACACGTCGATGCCGAACGACTCCGACCAGCCGGACGAGACTTCTCGCCCGAACCAGAACGACGAGACGACCCCGGACCACACGGACGTGATCCCGTCGTCGACGGACCACCCGACCGACCGCTACACCGCGCCGTACCCGGCCGTCTCCGGTGACTCCTCGCGCGCGCAGCAGGGCGGCTACGGCCAGCAGACGTCGCCGTACGGCCAGCAGGCACCGCAGTCCCAGAACCCGTACGGCCAGCAGTCGCAACAGAGCCAGAACCCGTACGGCCAGCAGCCGCAGTACGGCCAGCAGGCGCCGCAGGCCCAGAATCCGTACGGCCAGCAGTCGCAGTACGGTCAGCAGGCGCCGCAGGCCCAGAATCCGTACGGCCAGCAGTCGCAGTACGGTCAGCAGGCCCAGAACCCGTACGGCCAGCAGTCCCAGTACGGCCAGCCGGGCGCCGAACGCCCCCGCTACGGCGAGTACGCCCAGCCGACGTCCTCGTCCGCTCCGAGCTCGTCCTCCGAGTACGCGAACGCATCCGCGCAGGCCCCGCAGTCCGCCACGAGCGCCTTCGGCGACGTCGACGGCGCGAACCAGCGCAACGGGCACTACTTCAGCGACGACGCCTCGGGTGCCGCGGCGACCACGACGACCAAGGAGCGCTCGGGCCGCAACAAGCTGCTCCTGCCGATCATCGCCGGTCTCGTCGTGGCCGGGCTCGTGGGTGGCGGTGCTGGGTGGCTCGCATCGTCGGCGGCGAACGACGGTGGCAGCGTGGTGTCCTCTGGTTCGTCGCAGGGCGGCAACCTGACCGTCAACGACTACGACTCCGCCACCGTCGTCACGGCCGTCGCGGCACAGGCGACCCCGTCCGTGGTCACGATCAACGTGTCGGCGAGCAACGAGGCCGGCACCGGTTCCGGTGTCGTGATGAGCAAGGACGGCTACATTGTCACGAACACCCACGTGGTCACCCTCGACGGCGACAGCTCGAACGGCCGGATCACGGTGACGACCTCGAACGGCAAGATCTACGCGGGCAAGCTCATCGGCACCGACCCGACGGTCGACCTCGCGGTCATCAAGATCGATGCGACCGACCTCAAGCCGATGGAGTTCGCGGACTCGTCCAAGCTCAACGTCGGGGACACCGCGGTCGCGATCGGTGCGCCGCTGGGCCTGTCGAACACCGTCACCGACGGCATCGTCTCGACCCTGAACCGCAGCATCCAGGTCACCTCGAGCGCCCCCAGCGAGGGTGGCGACTCGAACGAGGGCGGCAACGGCGGCTCGGGTCCCTTCGACTTCTGGGGCAACGGGGACAACGGCAGCAGCTCGTCCGCGAACACCACCGTCTCGCTCCCGGTCATCCAGACCGACGCCTCGATCAACCCGGGCAACTCCGGCGGTGCGCTGCTCGACTCGAAGGGCCGACTGATCGGCATCAACGTGGCCATCGCCTCGGCTGGCAGCTCGTCGTCGGAGTCGGCCGCCGGCAGCATCGGCGTCGGCTTCTCGATCCCGGCCAACCTGGTCAAGCGGGTCGCGAACGAGATCAAGGACAACGGCTCGGCGACCCACGGGCTCCTCGGCGCGACGGTCGGCGACGCCACCGAGGACGCCAGCGCCACCCAGGTCGGCGCCCTCATCAAGTCGGTGTCCAACGGCGGTGCCGCGGCGAAGGCCGGTCTGCAGAAGGGCGACGTCGTCACGAAGATCGGCTCGGCGTCGGTCTCCGACGCCACCGACCTGACCGCGCAGGTGCGCTTCTTCGCGGGTGGCGCCTCGACGACGATCAGCTACGTCCGCGACGGTCAGACCCGCCAGGCCGACGTGAAGCTCGGAACGTACGACAGCAAGGGCTGACGCCACCACACGACGGACAGGAGGCCCGGGGCACGACGTGCGCCGGGCCTCCAGTCCGTCACGGGGGCGCGTCCCGCGCCGACGCAGGTGGGCGGTTCGGCCTCTTGATAGGCTCATGGTCGCTCTGCGGGGCGGCACCGCCCCGGTGCGTCCCGTGCCGCCAAGCCAGCACCCCGAGGTACGCATGCAGTCAGACGGACAGCCCCTGCCGGGCGTCTCGTACGTGATGCCCGTGCTGAACGAGGTCACCGAGGTCCGGGCCGCCGTCGGCAGTCTGCTCGACCAGGACTACGCGGGCCCGTTCGAGGTCATCCTCGCGCTCGGGCCGTCGATCGACGGCACGAACGAACTCGTCGCCGAGATGAGCGCTGCCGACCCACGGATCCGCGCGATCGACAACCCCGTCGGCTCGACGCCCGCCGGGCTGAACGTCGCGATCCGTGCGTCCGTGCACCCCGTCGTCATCCGCGTCGACGCGCACTCGGTCCTGCCCACCGACTACACGCGCATCGCGGTGCGCACGCTCCTGGAATCCGGAGCGGACAACGTCGGCGGCATCATGCGCGCCGAGGGCCGGACCCCCTTCGAGCGGGCCGTCGCCCTGGCCTACGGCAGCCGTGTCGGCCTCGGCGGCACGCCGCACCACGTGGGCGGCACAGCCGGCCCGGCCGAGACCGCCTACCTCGGCGTGTTCCGACGTGAGCGGCTGTTCGACGTCGGCCTCTTCGACGAGGGCATCAAGCGCGGCCAGGACTGGGAACTCAACCGGCGGCTGCGCCAGACCGGCGGGACCGTCTGGTTCACGCCGGAACTCGTCGTCACCTACCGCCCGCGGCCGAGCCTGAAGCGCCTGGTGCGGCAGTTCGTCGCCACCGGGCTCTGGCGCGGCGAGCTCGCGCGTCGGTTCCCTGCGAACAACGGCCTGCGCTACTTCGTGCCGCCGGCGATGGTCGCGGCGATGGCGCTGGGCGTCGTCGCCGGACTCGTCGGCATCGTCGGCGCGGCGCTCGGCACCCCGCTCGCCTGGGCGCTGCTCGGGTTCGTCGTGCCCGTCGTCTACCTGCTCTTCGTCGTCCTGGGGTCGATCGCGGTGGCGCGCCGCTCCGGGCTGCCGACGCTCCTCTGGTTGCTCGTCGTGCTGCCCTGCATCCACGTGGGCTGGGGGCTCGGGTTCATCATCGGGTTCCTGACCCGCACGTCCGAGCTGACCACCCACACGGGACGGTGACCGAATGACCGACCACCCCACGACCGGCCGCGGATCCGCACGGCCGAACTCGATCGCCGAACTCCGGGCCGTCGCCCAGCCGGACGAGGTCCGTGCGCGCGCCAACGCCGAGCACTGGACGGCCTCGCTGTACCTGCGCGACGTCTCGCCGTACCTGACCTGGGTGCTCCTGAAGACCCGCGTCAGCGCGAACCAGGTCACCGGCCTGATGATCCTGGTCGGCTGGAGTGTCGCCGCCGCCCTGCTCATCCCCGGCATCTGGGGCGCCGCCCTGGCACTGGTCCTCGGCCAGCTGCAGATGCTCGTCGACTGCTCCGACGGCGAGGTCGCCCGGTGGCGCGGCACCAAGTCGCCCGCCGGGGTGTTCCTGGACAAGGTGGGGCACTACACGACCGAGGGACTGATCCCGGTCGCGCTCGGCATCCGCGCGGCCACCTGGCCCATCCACGGCGCCGACTGGATGTGGACCACGATCGGGTGCGCACTCGGCCTGGTCATCGTGCTCAACAAGGCCCTGAACGACATGGTGCACGTGGCCCGCGCGAACGCCGGGCTCGACAAGCTGGTTGACCGACGCGATGCGTCCACCGCCCCGTCCGGCCGCAGGCTCGCCTCGCTCCGCCGCGTGGCACGGTTCCTGCCGTTCCACCGCCTGTACCACTCGGTCGAGCTGAGCATGCTCGCGTTCGTCTTCGCCCTGCTCGCCCTGGTGATCGGTGACCCGCTCGCCAGCCGGATCCTGGTCGGTGCGCTGTTGCCGCTCGCCGTGCTCGCGACGATCGGGCACTTCCTGGCGATCATCGCCTCGAAGCGGGTCAAGGCGTGACCGAGGACACGACCGTGCCCGGAACCCTGCGCCGGCACGCGGTGGTGCACCGCGGACGACCGCGCGTCGCCGTGGTGAGCCTGTCGCAGGGCACCCGGCCGGAGGACCTGCGCCGCGGCCTCGACAGCGTGCTCGCCCAGCAGGACGTCGAGCTCGACGTCGTCTGCGTCGGCAACGGCTGGGTACCCACGGGCCTGCCGGACGGTGTGCGAGCCCTGGCCCTGCCCGAGAACGTCGGGATCCCGGCCGGTCGGAACGCCGGGGCCGAGGTCGTCGACGGTGACTACGTGTTCTTCCTCGACGACGATGCGTCGGTGCCGTCGCCGACGTTCCTGCGCGACGCGATCGCGCTGTTCGAGCACGATCCGTCGCTCGGCCTCGTGCAGCCCCGGGTCGTCGACCCCACGGGTGCCGCGAACCCCCGCCGATGGGTGCCGCGGATCCGGAAGGGCGAGCCGGACCACTCGTCGCCGGTGTTCTCGGTCTGGGAAGGCGCCGTCGTGCTGCCGATGGACGTCTACCGTGCCGTCGGCGGCTGGGGGGCCGAGTACTTCTACGCCCACGAGGGCATCGAGCTCGCCTGGCGCGTGTGGGATGCCGGCCGTCGGACCTGGTACGCCGGCGACCTCGTGGCGCACCACCCCGCGATCGACCCGGCGCGGCACACCGAGTACTACCGGTTGAACGCCCGGAACCGGGTGTGGCTGGCTCGGCGCAACCTGCCCGCGGTGCTGCGCCCGGTGTACGTGGGGTCGTGGGCCGCGATCCAGATCACGCGCTGGTGGCGTCACCCCCGCCGACTGGCCACCTGGTTCGGTGGGATCCGTGAAGGATGGACGACCGACTGCGGTCCGGTCCGCCCGATGGGCTGGCTCACAGTCGCACGGATGACCATCGCAGGGCGGCCGCCGGTCGTCTGACCCGCACGCCTCGTCCCACCAGAGCAGACCCGGAGAAGGACCATGTCGATCATCAGCGACCTGCGGACCGCGCTGCGGCTCGTCGAGCGACTCCTGACGTCCCGCCGGAGCCGGCAGCAGCTCGCACGGCGACTGCCGTCGGCGCCGAAGCCGGCGCCCGGTTCGGTCGAGATCGCCGTGTACTTCGCCGACGGTCCGGTCAACATGTACCAGGTGCGCCAGTGGTACGCGCCGCTGGCCGAACTCGCGAAGACGCACCCGGTGGCGATCATCTCGCGGAGCCCGGGCACCATGCTGACCCTGCTCGAGGAGTCGCCCGTGCCCGCGGTCTACGCCCGGCAGGTGGTCGACCTCGAACACTTCGTCGACACGCAGGCGCCGAAGGTGGTGCTGTACGTCAACCAGAACGCCCGCAACTTCCAGATGATGCGGTACGGGCGGATGTGGCACGTCTTCGTCAACCACGGCGAGAGCGACAAGATGTACATGACGACGAACCAGTTCAAGGCGTACGACTACGCCCTGATCGCGGGGGACGCGGCACGCGACCGTCTGGCCGAGGCGCTGTGGGACTACGACCTGGACGCCCGGACCATCGCGATCGGACGCCCGCAGGCCGACCACTTCGCCGGAGCGGCCCCGTACCCCGACGACGACCGGACCGTCGTGCTGTACGCCCCGACGTGGGAGGGTGACCGCGGTGCCGCGGCGTACGGGTCGATCGCGTCGCACGGCACGGTCATCGCCGAGCAGGTGCTCGCATCGCCCCGCCACCGTCTGGTGTACCGCCCGCACCCACGCAGCGGTGTGCTCGACCCCGCCTACCGCGCGGCGCACGAGCGGATCGTCGCGGCGATCAGCGCGGCCAACGCCGCCGACCCGGCCGCGCACCACCTGTACGACGACGGCGGTGACCTCGGCTGGCAGCTGGCGGACGCGGACGTGGCGATCACCGACATCAGCGCGATGATCTACGACCGACTGGCGGTGGGCAAGCCGCTCATCGTCACGCGGCCGGTGTCGCCCGAGGCCGACGTCGACGAGCGGGGCTACCTGAGCGACGCGAACTGGCTGACCGCGGCGGACGCCCCGTCGGTGCTCGCCCGGGTCGACGCGGCCGCGAGCGACGCCGAGGAGCTCGCCCGCCTGCAGCACTGGGTCGCCCGGTACTTCGGCGACACCACCCCGGGTGCGGCAACGGCGCGGTTCCACGCGGCAGTGGAGTGGTTGCTCGAGCGGTGGCGGACCGTTGCCGCCGAACGCGACGGGGCCTGACGGACGATCGTCACCCCGCGGGCTCCGTGCCGGAGGCCGGTGCTGCGTCACGGCTGCATCCCCGGCCCGACGAGTGACATCCGCCAGAGGTACTCGGACCGGTCGGGCCGACGCCACCGGACGATGACGACTCCCGTGTCCTCGGGGTCGGCGCCGAAGACCGCCAGGGACAGCGATCGGCCGGGGTCGAGGCGGCGCACTGCGAGCGGCGGGCAGTACCCGTTGCCCAGGTGGGTGAGCGTGAGCCCGTCGACCGGCTCGGGGCCGGTGTTGACGAGGTCGTACCGACGCGGTGCGTGCGATCGGTCGACGGCGAACGGGACGGCGTACGCGGTTGGTGGGTGGTGCATGGGGGGAACGCTAGGGGGAGGGTCCGACGGCGGGACCCCGGGGGCGGCCACGAGGGCCCGGGCTGTGGAGGGAGCCACAGACGCCCGTGTTGGTGCAGGGGGAGTACCCCGGCCGGTCAGGAGCCGTAGTCGGCCGCGTACCGGGCCAGCGCGGCCTCGATGGTGCCGTCGAGCTGCAGACGACCCTTGTCGAGGTAGAGCCCCCGGTCGCAGAAGCGGCGCAGGTCCTTGTCGCTGTGGGAGACGAAGAACAGCGTCCGGCCGCCGGCCAGGAGCTGCTCGATCCGCTTGTAGCACTTCTCGCGGAAGGCCTTGTCGCCCACCGCCAGCACCTCGTCGACCAGGATGACCGGCTCGTCGAGCCGCGAGATCACCGCGAACGCGATGCGGACCTTCATACCGCTCGACAGGTGCTTGTAGGGGGTGTCGACGAAGTCGGCGATCTCGGCGAAGTCGATGATCTCGTCGAAGGCGTCGCGGATCTCGGCCCGGGACATGCCGTGCAGGCCCGCCGTCAGGTACACGTTGTCGCGCACGGTGAGGTCACCGACGAAACCTCCCGTGATCTCGATGAGCGGGGCGACGCCGGCACCCACGTCGACGCGGCCCTCGTCGGGCAGCATGACCTGGGCCACGAGCTTCAGCAGGGTCGACTTGCCCTGTCCGTTCCGCCCCACGACCCCGATCGCCTCGCCCGGGCGGACGTCGAACGACACGTTGCGGAGCGCCCAGAACTCATCGGCACGCTTGCGGCGCCCGCGTCCGGCGAACAGGTCCTTGAAGTTCCGGCTCGCGCGACGGTTCCGTTTGAAGCAGATGCCGGCGTCGCGCACCGAGATGACCGGGGTGACGGTCTCGGTGCGTCGGGTCTGGTCGGTCGCGGTCATCACAGCTCCTTCAGCACGCGGTGCTCGCTGCGGCGGAACACCGCGAAGCCGATCACCAGGACGATGCCGGTCACGACCACCGAGGCTCCGACCTCGAGCCAGTCGAGCTGGCCGGGGAAGAACGCCGCACGGTACATGCCGAAGATGCCGGTGAGCGGGTTGATCGCGGCGATGTCCCGCAGGGCGGGAGGCAGCGCGTGCGTGCCGTAGATGATCGGGGACGCGTAGAACAGGAACCGCAGCACGAGCTTGGTGGCGCGCTCCAGGTCACGGAAGAAGACCACGAGCGGGGCGACGATGAGCCCCAGGCCGTAGACCAGCGCGCACTGCAGCACGATCGCCAGCGGGAAGAACACGACCTGCCAGTGCAGGTGGGCACCCGTCGCGATCGCGAAGGCGGCCAGGACCGGCAGGCTCAGCAGGAACTCGATGCCCTTCGACGCGTCGATCCGTGCCACCCAGATCGTGCGGGGGATGGTGGTCGAGCGGATGAGCTTCGATTCCTTGATGAACGCCCGGGTGGAGTCCGAGACGCCACCGGTGAACCACATCCACGGCAGCAGCGCGGACAGCAGGAACACGATGTACGGATCTTCACCCACCGAGCCGCGGTGGAAGACCTGCGTGAAGACGAACCAGTAGATCCCCGACATCACGAGCGGGTCGAGGATCGACCACACGTAGCCGAGCGCCGACGTCGAGTAGCGGACCCGCAGGTCGCGGACGGTCAGCAACCAGAGGGCCTGACGATAGCGCCGACCGGCGCTCCGGGCCTTCGCGGGTGCGGGAGCCACGGGCGCGGTCGGCGCACTCGCTGTGGTCACGGTTTCCCTTCGGGCGGAACCGCCGAGGGGTCCTGACGGTGGTTCAGGCGAACAGGTTGTTCGCGCGCTCGAGGTCCTCGGCGAAGTCGATCTCGACCGCGTACAGGTCGGAGATGTCGATCGGCGTCCAGCGTAGCCCGTCCTCGGCGATGGCAGCCTCGATGCCGCCCTCGAAGTACTCCTGGTCGTCGACGCGACCGAGCTGCCGGATGAGGGCCTGCTTGTCGGCTGCGGAGACGTAGTTGATCCCGACGGCTTCGCCGAGACCCCCGACGACCCGCTTGGAGAGCTTGTGGATGAAGCCCTCGGCGTCGACGGTGTACTTGACCTCTTCGTCGGAGACCTTGTCGGTGTTGACGCTGACGAAGGAACGGCCCTCGTCGATCATGTCGGCCGCACGGACGAGCGCCATCGGGTCGAAGACCACGTCGCCGTTCATCCAGAGGACACCGCTCTTGCCGGTGGCCTTGAGGGCACGCAGCAGGCTCTTCGAGGTGTTGGTGGAGTCGTACGACTCGTTGTAGACGAAGTTCGCTTCGGGGAACGCCTCGACGATGTGCTCCGACTTGTAGCCGACGACGATCGTCACGCGGGCGCTCGAACCGAACGCGGCGCGGATGTTGTCGAACTGCTGCTGCATGATGGTGCGGCCGTCACTGAGCTCCGTGAGCGGCTTCGGCAGGCTGCGGCCGAGACGGCTGCCCATCCCCGCTGCGAGGATCACGATCTGCGTGGTCATGCTGGTCCCTTCTGGTGTCCGCCCGCGCACCCTGGGGTACGGGCGGGCCTCGTCGAGTCTGCGCTTCCAACGTCCGAGTTGCCCGAGAACCGTTCGTGTCGACGTGGTCGTCGCTGCGAAGAGGCCGCCGGGATCGCCTGCTGGAGCAGGTTTCCAAGTGGTGAACACTCCTTCGTGCCCTGGTGAATGATACGGAAACACCCCCTCGCGGGGTACGGGTCTGCGCGCTTCGTACTCAATTCGTGACCCGGGCCGCGACGGTTCCCGACGGTCGGAGAGCGTTGGTACGGTGGGTCGATGCCAGCGCGAGCAGAGAACGAGGACGTGTACGCCACGGCCGACGCTGCCTGGATGACCGAGGCGGGGGACGCCGACGAAGCGGACACCGCCGCGGCTGCTGAGGGCGACGCAGCCGACGACGACACGGGGGACACTGATGCGGACGACGCCGCCACTGATGACGCGATGACCGACGCGACGACGGACACCCGTACCGACGCGACGACGGACACCCGTACCGACGACGCCACGACGGACACCCGCGCCGACGACGCGGCCGCCGCCGCGCCGCGCCTCGCGAAGGCGCGCAACGGCAAGGGACGCACCAAGCGCCCGACGAAGGCCGCCCCGCGGACCGACGCCGAGCCTCCCGTCCCGACCGACGCGGACGACGTGACGGACGACGCCGGCCGGGCGACCACCGCCACCCCGCCCGCGACGAAGAAGCGTGCGCCGCGCAGCGCCGCACCGAAGCAGCCGCAGACGCTCCAGCCCGTCGTGCTCGCAGCGAGCGGCCTGGTCAAGCGGTACGGGCAGACCCTGGCCGTCGACGAGGTCGACCTCGAGATCCGGCAGGGCTCGATCTTCGGCGTGGTCGGCCCGAACGGCGCCGGCAAGACGACGACCCTGTCCATGATCACCGGACTGCTGCGCCCCGACGCCGGCTCGGTGACCGTGCTCGATCACGACGTCTGGGCAGACCCGACGGCGGCGAAGCGCAGTCTCGGCGTCCTGCCGGACCGGCTCCGGCTGTTCGACCGGCTGACCGGTGCGCAGCTCCTGTACTACTCGGCCACGCTCCGCGGTCTCGACGGTGCCACCGCACGGAAGCGCAGCGCCGACCTCGCCGAGGCCTTCGGGCTGGGCGAGGCGCTCGGCCGCCAGGTCGCCGACTACTCGGTCGGCATGGCGAAGAAGATCGCCCTGGCAGCGACCCTGATCCACTCGCCGCGGGTGCTCGTGCTCGACGAGCCCTTCGAGTCGGTCGACCCGGTGAGTGCGGCGACGATCACGGACATCCTGCGCCGGTACACCCGGGGCGGCGGCACGGTCGTGCTCTCGAGCCACTCGATGGAGCTCGTGCAGCGCACCTGCGACTCGGTCGCCATCATCGTCGGCGGCAAGGTCCTGGCGTCCGGCACCATGGCCCAGGTCCGCGGGCGCAAGAGCCTCGAGGACAAGTTCGTCGAACTCGCCGGCGGTCGTGTCGTCGCGGAGAGCATGGAATGGTTGCACAGCTTCTCCGGCTGAGGGCGGACCTGCTCTCGGGCGAGGTCCGGGGCACCGCCCGCCGGTCCGTCGCCGTCGTGCTCGCCAGCCTCGTCGGACTCCTCGCCGCCGTGTTCGTCGCGTCGCAGACCATCGCCCTCGGTGACGTCGACCCGGACGTCGCGCGTGCGGTCATCGTGCCCGTCGGCACCCTGATCACCTTCGGGTTCACGGTCGTGCCGCTCGTCCTCGGCCGGAGCGACCAGCTCGACCCGCGGCGCTTCGCGGTGTTCGGCATCGAGCGCCGTCGCCTGGCGATCGGGCTCGTCGTCGCCGGACTCGTCGGCATCCCGGTGATCGGCGTGGTCGTCGTGGCGGTCGGCCAGGTCGTCGCCTGGGCCCGCGATCCCGGTCTCGGACTGCTCGCGGTCCTCGGCGGGCTGCTCGGCGTCGCGACCTGCGCGCTCCTGATCCGCGTCTGCTGCACCGTCGGCTCCCGGCTGATCGGGCCGGACCGCTCCCGCGACGCCGGGTGGCTGGTGGCCCTCGTCATCATCGCGCTCTCGATCCCGACGGTGGCGCTGCTGCTGCGCGTCGATTGGCTCGACCCGCAGGGCACCGAGATGCAGCGCGTCGCGGACGTCGCCGGCTGGACCCCCTGGGGTGCCGCGTGGGCCGTGCCCGCCGAGGTCGCGAGCGGCCACGTCGGCGCCGGTGTCGTGAAGCTCCTCGTCGCGGTCGCCGTCGTCGCGCTCCTCGCCTGGGCGTGGTGGGCGCTCGTCGGCCGTGCGCTCGAGACCGTCGACGACCGCGCCCGCACCCGCCGCTACCAGGGCCTGGGCTGGTTCGACCGGTTCGGCTCGGCCCCGGTGTCGGCCGTCGCCGCCCGGGCGCTCACCTACTGGGCGCGCGACCCGCGGTACCGCACGTCGTACCTGATCATCCTGCTCGTGCCGATCGTCGTCATCCCGCTCGGCGTCGCCGGGGTGCCGTGGCAGTGGACCGCCCTCGTACCGCTGCCGCTGATGGCCCTGATCGCCGGGTTCCTGCCGCACAACGACGTCTCGTACGACAACACCGCGGTGTGGCTGCACGTCGCGTCCGGTGCGCCCGGGTGGAGTGACCGGCTCGGTCGTGTCGTTCCCGTGCTGGTCGTGGGGGCGCCCGCGATCGTCGCCGGGGCCGCGCTGTCCGCGTGGCTGTTCGGCGACTGGGCCGCCTTCCCGCTGCTCATCGGCGTCAGTGCGAGTGCCCTGCTGTCCGGGCTCGGGTTGTCGAGCGTCCTGTCCGTGCTCATGCCCTACCCGACGGTGCGCCCGGGCGACCATCCCTTCCAGCAGCCGCAGGCCGCCGGCGTCACCGCCACGGTCGCGCAGGCGACCATGGTGATCGGCATCGTGCTCTGCACGGTCCCCGCTGTCGGCCTCGCGGTGCTCGCCGCCGTGCAGGGACCGGAGCCGTGGTCGGTGCTGACGCTCCTGGTGGGCATCGGGGTCGGTGCCGTCGTGCTCGTGATCGGTGTGTCCGCGGGCGGACGCCTGTTCGACCGCCGCGGCCCCGACCTGCTCGCCGCGGCGCAGCGCAACTAGCGGTGCAGCGCAACGAGCGGCGCAGCGCAACGAGC
Source organism: Curtobacterium sp. WHRI 8282 (assembly GCF_040223925.2). NCBI lineage: Bacteria > Bacillati > Actinomycetota > Actinomycetes > Micrococcales > Microbacteriaceae > Curtobacterium > Curtobacterium sp. WHRI 8282. The sequence goes on from NZ_JBEHCD020000002.1 coordinate 475,360, forward strand.
GGCGCGCCCGAGGCCGGACCGTCGTACCCTGGACCCATGAGCATGACGGAACCAGGCGGCGGCCTCGACGTGATGGACCGGGAGCTCGAGAAGCTCCTCGAAGACGAAGCGATCGAACCCGGTGACCACGAGCGGTTCTCGCACTACGTGAAGAAGGACAAGATCCTGCAGTCGGCCATGTCCGGCAAGCCGGTGAAGGCCCTGTGCGGCAAGAAGTGGATCCCGGGTCGCGACCCGGAGAAGTTCCCGGTCTGCCCGGACTGCAAGGCCATCTACGAGAAGATGAAGGCCGAGTAGACGCGACCAGCAGACGGACGGGAGGCCCGTGGCGACGCCGCCACGGGCCTCCCGTCCGTCGTCTGCGTCAGCTGACCGCGCATCGTGAGCAGAAATGGTCGGGTCACCCTCGGACACCCGACCATTTCTGCTCACGAAGCGGCGACGCGAACGCGAGGCGCGACGCGCGATGCGTTCGTGCGTGCGTGCCCTAGATCACCAGGGTGGGGATGGCGGGGTCGCCGCGCCCGATGCGGGACGCGTCGGCGGGCAGCTCCGCCTTCGCGCGCTTGTGGTGCGCGCGTGCGGCCTCGACGCCCTGCGTGCCGAGGAACGCCGGGTCGACCTCGCCGCCGCTGACGACGGGGACCAGCAGCGGCCGCTCGTCCGGGCCGACCTGCGCACCCGTGAGCACGATCTCGGCGGTCGCGACGCCGTTGCGGAGTCGTCGGCCCGCCTCCTTCCGGCCGCCGATCGACGCCTTGTCGGCCGACTTCTTGGCGACGGGGACCCAGTCGCCGCCGTCCGCGTCCCGGTGCGCGACGAGCTTGAACACCATGCCGGCGGCCGGGTGCCCGGAGCCGGAGACGACCGAGGTGCCGACGCCGTACGAGTCGACCGGGGCGGCTCGGAGCGCGGCGATCGTGTACTCGTCGAGGTCGTTCGTCACCGTGATCTTCGTGCCCGTCGCACCGAGGCGGTCGAGCTGCGCACGCACGGCGGCGACGACGGACGGCAGGTCGCCGCTGTCGATCCGGACGCCGCCGAGCTTGCCGTCGGTGAGCCGGACGGCCGTCTCGACCGCGGCCTCGATGTCGTAGGTGTCGACGAGCAGGGTCGTGCCGCTGCCGAGCGCGTCGAGCTGCGAACGGAACGCCTGCTCCTCGGAGTCGTGCAGCAGCGTGAAGGCGTGCGCGGCGGTGCCCATCGTGGGGATGCCCCAGGTGCGGCCGGCCTCGAGGTTGCTCGTCGCACCGAAGCCGGCGATGTACGCGGCACGGGCGGCGGCCACGGCGTTCCACTCACCGGTGCGGCGGGAGCCCATCTCGGCGAGCGGGCGGCCGTCGGCGGCGGACACCATGCGGGCGGCGGCCGAGGCGATCGCGGAGTCCGCGTTGAAGATGCTGAGGGCGAGGGTCTCGAGCACGACGGCCTCGGCGAAGGTGCCCTCGATCTGCAGGATGGGGGAGTTCGGGAAGTAGACCTCGCCCTCCCGGTAGGCGCGGACGTCGCCGCCGAACCGGTAGTCGGCGAGCCACGAGGCGGTGCCGGCGTCGATGACGCCGCGGTCGCGCAGGAACCCGATCTCCTCGTCGCCGAAGCGGAAGTCGCCGAGGGCGGTGAGGAAGCGTCCGAGTCCGGCCGCGACACCGTAGCGGCGGCCGTCCGGCAGCCGCCGGGCGAACACCTCGAAGACGCATCGGCGGTCGGCGGTGCCGTCCTTCAGGGCGGCGTCCACCATGGTGAGCTCGTACTGGTCGGTGAGGAGCGCGCTGGTCACGTCTCCGACACTAGTGACGTGACCCTCGGGAGGCCCGGATCACGCCCGGCGCCCGGCGTCACGGTTCGGTCCGTGCGAGGTTCCGTACTCGGTGGTACCCGCCGAGGGTCGCACCGAGTCCGGAACCTCGCACGGCGCGTGGGCGGACCTCGCACGGTGCGAGGGTTCGGGACGGGCATCGGTACGCTGGTGCCGTGACGGATGCACCGATCGGAGTCTTCGACAGCGGGGTCGGCGGCCTCACCGTGGCCCGCGCCATCATCGACCAGCTCCCGCGCGAGAGCATCCGGTACGTCGGCGACACCGTGCACTCGCCCTACGGCCCGAAGCCCATCGCCGACGTCCGCCGCTACGCGCTCGAGGTCATGGACGATCTCGTCGAGCAGGGCGTGAAGGCCCTGGTGATCGCGTGCAACACCGCCTCGTCCGCCGTGCTCCGCGACGCCCGCGAACGGTACGAGCAGGCGTACGGCATCCCCGTGGTCGAGGTCATCCAGCCCGCGGCCCGCGCCGCCGTCAAGCAGACCCGCACGGGCCGCATCGGGGTCATCGGCACCGTCGGCACCATCGCGTCGCGCGCCTACGAGGACGCCTTCGCGGTCGCCGCCGACGTCACGCTGACCACCACCGCGTGCCCCCGGTTCGTCGAGTTCGTCGAAGCGGGGGACACCTCGTCGCCGTCGCTGCGCGAGATCGCGGCCGGGTACCTCGACCCGATCCGTGCCGCCGACGTGGACACCCTCGTGCTCGGCTGCACCCACTACCCGCTCATGTCCGCCGCGATCCAGTTCGTCATGGGTCCGGAGGTCACGCTCGTCTCCAGCGCCGAGGAGACCGCGAACGACGTCTACCGCCGGCTCGTGGAGCACGGGCTCGAGCGCACCGCGACCACCGCCCCGACGTACTCGTTCGAGGCGACGGGCGACGACAAGAACGGCTTCATCCGGCTCGCCCGGCGCTTCCTCGGTCCCGAGGTCTCGAGCGTCGGCCACCTCCAGACGGGGGCCATCACGCTGCCCCGCACCGAAAGGACCCCATGACCGACAACCTCCGCGTCGACGGCCGTACCGCCACCGACCACCGTCCCGTCACCATCGAGCGGGGGTGGAGCACGCAGGCCGAGGGCAGCGCGCTCATCTCCTTCGGCAACACCAAGGTGCTCTGCACCGCGTCGTTCACCAACGGCGTGCCCCGCTGGCTCGCCGGCAAGGGCACCGGGTGGGTCACCGCCGAGTACTCGATGCTGCCGCGGTCGACCAACGAGCGCATGCAGCGCGAGTCCATCAAGGGCAAGGTCGGCGGCCGCACGCACGAGATCTCCCGCCTGATCGGGCGTTCGCTCCGCGCCGTCGTCGACACGAAGGCCCTGGGCGAGAACACCCTCGTCATCGACTGCGACGTGCTGCAGGCCGACGGCGGCACGCGCACGGCGTCGATCACGGGCGCGTACGTGGCAATGGCCGACGCGATCGAGTGGGGCCGCGCCAAGGGCTTCATCGCGAAGAAGGCCACCCCGCTCACCGACAGCGTGCAGGCGATCTCGGTCGGCATCGTCAAGGGGGAGCCGATGCTCGACCTGGCCTACACCGAGGACTCCGCAGCGGACACCGACATGAACATCGTCACGACGGGGTCGGGCAAGTTCATCGAGGTGCAGGGCACCGCCGAGCACGCGCCGTTCGACCGAGACGAGCTGAACGTCCTGCTCGACCTCGGCCTCGCCGGCAACCAGTCGCTCGCGGCGATCCAGCGTTCGGTCCTGGGCCTGGCGTGACGTCCCGCGAGGTGGTGCTGGCCACCCACAACCAGGGCAAGGTCGTCGAACTGCGCGAGATCCTCGGGTCGGCGCTCGGCGAGGGTGTCGAACTCGTCGGGTACGACGGTCCCGAGCCGGTCGAGGACGGCGACAGCTACGCGGCGAACGCCCTGATCAAGGCGCGTGCCGCGGTCGCACACACGGGGTTGCCGGCGCTCGCCGACGACTCCGGGATCGCGGTCGACGCCCTCGGGGGCTCACCGGGCATCCACTCGGCCCGCTACGCCGGCACCCGCTCGGACGCCGACAACATCGCGCTGCTGCTCACGAACCTGCAGGGTGTCGTCGAGCGGACCGCCGCGTTCGTGTGCGCAGCGGCCTTCGTGACGCCCGACGGTCAGGAGCACGTCGTCGAGGCGGTCTGGAACGGCGAGGTGCTGACCGAGCCCGTCGGTGACGGCGGGCACGGCTACGACCCGGTGTTCCGACCGGACGACGCCGACCGCTCGTCGGCGGAGCTCACCCGCGACGAGAAGAACGCCCTGTCGCACCGCAGCAAGGCGTTCCGGGGCATCGCGCCGATCGTGCAGGAGCACTTCGGCGTCTGAGCGTCCGCGCTCTTTCCGTTCCGCACAACCGAAGTCGCCCCGAACCACGTGATCTCGGGGTTCGAGGCGACTTCGGTTGTGCGCGGTGCGCGGTACGCCGGTGCGCGGTGCGCCAGCCCTGCGGCTAGAGCGTCGGGTCGACCGTCGGGGCCGTGGTGGCCTCGGCCTCGTTCGTGTGCTTCGCCTTGCGGGCGTTGCGCAGGTACGTCAGCGCCATCGGCACGACGGTCACGACGACCGCGGCGAGCAGGATGATGTCGATGTACTCGCGGACGATGTGCGCCACGAAGGGGATGTGCCCGATGAAGTACCCGAGGAACGTCACGCCGACGCCCCAGACCACGGCGCCGATCGCGTTGTAGAGCGAGTACTTCTTGTAGTCCATCCGGCCGACGCCCGCGGCGATCGGGGCGAAGGTGCGGACGACCGGCACGAAGCGCGCCAGGATCACGGCGAGGGGGCCGAAACGGTGGAAGAACGCGTTGGTGCGCTCGACGTTCGCCTTCGAGAAGAGCCCGCTGTCCTTGCGTTCGAAGATCGGTGGCCCGGCCTTCTTGCCGATGTAGTACCCGAGCTCACCGCCGAGGAACGCGGCGGCGCCGATCATCAGCGCCGCGACCCAGATCGGGATGCCGCCGATCTCGCCACCGCGGTCGAAGGCGAACAGGCCGGTGATGACCAGCAGGCTGTCGCCCGGGAAGATGAAGCCGATGAGGAGACCGGTCTCGGCGAACACGATCGCGCAGACCACGAGCACGGCGATGGCCCCGAAGTGGTCGAGGATGTACTGCGGATCGAGCCACGGGATCAGGGCGAGTGCGACGGAGTGCATGGTTCTTCCGGTCGTGGAGGCGGGAGTCACGGGGAGGACTCCCGCGGGATGAGGGTACCGCCCGGAAGTGACCGGGCCATCCCTCGCAGGGTTGACCTGCTCGAGGCGTGCGGATGACCGCAACGGTGCGCCTGGGGGGACTCGGTGCGGAAGGAGGGACTCGAACCCTCACGCCTGGGGCACAGGAACCTAAATCCTGCGTGTCTACCGATTCCACCACTCCCGCGAGCAGCGGCAGTCTACCGAGCGCGGCGTGCGGGGCGGACGTGCGTCGGGCCTCCAGGCCGTGGGACGCACCGTGCGCGGGACGTGACGTGGTGCGAGGAACCGGACGTGGTGCGGGGCGGGCCGAGTGCCACCGAGTACGGAACCTCGCACGGGACGACAGCGCGGCAGCGCGGCAGCACGTCAGCGCGTGAGCGCGTCAGCGCAGCGGGCGCGGCAGGTACCGGGGGACGTACCGGAGCAGGATGCCCGCGCCGACCAGGCCGAGCACGCCCATCACCCCGCTGGCGACCGCGATGGACGCGACGGCGGTCACGCCGGAGATGAGGAGCGGTGCCGCCGCCGACCCGAAGTCGCCGGTGAACCGCCAGGCCCCCAGGAACGGTGCCGGGGCGTCGCGCGGTGCGAGGTCCGCGCCGAGCGTCATGAGGATGCCGGAACCGACCCCGTTGGCCAGGGACATGCCCATCGCGATCGCGACGAACCAGCCGACCCGGGCGTCCAGGTGGCCGCTCCAGGCGAGCAGGAAGTAGCTGATGCTCAGGCCGAGCATGCAGGGCAGCGCGCTCGCGAGCCGTCCCCACCGGTCCATGATCTGCCCGCTCGTGTAGAAGAGCGCGAAGTCGACGGCTCCGGCGATGCCGATCACGAGGGCCGCGGTCGAGTCGTCGAGGCCGACGCTCACCGCCCAGAGCGGCAGGATCACCTGTCGTCCGGCGCGCATCGCGCCGATCAGGCCGGCACCGCTGCCGAGCCGCAGCAGGACCGCCCCGTTCGCGCGGATGGTGCGGAAGAGGCCCTGCGCCTCCTGCTGGACGAACTGCGCGCCGGTGTCGGCGGGCGGTTCGGTCGCGTGGTCGCTCGCGTCGGTCGCGTGGTCGGCCGAGCGCCGGGAGGCCCGTGGCGGCAACCGCAGGCCGCGTGTGCCCGTCGCCGGGTCGCGCAGCACCAGGAGCACGGTCGCCGCCGCCAGGCAGCAGACGACGTGGATCCAGAAGGCGCTGCTGGTGGTGCCGGTCAGGTGGATGACGCCGGCGGCGATGAAGGGGCCGACGAAGTAGCCGAAGCGGAAGACGCCGCCCAGGCTCGACAGCGCCCGGGCCCGGATCCGCAGGGGGATCGCGGTGGTCATGTAGGCGTGCCTGGCGAGCGCGAACACCGCGGTGGAGACGCCGACCAGGAACACCCCGAGCGCCAGGACCCAGGCGTTCGCGGCCGTCGTGGCGACGACGAGCCCGACCACGGAGACGAGCGCGGCGCCGATCATCGCGTTCCGCTCACCGATGCGGGCGACGACGATGCCGGACGGCACGTCGCCGATGAGCTCCCCGACCAGGATGAGCGAGGCGACGAAGCCCGCGAACGCCAGGCTGGCGCCGAGGGAGTCGGCGGCGATCGGGATGATCGGGATGATCGCGCCCTCGCCGATCGCGAAGAGCGCGGCGGGCAGGAACCCGGACAGCAGGACGGACCGGAAGTCGAATGAGTCGTTCCCCGTCGTGGCCATCGCCCGACCAACGGTACGCCAGCGGTACCGCTTCGTCGGCGGGTTACCCTGGACGCATGCGTGTTCTTGCGGCGATGAGCGGTGGTGTCGACTCGGCGGTGGCCGCAGCCCGGGCGGTCGACGCCGGCCACGACGTGGTGGGCGTGCACCTGGCCCTGAGCCGGATGCCCGGCACCCTGCGTACCGGCAGCCGCGGATGCTGCACCATCGAGGACTCGATGGACGCCCAGCGCGCCGCGTCGGCCCTCGGGATCCCGTACTACGTGTGGGACTTCTCGGCCCGGTTCAAGGAGGACGTCGTCGACGACTTCGTGGCCGAGTACCAGGCCGGCCGCACCCCGAACCCCTGCATGCGCTGCAACGAGCGGATCAAGTTCGCGGCGCTGCTCGAGAAGGCACTCGCCCTGGGGTTCGACGCCGTCGCGACCGGGCACTACGCCTCGATCGTCACCGGTCCGGACGGCTCCCGCGAACTGCACCGGTCGGCCGCGTGGGCCAAGGACCAGTCGTACGTGCTCGGCGTCCTGACCGCCGAGCAGCTGCAGCACGCGATGTTCCCGCTCGGAGCCACCCCGTCGAAGGACGAGGTCCGGGCCGAGGCCGCCGAGCGCGGGCTGACGGTCGCCCAGAAGCCGGACTCCTACGACATCTGCTTCATCCCGGACGGTGACACCCGCGGCTGGCTGGCGGACCGCGTCGGCACCGCCCCCGGCGACGTCGTCGAGCGTGACGGCAGGGTCGTCGGCTCGCACGAGGGCGCCACCGGCTACACCGTCGGACAGCGCCGCGGCCTGGCCCTCGGCCGCCCGGCACCCGACGGCAAGCCCCGGTTCGTGCTCGAGATCCGTCCGAAGGACAACACCGTCGTCGTCGGCCCGAAGGAAGCCCTCGCCGTCACCTCGATGTCCGGCTCGCGGTTCACCTGGGCGGGCACGGCCCCGGCCGACCCCGCGACGCCGTTCGCCTGCGACGTGCAGATCCGCGCGCACGCCGACCCGGTGCCCGCGACCGCCCGGGTGCAGGACGACGTGCTCGTCATCGACGTCGACGAGCCGCTGCACGGGGTCGCTCCCGGGCAGACCGCCGTGGTCTACGTCGGCACGCGGGTGCTCGGCCAGTGCACGATCGACACCACGGTCAGCGCCGTCCCCGTCAACGCCTGACCCCGCCGCTCCCGGGGCGCACGCTCGCTGCACGCCGCGTCGGTGGTGCACGGTAGAACTGATGCCATGAGCGAGACCGACGCGACGTTCGAGACCATCGACCCCGACGGGCTCGACGCCGCCCAGGCCGCGCGCGAGGTCGACCGGTTGCGCGCCCGCGTCAACGAGCTGCGCCACGACTACTACGAGGGCAACGCCTCGCCCCTGTCGGACGCCGACTACGACGCCCTGGTGCACCGCCTCGACGCGATCGAACGGCGGTTCCCGGAACTCCTGACGCCCGACAGCCCGACGCAGACCGTGGGCGGGCAGGCGCAGACGACGCAGTTCGCGCCGGTCGAGCACGCCGAGCGCATGCTCTCGCTCGACAACGTCTTCAGCCCCGACGAGCTCACCGAGTGGGCCCTCAAGGTGCAGCGGGACGCCGGTGCCGAGCGGGTGCGGTTCCTGACCGAGCTGAAGATCGACGGCCTGGCCATCAACCTGCGGTACGAGCACGGTCGGCTCGTCTCGGCCGCCACCCGCGGTGACGGCGTGGTCGGCGAGGACGTCACCGGCAACGTCCGCACCATGGGCACGATCCCGGACCGCCTGTCGGGAACCGGCCACCCGCCCCTGGTCGAGGTCCGGGGCGAGATCTTCTTCCCGGTCGCCGAGTTCGACGAGCTCAACGCGAACCAGCGCGAGGCGGGGGAGCGCGTGTTCGCCAACCCGCGCAACGCCGCCGCCGGGTCCCTCCGCCAGAAGGAAGAGGGCAAGTCCGAGGCGAAGCGTGCCCTGATGGTCGACCGGCTGCGGCGTCTGCGGATGCTCGTGCACGGCATCGGCGCGTGGCCCGTCCGCGAACTCGAGCAGGGCACCGACGTCCGCAGCCAGTCCGAGGTGTACGAGCTGCTGCAGACCTGGGGCCTGCCGACGAGCAGCCACTACCGGGTGTTCGACACCATCGACGAGGTCAACGGCTTCGTCCGGACCACGGGGGAACGCCGGTCGGCCGTCGAGCACCAGATCGACGGCGTCGTGGTGAAGGTCGACGACCTCGCCCTGCACGAGGAACTCGGGTCGACGTCACGGGCGCCGCGGTGGGCGATCGCCTACAAGTACCCGCCGGAAGAAGTGCACACCACGCTCACCGACATCGTGGTCAGCGTCGGCCGCACCGGCCGTGCGACCCCGTTCGCGGTGATGGCCCCGGCCGAGGTCGCCGGGTCCGTCGTCCGCCAGGCCACGCTGCACAACCAGCAGGTCGTCAAGGCGAAGGGCGTGCTGATCGGCGACACCGTCGTGCTGCGGAAGGCCGGCGACGTCATCCCCGAGGTGCTCGGCCCGGTGGTCGAGCTCCGTGACGGCTCCGAGCGCGAGTTCGTGATGCCGACGAACTGCCCCGAGTGCGGCACCGAGCTCGCCCCCGCGAAGGAAGGCGACATCGACCTGCGCTGCCCGAACGCGAAGAGCTGCCCGGCGCAGGTGCGCGGTCGGGTCGAGCACATCGCCTCGCGCGGGTCGCTCGACATCGAGGGGCTCGGCGAGGTCGCGGCCGCGGCGCTCACGCAGCCGCTCCGCCCGGAGACCCCGCCGCTCGTCACCGAGGCCGGACTGTTCGACCTGACGATGCAGGACATCGTCCCGATCGAGGTCATCGTCCGCGACGCCGAGACCGGCATGGAGAAGGTCGACGACGACGGCACCCCGAAGCGCGTCACACCGTTCAGCCGGGCGCGCAAGAAGACCGACCCGCCGTTCGACCCCGAGGCACGGGGCGCCGACTACACCGGTGAGCCGAGCCGCTACCCGTCGAAGAACGCGTTCGAGATGCTCGCGAACATCGACGCCGCGAAGACGAAGCCCCTGTGGCGGATCCTGGTCGGCCTGAGCATCCGCCACGTCGGACCGGTCGCCGCCCGAGCCCTGGCGAACCACTTCGGCTCCCTCGACGCGATCCGGTCGGCCTCGCGCGAGGACCTCGCGGCCGTCGACGGGGTGGGCGGCATCATCGCCGACGCCCTGCTCGCCTGGTTCGACGTCGACTGGCACCGCGAGATCATCGACCGCTGGACCGCGGCCGGCGTGCAGTTCACCACCCCGGGCCACCCCGGCCCGGGCAGCGCCGACGTCGAGGGCGGCGTGCTGAGCGGCGTCACCGTCGTCGCGACCGGGTCACTCGAGGGCTACACGCGCGAAGGTGCGCTGGAGGCGATCATCACCGCCGGCGGCAAGGCGGCGTCGAGCGTGAGCAAGAAGACCGACTTCGTGGCCGCCGGTCCGGGTGCCGGTTCGAAGCTCACGAAGGCCGAGCAGCTGGGTGTCCGGATCATCGACGCCGAGCAGTTCCACCTGCTCGTGACCGAGGGGCCGGCGGTGCTCGCCGAACCGGAAGCGCCGACGACCGAGGACTGAGGCCCGAGAACCGAGCGGGATGCCCAGCACGCCCGTTCGCATCCGCTGAGCGCGGCGCGCCGTCGAACGCGCCCAGTTCGGGGGACAAGTTGCATCGCGCATGGATGATCGGCAGACATCTCCATAGACTCGACCGAGCATCACCCGTCGTCTGCAGGGGGACGTCGGGACGGCCTTCCCGGGGGAGACCCGAATGCTGCTCATCGCTGCGGCTCTGCTCACCGCCTCGGTGCACTCGCTCGGAGTGATCGAGGCCCCAGGCATGCCCCCGGCGCACCAGGTCACGGTCACCAGCACCGCCGCGACCCGCATCGTCCCGGTCGTGGACCCCGCCGTCGCCACGCTCCCGGCGGCACCGGCGGTACCAGCGGCGTCGACATCGACATCGACGACGGGGGTGGGGGTCGACGACATCGCCGCCGCGCACGGACGAGCCTTCGTGGAGGACCTCGGTGCACTCGGCGCCGCCGACCTGCGAAGCGCGGCCACCGACCGTCGTGTCGTGGCGACGGTGCAGGACGACCCGCCGCCCGCGCAGACCGTCGCGCAGTGGTGGTCGCACCTGCCGGCCGACGAGCAGGACCGGCTCCGGGTGCACGCACCCGCCCTGGTGGGGAACCTCGAGGGCGTGCCGTACGCCGTCCGCGACCAGGCCAACCGCGCGACGCTGACCGCCGGCCTCGCCGACGCCGACCTCGGTGCAGCCCGGGCCGCGATGCTCGGGCAGGTCCGCGACTCCCTGGTGCAGGAGCCGGGCGACCCGCGGCGCTTCCTGGTGGCGCTCGACACCCGGGGTTCCGGGCGTGCGGCGATCAGCATCGGCGACCTCGACACCGCGGCCGACGTCACCGTCGTGGTGCCGGGAATGTTCTTCACGGTCACCGGGCAGATGACCGACTTCACCAACACCGCCAACGACCTGTCCCGGGAGCAGGCCACCCTGGCGCCGCTCGCCGCCACCGGCAACGGGTCGGGTGTCGCCGTCGTCGCGTGGATGGGGTACCGCACTCCGGACCTGTCGAACATCCTGTCGCTCGGGCTCGCACGGACCGGGGCGGAGCGGCTCGAACGGACCGTCGCGGGGCTGCGCGTGATCCGCGCAGGCGACCAACCACGGGTGAACATCGTCGCGCACTCGTACGGGTCGACCACGGCGATGACGGCCCTGGCGTCGGGGCGCATGACCGCCGACACCCTGACCGTGCTCGGATCGCCGGGCAGCGACGTCCGGACGGCGGACGACCTCGCCGTCGCCACCGGACAGGTCTTCGTCGGCGGTGCGCACAGCGACCCCATCGCGGGCTCCGGGTACTTCGGTACCGACCCGGGTGGGGCGTCGTTCGGCTCGACCGTGCTCGACCTGGCCGGGGGCGCCGACGCGCTGTCGGCCGGTGACGTGTTCCGGCGTCCCGTGGGGCACAACGACTACCTCAAACCGGGCACGGCATCGCTGCACGACGTCGCCCTGATCGGCATCGGACGCGGCGACCTGGTGCGCGAGCAGGTCCGACGCGGGAAGTCGGGTGGCGACGGCATCGTCGGCGCCTCGCCGGACATGTACCTCGTGCGCCCGCAGGACCTGCAGCCCCGTGACTGACCGGCCGTGCCCGACCGCCCCCTGAGCGACCCGGCGGACCCGCCGTTCGTGGCGACGCGGTGGGCGTGACCCGATCGTGACCGGCCGCCGACGTGCCGGAGCCGTCGCGGGCCTCCCGGCCGGATCGGTGCGCCCGCGCGGATCGCGACCCGTCCTCGGAACGGGCTGGGTGGCAACCTGAACGCGACCGCAGCCTGCACTCGTTCCGGGGCAGAACCAGTACAGCCCTGCTGCCTACGGTGCCGTCATGCGTGTGGTGCGATGGCCTGGTGCTCTCCTGATGTTCGTGGTGATGTCCGTGCTCGCCGGCATGCTCGTCGCCGTCGCGGTGACCCCGGCGGTCGCCGTCGCGGGAGAGGGGACCTCCGGGGCGGTCTCGTTCTTCGAGGACCTGCCGACCTACCTCGACGTGCAGACCCCGCAGCAGGTGTCGTCCATGTACGCGGAGCAGGGCGGGAAGCAGGTCAAGATCGCCTCGTTCTACGCCGAGAACCGCACGAACGTGACGGCCGACCAGATGGCGGACACGCTCAAGCAGGCGGCGATCGACACGGAGGACCCGCGCTACTACGACGAGGGCGGCATCGACGTGCTCGGCACGCTCCGCGGCGTCGCCGCGACCGTCGTCGGCGGCGATGTGCAGGGCGGCTCGAGCATCACACAGCAGTACGTCAAGAACGTCCTAGTGCAGCAGTGCGAGGAGCTCACCGGCGCGGACCAGGCCGCCACCGAGAAGAAGGTCGAGGCCTGCTACGAGGATGCGGCCGGCGTCACGCCGCAGCGCAAACTGCAGGAGATGCGGTACGCCATCGCGGTGAACAAGAAGTACTCGAAGGACGAGATCCTGACCGGGTACCTCAACATCGTCGGGCTCGGCGGGCGGGTCTACGGCGCCGAGGCCGGGGCCGAGTACTACTTCGGCGTGCACGCGAAGGACCTGTCGCTCGTGCAGTCGGCCACGCTCGTCGCGATCCTCAACAACCCGTCGAACCTGCGCATCGACGTGCCGAGCGACAAGGACAACGGCAAGGCCAACGGGTACGAGCTGACGAAGGAGCGCCGCGACTACGTGCTCCGCCGGATGCAGGCGCACGGGTCGATCACGAAGGCGCAGATGACGAAGGCGATCGCGACGCCGGTCACGCCGAAGATCACCGAGACCGCCAACGGGTGCTCGACCGCCGCGACGAACCACGACGCCGGCTACTTCTGCGACTACGTCCGCGACCAGGTGCTGCAGGACCCCGCGTTCGGCAAGACCGCGGCGGCACGCATCGCCACGCTCGACACCAAGGGCCTGCAGATCCACACCTCGCTCGACCTCGACCTGCAGGGTCAGGCACAGTCCGCCCTGTCCACCTACGTGCCGGCCACCATGGCCGGCGTCGACGTCGGCGGCTCGAACGTCACCGTGGAGCCCGGCACCGGCCGGATCATGTCGATGGTCCAGAACACCACCTACACGCAGGGGGACCACGCCGGGGCCGGTGCCACGGCGGTGAACTACAGCGCCGACTCCGGGTACGGCAACTCGGGCGGGTTCCAGACCGGCTCGACCTACAAGGTGTTCACCCTGGCCGAGTGGCTCGCCAGCGGGCACACCCTGTCCGACTCGGTCACCACCTCGGAGCACCAGTTCGAGAACGCCGAGTTCACCAACACCTGCCAGAACGTCGCGGGCGGCACCTGGAACGTCGCCAACGCCGAGAGGGTGCCGTCGTCGATGTCGGTCGAGGCGGCGACGGTCGAGTCGATCAACACCGCGTACGCCCAGATGGGCAAGCAGCTCGACCTGTGCAAGATCGCCCAGCTCGCGCAGTCGATGGGCATCCACCGCGCCGACGGCGGTGACCTCACGCAGACGCCGTCCTCGATCCTCGGCGTGAACGAGCTGTCGCCGATCGACCTGGCCGAGGCGTACGCGGGCTTCGCCAACGGCGGCATCGTGTGCACGCCCACCGCGATCGACTCGGTGACCGAGGCGGACGGCACGAAGATCACCCCGACGCCGTCGTCCTGCACGCAGGGTGTCTCGGCGGACGTCGCGGGCACGGTCGACTACGCGCTGCAGGGCGTGCTGTCCGGGTCGGGGACGGCCGCGAGTGCGAACCCCGGGGACAGCGTGGCGAAGTTCGCGAAGACCGGCACCACCGACGGTGACGTGCAGAACTGGCTGGTCGCGTCGTCGACGAAGTACACGAACGCCACCTGGGTCGGCAACGTGCAGGGGAACGTGAGCCTGGCGAACTGGCCGTTCCTGCAGGGCACCACCGGGTACAGCGCGAAGTTCGGGGTCGGGAAGTCGATGATGGCGTACCTGGACCAGACCGTCGGCGGGGGAGCGCTGCCCGCGCCGAGCCAGGCGATGATCGGGCAGGCGAGCAAGTCGTCTTCGTCGTCTTCGTCGTCTTCGTCGTCGGGGTCCTCGTCCGGGCAGGGGACGGCGCAGGACGACCAGACGACGCCCACGGCTGCGCCCGCTGCTCCGGGGGCTGCGCCCGCTGCTCCGGCTGCACCCGCTGCACCCGCTGCGCCGGCGCCCGCCGCGACGGTGGCCCCGGCGGCGCCGGCTGCGAGGGACCAGAACGGGAAGTGACCCGCTGGCCCCCTGGAGGCCCGGTGCCGGTCCGGCGGACCGGCACCGGGCCTCCAGGGGCGTTGTCCACAGCCGCGCCTGCGCGCCCGACGCAGCCAATAGACTGTGGGGCATTCCACGAACCGATCGACGGAGCACCATGCCTGACATCACGAGCGAGCAGGTCGCGCACCTGGCGAACCTCGCACGTATCGCACTCACGCCCGACGAGATCGAGAAGCTGACCGGGGAGCTGTCGCACATCGTCGAGAGCGTCGCCAAGGTCGCCGAGGTCGCGACCGACGACGTCCCGGCGACGAGCCACCCCGTGCCGCTCGGCAACGTCACCCGACCCGACGTGGTCGGCACGACGCTGACGCAGGAGCAGGCGCTCTCCGGGGCGCCCGACTCCGACGGCGAACGGTTCCGCGTGACCGCCATCCTCGGCGAAGAACAGTAGGGCGAAGAACAGTGACTGACGACATCACGAAGCTGAGCGCCGCGGCGCTCGCCGACGCCCTCGTGGCGCGCGACGTCTCGAGCGTCGAGGCCACCCAGGCCCACCTCGACCGGATCGCCGCCGTCGACGGCGACGTGCACGCGTTCCTGCACGTCAACCAGAACGCCCTGGCAGTGGCGAAGTCGATCGACTCCCGCCGTGCCGCCGGTGACGACCTCGGGCCCCTCGCCGGTGTGCCGATCGCCGTCAAGGACGTCCTGTGCACGCAGGACATGCCCACGACCGCCGGGTCCAGGATCCTCGAGGGCTGGGTGCCGCCGTACGACGCCACCCCCGTCGCGAAGCTCCGCGCCGCCGGCCTCGTGCCGCTCGGCAAGACCAACATGGACGAGTTCGCGATGGGCTCGACCACCGAGTTCTCGGCGTACGGTCCGACCCGCAACCCGTGGGACCTCGACCGGATCCCCGGCGGGTCCGGCGGTGGCTCGGCCGCCGCGGTCGCCGCGCACGAAGCACCCTTCGCCCTCGGTTCGGACACGGGTGGCTCCATCCGCCAGCCCGGTGCCGTGACGGGCACGGTCGGCGTGAAGCCGACCTACGGCGGGGTGAGCCGCTACGGCGCCATCGCGCTGGCGTCCAGCCTCGACCAGATCGGCCCGGTGTCCCGCACCGTCCTCGACGCCGCGCTCCTGCACGACGTCATCGGTGGGCACGACCCGAAGGACTCCACGTCCATCCCGGACGCCTGGCCCTCGATGGCCGCCGCCGCACGCGAAGGGCTGCAGGCGGACACGCTCCGCGGCCTGCGCGTCGGCGTGGTGAAGGAACTCGCCGGGGGCGACGGGTTCCAGGCCGGTGTCACCCAGCGATTCCAGGAGACGGTCGCGCTGCTCGAGTCGGCCGGCGCGGTCGTCGTCGAGATCGACGCCCCGTCGTTCGCGTACGCGATCAGTGCGTACTACCTGATCCTCCCGGCCGAGGCGTCGTCGAACCTCGCCAAGTTCGACTCGGTGCGCTTCGGCCTCCGGGTCACGCCCGAGAACGGCGCCACCGTCGAGGACGTCATGGCCGCCACGCGTGAAGCCGGCTTCGGACCCGAGGTCAAGCGGCGCATCATCCTCGGCACCTACGCCCTGAGCGCCGGCTACTACGACGCCTACTACGGCTCGGCGCAGAAGGTCCGCACGCTCGTGCAGCGGGACTTCCAGGCCGCCTTCGAGCAGGTCGACCTGCTCGTCAGCCCGTCGGCGCCGACGACCGCGTTCCCGATCGGTGAGCGCATCGACGACCCGCTGGCGATGTACCTCAACGACCTCACCACGATCCCGGCGAACCTCGCCGGCGTCCCCGGCATGAGCATCCCGAACGGCCTCGCGCCCGAGGACGGTCTGCCCGTCGGCGTGCAGCTGATGGCGCCCCAGCGTGAGGACGCCCGGCTGTACCGCTACGGTGCCGCCCTCGAGCGTCTGCTCGAACAGCAGTGGGGCGCGCCGCTCATCGCGTCCGTCCCGGACCTCGACCAGAGTCAGCAGTCCGCTGCGCAGGAAGGTGTGATCTGATGGCGCAGAAGGACGCGCTGATGGACTTCGACGAGGCGCTCGAGCGCTACGAGCCGGTGCTCGGCTTCGAGGTCCACGTCGAACTCGCGACGAAGACCAAGATGTTCTCGGACGCCCCGAACTTCTTCGGCGGCGAGCCCAACACGAACGTCACCCCGGTCGACCTCGGGCTGCCCGGGTCGCTGCCGGTCGTGAACGCACAGGCCGTGCGGTACTCGATCCAGCTCGGGCTCGCGCTCGGCTGCTCGATCGCCGAGTCCTCGCGGTTCGCCCGGAAGAACTACTTCTACCCGGACAACCCGAAGAACTACCAGGTCTCGCAGTACGACGAGCCCATCGCCTACGAGGGCGAGGTCGAGGTCGAGCTCGCCGACGGCACGATCTACAACATCCCGATCGAGCGCGCCCACATGGAAGAGGACGCCGGCAAGCTGACGCACGTCGGTGGTGCCACCGGCCGCATCCAGGGCGCCGAGTACTCGCTCGTCGACTACAACCGCGCCGGCGTGCCCCTGGTCGAGATCGTCACGAAGCCGATCTTCGGCGCCGAGCACCGTGCCCCCGAGCTCGGAGCCGCCTACGTGCAGGTCATCCGCGACCTCGTCCGGGCGCTCGGTGTCTCCGAGGCACGCATGGAGCGCGGCAACCTGCGGTGCGACGCGAACATCTCGCTGCGCCCCCGCGGGCAGGAGAAGCTCGGCACCCGCACCGAGACCAAGAACGTCAACTCGTTCCGCGCCGTCGAGCGTGCGATCCGCTACGAGATCCAGCGTCAGGCCGCGATCCTCGCCGCCGGCGGCACGATCACGCAGGAGACCCGCCACTGGCACGAGGACACCGGCCGCACGTCGGCCGGTCGCCCCAAGTCGGACGCCGACGACTACCGGTACTTCCCGGAGCCCGACCTGCTGCCCGTCGTGCCGGACCCGGCCGTCATCGCGGAGCTCCGTGCCTCGCTGCCCGAGGCCCCCGTCGCACGCCGCCGTCGCCTGAAGGGTGACTGGGGCTTCGCCGACCTGGAGTTCCAGGACGTCGTCAACGGCGGCCTGCTCGACGAGGTCGAGGGCACCGTCGCCGCCGGCGCCGCACCCCAGGCCGCCCGCAAGTGGTGGACCGGTGAGATCAGCCGCGTCGCCAACGCGCAGGACGCAGCCCCCGGTGACCTGGTGTCGCCGAAGCACGTCGCCGAGGTCATCGCGCTCGTCGAGTCCGGCGACCTGACCGACCGTCTGGCACGCCAGGTGCTCGAGGGCGTCATCGCGGGCGAGGGCTCGCCGGCGCAGGTCGTCGAGGCCCGCGGGCTCAAGGTCGTCTCGGATGACTCCGCCCTGACGGCCGCGGTCGACGAAGCACTCGCGGCGCAGCCCGACGTGCTGGCGAAGATCCAGGACGGCAAGGTCCAGGCAGCCGGCGCGATCATCGGTGCGGTCATGAAGGCCATGAAGGGCCAGGCCGACGCCGCCCGCGTGCGGGAACTCGTGCTGGAGCGCGCACAGCAGTCGTAGGCAGTCCCACCTCGCAAGGGCACGGCACCGGTCGGTGCCGTGCCCCTGCGTGCGTCCCGGTCGCCGTGGGCATCCTGGGGACACGTCAGCGATCGGGTGACAGGATGAGTCGTGTCCGCAACGATCCGCGCCATCGGAACCGCCGTCCCCGAGACGACCCTCGACCAGCCCCGGGTGCGTGACCTGTTCTCCGCCCAACCCGACCTCGGGCGGCTCGGCCAACGGCTCGTCCCCGCCGCGTTCGACGGGTCGGCGGTCGACCAGCGGCACACCGTCCTCCAGGAACTCGACTCCGCACGTGCCGGTGGTGCGTTCCGTGACGACGACGGCACCCTGCGCTCGCCGTCCACCGGGTCACGCAACGACCGGTACCGCGAACTCGCCCCGCCGCTGTTCGTCGCCGCCGCTCGCGACGCCGTCGAACGCGCCGGCATCGCGCCGGAGGCCGTCACACACCTGGTGACCGTGTCCTGCACCGGGTTCACGCAGCCCGGGCCCGACATCGACGTCGTCGAGCAGCTCGGGCTCCCCGGTGGCGTCTTCCGGCACCACATCGGTTTCATGGGGTGCTGTGCCGCGTTCCCCGCGCTGCGGATCGCCGCGGCGTTCGTCGACCAGGACCCGGACGCCGTCGTGCTCGTGGTCTGCGGCGAACTCTGCACCCTGCACGTCCGCGCCTCGAACGACCCCGACCAGATCGTCGCGAACAGCGTCTTCGGCGACGGTGCGGCCGCCGCGGTGGTCGCCCGCGACGGAGCCGGTCTGCGCTTCGACGACTTCACGACGGCCGTGGTGCCCGAGGGAGCGTCCGAGATGGCGTGGAACATCGGGGACGAGGGCTTCGAGATGGTCCTGTCCACCGCCGTGCCGAAGCTCGTCGGCCTGCACGTCCCGAGCGCCGTGCAACCGCTGCTCGACGGCGGGCCCGCCTCGGACGTGCCGGTGTGGGCGGTCCACCCGGGCGGCCGGGCCATCCTCGACCGCACCCAGGAGTCGCTCGGCCTGCCGGACAGTGCGATGGAGTCGAGTCGTCGGGTGCTGCGTGAACACGGCAACATGTCGAGCGCCACCGTGCTCTTCGTCCTCCGCGACGCGGTCGACGCCGGCCTCGAGGGCGGCAGCGCCGTCGTCGCGCTCGCCTTCGGCCCCGGACTCACAGTGGAGAGTGCGCGGCTCACCGCGGTGCGGACCGAGGCGTCGCCCGCGGCAGAACCCGCGGCGGAACCCGCGGCGGAACCCGCGGCGGAACCCGCGGTCGCACTCGACCGCGTGCCCGTCGCGACCACGGGCGCGGCGTGAGCCGTCAGGGCGGCGGCACCACGGGCCTCCCGGCCGTCGACCTGCGCACCCGCGCGCTCAGCCTGACCGAACTGATGGACGACCCGGACTGCGACCCGCGTGCGCTCGCGCGCACGTTCCGGCGCTTCGCCGTCGTGAACGCGCTCGTGAGTGGCTGGCGCGCGGCCTGGCGCTCGCACGTCGTGCCGGCCCTGCCCGCCAGCGGCCGTGGCCGGGTGCTCGACCTGGGGTGCGGTGGCGGCGACCTGGCCCGCTCGCTGGTGCGCTGGGCGGCGAGCGACGGCTTCGAGCTCGAGGTCGTCGGGGTCGACCCGGACGAACGCGCCATCGCCGCGGCACGGCGGTCGTCCCCGACCGGTGTGACCTTCCGGCAGCAGTCGAGCGGTGACCTGGTCGCTGCTGGTGAGCGGTTCGACGTCGTCGTGTCGAACCACGTGCTGCACCACCTGGGTGACGAGGAGCGGCGGGGATTCCTGGCCGACTCCGAACTGCTCGCGAGCGGGCGCAGCCTGCACTCCGACATCCGGCGGTCGCCGACGGCCTACCGGGCCTACGCTCTGGCGTCACCGCTCGTGGCGGCGGGGACGTTCATCCGGGTCGACGGCCTGCGGTCGATCCGCCGGAGTTTCACCGTGCCCGAACTCCGCGACGTGCTGCCCGGCGGGTGGCGGGCCGAGGCGGCTGCACCGCACCGGGTGCTGGCGATCCGCGACGCGTGAGCGGGCGGGGCCGCGGGACGCGGGCCGCGGGCCGCGGGCCGCGGGGCCACGTTTCGGGCTCAGCGACAGTTCACGGGCGTGCCCGCGCGTGAACTGTCGCTGAGCGCGAACGACCGGCCGGCGGCCCGGCGGGACGAACCCCGCGCGACGCGCGACGCGCGACGCGCCCCGCGCGACGCGCGCCGCTACGGGCGCAGCAGCACCTTGATGGCCCGGCGCTCGTCCATCGCGCGGTAGGCCTCGGCGGCCTCGTCGAGCGGCAGCTCCAGGTCGAAGACGCGACCGGGGTCGATCGCGCCGGACAGCACGTCGGGCAGCAGCTCGGGGATGTACTTCCGGGCCGGGGCCATGCCGCCCGCGATGGCGATGTTCGTGTCGAACAGGTAGCGCGTGCCGATCGTCGGCACCCCGTGCGGGACCCCGACGAAGCCGACGTTGCCACCGGGGCGCACCGAGTGCAGCGCCTGGTCCATGCTCTCCTCGGTGCCGACGGCCTCGACGGCGCAGTCGGCCAGGTCGCCGCCCAGGAGCTCCCGGACGGCGTCGACGCCCTCGGCACCACGGGCGGCCACGATGTCGGTCGCGCCGAACTCGCGGGCGAGCGCCTGGCGGTCCGCGTGCCGGCTCATCGCGATGATGCGGTCCGCGCCGAGCCGCTTCGAGGCGAGCACGGCGGACAGGCCGACCGCGCCGTCGCCGACCACGACGACGGTCTTGCCGGGGCCGACCGCTGCCGACACGGCGGCGTGGTGCCCCGTCGAGAAGACGTCGGACAGGGTGAGCAGCGACGGCACCAGGGCCGGGTCGACCGGGCCGGGAACCACGACGAGCGTGGCGTCGGCGTCCGGGATCCGCACGTACTCGGCCTGTGCGCCACCGACGGGGTCGCCGTAGGCGTCCGTGCTGCCGAAGCCGGACAGGTGGTCGCAGCCGGTGGTCATGCCGTTGCGGCAGGCCTGGCAGGTGCCGTCGTTCATGGTGAAGGGGGAGATGACGAAGTCGCCCTCGTGCAGGCCGGTGACGTCGTCACCGACGGCGACGACCTCGCCGACGAGCTCGTGGCCGATCGGCCGCGGCTGCTTCGTCTCGGTGACGCCGCGGTAGGGCCAGAGGTCCGAGCCGCAGACACAGGCCGCGAGGACCCTGACGACGACGTCCTTGCCGGACAGGAGCCCGGGTCGGTCGCGCTCCTCGACGCGGATGTCGTTCGGGGCGTGGATGATCGCTGCGCGCACGGGCGGGCCTTCCGTCGAGATGATGGGGAACCGGCGCGGTCGACGTCGTCCGGGCCGTCGTCGACAGTACCCTCGTGCGGGTGGACGACGACCGGTACGGCGGCGATGTGCTCTCGGGGGACTGGCGCTCGCGCGGAGTGAAGAAGGTGCGGCAGGTGCCGCTCGAACGGGACATGGTGCTCGAGGACCCGGACTCCGGGTGGGCCGGTGCCGTGGTGGGGCTCGAGGCCGGCAACATCGCGCTCGAGGACTGGAAGGGCCGCACGCGCTCCTTCCCCTTCACCGGGCAGTTCCGGCTCGAGGGTGAACTGGTGACGCTGGGGCGGCCGTCGGCGCCGGTCGGCCGGTCTGCCGCAGCCGCTGCCGGCTCGCCGGGTTCGCTGGGTTCCGTTCATTCGGACTGGAGGCCCGGGGGCGCGCCCGCCGTGCGGCAGGCGTCCGACGGTGTTCGGCTCCGCACCGCGTCCGGATCGTTCGCCGTGGAGTCGCAGCGTGCTCGGGTGGCGCTCCCCAGCCGCATCATGGTCGAGGGCAAGCACGACGCGGAACTCGTCGAGAAGGTCTGGGGCGCCGACCTGCGCGTCGAAGGCGTCGTGGTCGAGGAACTCTCCGGCGTCGACAACCTGGCCGCCGTGCTCGACGAGTTCCAGCCGACGCGGGAGCGCCGGGTCGGGGTACTGGTCGACCACCTGGTGCCCGGGTCGAAGGAGTCCCGCTTCGCCGACGCCGTGATGCGTGGCAGGTGGGGAGCGCACGTGCTCGTCGTCGGGCACCCGTTCGTCGACGTCTGGCAGTCGGTCAAGCCGGCGCGGGTCGGGCTGCGGGCGTGGCCGACGATCCCGCGCTCGATCGAGTGGAAGGCGGGCATCTGCCAGGCGCTCGGTTGGCCGCACGCCGAGCAGGCCGACATCGCTCGGGCCTGGCAGCGGATCCTCGGGCAGGTGCGCACCTTCGCCGACCTGGAGCCGGAGCTGCTCGGCCGTGTCGAGGAGCTGATCGACTTCGTGACGGAACCACAGGCCTGAGAACCGGTGGATTGCCCGACCGGCGCGGTGTGCCGGGGGTGATCCGCGCCTCCAGGCCTACTGTTGAGGGATGGACGGCATCGACGGTCGCGTGCGGGGCGCGGTCGACCTGTGGCTGCGCTGGCTGCCGCGCTGGCAGATCGGTACCGCCCGCCCGCGCACGCGCATCTGCCGGAAGTGCACCGGGTCCCCGATCGCCGCGGCCGCGGGGTTCGGACCCGACGTGCCGCACGCCGTCCAGCACGCGCTGATCGGGCGGATCTCGACGATCGTCGAGGACGCCGTCGACGACTACACGGCGAAGAACCTGCCGCTGCTGCAGCGTGAACTCGAGCGGGCGGCGGCCCGGAAGCGGCACGCGGGGTACCAGCCGGCCGAGGGGTTGTCGCCGGAGTTCCAGGGCCTGGACGTGGACCCCGAGCCGTCGCCGGGGTCGCCGTTCCTGTTCACGCTCGGCGAGCTCGCCGGCACCGGTGCGGGGGAGCAGACGCCGCGCGAGCCGTTGTCCGACGAGGCGAAGGCCGCACTCCGACACGAGATCGCGCTGTCCGACGAGTGTGCACGGTCGACCGGTACCGCGGTGTGCCTGGCGCTCATCGACCACCGGCCGCGGATCGCCGAGGCCGTCGAACGGCTCGTGGAGCCGCAGATCGAGGCGCTGGTGTCGGACATGTTCCGCGGGTTCGACGGGCCGGAGGACGGCCCGCGCAGCGGGTTGTTCTAGGCGCGGGCGTGGTCGCGCGCGGCTGCGGGCGTGGGTGCGGGTGCGGCTGCGGGTGCGTTCGGTGCGAGGTTCCGTACTCGGTGCGAGCGTCGTCCGGCCGCACCGAGTACGGAACCTCGCACCGTTCGCGTGGCGCCTCGCACGGTGCGAGGTTGGCGGGTCGGCGTCAGCGGGGGAGCAGGGTGCGGCCGGGGATCACGGTGCCGCGCAGTGAGCGGTGCTCGACCGGGCGCGTGGGGTCGTCGATGCGGCCGATGACCAGGTCGATGGCCTCGCGGCCGATGCGCTCGATCGGTTGCTCGAGTGTCGTGAAGCCGATCCAGTCGCTCGCCAGCGGGTAGACGCCGTCGAACCCGGTGACGGAGAGGTCACGCGGGACCTCGACGCCCCGGCGGGCGAGCGCCTCGCACACGTCGAGCATGAGCCGGTCGGTCGGGCACATCACCGCGGTCACGCCCGACTCCTGCACGGCGTCCACCAGGTCGGCGGCGAGATCGTCGGGTGGCCGCACGAAGCTCGCGTCGATGTCGATCACCCGGACGCCACGTGCTCGGAGCCGCTCGAGCATCGCCGAGGATCGCGCGTGCTGCGTGATCGCGTTGTCGAGCGGGACGGTGAACACCACGGCCGTGGTGTGGCCGGCATCGGCGACGGCATCCGCGATGGAAGCCCCACCGTCGACCTCGTCGCAGTAGACGCTCGAGAGCGCCGGGTGCAGCTCGGGCCGACCCGCGACGACGGTGGCGATGCGGGGCGCGAACTCGGCGATGTCGGCGGACGGCATCAGGCCGCTGCACACGACGAGTCCGTCGACGCGCATCGACACGAGTGCGGCGAGGGCGGACTTCTCGTCCTCGACCCGACCGACGCCCGTCGTGGTGACGACGCGGTAGCCGAGCTCCGATGCGCGGCGCTCCATCACGGCGTGCAGTGCGGTGTAGACCATGGACGAGGCGTCCCGGACGAGCATCCCGATCGTGTTCGTGCGCCCGCTGACCAGTCCGCGAGCCATCGCGTTCGCGACGTACCCGAGCTCGGCTGCCGCTCGTTCGACGCGTTCGCGGGTCTCGTCCGAGAACCGGCCTGTGCCGGAGAGCACGCGGCTCACCGCCGACTTCGAGACCCCCGCACGTGCGGCGACGTCGAGGATCGTCGGCTGGGAACCGCGGCTGCCGTTCACGCTTCGGACGCTGCGGCGTCCCGTCGCGACCGCGACGCGGTGAACCGGAGCACGCCGCGGGCGATCGCGCGCCAGCCGAGCAGGAACACCCCGAGCACGATCGTCGCGACGATGACGAACGAGATCGGCAGCGGGTTGCCGTCGACGTCGCCCTGCCCGGTGGCGACGCGGATGGCCAGACCGACGAAGACCGTGAGGACCCAGACCACGATGCCGGTCGGCCAGAAGCGCAGCGGTCGAGCCCAGGCTCCACTCGTCACGTACCCGATCGCCCAACCGGCCAGGAACGGGTACGCGGTGGTCCAGAGCGCCAGCGCCGTGTTGGCCTCACCGTGCGACGAGCGCCCGATGAGCGCGAAGACGACGATGAGGACGACGTCGATGACGGCTGCGAGCCAACCCCAGGTGCGTGCGTTCACCCGCTCATTCTCGCAGCTGCTGATTCATCCGCCTGCGACTGTGGACGGATGCGGCTGTCCACAGCCAGATCCGGCTGCACTCGCACCGTGCGAGGTGTCGGCCAGCATCCGATGCATGGCTGCTCATCCCCGTTTCCCCGCCGTCCCCGACTGCACGGTCCTCGTCGCGCACGAGTCACGGCCGGACGAGGCCGCGGCGATCCGGGTCCGGGCCCGCGCTGGGGAACTGGTCCGCATCGCGCACGGCCGGTACGCGGACGCCGAGCGGTGGAAGGGCCTCCGCCCCGAGCAGCGGCACCACGTGCTCGTGCGATCACTCGTCGACCGGATCAGACCCCGCTTCGTCGTGTCGCACCTGTCGGCGGCAGCGGTCATCGGTGTGCCGCACGTGGGCCGGTGGCCGGAACGAGTCCACCTGACCAGACCCGGGCGTGATGCGCGGACCACCAACGCCACGTTCGTCGTGCACGCCGACTTCGACCCGTCGATGGCGGGCACGTGGCGGTTCCGCACGGACGACCTGACCCTGACGGGGTTCGACCGCACGGCCGTGGACCTCGCCATGACCTTGCCGATGACGGAAGCGGTGGTGGCCCTCGACCGGCTCCTCTCCCTCGGCGCGGACCGCGACGCCGTCCTGGACGGGGTCGCCCGGCGGGGACGGAAGGGCCGGCGCCGTGCCCTGCGGTCCGTCGGTTTCGCGGACGCAGCCGCCGACTCGGTCGGGGAGTCGCTGGTCCGGGTCCGCCTTGACGAGTACGGCGCTCCCACCTCGGTGCTGCAACGACGCTTCACCACCCGGGGCGAGCCGGACATCGTCGTGGACTTCTGGCTACCGGACCAGGGCGTGGTGATCGAGTTCGACGGTGAGGTGAAGTACCGCGATGCAGCGCTGCGCGGAGGGCGGTCGGCGGAGGACGTCGTCATCGCGGAGAAGTACCGCGAAGACCGCTTGCGCTCCTTCCCCGAGGTGCGCGGTGTGATCCGGTACGGCTGGAAGGACGTGTGGGACGAGTCCGCGTTCCGCGCGAAGCTCCGGACCGCGCGGGTACCGATGTCGCGGTGACCTCGCACGGTGCGAGGGGCGGCGCGAACCGTGCGAGGTTCCGTACTCGGTGCAGGGGCCCGGGGCGGGCACGGAGTACGGAACCTCGCACCAGGGCGAGGCGCCCCCGCACGCCCGCACCCGGAGTTCACCCGGCGGCGACACCGGAGGCACCCGGAGTTCACCCGGCAGCGCCACACTCGACCCCGGCGCGGGAACGTTCCCACACGGCCCGCCCGCACGACCCCGCACACCCACACGACCCGCCCGCACGACCCCTCACACCCGCACGACCCCGCACACCCCCACCCCGCACGACCCCACCGCACCACCACGGAACAGGGAGAACCCACGTGAAGACCCGAGTCCTCGCCGGCCTCGCCATCGCGGCAGCCGCGACCGTCGCACTCTCCGGCTGCGTCCAGAGCGCCAACGCCTCGAACGCCTCCGACACCGACGGCACCACCGACCTCACCGTGTTCATCAGCGGCGACACCAACGTCCAGGACCTCTGGGACAAGTCGCTCATCCCCGCCTTCGAGAAGGCCAACCCGAAGATCCACGTCAGCACGAGCATCGACCTGCACGGCGAGCACGACGCCCAGACCCAGGCGAACCTCGCCACCGCGGTCAAGGCCGGCAAGTCCGTCGCGTACGACCTCGTCGACGCCGGCTTCGTCACCACCGCCGGCAAGGCCGGGCTGATGGCGAAGGTCGGCGACAGCACGATCCCGAACCTCAAGGACGTCCCGGACGCCACGAAGCAGCAGGGCGGCGACAGCGCCATCCCGTACCGCGCTTCGAGCGTGCTGCTGGCGTACGACGCGAAGAAGGTCACGGACCCGCCGAAGACCCTCGACGACCTGCTCGCCTGGATCAAGGCCAACCCGGGCGAGTTCGCCTACAACTCCCCGTCGTCCGGCGGTTCGGGTGGCTCGTTCGTGGCCACGGTGCTCGCGAAGTACCTGACGCCCGCCGAGCAGGAGACGATGCAGACGAAGTACGACAAGTCGCTCGAGTCGAAGTGGGACAAGGGCTTCGCGGCCCTGAAGGACCTCGGCCCGTCGACGTACCAGAAGGGCGTCTACCCGAACGGCAACGACCAGGTCGTGCAGCTGCTCGGCAGTGGCCAGATCGCGATGGCCCCCGTCTGGAGCGACCAGTTCATCACCTCGCAGAAGACCGGCATCATCCCGAAGACCGTCAAGGCCGTGCAGATCGACGACCCGTCGTTCACCGGC
The DNA here is from genome assembly GCF_040223925.2 of Curtobacterium sp. WHRI 8282. Taxonomy (NCBI): domain Bacteria; kingdom Bacillati; phylum Actinomycetota; class Actinomycetes; order Micrococcales; family Microbacteriaceae; genus Curtobacterium; species Curtobacterium sp. WHRI 8282. The sequence continues at coordinate 502,208 of NZ_JBEHCD020000002.1, forward strand.
AGCGCGAGCTTCCTCGGCATCCCCAAGACCGAGCCGAAGGCCAAGAAGGCGGCAGCCGAGAAGCTCGCCGACTTCGTGCTCAGCGCGAAGGGGCAGCAGCTCGTCGCGAGCGCCGTCTCCGGCTACCCGGTGATCCCGCTCGACAGCCTGCCGGCGTCGGTCGCCGAGCAGTTCGCCGACGCAAACCCCTCGCAGCTCCGCCTCGGGTTCCAGAGCGACTTCGCCGCCGACATGAACGCGGCGTGGGACGCGAAGGTCCCGCAGTGACCCAGACCGTCCAGGACGGCCCGGCAACCGGCCGGGAGGCCCGTGGCGACTCCGCCACGGGCCTCCCGCCCGTCCCGCCCCACGCCCAGGGCCCGGCGCACCCCGCCAGCGGGCGTACGGCGCAGGAGCGGCTGGCCCGCCGCCGGCGGTGGCAGGGCCTCGCCCTCGTCGCCGCCCCGGTGCTGGTCGTCGTCCTGTTCGTCGGCGTCCCGGTGGTGAACGCCGCCCTGTTCAGCCTCGGGTTCACCGGTGGCCTGAACCAGGCGCTCGCCGACATCGGCGGCGACACCGTGCGCGGCTTCTCGTTCGCGGTCTACGCCACCCTGCTCGGCAACGCCACGTTCCTGCGTGACCTGGTCGCGACGCTCGGGGTCACCGCACTGTCGACCGGCCTGACCGTGGGGCTCGCCGTCGTCGTCGCGGTGATCCTGCGACTCCGCGGAGGCTTCCTCGGCAAGACCCTCAGTGTCCTGGCCGTGGTACCGATCTTCGTGCCGGTGGTCATCGCCAGCTGGTCCATCCTGACGTTCACCGACGCGCAGGGGTTCCTCCGGAGCCTCGGTGCCCAGTTCGGCCTCGACGTCCCGGTGTGGGGCTACACCCTCGTCGCCGTGGTGTTCGGCAGCGTCTGGACCAGCCTGCCGTTCGCGGTGCTCATGATCGCCGGGGCGCTGCAGGGCACACCGGACGCCCTGGTCGAGGCCGCGAAGGACGCCGGGGCGAGCACCTGGCGCGTCGTCTGGCAGGTGCTCCTGCCGATGGCCGCGACCCCGCTCGTCATCGCGACGACGTTCACCGTGATCGGGGTCCTCGGTTCGTTCACCGTGCCGTACTTCACCGGTCCGAACGCCCCGACGATGCTCGGCGTCGACATCTCGAAGTACTTCCAGGCCTACAACCGTCCACAGCAGTCGACGGCGATGGCGTTCATCGTGTTCGCGTTCGCCGCGGCCGCGAGCATCTTCTACCTCCGCTCGACGGTCCGCTCGAACGCGGGCGAGCTCGACACGAAGCAGCAGGAGCAGCAGTGATCAAGCGTCTGACCGGCAACGCCCTCGTCTGGGCGACCGCGATCGTGCTGGCCGTGTTCATCCTCGGGCCGCTCGTCTGGCTGGCCGCCCGTGCCTTCGCCACGACGTGGACCTACCCGAACCTGCTGCCCGACGGCTGGACCCTGCAGTGGTGGGGCACCGTGTTCGAGGACCGCAGCCTGGCCGTCGCGGTGCAGAACTCGCTCGTCCTCGCCCCGCTCACGGTCCTCATCGCCGCGGTGGTCTGCCTGCCCGCCGCGTGGGCGATCAGCCGCATCGAGTTCCCGGGGCGGCGGCTCGTGCTCGTCGGACTGTTCGCCACGAACGCGTTCCCGAAGATGGGCCTCTTCGTCACGATGTCGGCGATGTTCACCGCGCTGAACCTCATGAACACGGTCACCGGCATCCTGATCGTCCACGTCCTGGGCTGCGTCGTGTTCATGACGTGGTTGCCCGCCGCAGCGTTCTCGGCCGTGCCGCGGTCCCTCGAGGAAGCCGCCCGCGACGCCGGGGCGAGCCGCTGGCGCACCTTCTGGAAGGTGACGTTCCCGATCGCCTGGCCCGGGATCCTCGTCGCGATGGTGATGTCGTTCCTGGCGTCCTTCGACGAGGCGCAGGGCACGTACCTGGTCGGCGCCCCGACGTACATGACGATGCCGACGGCGATGTACTCGCTCGTCCTGAACTCCCCGCGCCAGGTCTCGGCGGTGTTCGCGATCGCGCTGAGCATCCCGTCCGTGGTCCTGCTGCTGCTCGCCCGGAAGCACATCATGGGCGGCCGCCTGGCGGACGGCTTCCAGATCCGATGACCCACACCAGTACGAAAGGCGACCAGATGACGGACAAGGCGCTCGTCGCAGAACGCACACCGGGCCTCCAGGCCGACGGCAGCACGGCGGACCGGACCCGCTCCGGCGGACTCACCATCCGCGGACTGCGCAAGACGCTCGGTGGGCGCGACGTCGTCGCCGGCATCGACCTCGACGTCGCGAAGGGCGAGCTCGTCTCGCTCCTCGGCCCGTCCGGCTGCGGCAAGACCACGACGCTCCGCATGGTGGCGGGGTTCCTGCCCGCCGACGGCGGCGTCGTGACCATGGGGGACCGCGACGTCACGTCGCTCGGCCCGGAGCGCCGGCCGAGCGCGATGGTGTTCCAGAACTACGCGCTCTGGCCGCACATGACGGTGACGCAGAACGTCGCGTTCCCGCTGCGGACCCGACGGGTGCCGAAGCAGCGGGTCGCCGAGCGGGTGCGCGACGCGCTCGAGCTCGTCGGCCTGAGCCACCACGCCGGCTCGAAGCCGACCGCGATCTCGGGCGGCGAGCAGCAGCGCGTCGCCCTGGCCCGCGCCATCGTGCAGGAGCCGGACGTCCTGCTCCTCGACGAGCCGCTGTCGAACCTCGATGCGAAGCTCCGCGTGAGCGTCCGCGACGAGATCCGCCGCATCCAGCAGCGACTCGGCATCACGACCGTGATCGTCACGCACGACCAGGACGAAGCGCTCAGCATCTCCGACCGGATCGCCGTCATGCACGACGGCCGCATCGAGCAGATCGCGACACCGACCGAGCTGTACGCCCGCCCCGCCACGAGCTTCGTCGCGTCGTTCATCGGGTCGACGAGCGTCGTCACCGGCCGGTTCCTCGCCGGCACCTCGGTCAGCCCGACGGCGGCCGACACGGTGCTGGTCCGCCCCGAGCAGGTCGTGCTCACCGATGACTCGCCGATCCGTGCGACGGTCGCGCGGGTGCTCATGCGCGGGCACTTCGCCGAGGTCGTGCTCAGCACCGACGGCGCGGAGCTCCGCGCCTACGTCACCGGGCCGCCGCCGGCGGTCGGCGCCGAGACCGGGGTGCGGCTGGGCGAGGTGCTCGTCCACCGCGACGGCGTGCTGCTCGAGGTCGCCCGATGAGCGCGGGGGCTTCGACGTCCACGGCTTCGGCTTCGGCTGCGTCTGCGTCTGCGCCTGCGCCTGCGGTCGACCGTGTGGTCTCGGCCAGCGTGGACGCCAGGCCCGGCGTGCGTCCGCCACGCCTCGTCGCCCACCGCGGTGCGCCGCGCGTCCGGCGCGAGAACACGCTGCCCGCCATCGCGGTCGCCGAGGCGCTCGGCGCCGAGGTGATCGAGGTCGACGTCCGTCGCACCGCCGACGGCGTCGCCGTCCTGCTGCACGACGAGACCCTCGGCCGGATGTGGGGCGACGCCCGCCGGGTGTCCGACGTCGACTGGTGCGACGTCGCCCGGCTCGGCAACGGCCTCGACCGGATCCCGCGGCTCGACGGTGCACTCGAACGGCTCGACGGCTGCCGGTCGACCCTGCTCGTCGACCTGACCGACGCCGAGGACGCCCTGGTCGCCGCCCGCACCGTCGCGGGCTTCACCGGCTCCACCGCGGTGGCCTGGTGCGGGGCACCGGCGGCGATGGCGGCCGTCCGCTCCGTGCTGCCCGACGCCGACGTCTGGCTGGCGTGGGAGTCGCTCGATCCGCCCGTCGCCGCGGACCTCGAGGCGCTCGCGCCGTCGACGCTCAACCTCGACGTCGCGTTCCTCACCCCGCGCACCGTCGAGGTCGCGCACGCCCTGGGCCTGCGCGTCGCCGTCTGGACCATCGACGACGTCGAGCCCGCCATCTGGGCAGCCCGGCTCGGTGTCGACTCGATCACCACGAACGACGTCGGGTCCATCGGAGCAGCCCTGTCGGCGGCCGAGCGCGACGGCTGGCCCGAGCGCGACCGCGAGCCCACCGAGACCGAGGTCGCCTCGCGCGCCCAGGCCCTGGCCCACCGCATCGCCCACGAGGTCATCGCGTACACGCGCGAACACCCGGTCAGCGAGGTCCACACCAAGGCGAACCCCGCCGACCTGGTCACCGACGTCGACCGCCTGGTGGAGCAGCACGTCCGCTCCCGCGTGCGGATGGTGTTCCCGACGCACGGGTTCACCGGCGAGGAGTACGGCGAGGCCCCCGGCGACCGGCACCGCTGGTTCCTCGACCCCGTCGACGGCACCACCAACCTGGCGAACGGCGTGCCCTGGACCTCGATGTCGCTCTGCCTGACCCGTGGCGGGCGTCCGCTCGTCGGCGTCGTCGCGGACCCCTGGCGCGGCGAGGTGCTCGAGGCCCGACGCGGCCGCGGCGCCACCCTGCGCGACCGCCAGCTCCGACTCGACGACACACCCCGGCCGCTCGCCGGCGCCGTCGTCGGCACCGAGCTCGACGGACACCGCCCGTGGCCGGGGTTCGGGGCGTTCCTCGACGCCCTGGCCGACCGGTCGTGCACGCTCCGGGTGCAGGGATCGGGCACGTTGACGATCGCCCAGGTCGCGGCGGGGCGGGGGATCGGCGGCTGCGTCTCGGCGTTCAACCCGGTCGACCACGGCGCCGCGGTGCTGCTCGTGCACGAGGCCGGGGGCGTCGTGCTGACGCCGTCCGGCCCCGTGGAGGGCTTCCCGCCCGTGGGGGAGCCGTTCCTCGTGGCGCACCCGGGGGCCGCGGACGAGCTGCACGCGGTGTGGACGGCGGCGCTCGCCGCGGGGTGAGCCGCGGCGCACGGTGCGGACCGGAGGCACGGTGCCAGGCCGGCACGCGCCTCCCGGCCGACTCTGAGCGGGCGCTCAGTCATCGGACGCCGGGGGTTCGTAGTGTTGCAGTCCACGACGGGTCCGACCGGACCCGCCGTGCACCCGAAGGAGCATCGACCATGGGATTCCTCGACCGCCTGCTCGGACGTCCGGAGCGTGACCGATCCGCGGACGCGCAGCAGAACCAGTGGGGGCAGCCGCCGCAGCAGCAGGGCTACCGGTACGGCCAGCAGTCCTACCAGCAGCCGGCACCGTCCGCACCGCAGGGCGGCCAGTACGGCGTCCCGCAGTGGGGCGGTGCACCGACGCAGCAGCAGGGCGCGACGACCGACGACGAGCGTGCGGTCGAGCGCTACCGCTACCTGCTCCGCACGGCCCCGCCGGAGCGCATCGAGGAGGTCCACGCCGAGGCCTTCGCCAAGCTGACCGACGAGCAGCGCCGCATGGTCTACGACGAGTTCACCCGGACCGCGCCTCCCGGTGAGGCGCCCCGTGGCGACGACCCGCGCTCGCTCGCCCAGTCGGCGACCCGCTCCGAGATCCGCCAGCCGGGCTTCATGGAGCGCTCGCTCGGCGGCGTCGGCGGTGGCGGCGGACGCTTCGGCGGCCAGCGCGGGGGCCCGTCGTTCGGCAGCATGATCGGCGCCTCGATCCTCGGGACGGTGGCCGGCTACGTCATCGGTTCGGCGATCATGAGCGCGTTCCTGCCCGACCCCGGTTCGTTCGATGGCGGTACCGACGCTGCGGGTGACGGTGGTTCGGAGGACACTGGTGCTGAATCCGGCGATGCCGGGGCGTCCGACGGCGGCGCATCCGACGGCGGCGGCTTCGACAATGCGGGCTGGGGCGACAGCGGATCCGACTTCGGCGGTGGCTTCAGCGACTTCGGTGGTGGTGACTTCGACGTCTGAGTGACGTCCGTCGCTCCACCGGACCCCCGGGTACCCACCGTGTCCGACGAAGGAGCGACATGGCCATCATCGAAGCCTCCGGGCTGACCAAGACCTACAGGTCGAAGTCCGGGCCGGTGCACGCGCTTGCCGGACTCGACCTGTCGGTGCCGCAGGGCACCGTGAAGGCACTGCTCGGGCCGAACGGCGCGGGCAAGACCACGGTGGTGAAGGTGCTCACCACCCTCATCACGCCGGACTCGGGGACCGCGACGATCGACGGCATCGACGTGATCGCCGACCCGCAGGCCACCCGGCGGTCCATCGGGGTGTCCGGGCAGTACGCGGCGGTCGACGAGAACCTGACCGGGTTCGAGAACCTCGAGATGATCGGGCGGCTCTACCACCTGGGCCGCAGGACCGCGCGCGATCGTGCCCGGGAGCTCATCGACGTCTTCGACCTGTCCGAGGCGGGCGACCGTCCGGTGAAGGGCTTCTCCGGCGGCATGCGGCGACGCATCGACCTCGCCGGGGCGCTGGTGATGAACCCGCGCGTGCTGTTCCTCGACGAGCCGACGACGGGCCTCGACCCCCGCAGCCGACTGGCGCTCTGGGGCATCATCGAGGACCTCGTGGCCGAGGGGGCGACGGTGCTCCTCACCACCCAGTACCTGGAGGAAGCCGACCGGCTCGCCGACGACATCGCGGTCATCGACGACGGGGCGGTCATCGCCGAGGGCACCGCGGACCAGCTCAAGGCGCAGGTCGGCGGGCACCGGGTGGTCGTCACCCTGGTCGACGAGGCCGACGGCGACGCGGCGACCACGGTGCTCCGCCGCTACGGGGTCGGCGAGGTCGAGACCTCGGGCGACGGCCGCACCCGTGCCATCGCGGTGGAGGCCGGTCCGGCAGCCCTGCAGCGCGTGCTCGCCGACCTGGGCGCGGCCGGCATCGAACTCCACGACGCCGGCATGCGACGCCCGACCCTCGACGACGTCTTCCTCCGCCTGACCGGACACGCCGCGACGGACGACGACGCCGACGAACCCGCGGCCGCCAAGCAGAAGGAGACGGCACGATGACCACCACGTCCCTCGCGCCGGGCCGCCAGCTGCCCGTCGTCGTCACCTCGCCGCTCGCCGTCTGGGTCGAGGACGGCTGGACCGTCACCAAGCGGAACCTCATCAAGCTCAAGCGGTCGCCGGACATGCTCGTGTTCGCCGTGCTGCAGCCGATCATGTTCGTGCTGCTGTTCAGCCAGGTGTACGGCGGCGCCATCCAGGTCCAGGGGACCGACTACACGCAGTTCCTGATGGCGGGGATCTTCGCGCAGACCGTGGTGTTCGGTGCGACGTTCTCCGGATCGGCGATGGCGCAGGACCTGAAGGAAGGGCTGATCGACCGGTTCCGGACGCTGCCGATGTCGGCGTCCGCGGTACTGGTCGGGCGCACCAACTCCGACCTCGTCCTCAACTCGATCTCGATGGCGATCATGATGCTCACCGGCCTGGCGGTCGGGTGGCGGGTGAACTCGTCGCCGCTCGAGTTCCTGGCCGGCATCGCCCTGCTGCTGCTGTTCAGCTACGCGTTCAGCTGGGTCATGGCGCTGCTCGGCATGAGCGTCAAGACGCCCGAGGTCATCAACAACGCCTCGTTCATGATCCTGTTCCCGCTGACGTTCATCTCGAACGCGTTCGTGCCGAGCGACACCCTGCCGCTGGTGCTGCGCGTGTTCGCGGAGTGGAACCCGGTGTCGTCGCTCGTGCAGGCCGCGCGGGAGCTGTTCGGCAACGTCGGGTCCGCGCCGGTACCGGACATCTGGACGATGCAGCACCCCGTGCTGACGGTGCTGATCGGCATCGCCGTGATGCTCGTGGTCTTCGTCCCGTGGGCGGTGAACAAGTACACCCGCATCAGCGCGAAGTGAGGCCGGTCCGGCCGGCGTGGACGCTCAGAGCAGCTTGCGCTGCAGCGCCCACGCGGTCAGCTCGTGCCGGTTCGACAGCTGGAGCTTCCGCAGGACCTTCGACACGTGTGTCTCGACGGTCTTCACCGAGATGAACAGCTCCGTCGCGACCTCCTTGTAGGCGTACCCGCGCGCGATGAGCCGCATGACCTCCTGCTCGCGGGCGGACAGGCGGTCCAGCTCGGCGTCGTGCTGCGCCGTCTCGCCGCTGACCGCTCCGAAGGCGTCGAGCACGAAGCCGGCCAGGCGCGGCGAGAAGACCGCGTCACCGTCCGCCACGCGGGCCACGGCCTCGGCGACCTCGGCACTCGACGAGCTCTTCGTGATGTACCCGCGGGCGCCGGCCCGGATGACCCGCACCACGTCGTCGGCGGCGTCCGACACGCTCAACGCGAGGAACCGGGTGTCCGGGTTCCCCGGTGCGGACCGCGTGATGACCTCGGCACCGCCGCCGCCGGCGCCGCCCGGCAGGTGCACGTCGAGCAGGACGACGCGCGGGCGCGTGGCCGCGACGAGCGTCACGGCTTCGTCGACGGTCGCCGCCTCACCCACGACCTGGAGGCCCGGTGGCAGCCCGGCGCGCACGCCGGCTCGGAAGATGGAGTGGTCATCGACGATCGCGACCGTCAACGGGGCGGGTCCGGTCATGCGTGCTCCTCGTCGTGGGTGGCGGGTGCGAGCGGCAGGGTCAGCCGGACCTCGGTGCCGGTGCGGCCCGGCCCCGGCGCGATGGTCGCGTGGCCGCCGAGGCGCTGCATCCGGCCGATGATCGACTCGCGGACGCCGTACCGGCCCTCGGGCACCGCGTCGACGTCGAAGCCCGGGCCGCGGTCGCGGATGCTGAGCTCGACCCGCTCACCGGCGGTCTCGGCGTACACGCTCACGGTCCCACCGGCGTGCCGGGCGGCGTTGAGCATCGCCTCGCGGGCGGCGGCGACGAGCCCGTCCGGCAGGTCGCTGCGGGCGGGTCCGACCGCGATGACCTCGATGCGGGCGGGGTACTCGGCCTCGATGTCCACGGCAGCGTCCCGCAGCTGCGTGCCGAGGTCGCGCGCAGGTTCCGCCTGCTCGGTGAACAGCCAGGACCGCAGCTCGCGCTCCTGCGCCCGCGCCAACCGCGCCGCGTCCGAACCCGGCTCGGCCTTCTGCTGGATGAGGGCGAGGGTCTGCAGCACCGAGTCGTGCAGGTGCGCCGCGAGCTCGGCGCGCTCGAGGTCGCGGACGCGGGCGCCGCGTTCCTCGGCGAGGTCGCGGACGAGTCGGACCACCCACGGGGCGACGACGACGGCGACCCCGACCAGGACGGCGACCGCGGCGGTGAGGACGGTCCAGACGTTCGGGCGGCTGCTCGTCGTGAAGAACAGCAGGATGCCGAGCACGACGAGCACCAGGGCCCCGAGCGCCCGGACGACCAGGGCGGAGGACCCGGCGGTGCGGACGTTGCGGAGCGCGTCGAACTGCCGCCAGGCGAGTGCGGCGCCGGTGACGACCACGACGCCGGGCACGACGACCTCGAGGGGGACCGCCGCACCCATCCGTGCCGCGACGACGGCGCCGGCGGCCGCGAGCAGGGCCACGCCGAGCAGGATCTCGACGACCGGGGCGTGCCGGGCGGACGCGGTGGGCTCGTCCTGGTCGACGTCGGCGGCAGGGGTCAGCACGGACTTGAGCGGTGCGCTTCCGGCGGCTGCCCCGGCGGCTGCGCTCGGCACGGTCGCCCAGAGCCAGGCGTAGAGCAGCAGCCCGGCGCCGCCGCAGACCACCAGGACCGCGGTGGCGAGCCGGACGGCCCCGACCGGCAGCCCGGTGTGCGCCGCGAACCCGCTGCAGACCCCGCCGACGACCCTGGGGGTCGGGCGCGTCATCGTCGCGGTGGCCATGGGGCAATCCTGGCACCCGGACGGCGGTCCCTGCAGGGTCGGGGGCAGGGATCAGGGACCGGTCAGGGGGAACCCCGATGGTGTCGGCGGAGCACTGCCGGGATGCTGGTGGCCATGACCGATCACCAGCACGACTCCGCTCCCGGCACCGCCGCCGGCAGCGCCGACTCGACGACCCGGTTCTTCGACTGGGTCCGCGGCCTCGGCATCGCGCGCACCGACGACCGCTGGCTCGCCGGCGTGTGCGGTGCCGTCGCCCGCCGCACCGGGCTCGACCCGCTCGTGGTCCGCGGCGTGACGATCGTCGTCGCGCTGCTGGGCGGGCCGGTCTTCCTCGCCTACGCCGTCGGTTGGGCGCTGCTGCCCGACACCGCCGGACGCATCCACGTCGAACGGATGATCCGCGGGGTCCTCGACCCGGCGCTCATCGCGATCGGCGCGCTCGTGGCACTGACGTTCGTGCCCGCGGCCCGGGGCCTCTGGTGGCAGGGGGTCCCGGACGCCTGGGGGATGCCCGGATGGCTCGAGGCGACCCTGGCCACCGCGTGGAGCATCGTGCTCGTCGGCGGGATCGTGTGGCTCATCGTGGTCCTGGCCCGACGCGGGGTGGACGGTGATCTGTCAGCGAGCACTGGCACTGGCACCGGCACCGGCACCGGCACCGACCCGACCGCCGCACCGCGGGGCGACTTCTGGACCAGCCCCGAGGAGCCGCACCCGGCCCGGAACGCGTGGACTGCGGAGGCGACCGGCGCGACGGACGCGGGGCGGGCCTCCTGGCAGTGGGGTGCACCGCTGAGCCCCGAGGACCGGCGACGGCAGCACGAGGAGCGGATGCGCGCGGAACGCGAGCGGGCGGCCGAACGGCGGGCCGAGCGGGTGGAGCGGCGCCCCGGGGCGGCGTACGTCGCCGTGTCCCTCGGACTCGCACTCGTCGCCGGAGCCGGGGTCGCGTTCTGGGCGCAGCAGGCCGGGTGGTCCGTCCCGGTCCTCGGGATCGCCGCGGCGCTCGCGGTGCTGGCGATCGCCACGATCGTCGCCGGGATCCGCGGCCGTGACGACGACGTGCTCGGATTGTTCTCGACGATCGCCGCGGTGGCCCTGGTGGTCACCGGGGTCCTGCCCGCCGGCACCCAGGTCTCGCTGATCGGCGGCACCACGTGGCAGGTCGAACGCGCCGCCTCGGGGACCGAACGGGACTTCGCGATGCTGGCGGGCGGTCCCACCCTGGACCTCCGCGGACTCGAGCCGTCGGCCGTCGGGGGCGACGTGAGCCTCTGGCTGGGCGCCGGCGGAGCCGAGGTGCTGCTGCCGACCGACCTGCCGGTGCGGGTCGAGGTGAGCGGTGTCGGCTACGGGATCGACACCGGCGGGGGCGACGACGACGGCACCGGTGGGGTGCTCCGGACCACCACGCTCGAGAACCGTGCGGCACGCACGGCCGACGCGGACGAGACGACGACGGTGCACCTGTGGATCCTCGGCGGTGGCGTCGAGGTGCCGCGGGCGATCACGGTCGGCGAGTGAGGAACGGGACGATGACGACGGACAGCACGACCAACGACAACCCGACGGACGACGGCTCGACGAACGACGAGGCGACTGCACCGGTGGCCTCCCCGGGCGCCCCGGACGGGCCCGCCTACCGGCCCCGACGCGGTGGTGCACGCTTCGGCACGATCCTCTGGGGCGTGCTGCTCCTGGTGTTCGCCGGAGCGATGGCCGTGAGTGCGCTGCCGATGTTCTCAGTGGACACCACGACCCTGCTGTTGGCTGCCTGCATCGCCGCCGGCGTGCTGCTGGTCGTGGCGGGGATCGTGGCGGCCCTGTCCCGCACACGGCGCTAGTCGGACCGCTCCTTGCACCGGGCTGTCCAGGTGTGCACGGGGGTCACCAGGACGGCTTAGCATCATCCACGTGACCGCGACAGACGCCGAGCGGGCCGCCCAGCGCGACGCCACCGAGCAGCCCCTCGACCGCAGCACCCGCCTGCGCCGGTGGATGCTGCACGGGGCCGACCAGGGCGCCTCGCACCAGGGCCCGCACCAGGTCGAGGTCGAGAAGACCCACCCGTGGTGGCGGGTCATGTGCCTGACCGGCGTCGACTACTTCTCCACCCTCGGGTACCAGCCCGCCATCGCCGCGCTCGCCGCGGGGCTGCTGTCGCCGATCGCGACGATCGTCCTCGTGCTCGTCACGCTGTTCGGGGCGCTGCCGGTCTACCGCCGGATCGCCCACGACAGCTTCCGGGGCGCCGGGTCGATCATGATGCTCGAGAAGCTCCTGCCGTGGTGGGCGGGCAAGCTCCTCGTGCTGGTGCTGCTCGGGTTCGCCGTGACGGACTTCATGATCACGATGACCCTGTCGGCGGCCGACGCCACGGCGCACATCGCCGAGAACCCGTACACGCCGCACTGGTTCACCGAGATCCCGGTGCCGCTCACCCTGGCGCTGCTGCTCCTGCTCGGCATCGTGTTCCTGCGCGGGTTCAAGGAGGCCATCGGCATCGCGGTCGGGCTCGTCGCGGTGTTCCTCGCCCTGAACGCCGTCGTCATCATCGTCGCCCTCTGGCACGTGTTCGAGAACCCGATGGTGGCGAGCGACTGGTGGTCCGGGCTGACGGCACAGCACAGCAACCCGCTCGTGATGGTCGGCATCGCCCTGATCGTGTTCCCGAAGCTCGCGCTCGGGCTCTCCGGCTTCGAGACCGGCGTCGCGGTGATGCCGCAGGTCCGCGGTGACGCCAGCGACGACACCAGCGATCGACCCGAGGGCCGGATCCGCGGCACCAAGCGACTGCTGACCGTCGCGGCGCTCATCATGAGCTCGTTCCTCATCACGTCGTCGATCGTGACGACGTTCCTCATCCCGCAGCGCGAGTTCCAGCCGGGCGGCGGTGCGAACGGCCGTGCCCTGGCGTACCTGGCGCACGAGTACATGGGCGGGGTGTTCGGGTCGATCTACGACTTCTCGACCGTCGCCATCCTGTGGTTCGCCGGTGCGAGCGCGATGGCGGGGCTCCTCAACCTGGTGCCGCGGTTCCTGCCCCGCTACGGCATGGCACCGCAGTGGGCGCGTGCGGTGCGTCCCCTCGTGATCATCTTCACGCTCATCGCGTTCGTCATCACGATCATCTTCCAGGCCGACGTCGACGCCCAGGGTGGCGCCTACGCCACCGGCGTGCTGGTGCTCATCACGAGCGCAGCGGTCGCGGTGACGCTGTCCGCGCGCCGCAAGCAGCAGCGCAAGCGCACCATCGCGTTCGGTGTCATCTCGGTCGTGTTCGTCTACACCACGGTCGCCAACGTCATCGAGCGGCCCGACGGCGTGCGGATCGCGGCGATCTTCATCATCGCGATCGTCGTGGTGTCGCTCATCTCGCGCGTGCGGCGTTCGTTCGAGCTCCGGGCGTCGTCCATCGAGCTCGACGCGACCGCCCGGCAGTTCGTCGAGGCCGACGCCGACCAGTTCAGTTCGGTCTGCATCATCGCGAACGAGCCCGGTGCCGGCACGGCCGAGGCGTACCGGGCGAAGGGGCGCGAGGAACGCCGCGACTCCGGCATCCCGGCCCGCGTGCCGACGATGTTCCTCGAGGTCCTGCCGGCCGACTCGTCCGACTTCGAAGAGGACCTGGTGGTCGAAGGCCACGTCATCCACGGGTTCCGCGTGCTCAAGGTCCGCTCCGGCAACGTCCCGAACACCATCGCGTCGACGCTCCTCGCCATCCGCGACCTCGCCGGGGTGGTGCCGAGCATCTACTTCGAGTGGAACGAGGGCAGCCCGATCCGCAACGCCCTGCGCTTCGTGTTCACCGGCGCCGGCGACGTCGCCCCCGTCACGCGCGAGGTCCTGCGCGAAGCGGAACCCGAGGTCAACCGACGGCCCAGCGTCCACGTCTCGTGAGTCACGGACCGGGCGCGGGGCGTGCCTCCAGGCCCATCGGCGGCCTGGCGGCGATCGCGGTCGCCGCGGCGGTCTGGGGCACCACCGGGACCGCGACGCACTTCGCGCCCGGTGTGCCGGCGTTCGTGTTCGGTGCGGTGACCTTCGGGCTCGGCGGCCTCGTGCTCGCCGCGACCGCGGGCCGGGGCACGCTGCGTGCCGTCACGCAGCGCCGGACGCGCGGCTGGGCACTGCTCGGGGCCGCATCGCTCGTGGTCTACGCGGTCGCGTTCTACGCGGCCCTCGCCGACGCCGGGGTCGCGCTCGGCACGACCCTGGCCATCGGGTCGTCGCCCGTCTTCGCCGGCCTGGTCGAGTGGGTCGCCGACCGCAGACGCGTCACCCGCCGGTGGGTCCTCGCCACCCTGGTGAGCGTGGTCGGCATGGTCGTCGTCACCCTCGCGCGCTCCGAGCACGACGGCGGCGGGCGGTCACTCGCGGTCGGAGTCGGCAGCGCCCTGGTCGCCGGTCTGACGTACGCGCTGTACTCGTGGGCGGTGGCGCGGGGGATGCACGCCGCGACGAGCCGGATGCCGATCGCCGTCGTCCGCGCGGAGTCCGACAGCATGCGCGTCGGCGGGGACGTCGGGGTCGCGGCCGCACGGGCCGCCCGCGGGCCGAACGAACGCGGGCTCGTCGGCGCGGTGTTCGGGGTGGCCGCGGTGCCGCTCGTCGTGCTCGCCGTGGTGGCGGGCGGGCCGTTCCTGACCGACGCCGACAACTGGCCGGTGTTCCTGTACCTGGCGCTGGTGCCGACGGTGATCGGACACTCGCTGTACGCGCTCGGGCTCCGGACGGTGACCGCGTCGGTCGCGACGCTGCTGTCCCTGCTCGAGCCCGTCGTGGCCGCGGTGCTGGCGGTGCTCGTGGTGGGGGAGCGCCTGGGGACCGCCGGATGGGCCGGCATCGTGCTGGTGGTGGCCGGGCTGTCCGTGCTGGCGCTGCCCGGGCGGCGGGCCGGCTGAGCGGCGCCGCCCGGCGCCCACGCGTCAGCCGTCCAGGATCTGGTCCCGCACCTTCCGCCGCAGTACCTTGCCGATCATCGAGCGCGGCAGGTCCTCGACCACGACGACCCGGCGCGGCACCTTGTACGCCGCCAGGTGCTCGCGCGACCAGGCCCGGAGCGCGGCCCCGTCGAACGTCGAGGGGTCCTTCGGCACGACCGCGGCGACGACCTGCTCGTTGCCGCCCTGGGTGATGCCGACGACCGCGACCTCCTTGACGCTGGGGTGCTTCAGCAGGGTGTCCTCGACCTCGGACGGCGACACGTTGAAGCCGCCGGTGATGATGAGTTCCTTGAGGCGGTCGACGATCCGGACGTACCCGTCGGCGTCGATGGCCACGATGTCGCCGGTGCGGAACCAGCCGTCGGGCGTGAAGACCTCGTCGGTGGCCTCGGCCTTGCCCCAGTAGCCGCGGAACACCTGCGGGCCACGGACCTGCAGTTCGCCGGGCTCGTCGATGCCGAGCACCTTCGTGTCGTCGTCGGGGTCGACCACGCGCGCCTCGGTGGAGGACAGCGGCAGGCCGATCGATCCGAGTCGACGTTCGGGGGAGACCGGGTTGGCCATCAGGACCGGGGAGCACTCGGACAGGCCGTAGCCCTCGACCAGGTAGCCGTCGGTCCGGGCCTCCCACGGTTCGACGATGTCCTGCGACAGCGGCATGGCACCGGAGATGCCGATCTCGATGCCCTTGAGCGACACCTTCGCCGAGTCGGCCGCGTGCTGCAGCCGGGCGTAGATCGGCGGCACGGCCGGCAGGAACGTCGGCGGGTGGCGCTTGATCGCCGTCAGGACCAGGGCGGGGTCGAACGCGGGGAAGAGCACGAGCCGCGAGGCCATGCTCATCGCGAAGGTCAGGCAGAGCGTCAGGCCGTAGGCGTGGAACATCGGCAGCACCGCGTACACGACGTTGTCGCCGCGGCGGATCTGCGGCACCCACGCCCGGGCCTGTGCGGCGTTCGCCAGCAGGTTCCGGTGGCTCAGCACCGCGCCCTTCGGTGTCCCGGTGGTGCCGGACGTGTACTGGATCAGCGCGACGTCGTCGGTGGCCGGCCGCGGGTGCCGCTTCGACAGCTTGCGGGTGTCGGCGAGGTCGTCCCACTTGACCGTGCCGCGCACCTTCGCGGTCAGCTTCGCGCGGGACTCGCGGGCCTTCGCGACCGGCAGCGCCAGGGCGAGCCGGGTGCTCCGGGGCATGGCCCGGGTGATGTCGACCGACACGATCGCGTCGAGGTGCACGTCGGCCGGGAAGTCCTGCAGCGTCGCGACGGACTTGTCCCACGCGATGGCGACCTCGGCGCCGTGGTCCTCGAACTGGTGGCGGAGTTCCCGCGGCGTGTACAGCGGGTTGTGCTCGACCACGATCGCGCCGAGTCGCAGCACCGCGTAGAACGCGACGATGTGCTGCGGGCAGTTCGGCAGGACGATGGCGACGCGGTCGCCCGCGCCCACGCCCAGCTTCCGCAGGCCGTTCGCCGCGCGGAGGATCTGCTCCTCGAGGTCGGCGTAGCTCGTGGTGCGCTTGAAGAACTCGAGGGCGACCTGCCTGGGGAACTTCCGGGCCGACTGCTCGACCAGGTCGTACAGGGAACCACTCTGTTCCTCGATGTCGTGCGGGACCCCCGGGGCGTACGAGGCAAGCCAGGGACGAGGCGTGTCGATGCTCACCCGACCCAACCTAGTGGGCGACCCCCGTGCACGCTGGGAGGGCCACTTTGCGCGATGGCACCCCCACGCCCAGGTGACGGACGGAACATGACGACATGTCCACTGTCTCCGACGTCTTCCGGTCCCGCCTCAACCAGACGTTCACGGGCGGTTCGACCGGCACGGAAGCCTGGATGGACGACCTGGAACACGGCACCGACGCGGGCTTCTTCGGTCCGGGCTCCGCCACGTGGGCGGTGCACGGCGGGAGCCACGGCATCGTCGCCGGCGTGCGGGCACTGCTCGTCCAGGCGCTGCACCCCGGCGCGCTCGCCGGCGTCGCCGACCACTCCCGGTACCGCGAGGACCCGTTCGGTCGTCTGGCGGGCACCAGCCGGTGGATCGCGACGGTCACGTACGGCGACCGGCAGACCGCCCGCAGCGGCAGCGACTGGGTGCTCCGGCTGCACGAGCGGGTCCGTGGGCAGTACGTCGACGCGCGCGGCACAACCCGTCCCTACGCGGCCAACGACCCGGACCTGGCGCGCTGGGTGCACCTCGCCTTCACCGACGCGTTCCTCCGCGCCGCCCAGCGCTGGGGCGGCCCGATCCCCGGAGGCGCGGACGCCTACGTGCGCGAGTGGGCCGAGGCCGGGCGGCTCATGCGCATCGTCGACCCGCCCGAGTCCGAGGCGGAGCTCCGTGCGCAGATGAACGGGTACCTGGACCGCGGCGAACTCCTGGTCGACTCGCGCACCCGAGACGTCGTCCGGTTCATCAAGGACCCGCCGCTGTCCCGCCTGCTGCGACCCGGCTACCGCGCCGTCTTCCAGGGAGCCGTGTCCACGCTCGACCCGCGGCACCGCTCGCTCCTCGGCCTCCGTGCGCCGATCGTCGGCCCGGTGGAGCTGCCGGTGGTCCGCACCACGAAGCTCGTGCTCGACGGGATCGGTGCGGTGCTCGACGACCAGACCGGTTCCGAACGAGCCGCGCGGCGGCGCATCGCGCGCCTGCAGCGCGCTGACGGCAGCGCGGTCGCCTGACCACGGCCGTCACCGCGACCACCTGACGGACGGGAGGCACGGTGCCAGCTGGCACCGTGCCTCCCGTCCGCTCGTGGGGGCGTCAGAAACCCGACGGCACCCGGGGCGTGTACGCGGACTCGAGTCGCGTGACCTCGTCGTCGGTGAGCGTCAGCGACGCTGCGGCCACCGCGTCGTCGATGTGGTGTTCCTTCGTCGCGCCGACGATGGGCGCGGAGACCGCGGGCTTGCCGGCGACCCAGGCCAGGGCGACCTGTGCCATCGGGACGCCGCGCTCGGTGGCGACGGCCTCGACCGCGTCGACGATCGCGCGGTTGGCGTCCTCGTCCTGCTTGTAGAGGGTCTTGCCGAACTCGTCGGTCTGCGCGCGCGAGCCCGAACCGGAGGCGTCCCAGGGGCGGGTGACGCGGCCGCGGGCCAGGGGGCTCCACGGGATCACGCCGACGCCGGTGTGCTCGCAGAAGGGGAGCATCTCGCGCTCCTCCTCGCGTTCGAGCAGGTTGTACTGGTCCTGCATGCTCACGAACTTCGTCCAGCCGTGGCGCTCGGCGGTGTGCTGCATCTCGGCGAACTGCCACATCCACATGCTGCTCGCGCCGATGTAACGCGCCTTGCCGGCCTTGACGACGTCGTGGAGGGCCTCCATGGTCTCCTCGATCGGCGTCACCGGGTCGAAGCGGTGGATCTGGTAAAGGTCGACGTAGTCCGTGCCGAGCCGGGTCAGGGAGGCGTCGATCTCGTGCATGATCGCCGCGCGGGACAGCCCGGCGCCGTTCCGGCCGGGACGCATCCGGTTGAAGACCTTCGTGAAGACCTGGACGTCCTCGCGCGGAGCCAGCTCGGCCAGGAGCGTGCCGGTGATCTCCTCGCTGCTGCCATCCGAGTAGACGTTCGCGGTGTCGAAGGTCGTGATGCCGGCCTCGAACGCGCGGCGGACGAACGGGCGGGCCTCGTCGATGCCGACGCTCCAGGCGTGCGAGCCCCGGTCCGGGTCGCCGTACGACATCATGCCGAGGACGACGCTGCTGATCTCGAGCCCCGAGTTGCCGAGGCGTTTCGTGTCGGTGGTCATGCCGTCACTCTGGCATCGCGGCCTGTGACGGCGAGCAGGCGGACCTGGAGCGGGGAGTCCTCGGTGACGTCGACCGGGGGTGCGTACAGACCGGTGGCGGCGAGGTCCTCGATCTGCGGCTCGAAGTACTCCCAAACGGCGCGGACGAGCTCGTCGGGCAGGGACTCCTCGGTGCCGGTCGCCCGGGCGAGGTCCCACGTGTGGATCGTGATGTCGCTCGTCTGCTCGGTGAGGTACTGCGCGGCGGGCACGACGTCGGTGCTGAGGTGCACGGGGGTGTCCTGCGGGGCGTTCCGCCAGGCGTCGGTGGCCGAGGTGGCGAACCGGTGCCACTCGGCCACCAGGTCGTCGCCGATCGGCTCGAGGTCGGCCTGGGCCTGGGCGTAGTCGCACTCGGTGAGGAGCTTCGGGATCCAGCGCTGCTCGTCGACGACGTGGGCGACGAGGTCCCGGGTGGTCCACTCCGAGTCGGGGGTGGGGGCGTCCCAGTCGGTGACGGCGGCGACGCGGCGGCCGAACTCGGCTGCCGCGAGGGCCTGCATCGCGATCCAGTCGGTGGCCATGGTGGTGCTCCTGTTCGTCGTGCGGGCGTGTGCGCTTGGTGCAACTCGGGGTCCGGAGTGTGGATTCCCCGCGCTGTTGTCGTACGTGCCAACGTTACGCGGGGGCGGCGCTCGGCCGTCGCTCGTCCGCTCGTCCCCGCTGGTGCCCTTGCTCTGCCTCTGCGTCGCGCTTGGTGCCCCTCCGCGCGCCCCCCTGCGCGCGAGCGCCCCTGTGCGCGAGCGCCCCTGTGCGCGAGCGGGCGAAATGCCGCACTTCGTCCCCGCCGTGTCCCGGGCATTCCGCCCGGTCGGCCGCGCTTCCGATCTCCGCCGGGGTCGCTCGCACCCGGCGCTCGGGTCCTTGCGCGAGCGGGCAAAATGTCAGGCGCGCCACGGGGGCCGGCATGGTGTTTCGCCCGCTCGTGGGCGTGGGCGTGGGCGTGGGCGTGGGCGTGGGCGTGGGCGTTGGCGTGGGCGTGGATGTGGGCGTGATTGCTGGGATCGGCCTCGACTTCGGCCCCGGCATCGGCGAGCGGGTGGAATGCCCGACGAGCCAGGACGAAGCTCCGGGGTATTTCGCCCGCTCGTGGTCGGGGGACCCCGCGCGGGCAACGAAGAACGCCCCGACTCCGTGCGGAGTCGGGGCGTTCTTCTCGGGTTCGGGGAGTGACGCTCGGTGCCCTCAGTCGGGCGTTGCGTCAGAGGCGGCTCAGGCCGCCTGGAGGACGAACTGGACGTCGAGGTTGATCGTGACGTCGTTGCCCAGGGTGAAGCCGCCGGCCTCGAGCGCCGCGTTCCAGTTCACACCGAACTCGGTGCGGTCGATCTTCGTGGTCGCCTCGGCGCCGAACTTGACCTGGCCGTAGCCGTCCGTGGTGAAGCCGCCGAGCTCGGCCTTCAGGACGACCGGCTTGGTGACGCCGCGCAGGGTCAGGTCACCCGCGATGTGCAGGTCGTCGCCCTTCGCCTCGATGCTCGTGGAACGGAAGGTCAGCTGCGGGTGCTCTTCGGTGAGGAAGAAGTCGCTCGTCTTGAGGTGCTGGTCGCGCTGCTCCTGGCCGGTGTTGATCGACGCGACGTCGATGTTGGCCTCGACGGTCGACTCGAGCGGGTTCTCGGCGGTGACGACGGTGGCGTCGAACGTCTCGAACTTGCCCTTGACCTTGCTGATGGCGAGGTGGCGGACCGAGAAGGTGACCTCGGAGTGGGTGGGGTCGATCTTCCAGGTGCCGGTCTTGTAGCCGGGAATGGTGTCAGCGGTGAGCGTCATGGTGGTCCTTCTTCCGAACGAGAGTCTGCGGTGCGACGCGTTCCATGCGCCTGCATCGAGTTGATACTACGACAGTGTGCACCGTTTTGGTTGAAGCGTCAACCATTGTTCACCCAAGTGTCGCAAACCGCGTGTCGTGAGCTCCTCTGGCACCGACCTCGAGCAGCCGCCTGACGCGGTGCACGAAACGCTCGACCCCGTGACCGAGGTCGTCTGCTGTTGCTCTGACGAGCCACCAGTCGACGTCCTTCAGATGCTCGCCGCGCGTGAGGTCCTTTCGGAAGCTGGCTGGATCGGTGCGGTGCAGATCGCTCTCGTACTCGATCGCGACCCTGGCATCGGGGTAGGCGAGGTCCACACATGCGATCCACTGCCCGTCGACGACGACATCGAGGTTGAGCGCCGGTTCCGGGAGTCCGCGGCGGATGAGTGCCAGCCGTGTCCGGGTCTCTCCGGGGGACCGAGATCCCCTCCGGATCTCATCGAGCGCGAGGCGGAGCTTCACGATCCCGCGGATGCCACGTCGTCGTCGGACGGCTTGCGCGAGTTCATCGAGCGTCGTCCAGCCGAGCCACCCCACGAGTGCATCGCCCGCGACGATGAGTTCGTCGAGCGTCAGCATCGAGCCCAGCGCGACGAACGTGTCGGCCGGAGTGGTCAGTGGCACTCCTCGTGCGATCGTCGCGCGGACTGATCCGTACCGAGCCCGGTGGCCGACCGTGCCGCGAACCCGGAGCGCTTGATCGGTCCCGATCGTCGTGACGTGCAACCGCTGGTCGCGTTCGAGACGTCTGGGCAGCGGGACGCCGATGATCGCTGCGGCGGTGACGTGGCTGAACACCTGATCGGGGCGGAGCCGAGGAGCGAGCGCTCTCGCACGTTCATCCACGGACACCGGTGGGAACGCTGATCGGATGCCGTGGAACGGTCGGATGAGATCGCGAGCGTCGAGTCGGCCACGCGAAACGCCTCGGTGCAGCGCATCGCGTACTCGGAACGAAGCGTCGCGGAGTGCCATCGGGAGTCGCCGTCTTGCGGTCATCTCCACAGCGTGACGGCGAGCCGGTCTTGCGGACGTGAGTCGGGCCTCCTTTGTGGACGGCTGGCCCGCTATCACCGCTGTGAAGGGATGGTTGCTTCCGCCAGCGGGCGAAACACCGTGCCGGCTGCCTGGCTGCACGGCGGTGTTTCGCCCGTTCGCGCGGCCCGCTCACCGACAGCTCTGGACCCGCTGTTCCGGACCCGCTGCACGGAAGCCGATGCCGGG
Source organism: Curtobacterium sp. WHRI 8282 (assembly GCF_040223925.2). Taxonomy (NCBI): domain Bacteria; kingdom Bacillati; phylum Actinomycetota; class Actinomycetes; order Micrococcales; family Microbacteriaceae; genus Curtobacterium; species Curtobacterium sp. WHRI 8282. Next base: position 523,611 of record NZ_JBEHCD020000002.1, read on the forward strand.
GTCGCCCGAGGCGAGCAGGCGAGCGGGCGACATGTCCGGGTGTGCCGTCGGCGGCACTCTGGCATTTCGCCCGCTCGCGCGCCCAGCCCCGCGCCCCCGCCCACCGCGGCCCCGACAGGCACTCGCGGGACCCCTCACGTGCGCGCTCACTCCAGTAGCGTCGGGACCATGGAATTCAGGTACCTGGGCAACTCCGGACTCAAGATCTCCGAGATCACCTACGGCAACTGGCTGACGCACGGCTCGCAGGTCGAGAACGACGTCGCCACCCAGTGCGTGCGGGCAGCGCTCGACGCCGGCATCACCACGTTCGACACCGCGGACACGTACGCCAACACCGCCGCCGAGACCGTCCTCGGCGAGGCGCTCAAGGGCGAGCGGCGCCAGTCCCTCGAGGTCTTCACGAAGGTCTACTGGCCGACCGGCCCGAAGGGGCACAACGACGTCGGCCTCAGCCGCAAGCACATCATGGAGTCGATCAACGGCTCGCTCGAGCGACTGCAGACCGACTACGTCGACCTCTACCAGGCACACCGCTACGACTACGAGACCCCCCTCGAAGAGACGATGCAGGCCTTCGCCGACGTCGTCCGCCAGGGCAAGGCGCTCTACATCGGCGTCAGCGAGTGGTCCGCCGAGCAGATCCGCGCCGGTGCCGCACTCGCCAACGAGCTCGGCTTCCAGCTCATCTCGAACCAGCCGCAGTACTCGATGCTGTGGCGCGTCATCGAGGGCGAGGTCGTCCCCGCTTCGAAGCAGCTCGGCCTGTCGCAGATCGTCTGGTCACCCATCGCGCAGGGCGTCCTGACCGGCAAGTACAAGCCGGGTCAGCCCCTGCCCGAGGGCTCGCGAGCCACGGACGAGAAGGGCGGCGCGGACATGATCAAGCGGTTCATGCGCGACGAGGTCCTCGAAGCCGTGCAGCGCCTGCAGCCCGTCGCCGACCAGGCCGGCCTCACGCTGGCGCAGCTCGCGATCGCGTGGACCCTGCAGAACGAGAACGTCGCGAGCGCCATCGTCGGCGCCTCGCGTCCGCAGCAGGTCACCGACAACGTCAAGGCCGCCGGCGTCAAGCTCGACGCGGACGCCCTCGCGGCGATCGACGAGGCACTCGGCGACATCCCGGAACGGGACGCGTCCAAGAACGTGTCCCCGTCGTCGCGCCCCGCGTAGACGCAACCGACCGACGGACGGGAGGCCCGGTGCCAGCTGGCACCGGGCCTCCCGTCCGTCGTCCCCGCGCCCCTGACCACCGCAGCTGACGGATCGTCAAGATGAACGGCATGTGTCGCGCATCTGGCAGACGCCTGGCAAGTCGCGTACCCCGCCCAAACCACCCGTCCGCGTCCCCCGAATCGGGGGCATGACCCGAACTCATACCCCCGTTCTGGTGTCACCCGACACCGGTGCGGTGCGGACCGTGCGCCCTGGCACGGTCCCGCGTCTGCTCGCCACCGCGAGGCAACTCGCGTCGTTCGGCACCATCGGTGCCGTCTGCTTCGTCATCGACCTGGGCGTCTACAACCTGCTCCGCGCCACCGTCATGTCGGACGGTCCCATCGCCGCGAAGATCGTGTCGGCCATCGTGGCGACCTCGATCGCGTGGATCGGCAACCGCTTCATCACCTTCCGCGCCCAGCGCCAGATCGGCCGCCGCGAGACCGTCCGCGAGGGGTTGCTCTTCGCTGCCACGAACCTCGTCGGCCTCGGCATCGCCGCTGCCTGCCTGTTCGTCTCGCACTACGTCCTCGGCTTCACGTCCACCCTCGCCGACAACGTCGCCGGCAACGGCGTCGGCCTCGTCCTCGGCACCGCGTTCCGGTTCGCCGCGTACAAGGCCCTCGTCTTCCGGTCCACCGACACACGTCCGAAGGGGTTCCCCGAATGACCATCTCAGCCGTGTTGCTGACGGCCGCAGGGCCGCTGCTCCAGCCCGACAACGACACCGGGACGACGGGGGACGTCCCGAACCGAGGAACCACGGACGTGCCGACGGGAGGCTCGGGGCAGCTCCCACAGGCCGCCTGGTCGCTGGGCGAGTGGCTCGGCTACTCGACCCTCATCGCCCTCTCCGTGCTGCTCACGATCATCGCGTTGACCACCCTCTGGTGGATGCTGCACGCCTGGCGCTCCCGGGACGCGCTGAAGTCCACCAGCTTCAGCCAGACCCCGCGTCCGGCGACGCACCGGTTCACGCTCCTGGTGCCCGGTCGGCACGAGCAGGACGTGATGGGGCAGACGCTCGACATGCTCGCGACCCAGGACCACCCCGACTTCGAGATCATCGCGATCGTCGGGGAGGACGACCCGGAGACCGACGCCGTCGTGCGTGCTGCGGCGGCTCGGCACCCCTCCCTGATCAAGGTCGTGGTGGACGACACCCTGCCGAAGAACAAGCCGAAGGCGATGAACCTGGCGCTCCAGCACGCGACGGGTGACATCGTCGGGGTGTTCGACGCCGAGGACGAGGTCTACCCGCGGCTGCTCTCCCTCGTCGACTCGCGGTTCCAGGAGACCGACGCCGACGTGGTGCAGGGCGGCGTCCAGCTGATGAACTTCACGTCGAGCTGGTGGTCGCTCCGGAACGTCCTGGAGTACTACTTCTGGTTCCGCTCGCGCCTGCACTTCCACGCCGGGTCCAAGTTCATCCCCCTCGGGGGCAACACCGTCTTCGTGACCCGCTCCCGCCTGGAGTGGTCGAACGGCTGGGATGCACACTGCCTCGCCGAGGACTGCGAACTCGGCGTGCGGCTCTCCGCCGACGGCGCGAAGGTCGTCGTCGCCTACAGCCCCGAGGCCGTCACCCGCGAGGAGACCCCGCCGACCTTCGCCTCGCTGCTCAAACAGCGCACGCGGTGGAACCAGGGCTTCCTGCAGGTGCTGGGCAAGGGGGAGTGGAAGAAGCTGCCGTCCTTCCGGCAGCGGTTCTTCGCCCGCTACATGCTCACGATGCCGTTCATCCAGGCGGCCACCGGGCTGCTCATCCCGCTGAGCGTCCTGATGATCCTGTTCGTCAAGGTGCCGACGGCGATCGCCCTCGTGTCGTTCGTGCCGGTGGCGCCGACGCTCATGCTGCTCGCCGTCGAGATCGTCGGGCTGAACGAGTTCGGTCGTCTGTACGGCGAGAAGGTCCGGTTCCGCGACTACGTGCGGCTCGTGCTCGGCCTGGTGCCGTACCAGGTGTTCCTCGCCGCCGCGGCGGTCCGGGCAGTCGTCCGGCACGCCAAGGGCCAGAACGGGTGGGAGAAGACCGAGCACACCGGCCAGCACCGCACCGGACAGGTGGTCGGCTTCGCCTCGGACCTGGACGGATCGGGCGCAGCGTCGTCCGCGGGCGCAGCGTCGTCCGATCGTGCGTTCGCCGGCACCACCACGGGAGGCACCCGATGACCGCCAGCATCACCGACACCACGGGCATCCCGATCCGTGGTGGCACCACCGCGCACCGGGCCGGCGTCGGGACGTGGTTCCGCCGGCACGCGGCCAGCCTGACGTGGTTGCTGCCCGTCGTCGCGGTGACCGTGCTCGTCCAGGCCTGGAACATGTCGGGCACACCGCAGCGCATCGATGACGAGGGGACCTACACCGCACAGGCGTGGGCGATCACAAACCTCGGCGAGCTCACCCACTACACGTACTGGTACGACCACCCGCCGCTCGGATGGATCCAGATCGCCGGGTACACCGGGTTGACCGGGGCGTTCGCGCGGTACCCCTTCGCGGTGGAGGCCGGGCGCGAGGCCATGGTGTTCTTCTCCGCCGTCTCGAGCATCCTGCTGTTCGTCCTGGCCCGACGTCTCGGTGCCGGACGGATCACGGCGGCCGCGGCCGGACTCGTCTTCGCGCTGTCACCGCTCGCGCTGCAGTACCACCGCACCGTGTACATCGACAACGTCGCGACGCCCTGGCTGCTCGCCGCGTTCGTCCTCGTGCTGAGCCGTCGCCAGCAGCTCGCCGGGTTCGCCGGTGCCGCTGCCTGCCTCGGCATCGCCGTGCTGTCCAAGGAGACCTACCTGCTCGCACTGCCGTTCCTGATCTGGATGGCCGTGCGTCGCGCCGACAAGAGCACCCGCCGGTACACGCTCAGCGTCGCCGGGGCCGTGCTCGTGCTGATCGGCGGCGGGTACCTGCTGCTCGCCGCGGTGAAGGGCGAACTCGTGCCGGGCAACGGGCGAGTCAGCCTGTGGGAGGGCGTCACCTACCAGCTCGGGTCGCGGACCGCTTCCGGATCCGTGTTCGACGGGGGCAGCCTGGCGAACGAGGCGGCCGCGCAGTGGTGGGCACTCGACCCGGTGTTCATCGTGCTCGGCTCGGTCGCGGCCGTCGTCGGGCTGTTCCTGCGACGGGTCCGACCGATCGCCGCGATGCTCGTGTTCCTGCTCGCGGTGATGTTCCGGCCGAACGGGTACCTGCCGGTGCCCTACGTCATCATGCTCATCCCGTTCGCAGCGCTCCTCGTCGCGTACACCGTCGAGCGTGCCGTCCTGACGATCGCCGGTCGGGTCCACACCCGGGGCCGGTTCGGCCCGAGGGCACGGCGCGGCCTCGGCATCACCTGGGCCGTCGTCGCGGCTGCGGCCCTCGTCGTCGCGGTGCCGCTGTGGGGGACACAGCTGCGGGGCTTCCTGCTGGGCAATCTCGACCTGCCCATGCAGCAGGCCGAGCAGTGGGTGGGCGACAACGTGCCGAAGTCCTCGCGTCTGCTGGTCGACGACGCCATGTGGGTCGACCTCGTGGACGACGGCTTCGCCCGGAACAACGTCGTCTGGTACTACAAGCTCGACACCGACGGAGCAGTGGAACGGCAGTCCCCGAACGGCTGGAAGGACTCGGACTACGTCATCACGACGGACTCCATGCGCACCGGCGGCAACTCGTCCACCGACGTGCGGCAGGCGATCGAGAACTCCACGGCCGTCGCGACCTTCGGCACCGGTGACCAGCAGGTCGAGGTCCGCCGGATCCATGCCGAGGGAGCCAGCGCCGCCGAGACGGCGATCACCCGGGCCACCGACGTCCGGAAGACCCTGGGAACCGAGCTCGCGTCGAACCCGGCCCTGCGTGCGGACGACGGCACGAAGTCGCAGTTCCGTGCCGGACAGGTCGACTCGCGGGCCATGATCGCGCTCGGACAGGTGCTCGCCGACCAGGACGTGCGGGTCGACCGGTTCACCCCGCGCACCGGGGAGACCGGCCAGCCGTTCCGCACCGTCGTCCTGCACACGAGCGACGACGCGTCGGCAGCACGGGTCGCTCGGACCTTCGACGCCATGTCCCAGGCGTTCCGGCCGGACTCGGTCGAGCGTGAGGGAGCACGGCTCACGGTGACGTACACCCCGGCCGACCCGACGACGACCGCGACGAGCGCCTCGTGACCCCCGATCGCTCGGCCGCGCCGGGGCTGGAGCTGGTGCTGCTGCTGTTGCTGGGCGAGCGGGCGAAATGCCCGGAGGGCTCCGGCACGCACCCCGGCATTCCGCCCGCTCGCCGGATCGGCCGCGGAACCGCTCCCCGCGAACACGTCGGGGCGGAACGCCCGCTGGACGAGCGGGCGAAATGCCCGGGGGACTCCGGCGCACACCCTGGCATTCCGCCCGCTCGCGCGGCGGCCCGGATGACAACCCCACGAACCACACCTCGACACGACGACCGCACGCCCACCGCACCTCGACCCGAAGGAGCACCATCATGACCGCACACATCACGAACCGCCGCCGCACCGTCGTCATCGGAGCGCTCGCCGCCACACTCGTCGCCGCGACCGTCGGGCTCGCCGCCCCCCAGACCGCTTCCGCCGCGACCACCGACCAGGGCTGGCTCCGCGTCGGACACCTGTCGCCGGACACGAAGGGCGTCGACGTCGAACTGTCCAGCCTCGCCGGGGGGAAGACCGTCTTCGAACTCGACGACGTCACCTACGGCCAGGTCAGCCCGTACGAGAAGCTGCCGGTCGGCACCTACGTCCTGTCGATGCGCGCCGCCGACGCGCCGGGTTCCACCCCGGTCATCTCCACCGACGTCACCGTGCAGAAGGGCGACGCCAGCACCGTCGTCGCCTACGGCAAGAACGACGGGCTGAAGACGACCGCGTTCACCGACGACCTGCAGCAGCCCGGCGACGGCAAGGCGAAGCTCCGGCTCGTGCAGGCCGCCACCACCGCGAAGCGCGTCGACGTGCAGACCTCCGACGGCACCCCGATCGCCGAGGACGCCACCTTCGGCACCGCCACCAAGTACGCGACGGTCGACGCCGGCAAGTGGTCGCTCGACGTCTCCGGCAGCGGCCAGCGGGGCACCGCGAAGGTCGACCTCGCCGGTAACACCGTCTCGACCCTGTTCGTCCTCGACGACAGCAAGGGCAACCTGACGGTCGTGCCCGTGACGGACGCCGCCGCGACCGCCGCCACCCCGTCCGGCGGGGTGCAGACCGGCGGTGGCGGCACAGCCGCTGACCGTCCGGTGACCGAGGCGGTCCACGCGGCCGTCGCGATGCTCCGCTCGCTGTTCCGCTGACGCCCCGGACTGGAGGCGCGGATCACGTGCGCTGCACGGCCCACGTGATCCGCGCCTCCTCTTCGACCCCCCACCATCCCCGGAGAGGCAGGCCAGCATGACCCGCAGGACCTGGATACCGGTCGCCGCCGCGGCGGCCGTCATCGTCGCCATCGTGGTCGCGATCGTCGCGGTCCGCCCCTGGTCGTCGAGCACCACGACCGCCGCTCGCGGCACGGCGACCCCGACCTCGACCACCGCGCCCGACGCGGCGCGCTCGCCGCAGCAGCTGCGGTCGGCGTTCCTGGACCGCTACGTCGAGGACGGTCGCGTCGTCCGCACCGACCAGGGTGGTGACACCGTCAGCGAGGGGCAGGCGTACGGCTTGCTCATCGCCTACGCGAACGACGACCGTGCGCGCTTCGACGCGATCTGGGAGTGGACGAAGGACCACCTGCTCACCGACGACGACCTGCTGGCGTGGCGGTGGACGTCCGACGAGGGCGTCGCCGACGAGCAGTCCGCGAGCGACGCCGACCTCGACGCCGCTCGGGCCCTCGTGCTCGCGGGGAAGGCCTGGGACGACGACCGGTACACCGCCGCGGGGAAGCGCATCGCGGCGGCGATCCTCGAGCACGAGACGGCCCGGACGGACCTCGGCACGATCCTGCTGCCCGGACCGTGGGCGGATCAGGAGCCCTACCGGTACAACGCCTCGTACGCCTCGCCCGTGGCCTTCTCGGTGCTGGCGGACGCCACCGGGGACGACCGCTGGAACGCGCTGAACCGGGGTTCGCGCGCCGTGACGGCCGCCGTGCTAGACGCCTCCGATCTGCCCAGCGACTGGTCCCAGGTCCACGCCGACGGATCGGTGGACCCGATGCCGCCCGTCGGTGGGGACGGGCGCGTGCTCTACGGGTACGACGCGATGCGGACGCCGCTCCGGTACGCCGAGGCGTGTTCGGCGCCCGACCGGGAGCTCGCGGCGGCCCTCGCGCCCACGCTCGGACGGACGACGCGGCTCGCCTCGCAGCTCGACCTCGGTGGCACCCCGGTGACGCAGGACACGAACGCGCTGGCCTACACCGCGCGGGCCGCTGCCGAGCAGGCCGCGGGTTCCTCCCGTGCGGCTGCCGACGACCTCGAGCGGGCCGCCCGGACGGCGGCGACCACACCGACCTACTACGGAGACGCCTGGCTGGCCATCGGTTCGACGATGCTGACCTCCGACGTGCTCGGGGGCTGTGCCAGCGACGTCGGAGCCGGCTCGTGAGCGGCCGTCGGAGCGCCGGGCGCGTCTCGGCCGTCCGGCGCCGAGGCGTGGTCATCGGTGCCGTGGTCGCCGCCGTCGTGGTGGTCGGGGGCGTGGCCGGGGTGGCGGTCGCGTCGACGGTGGGCGGCGGCGCGGGGGAGCGTGTCGCGTCGTCGGCGTCAGCGTCCCCGTCGCAGTCGTCTTCTTCGTCCTCGGGTTCCGGCACCGACGGGTTCCAGGATCCGGCCGCACCCGAGGCCCGATCGACGGCCACCCCGGTCAGCGTGTCGATCCCGGCCATCGGCGTGCGGTCCTCGCTCGAGGACCTGCACCGCGGCGCTGCCGGAGAACTCGACCCGCCCGTCGACTGGGACAGCGCGGGCTGGTTCAGCGACGGGATCGTCCCCGGCGAGGTCGGCCCCGCCGTCATCGCCGGTCACGTCGACAGCCCCACGAGCGCCGCGGTGTTCTTCCGGCTCGACGAACTGGTCGCCGGCGACGAGGTCCACGTCCGGATGTCCGACGGCAGCACCCGCACCTTCACCGTGGACCGTTCCGAACGCGCCGCCAAGTCGGCGTTCCCGACGAGCGACGTCTACGGCCCCACCCCTACTCCGCAACTCCGACTCATCACCTGCGACGGCACGTTCGACACCGCCACCGGGCACTACACGGACAATCTGATCGTGTTCGCAGACCTCTCGTCGGATTGACCCACCAAGCCAGCGATACATTCGACTGCGAGCACGAGGAGCACCATGAGCGAGACCCTGGTCATCATCCCGACCTACGACGAAGCCGAGAACGTCCGGCCGATCGTCGAGCGCACGTTGGCCGCCACCGACGACTCCGTGCACGTGCTCGTCGTCGACGACAACTCACCCGACGGCACCGGCGACATCGCGGACGCCATCGCCCGCGAGACCGATCGGGTGCACGTCATGCACCGCACCGTCAAGGACGGCCTGGGCGGCGCGTACCTGTCGGGCTTCGCGTGGGGCCTGGAACACGGCTACGCCAAGCTCGTCGAGATGGACGCCGACGGCTCCCACCACCCCGAGTACCTGCCGTGGATGCTCGAGCTCGCGGACTCGAACGACCTGGTGCTCGGCTCCCGGTGGATCAAGGGCGGCAAGGTCGAGAACTGGCCCTGGTACCGCCTCCTGCTCTCGCGCGGTGGCAACCTGTACACGCGTCTCGCCCTGGGCATCGCGGTGCGCGACGCCACCGGCGGGTTCCGGGTCTTCACGTCGCGGGCGTTCGAGCGGATCGACCTCGCCGGTGTGGCGTCGAAGGGGTACTGCTTCCAAGTGGACCTGTGCTGGCGTGCACTCGAGGCGGGTCTGCGGGTCGTGGAGACGCCGATCACCTTCACCGAGCGGGAGTTCGGCGTCTCGAAGATGAGCGGCAACATCGTGCGCGAGAGCCTGGCGCTCGTGACGAAGTGGGGCATCGACCGCCGGATCCGCGAGACCCGGTCCCTGCTCAAGGACCACCGCAAGCTGCCCTCGGTGCGGAAGAACGCGCACGCGGTCTCCGACCACGCCGGCTGAGTCCGGGGACACACGAACGCACGAACGGCGACGGACCCGGTGGGTTCGTGGCCGTTCGTGCGTGCGGAGTTCGTGCGTGCGGAGCTGCGGCTCGCGGTTGGCTCGCGCAGCACGCGGTCGGCTAGCGCAGCACGACCACGCCGCGGCCGCGGAACCGGACGACGCCGGCATCCACCTCGGTCGCGCCGAAGCCGTAGAGCTCCTCGCCCACGGCGTCGGGCACCGGGACCTCGGCTGCGTCGTCGGCGAAGTTCACCACGACGTGCACCGGAGCCACATCGGGGCCGAGCAGCCCGCGGGTGAGCACCAGCCAACGCCGGTCCTCGCTGAAGCGGACGGCGTTCGCCTCGTAGCGGTGGTCGACGAACGCCTGGTCGGTGCGCCGCAGGGCGATGAGCACCCGGTAGGCACGCAGGATCGCCGCACCGCGCTCCGAGCTGACGTCGGCCCAGTCGAGCTTGGAGTTGGTGAACGTCGTCGGGTCCTGCGGGTCCGGCACCGCTGACTCGTCCCACCCGTGCTCGGCGAATTCGGCGATGCGCCCTTCGGCGGTGGCCTTGCCGAGCTCGGGCTCCGGGTGCGAGGTGAAGAACTGCCACGGTGTCGACGCCGCGAACTCCTCGCCCATGAACAGCATCGGCGTGAACGGCCCGAGCAGCGTCAGGGCCGCGGCGATCACGAGCCCCTCGTCGTCGAGCGTCGCGGCGAGCCGGTCGCCGGCGGCGCGGTTGCCGATCTGGTCGTGGTTCTGGTTCGCGACGACCAGGGCCGTCGCGGGGGAGGTCCCGCGGTCGATCGGCCGGCCGTGCCGCTTGCCGCGGAACGACGACCAGGTGCCGTCGTGGAAGAAACCGTCCTCGAGCACCTTCGCCAGCGCCGACAGCGGAGCGAAGTCGGCGTAGTAGCCGTTCGTCTCGCCGGTGAGCGCCACGTGCACGGCGTGGTGGAAGTCGTCCGACCACTGCCCGGCGAGGCCGTACCCGGCGGCCTCGCGCGGCCGGAACATCACCGGGTCGTTGAGGTCGGACTCCGCGATGAGCGACAGCGGACGCCCGATGAAGGACGAGTAGGCATCGGTCTCGTCGGCCATCGAGGCCAGCACGTGCGGGCGCGTGGTGTCGCGGATCGCGTGCACGGCGTCGAGCCGGAGCCCGTCGACGTGGTGGTCGCGGAACCACATGCGCACGTTGTCGAGCACGTACCGGCGGACCTCGGGGTGCTCGACGTTCACCGAGTCACCCCAGGTGTTGCCGAGCCCGGCCAGCAGGTACGGGCCGTACAGCGGCAGGTAGTTGCCGCTCGGACCGAGGTGGTTGTAGACGACGTCCTGGATGACCCCGAGCCCCAGCGCGTGCGCCGTGTCGACGAACCGGTCGTAGGCGTCCGGGCCGCCGTACGGGGCGTGCACGGAGAACCAGCCGACCCCGTCGTAGCCCCAGTTCCACTCGCCGTTGACGGCGTTGACGGGGAGCAGCTCGACGAACTCGACCCCGAGCTCGACCAGGTGGTCCAGCTTCTGGGCGGCGGCGTCGAGCGTGCCCTCGGGCGTGTAGGTGCCGACGTGCATCTCGTAGATCACGGCGCCGCGGGCCGGGCGTCCGGTCCACGACTCGTCGGTCCACGCGAACCGTGCGGGGTCGACGACCTCGGACGGGCCGTGCACGCCCTCGGGCTGGTAGCGGCTGCGCGGGTCCGGTCGGACCGCGTCGTCGTCGCCGATGCGGAACCCGTACCGTGCGCCGACGACCGGCATCACGGCGTCGGTGGACCACCAGTCGTCGTCGCCCTTGGTGAGCGGGTACTCGACGTCGTCGACGACGAGCCGGACCAGGTCCGGCTCGGGCGCCCAGACGGCGTAACGGTCAGGTGCGGTCATGCGTGACCCTCCAGGATGTCGATCTCGGCCTGCGCGTCGGTCTCGGTGGCGTCCGGCGTGCGGTCGGCGGCGGGCCGGGAGGCACCGCTCGTGTCGGACACGGCGGTCACCGCGTCGGCGTGGCCGGCTGCACCGACCGCGTCGGCGGGCACGAGCAGCGCGACCGGGTAGGTGGTGAGCAGGTCGGCCAGCGCGATCCCGCGGTCGGCGGGGACGCGTCGGCCGGTGAGCAGGTCGATGCGCTCGACGGGGACAGCGTGCACAAGCGTGTCGCCCCAACCGCCGACCCGGTCGAGGCCGATCGGCAGACGCGTCGCGATCGTCACGGCACCGCCGCGGTCGAACGCGATGACGTGGTCGGCCGCGCTGCCGGTGGCCTCGAGCTCCAGGTACCGGGTGAACAGCTCCGGGCGGTCCCGACGGATGCGCAGTGCGCGGGTCGTGACCAGGAGCTTCGCGGCACCGTCGATGCCGATGGCCGGCAGGTCCTCGGGGCCGTCGTCGTCCGGGCCGTCGAGCTCGGCGAGCACGTGACGCCGCTCGGCGTAGTCGACCGGACGACGGTTGTCGGGGTCGACGAGCGAGCGGTCCCAGAACTCGGTGCCCTGGTAGACGTCGGGAACACCCGGGGCGGTGAGCTGCACGAGCTTCTGGGCGAGGCCGTTCGACCACCCGGCGGCGTCGATCTGCTCGTCGAGGGCGTCGAGCACGGCGACCACGTCCGGGTCGTCGAACGCGGCGTCGACGATCGCGTGCATCTGCTGCTCGAACGCCTCGTCGGGCTCGGTCCAGGTGGTGCTGTCGCCGGCTTCGCGGGAGGCCTTCTCGGCGTACGCGTGCAGACGCTCACGGCTGGCGGGCCGGGCGCCGACGATCGCCTGCCAGAGCAGGTCGGCGAACACGCGGTCCTGCAACGGCACGAGCGACTGCAGACGCTCGAGCGTGGCGGCCCACTCGTCGCCGAGCTCGGCCAGCACGGCGATGCGGGCGCGGGTGTCCTCGCTGCGCTTCGTGTCGTGCGTGGTGAGCGTCGTCATGGTGTGCGGCCAGCTGCCGAGCCGTTCGCGCTGGGCCTGGTGGAAGTCCGCGACCGAGACCGCGAAGACGCTCGGGTCGCCGCCGACCTCGCTCAGGGACGACAGGCGCGAGGTGCGGTAGAACGCCGTGTCCTCGACACCCTTCGCCATCACCATGCCGCTGGTCTGCTGCAGTCGGACCGCCGCGGCGTCCGTCGGGTCGACGAGTGCCGGTGCGATCCGGTCGATGACGTCGTCGAGGTCCGGGCGGGCCTCGGCGGCGCGCTCGAGCGCGGTGATGAGGTGGTGGGCGCCCTCGGGCAGATACGTGCGATACACGTCGAACGAGGCCACGATCTCGGCGACCGCGTCGACGATCCGCTCGTGCGTGATCGTCTCCGTCACGGCGCTCGGTGCGAGCAGGCGTGCGAGCCGCTCGACCTCGCTGCCGAGGATGCCGTCCGCGATGCCCCGTCGGGTGTCGTGCGTGAGCTGCTGCCAGTCGGTCGGTTCGGCGCCCGACGCCGCGGTCAGCGCCTGCTCGCCCGCGGGGTCGACGAACACGCGGTCGAGCACTCCGAGGGCGTCGTACCCGGTGGTGCCGTCGACCGGCCACGAACTCGGCAGCTGCTCGCCCGGCTCGAGGATCTTCTCGACGAGTGTGTAGGCCCCTCCGGTCAGCTCCGCCAGGTCCTGCAGGTAGCCCGCCGGGTCGTACAGCCCGTCCGGGTGGTCGATGCGCAGGCCGTCCACGAGTCCGTCGCGGAACCAGCCGCCGATGACCCCGTGCGAGGCCGCGAAGACCTCGGGCTCCTCGACGCGGATCGCCGCGAGGGTGTTCACCGCGAAGAACCGGCGGTAGTTCAGGTCGTGGTCGGCGCGCTTCCAGTGCACGAACGCGTAGTGCTGGCGGTCGTGCACGGTCTCGACGGTGTCGCCGTCGTGCACCGTTCCGGGGGCGGTCGGGTACGCGGTCTCGCCGACGCGGAGCACCGGACGCTCGGCGTCGGACGTGTCGAGCGTGACGGCGTCGAGCAGCCGGTCGTCGAGCACAGGGACGCGGAGCTTGCCGTCGCCGGCTTCCCAATCCACGTCGAAGGCCCAGGCCACGGGGGAGCCCTGCCCGAGTTCGAGCAGGGACCACCACCACGGGTTCGACTCGGGGGTCGCGACGCCGACGTGGTTCGGCACCACGTCGACGATGACCCCGAGGCCGACGGCGTGCGCGGCCTCGGCCAACGCCCGCATCGCCTGGTCGCCACCACGGTCGGTGTCGACCCGCGTGTGGTCGACCACGTCGTAGCCGTGGTTCGACCCGGACTCGGCCTGCAGCACCGGCGACAGGTACAGCCAGTCGGCGCCGAGGTCGTGCACGTAGTCGACCAGGTCGCGTGCGGCATCGAGGTCGAAGTCGGCCGAGACCTGCAGCCGGTAGGTCGACGCGGGGACGCGGTTCGCGGCGCCGGGCGTTCCGGCGGTCATCGGGCGGTTCCGCTCGGTGCGGTGGAACCGGCCGGGTTCACCGGTGTGACGGCGTCCTGCGGGGCGTCCGGTGCGGGGGCGCCGTCCTGCTCGGCGTCGACCGGGGTGCTGGTGACCTCGTGGTCGGGCTCGGCACGCAGCACGATCATCGACCGGGCGGGGACGTCGAGCGGGGTACCCGCGTCGAGCACCTCGTCGCGGGCGCCGGGGTCGGCGGTGTCGATCCGGACGGTCCAGCCGGGGGAGTACTCCTCGGGTGGGAGCGTGAAGGTCACGACGTCGTCGTGGGCGTTGAAGTACGTGATGAAGCCGACGTCGGTGACGCGCTCACCACGGGCGTCGCGTCCGCGGATGCCCTCGCCGTTCAGGTACATGCCGACGCTCTTGCCGAAGCCGGAGTCCCAGTCCTCGGGGTCCATCGCGTCGCCCGAGGGGGTCAGCCACACCACGTCGGGCAGCGGCTCGCCCTCGCCACGTCGGACCGGACGACCGTTGAAGTACCGGGTCCGGCGGAACGTGGGGTGGTCGTGCCGCAGTTTCACCACGTCGGCGGTGAACTGGATGAGGTCCTCGTCCGCGCTGTCCCAGTCGATCCAGCTGAGCTCGGAGTCCTGCGCGTAGACGTTGTTGTTGCCGGACTGCGACCGGCCGAGCTCGTCGCCGTGCGCGATCATCGGCACACCCTGGCTCAGGAGCAGGGTCGCCAGGAAGTTCCGGCGACGCTGCAGCCGCAGGGCGTTCACGGCCTCGTCGTCGGTCGGGCCCTCGGCTCCGGAGTTCCACGACCGGTTGTGGCTCTCGCCGTCGTTGTTGTCCTCGCCGTTGGCTTCGTTGTGCTTCTCGTTGTAGGCCACCAGGTCGTACAGCGTGAAGCCGTCGTGCGCGGTGATGAAGTTGATGCTCGCCTTGGGCGTGCGGCCGTCGTGCTCGTACAGGTCGGCCGAGCCGGAGATCCGCGAGGCGAACTCACCGAGCGTCGACGACTCACCGCGCCAGAAGTCACGGACGGTGTCGCGGTACTTGCCGTTCCACTCGGACCACTGGGGCGGGAAGTTGCCGACCTGGTAGCCACCGGGGCCGACGTCCCACGGCTCGGCGATGAGCTTGACCTGCGACACGATCGGGTCCTGCTGCACCAGTTCGAAGAAGGCCGACAGCCGGTCGACCTCGTAGAACTCGCGGGCCAGCGCCGAGGCGAGGTCGAAGCGGAACCCGTCGACGTGCATCTCGGTCACCCAGTAGCGGAGCGAGTCGAGGATGAGCTGCAGCGAGTGCGGGTGCCCGACGTTGAGCGAGTTCCCCGTGCCCGTGTAGTCCATGTAGAACTTCTTGTCGTCGTCGACCAGGCGGTAGTAGGCCGCGTTGTCGATGCCGCGGAACGACAGCGTCGGGCCGAGGTGGTTGCCCTCGGCGGTGTGGTTGTAGACGACGTCGAGGACGACCTCGATGCCGGCGCGGTGCAGCTCGCGCACCATCGTCTTGAACTCCTGGACCTGCTGGCCCTGGTCGCCCGACGACGAGTACGCCGAGTGCGGCGCGAAGAAGCCGATGGTGTTGTAGCCCCAGTAGTTCGACAGCCCCTTGTCCTGCAGGGTCGAGTCGTTCACGAACTGGTGCACCGGCATGAGCTCGAGCGTGGTGATGCCGAGGCGCTGCAGGTGCTCGATGACCGCCGGGTGGGCGACGCCGGCGTAGGTGCCGCGCTGCTCTTCCGGCACGTCCGGGTGGGTCTCGGTGAGCCCCTTGACGTGTGCTTCGTAGATGACGGTCTCGCCGTACGGCGTGCGCGGCGGACGGTCCCCCTGCCAGTCGAAGAAGGGGTTGATCACGACGCCCTTCATCATGTGCGACGCGGAGTCCTCGTCGTTGGTCGAGTCCGGGTCGCCGAACGTGTACGAGAAGAGCGACTGGTCCCAGTCGATCTCGCCGCTGGTCGCCTTGGCGTACGGGTCGAGCAGGAGCTTCGACGGGTTGCAGCGCGCGCCGGAGTCCGGGTCGTACGGGCCGTGCACGCGGAAGCCGTACTGCTGACCGGGGCCGATGTTGGGGAGGTACGCGTGCCAGACGTAGGCGTCCACCTCGAGCAGGCGGACGCATTCTTCGTTGCCGTCGGAATCGAACAGACAGAGTTCGACGCGCTCGGCGACCTCGGAGAACAGCGCGAAGTTCGTGCCGCTCCCGTCGTAGGTCGCCCCGAGCGGGTACGGGTTTCCGGGCCAGGTGTGCAAACGGTCCTCCAGGTGTGGGTGCGGCCAACATATCGGCGGCGCTCGTCCGCGTCCGCAGACAAGCCCCAGCTGTGGATGCCCACTGCGCCCCGCGGCCTGTGGAGGAACGGACGAGTAGCGTCGCGCGCATGGCCAACATCGTCTCGAAGATCGCAGACCAGGTCCGCCCGCTCGGGGTCTCCACGAACTACGGAGAACCCGTCGAGGTCGGCGACCAGACCCTCATCCCCGTGTCCGTCAGCTGGTTCGGCTTCGGAGGCGGCGGGGACGACGAGAACGGTGGCGGCGGTGGCGGCGGCCTGTCGGCCCCCGTCGGTGCCTACGTCCGCCGCCCGGGCAAGGACCTCGTGTTCGAGCCGAACCCGATCTCGCTGATCGTCGTCAGCATCCCCTTCGTGTGGGTGGCCGGGCGTGTCCTCCGCAAGCTGGTGCGCGCGCTCAAGAAGTGACCACCTGACGCACGGGAGGCCCGTGGCGACGCCGCCACGGGCCTCCCGTTGCGTCACGCGGTCGCGACCGCGTCTAGACTGCTGGCACACACACGGGAGTCCGGGACCGCCGGGCTGAGAGGGAGCGATCGGCGCTCCGACCGTCGAACCTGATCCGGATCATGCCGGCGCAGGGAGGAGTCAGCAGCATGCCTTCAGGCACGTCCACAACCGTCACCACCGCTCCGCGGCGATCGCTGCGTTGGCGGGTCGTCGACATCGTCGTCGCGAGTGTCCTCGCGGTGGCCCTCGGAGTCGTCTTCCGGCTCTGGGAGTTCGGCTACGAGCCCATCAGCGCCGTCATGGACCTCGTGCTCCCCGGCACGAAGGCCCTGTTCGGCGGGGTCTGGCTGCTCGCCGGTCCGATCGTCGCGATCGTCGTCCGCAAGCCCGGCGCCGCGCTCTACGGCGAGATGGTCGCCGCTTCGGTGGAGGCGTTGTTCGGCACCCAGTGGGGATGGCTCACGCTTGAGGCCGGCCTCGTCCAAGGTCTCGGCGCCGAGATCGTCCTCGCGCTGTTCCTGTACCGCGTCTACCGCCTGCCGGTCGTCGTGCTCGCCGGTGCCGCGGCCGGACTCGCGCTCGGCATCAACGACACCGTCCTCTGGTACCCGGGGCTCGACGTCGCCTTCAAGGTCGTCTACGTGATCTGTGCGGTCATCTCCGGTGCCGTGATCGCGGGGGCGGGCTCGTGGCTGATCGTCCGGGCGCTCGCCCGCACCGGGGTGCTTTCGTCCTTCGCGGCCGGCCGTGAGCACAGCCGCCGCGAGCCCCGCGCCCTGGTGTGACCGTGCGCGCTCCGTCGGCGACGTCCCCTTCCACCGGCGGCGACGCCGGCGAAGGTGCCGGCGTCCGCGGGGCGCGGATCGTGTTCCGTGGCTGGGGCTGGCGGTACCCGGAGCGAGACGCCTGGGCCGTCCGTGACGTCCACCTGACCGTCGAGCCGGGGGAGCGGGTCGCCGTCGTCGGGCCGTCCGGTGCCGGCAAGTCGACGCTCCTGCGAGCGGTCGCTGGCGTGCTGCCCGACGAGCCCGACGCCACCGACGACACCGCTGCTTCGGTGCAGGGGACACTCCTGGTCGACGAGGCCGACCCCCGCGCGGTCCGCGGGCGTGTCGGTCTCGTCATGCAGGACCCCGAGGCACACACCGTGATGTCCCGCGTCGGCGACGACGTGGCCTTCGGCTGCGAGAACGCCGGCGTCCCCCGCGACGAGACCTGGGACCGGGTGCGGACGGCGCTCGACGTCGTCGGCCTCGACCTGCCGCTCGACCGTTCCACCGCGCAGCTGTCCGGTGGGCAGCGGCAGCGGTTGGCGCTCGCGGGCGTGCTCGCGATGCGGCCGGGTGCGCTCGTGCTCGACGAACCCTGCGCGAACCTCGACCCGGACGGCGTGGCGCAGGTGCACGACGCCGTCCGGGCACTGCTCGACGAGACCGGAGCGACGCTGCTCGTGGTGGAGCACCGGATCGGCACCTGGCTGGACCTGGTCGATCGGCTCGTGCTGCTCGAACCAGGCGGCGGCGTGGTCGCGGACGGCCCGCCGGCCCGGGTGCTGGCGGACCACGGCGAGGCGCTCACGGCGGCCGGGGTCTGGGTGCCCGGTGCCGAGCCGGCGCGTGGTTCGGCTCGGCGGCTGCGGCGTGCGCTCGGACGAGCGGGCGAAATGCCCGGAGCGTCCAGCGGGGCGACCGCGGCATTCCGCCCGCTCGGCGAGGGAGAGCGCGGCGAGGAGGCGCTCGACGAGGGAGCGCGTGAGATGACGTCGCTCGGACGAGCGGGCGAAATGCCCGGAGCGTCCAGCGGGGCGACCGCGGCATTCCGCCCGCTCGGCGAGGGGGAGCGCGGCGAGGCGGAGGCGGCGGTGCTGCTCGAAGCCCGGGGGCTCGGTACGGCCCGGGGGAAGCAGTCGGTCGGGAACGGCATCGACCTCGGGCTCCGGGCAGGGCAGGTCCTCGCGGTCACCGGCCCGAACGGCGTCGGCAAGTCGACGCTCGGGCTGACCCTCGCGGGCCTGCTGGCACCGGCC
Organism: Curtobacterium sp. WHRI 8282; assembly: GCF_040223925.2. NCBI lineage: Bacteria > Bacillati > Actinomycetota > Actinomycetes > Micrococcales > Microbacteriaceae > Curtobacterium > Curtobacterium sp. WHRI 8282. Next base: position 542,027 of record NZ_JBEHCD020000002.1, read on the forward strand.
GCCGGCGAGCTCAGCGCCACCGACACCCTCGCCGACGGTCTCGGCGCAGCGCCGCACACCTGGACGAGCCGCCAACTCGCCGCACGGATCGGCACGGTGTTCCAGGACCCCGAGCACCAGTTCGTCGCCCGCTCCGTCCGCGAGGAGATCGAGGCCGGCCCTCGAGCACTCGATGCGCCTGACGCCGCCGAACGAGCCACAGCGCTGCTCGACGAGTTCGGGCTGGCACACCTGGCCGACGCCAACCCATTCACCCTGTCCGGGGGCGAACAACGACGACTCGCGATCGCCTCGGTCATCGCCGCCCGGCCACCGGTCGTCGTGCTCGACGAACCGACCTCCGGGCAGGACCGAGCCACGTGGCAGGCCGTCGTCGGGCGGCTCGGGGCCCTGGCTGACGCCGGCTCCGCGGTGGTGGCGGTCACCCACGACCGCGATCTCGTCCGGGCACTCGACGCCGACGAGGTCGTGCTCGGGCCGGACGGCGCCCGGACCGTCGGGCGCGACCGGGGGCCGTCGGTCGCGACCGCCCCGGAGACGGGACCGACAGCCGGACGCCGCCCCGGGCCTCCAGACCGGACCGACACGGACGACCGGACGGACGCGGCGCTTGGGGCGGACGTGGCGGACGGAACCGACCGAACGGACCCGGCGCGACCACCGCTGCCGGCCCGCGCGACCGGCATCCCCGGCGTCCAGCCGGTCGCGTCACTGATCGGTGTGCTCGCCCTCGGCGTCTGCCTGGTGCTCAGCCTCGACGTCGTCTCCGCCGCCGTCGCCCTGGCGTTCGAACTCGCTCTGCTGCCGCTCCTGCGCCTGCCGGTCCGGACCCTGCTGCTCCGACTCGCACCGGTGCTCGTCGCGGTGCCGCTGACGGCGGTGAGCATCGCGCTGTACGGCAGGCCCTCGGGTCGGGAGTGGTTCGACCTCGGGTTCGCGCACGTCACCGACGGGTCGCTCACGCTCGCGCTGGCGACGGCACTCCGGGTCCTCGCGGTGGGCGTGCCGGCCATCGCGCTCTTCGTACGGGTCGACCCGACCGACCTGGCCGACGGGCTCGCGCAGGTGCTCCGGCTGCCCGCGCGGTTCGTGCTCGGAGCGCTCGCCGCCGTCCGGATGATGACCTTGCTCGTCGACGACTGGCGACAGCTCGCGATGGCCCGGCGCGCCCGAGGACTCGCCGACTCCGGACGGCTCCGCCGCGGAGCGACCATGGCGTTCGCGCTGCTCGTGCTCGCGCTGCGCCGGGCGACGACGTTGGCGGTGGCGATGGAGTCACGGGGGTTCGGTGCTCCCGGACGGCGGACCTGGGCGCGGGTCGCACGGTTCGCCGGGCCGGAGTGGGCGATGGTGGCGGTGCTGGTCGGCATCGGCGCGGTGTCGATCGCCGTCGCGGTGAGCGTGGGGACGTGGCGTGCCTGACGCGACGCCTGCAGCCGGCACGACGGACGGCGAGCGCGCGACGGGTACGACCGCCGGTGACCTCGCCCCCGGCCTGGCCGCTGCTGCTGCCGGTGTCGCCGCTGCCACGGGCCGGCGCGCCGTCGTGCTCATCGACGGCCGGTCCGGCACGGGCAAGACCACCCTCGGAGCACAGGTCGCGGAGCAGCTCGGTGCGCAGCTCGTGCACCTGGACGACCTGTACCCGGGGTGGGACGGCCTGCGTGCGGCTGCCGATGCCGTGGTGACGGACGTCCTCGGAGCGCCGAGCGGGTACCGACGCTGGGACTGGGTGGCCGACGCGCCCGCGGACTGGGCGTCGGTGGACCCCGACCTGCCGATCGTGGTCGAGGGCTGCGGGGCGTTGTCCCGGGCGTCGGCGCCGCTGGCGTCGCTCGGGGTGTGGCTCGAGGCCGACGACGCCGTGCGGTGGGACCGGGCGATCGGACGCGACGGCGAGGTCTTCGCACGCGAGTGGGACCGCTGGGCCGCGCAGGAACAGGCCTTCATCGCCGCCGAGGACCCGGCCGCCCTGGCCGACGTGGTCCTGCGGACGTAGGGCGCGGGCCCGCGCTGCCCTGCGGCGAGCACCGAGGTTTCGCGCTCAGCGACACCTCACGGCTTCCGGAAGGCGAGAACTGTCGCCCAGCGCGAAACGTCAGCCCGCCGCGCCCGCCGCGCCCGCGCCCGCGCCCGCGCCGCCGCCCGCGCCCGCGCCCGCTCGCGCCTCCCGCCGCGCCACCGCCCGCGGGTCCACCGCGAACACCGCCGCCACGATCGTCAGCACCGCGTACACCCCGAGGTACCCGCACAGGATCCACGGCGACCCGCCCCCGAGCTGTACGAACACCGCGGCCAGCAGCGGCGTCAGCCCCACCGAGAAGATCGACCCGATCTGGTACCCGAGCGACATCCCCGAGTACCGCCGCCCGGTCGGGAACTGCTCCGCGAACCACGCCGCCTGCGGCCCGTAGATGCTGTCGTGGAACACGCACATCCCGATGAGCGCCACGAGCGGCAGCAGCACGAGCGGCCCGGCGTCGAGGAACGCGAAGAACGGCCAGATGAGCACCGCGATGCCCACCGCCGACCAGATCGTCAGCACCCGCCGCCCGACCCGGTCCGACAGCCACCCCCAGAACGGCGTCGACACGAGCGACACCGCCGAGATCACGAGCACGGCCTGCAACCCCGCGTCCGAGCCCGATGGCCCTCGCACGTTGCCGAGGTAGGTCAGCGAGTACGTCGTCAGGATCGAGTACAGCGCCGGCTGCACGAGGCGCAGGCCCGCCGTCACCAGGATCGACCGCGGGTGCTGCCGGATCGCCTGCCACACCGGGAACCGTTCGACCCCGCCCGAGGCGCGCAGCTCCTGGAACACCGGGGCGTCCTGCACGCCGAGCCGGATGACGAGCCCGACCGCCACGATCACCGCCGAGAACAGGAACGGCAGCCGCCAGCCCCAGGCCAGGAACGCCTCGGTGCCGAGCAGCGACCGCACGAGCGTGAAGACCCCGGTCGCCAGGAGCATCCCACCGGCCGACCCCATCTGCGTGAACGCCCCGAACAGCCCCCGGTGCCGCTCCGGCGCGTGCTCGACGGACAGCAGCGCCGAGCCGCCCCACTCCGCACCGGCCGCGACGCCCTGCAGCAGCCGCAGGAACACGAGCGCCACGACGGCACCGACCCCGATGGTCGCGGCGGAGGGGATGACCCCGATCAACGTGGACGCGATGCCCATCAGCACCAGCGACGCGACGAGCAGCTTCTTCCGCCCGATCCGGTCACCCAGGTGGCCGGCGATCACACCGCCGAGCGGCCGCGCCACGAACCCGACGCCGTAGGTCGCGAACGACGCGATGACCCCGACGGCCGGCGTCACGGACGGGAAGAACGTCGGTGCGAACACCAGCGCCGAGGCCGTCGCGTAGAGGTAGAAGTCGTAGTACTCGACGGTCGTCCCGACGAACGACGCGAGGGCGACCCGACGACGGGTCGCGGTGGTCGACGGTGCGGCGGGACGGTCTGGAGGCGCGGTGACGGTGGTCTGGCTCGGCATGCCTCAGGAGCATGGTCGCGTCCAGGGCCGCGGGGAACACCGCGCGTAACGGGAGGTCACGTCGCTGTCGTCGGGCGGTGCCCGCCGACCACGATGGGACGCATGAGCGATGCACCGAACCGCCCGCTGCGCTTCGCGGCCTTCGTCATGAACACGACCTCGCACATCCAGCACGGCCTGTGGCGGCACCCCGCCGCCCGGCAGGCGGACTTCGACGACGTGACGCTGTGGACCGACCTGGCGAGGACCCTCGAGCGCGGCAGGTTCGACGCGATGTTCTTCGCCGACGTCGTCGGGACCTACGGCCCCGGTCGCGGCGACTACTCGACCAACCTGCGCGAGGGGCTGCAGATCCCCTCGAACGACCCCTCCGTGCTGCTCTCCGCGCTCGCAGTGTCGACCGAGCACCTCGGGCTCGCGTTCACCTCGAGCGTCATCCAGGCGCACCCGTTCGACTTCGCCCGCAAGGTCTCCACGCTCGACCACATCACCCGGGGCCGCATCGGCTGGAACGTCGTCACGAGCGCCCTCGACAGCGCCGCCCGGAACTTCGGGGCCGACCGGCTCGAGGAGCACGACGAGCGCTACGTCTGGGCCGAGGAGTACCTCGAGGTCTGCGCGAAGCTCTGGGAGGGATCGTGGGAGGACGGCGCCGTGCTGAAGGACCCCGTCCGCGGCTACGCCGACCCCGACAGGGTGCACCGCATCGACCACCACGGCAAGCGCTACGACGTGCAGGGGCCGCACCTGTCGGCGCCGTCACCACAGCGGACCCCGGTGCTGTTCCAGGCCGGGTCGTCGCCGGCCGGCCGTGCCTTCGCCGCACGGAACGCCGAGGCGCAGTTCATCCTGACCTCGAACCGGGACGCCACCGAACAGCTCATCCGCGAGACCCGCGACCTGGCCGAGGCCGCCGGCCGGCAGCGGGACGACATCGCGTTCTTCCTCGGCCTGACCTTCGTCACCGGCTCCACCGAGGCCGAGGCGAAGGCCAAGGAAGCGGAGATCGACGAGTACCTGGCCGCCGACGGGTTCCTGGTGCACTCGAACCTCGGCTTCGACCCGGACACCGGCGAGCCCCTCGACCCGGACACCCCGCTGTCCGAGGTCCGCACCCACGCCGGGCAGTCGCACCTGCAGTGGCTCCGCGAGGCCGCCGGGGACCGCGAACCGACCATCGCCGACCTCGCCCGGCTGTCCGCCAAGCTCCGCGCCCGGGTCGTCGGGACGCCGGAGCAGATCGCCGACGAGCTCGCCGACTGGCAGCGCGTGGGCGTCGACGGCGTCAACGTCATCAACTGGACGCTGCCCGGCTCGTACGAGGAGTTCGTCGACCACATCGCGCCGACCCTGCAGGAGCGCGGGCTGATGCAGTCCGAGTACCGCGAGGGGACCCTGCGCGAGAAGCTCTTCGGCCACGCACAGCTGCCGGACTCGCACCCCGCCAGGCGGTGGCGCGGAGCGTTCACGGGCGGTGCCGGCGCGACCGCGACCCACCCCGACGACGCGACCCACCCGGCCGACGCGACCCGTGCGGTGGAGGTGCCCGCATGACGGCCGCGACGACGACCGACGGAGCCGTGACGGGCCTCCCGGCCGACCGTCTGGCGACCCTGCGCGAACGCTTCGCGCCCGTGTTCGTGACCATCCGCGACGGCGCGGTCGAGCGTGAGCTCGCGTCCGGCACTCCCGGCGACCGGCCGCTGCCGCACGCCGAGGTCCGGGCGCTCGCCGACGCGGGGTTCGGGCGGCTCCGCGTGCCGGAGGACCGCGGCGGCTTCGGCGTGACGCTGGTCGAACTCGCGCACCTGGTGGCGGACCTGGCGGCGGCGGACTCGAACGTCGCGCACCTGTGGCGGGGACACTTCGGGTACACCGAACTGGTGCTGCTGCGGCCGCACTCGGCGTCGCGGGACCAGTGGCTCGACCGGATCGTCGGCGGCGCGATCGTCGGGAACGCGACCTCGGAGCGGACCGGGACGACCCTGGCCGACATCTCGACGACGGTGACGCCGTCTGGTGGTTCCCTCCGCCTCGACGGGCGGAAGTTCTACTCGACCGGCACGCTCTACGCGGACTGGATCTACCTGGCGGCGGACCGTGACGGGGAGCGCGTGACGTTCGCCGTCGACGCCTCCGCGCCGGGCGTCAGGAGCATCGACGACTGGGACGGGTTCGGGCAGCGGTTGACGGCGTCCGGCACCACCGTGTTCGACGGGGTGTCGGTCGACCCCTCGGTGGTGTCGGCGTACCGGGACGCCCCGCTGTCGCACATCCAGGCCTTCTACCAGCTGTACCTGCTGGCGGTCCTCGCCGGGATCGGGCAGGCCGTGTCCGACGACGCCGTGGCCTTCGTGCGACCACGGACCCGCACGTACATCCACGCCAACGCGGCCGTGCCGGGGGAGGACCCGCAGGTGCTCGCGGTGCTCGGGCGGCTGTCGGCCGGGGCGTTCACCGCCCGGTCACTCGTCGTCGCCGCTGCGGGGCTGCTCGACGGGGTCGTCGCGACGAACGAGCCCGGGGTCGGCGTCGACCGCGTGGTGCTCGACGCGGCCGAGAACGCCGTGTACCAGGCGCAGGTCGAGATCGGGCCGCGGGTGCTGCGGTCGGCGTCCGAGCTCTTCGAGGTCGGCGGGGCGTCCGCTGCCGACCGGACGCGTGCGCTGGACCGGCACTGGCGGAACGCCCGGGTGGTGGCGTCGCACAACCCGGCGGTCTACAAGGGGCGGATGGTGGGGGAGTACGCGCTGCACGGGCGGGGGCCGGTGGGGGCGTGGGAGAAGTACCACGAGGTGGGGTCGACGCGGTTCTGAGGGGCGCGGGCTGCCGCGGGGCGGGGCGGGGGCGGGGCGGGGTGGGGCGGGGGTGGCGTGAGTTTTCGCGGTGAGCGACAGTTCTCGCGCCCGTGGGCCCGAGGAGTGTCGCTGAGCCCGAAACCCGGGCACCGGGCGCCGCGGCGCTCCGGCTCACCGCTACGCCCAGCCGAGCTCGTGCAGCCGCTCGTCGTCGATCCCGTAGAAGTGGCCGATCTCGTGCACGAGGGTGGTGTGCACCTCGTCCTTGAGCTCCTCGACGGTGTCGCACTCGGCCAGGTGCTGCTTCCGGAACACGACGATGCGGTCGGGGAGTTCGCCGAAGCCGTACTGCCCGCGCTCGGTGGCCGCGATGCCGTCGTACACGCCGAACAGCTCTTCGCCGTTCTCCGGCTCGTCCTCGACGACGAACACCACGTTGTCGAGCCCGTCGACCATCTCGTCGGGCAGCAGGTCGAGTTCGTCGGTCACGAGTTGCTCGAACGCTTCGGCGGACATCTCCATCACGCAGGGATCGTCCCACACCGCGCTGACCACTCGCGGCTGAGCACCTGCGGCTGACCACCTGCGGTTGAACCCTCGCGGCTAACCACCTGCGGTTGAACCCTCGCGGCGAAGCCGCACGGCGCCGGAGGTGCCCAGACAAACACTGAGGGAGAGCCCCGGTTGCGTCACACGCAACAGGACTCTCCCTCGACTGGGGTGAATAACGGGTCTCGAACCCGCGACCTCCTAGACCACAACCAGGCGCTCTACCAACTGAGCTATATCCACCATGTTCGAACCGGCGGACCGGCGCGACCACTCAATAGTAGTACATGCGGGACGGGGTGCGGACCACCCGTGTCGCTACTCGGCTGCGGGCTGCGCCAGCCGTGACTCCCACTTCGCCACGACGTCGGCCTGCACGGCGCGCACGTCGTCGGTGCTCGGGCCGGGCTCGGCGACGAAGCCGGCGCGGCGGTAGTACTCGAGCTCGCGGATCGACTCGAGGATGTCCGCGAGGGCCCGGTGACCACCGTGCTTCTCCGGTGCGTTGAAGTACACGCGGGGGAACCAGCGACGGCAGAGTTCCTTGATGCTCGACACGTCGACGCTGCGGTAGTGCAGGTGCCCGTCGACCCGCGGCATGTACTTCGACAGGAACGCGCGGTCGGTGCCGATCGTGTTGCCGGCCAGGGGTGCGGAGCCCTCGGCGGGGACGTGCTGGAGGATGTACTCGAGCACCTGGTACTCGGCGTCCGCCAGGCTCACGCCGTTCGGGATCTCCTCGAGGAGCCCCGAGGTGACGTGCATGTTCGTCACGAACTCGTTCATGTTGTCGAGCGCGGACTGGTCCGGCTTGATGACGATGTCGAAGCCGGGGTGCACGGGCTCGAGGTCGAAGTCGGTGATGACCACGGCCACCTCGACGAGTTCGTCGACCTCGAGGTCGAGGCCGGTCATCTCGCAGTCGATCCAGACGAGGCGGTCATTCGCGGTTGCCATGTCCTCGATCCTATTCCCGCCCCGCGTGCCTCCCGTACGTGCCGCTGTGCCCGGCCGCGCCCGTGCCTGCCTGTGCCTGCGCGTGCTCGGGCTCGGTGCTCGGGCTCGGTGCTCGGTGCTCGGTGCTCGGTGGCCGGTGCTCGGTCACCCGTCCCGCGCGTCCGATCCGCGAGCGGGCGAAATGCCGCGGTCGTCTTGCGGACGCACCCGGATGTTCCGCCCGCTCGTCGATCACGTGAGCCGCATGCGGTGCAGGCGACCGCCTGGAGGCCCACCCCGACCCCGGTGGGGCACCCCGCGCCTCCAGACGGTCGCTTCCACCCCGCCTGCCGCCACCGATCCCGCCGGCCCCCGCGTCGTGACCGCGAGCGGGCGAAATGCCGCGGCCGCCCCGCGGACGGACCGCGGTATTCCGCCCGCTCGCCCACGGCGGCCGCGCGCCGGTCGCGCCTTGGCACGCCCGCGCCCAGCCGAGCGGGCGAAATGCCGCGGTCGCCTTCGGGACGCCCCCGGATGTTTCGCCCGCTCGTCCGCGGGGTGAGCCGCGGGTACTGCAGGCGACCGCCTGGAGGCCCGTGGCTGCCCCGTCAGGCCGCTCAGCGCCTCCAGGCAGTCACGTCCGCCCCCCTGCCGCACTGCTCCTGCCGACCGTGAGCCGACCGCGCGAGCGGGCGAAATGCCCGGCTTCGTCCGCAGGGCGACTCGGGCATTTCGCCCGCTCGCGCGGGTGAGGGGGAGCGGTGAAAGGGAGAGAGGCCGCGCGAGCGCGCGGACGCACGAACGGGCGAAATGCCGGCGTGCCCAAGGGGGACACTCCGGCATTTCGCCCGTTCGTGGGGAAGTGGGGCGCGGATGCGAGTCGCGGGCGCCCGGCGGCTAGGCCATGTCGCCGGCGGTGATGGCCTCGGCCTCGACACGCTCCGGCTCGGCACCGTCGTCGACGCGACGCAGGATCCTCGTGGTGCAGAGGATCACGACGAAGGCAACCGCGACGGACGCACCCGCGAAGACGTACGCCGCCGAGGGCGAGTACGCGTCGGCGAGCAGGGTCGCGACGGGCGGGGCGATGGCGCCGCCGATGAAGCGGACGGCGGAGTAGGCGCTCGAGGCGACCGAGCGGGGGAGGTCGGTGGCCTCCATGACGCATTCGGTGAGCACGGTGTTCAGGACGCCGAGCACGAGGCCACCGATGACGACGCAGATGATCAGGCCGACCTGGGAGCGCACGACGAGGGCCGCGGCGAACAGGTCGAGCGCGAGCAGGGGCAGCGCGATCTTCAACACCGTCGTCCTCCGGAGACGAGCGGTGAGCATCGGGGCGACCCACACCGACGTGATCGCGAGACCGACACCCCAGCCGAAGAACGTGAACCCGATGCCGAGCGCGCCGAAGCCGAGCGGGAACGGGGTGTACGCCAGCAGGACGAAGAAGCCGATGTTGTAGAACAGCGCGGTCGCGGCGAGAGCTGCGAGCGCCGGACGGGTCAGGGCGCGGAAGGGTGCGGAGAGCTTCGTCGGTGTGGGCTTCTCGAGGCTGCCGGTCTTCAGCAGGGCGACGATGGCGATGAACGCGACGGCCATCAGGGTCGTGACGCCGAAGAACGGGCCGCGCCAGCTCACCGAGCCGAGCAGACCTCCGACGAGGGGGCCGACGGCGATGCCGAGGCCGAGCGCTGCCTCGTACAGGATGATCGCCGAGGCGGTGCCGCCCGACGCTGCCCCGACGATGGTCGCGAGCGCGGTGGAGATGAAGAGCGCGTTGCCGAGGCCCCAGCCAGCGCGGAAGTCGATGATGCTCCACACGCTGTTCGACGTCGCCGCCAGGACCGAGAACACCACGATCAGGGCGAGTCCGATGAGCAGGGTGCGCTTCGCGCCGATGCGGCTGGAGACCCAGCTGGTGAAGAACATCGCGACACCGGTGACGGCGAGGTAGCTCGTGAAGAGCAGTTCGGTCTGCGCGGGGGTCGCCTTGAGGGACGCCGCGATCGCCGGGAGGATCGGGTCGACGAGGCCGATGCCCATGAACGCGACGACGCAGGCGAAGGCGATCGCCCAGACCGCGGACGACTGCTTGAGGATGGAGCCGGACTGGCCGGCGGGTGCGTGGGCGTTCACGCGGGGATCTCCGTTCCGTTGGGGGTTGTCCGCGTCCGCTGGGCGATCAGGTTCGCCGCGTGGTGCAGGACGTCCCAGTCGTCGTCGGTCAGGTCGGCGAACAACGGACCGACCGTGCTGGTGAGGGTGGAGCGCCAGGAAGCGAGTCGTTCGCGTCCGGCCTCGGTGAGTTCGATGAGCTGCCCGCGGGAGTCGTCCGGGTCGACGCTTCGGCTGACCAGGCCGTCGGCGAGCATGCCGGCGACGAGTCGGGTCATCGTGGGCTGCGCCACACGGGAGGCGGTGGCCAGTTCACCGAGTCGCAGGGGCTCGTCGGTCTCGAGGATGCCGAGCGTGCGCCAGACCGCGGCGGACGTGGTGTTGCCCGTCGACTGGACGGCGCTGCGGATCAGGCGGTTGACGGAGACGAGGAGGGTCTCGATCGTCTGCTCACGCGGTGTTTCCATAGCTGAACTATATAGCTGTGCTATGCAAAGCGCAACGGGAGCGCGACGGCGGTGCAGCCGAGCAACGACGGGCCCGAACAGACTGCACCAGCCGCCGCCTGGTAGAAGGGAGGCATGAGCGACATCACCATCCACGAAGGCGACGAGTACACCGCGATCTTCCACGGCGGCCCCTTCGACGGCACGACCGACACCCGCACCGCCACGAGCGACGCGCTGGACGACGAGGTCACGGTGTTCGCCGACGTCGAGGGCCTGCAGACGGCCTTCACCTACCGCGCCACCAAGTCCCGTCAGGTCCTCGACCAGATCTCGGTCGAGTTCACCTACGAGCCGGAGGAGTCGGACCCGGTGGACGACCTGCAGGACCGCGGCGACCGCAGCGGCGAGTTCGACCGGGAGTAGAACCCCCACCCGCCGCGTTGCAGGACCACATGCAGCTCGACCTCTGGACGTCCGCCTTCTGTGCGCCGTGCGCCGCCGCCCGCCGGGTGTCGGCCGAGGCCTCGGCGCTCGTCCCCGGGCTCACCGTGACCGAACGCGACGTGGCGGCGCACCCCGACGACGCGGAAGACCTCGGTATCCGGTCCACGCCCACGATCATCGTGCGGCAGGACGACGGCACCGAGGTCTTCCGTTCACCCGGCGTCCCGACCCGTGACCAGCTCCTGCTCGCGGTGGCCAAGGCGCTCTGAGCGAGCGGCCGCCGCCGCCGCAGGCGTCGCCGCCGCAGGCGCCGCAGCCGCGGTCGCGGTCGCGGCGGCCCCCGGCGCAGGCACAGCGGCGCGGGCCCCCGCGCGCTGCGACGTCGGCGCCGCCACCACCACGGGTGCCGGCGGATCGACCATCGCCCGCACACGTCGCACCAGACGCTTCGCGCCCCGGATCGGGGCTCCGATGCCCAGCGCCACCAGCCCGAGCGGGCTACGATCTGCCCCACCGAGGGCGTTCTTCCGCTCCCACGCGCGGCGCAGCACCCCACCGCGACTCCGCCGGGCCGGCGCCCGGTCCTCCAGGGCCCCGGCGTCCCGTCGGGCCATGAGCTCCACGAGCCGGTGCTGCCAGTCGTCCTCAGAAGCCGGGTGGAAGTAGTTGTCCCGCATCCACTCCGGCCGGACGACCCCGAACCGTCCATCGACCAGGTCGACGGCGTCACCCTCGAGGCCGCTCCCCACGAACACCTCGTTGATCAGATGCCGCCCGATGCCGAAGTCGGTCAGCGTGAGCGCGGCGACACCCCGTGCCGCCGCCTCGAGCACCGCGGTCGAGCTGATGGTCACGAGTGCCACCGCCCGGTCGAGGTGTTCGGCCATCGGCCCGCTCTCCACCACGAGGTTGGTCGGCGCGTCCGCGGGCACCAGGTCCGGGTAGGGGTGCTCCTCGCGGTGCGTCTGGTGCTCGCCGGCAGCAGCGCGCGTCTTGATGACGACGCGCCACTCCGGGTGCGCCCGCGCCGTCTCGACCAGCCACCGCACGACGAGCGCCCGGTCGGCCCGCTCGGACGGCACACTCGGCTGCGCCGCGAAGACGACGGAGTCGCGAACCGTCCCACCGACACCGCCGACAGGATCGGTCGCGCCGGCACTGCCGGCACTGCCGGTCACCCCGGCACCCCGCGCGAACGGCAGCGTGGCGAGCGCGAAGTGCGGCTCGACGCCGCCCTCGCGTGCCATCTCCTCGTACGCGCGGACCTCACGGTGGCTGTGCAGCACGAACAGGTCGGCTCGGGCGCGGAAGAAGATGCCCTTCCACTTCGACGGGAACGAGATCCCCGGCAGGCCCGACACCAGCACCGGCCGGTGCGGGATCCGCCGGTGCACCTCGTCGATCACGAGTTCGGCCACCGGTCCGATCAACGACACCAGGACGGCGTCCGGTGGGTCCTGTCGGAGCTCCTCGACGACGGCGTCGACGTCCTTGGGCGCGGGTGGTTCGCGGTGCAGGTGGGCGAGTCGCCGGTCGAGCCCGCGGAACGCTGACCGCAGCTGCTTCGGACTCGCCGACCGCGGGGTCGCCACGGTGCGCAGCTCCAGGTCCCAGTCCGCCGGGGCGCTCGCCAGCAGGTGCGCGCCCCACTTCGCGAACGAGTCGGTGTCGACCAGGCCGACCACGCGTCGGACGCGTGGCGACGCGTCGGACGGGAGGCGCGCCTCCAGTCCGTCTGCCAGCGCACCACCGTCACCCGGCCCGTCCAGGGCACGGGTCCCGTCGACCGGGCCGGTCACGCGCCGACGCGACGCAGCTTCGCGAGCGGTGCCTGCTCGCCGGGGAAGATCCTCTTCACGCCGTCGCCGAGAGCGGTCTCGATGATGCGGATGTCGCGGGCGAGCGTCTTCAGGCCGTGCGGCTCGAGCGACGCGGCGTGGTCGGAGCCCCACATCGTGCGGTCGAGCGTGATGTGGCGCTCGACAGCCGTGGCGCCGAGGGCGACCGCGGCGATGGAGATCTGCAGGCCGGGCTCGTGGCCGGAGTACCCGACGGGGACGCCCGCGTACCGGTGGGCGAGGGTGTCGATCATGCGGAGGTTCGCCTCCTCGGCCGGCAGCGGGTAGGTCGACGTCGCGTGCATGAGGACGAGACGGTCGGTGCCGAGGGTCTCGACGGCGGCGTCGATCTGCTCGAGCGTGGACATGCCGGTCGACAGGATGACGGGCTTGCCGGTCGCGGCGACGGCGGCGAGCATGCCGAGGTCGGTGACGGACGCCGAGGCGATCTTGTAGGCGACGACGTTGAGGTCCTCGAGGAAGTCGACCGACGGCTCGTCCCACGGCGACGCGAACCAGTCGAGGCCCCGGAGGGTCGCGTGGTCGCCGATCTCGATGTACTGGTCGCGGTCGAACTCGACGCGGTAGCGGTACTCCAGGTAGGTCATGTCGCCCCACGGGGTGCTGCGCGGGGTGTTCTTCATGTGCTCCGGCGTGGAGATCGCGGGGGTGCGCTTCTGGAACTTCACGGCCTGCAGGCCCGCGTCGGCAGCGACGTCGATGAGCTGCTTCGCGATGTCGACGTCGCCGTTGTGGTTGAGGCCGATCTCGCCGATGAGGTACGCGGGGTGGCCCGCGCCGATCGTGGACGTACCGATGGTGACGGTCATGGTGCTCCGTTCGGTGCGGGGGTGGCCCGCGTCGGGGATGGGTCTCGGGTCGTGGTGGCTGTCGGGGTCGGGGTCGGGGCCGGGGCCGGGGCTTCGGCGAGGGCTTCGGCGAGGGCCAGGTCGGCCTCGTCGTCGATGTCGATCGCGCCGGCACCGTCGACGACGGCCAGCTCGACGCGGCCGTGGAACCGGTGCCGGTTCTCGAGGAACCCCGCCGTCCGCATCACGTAGAAGGCGCCGGTCTCGCGGTACTCGGGCTCGCGGTCCTGCCGACGGGGCCTGGTCGCAGCGTCGTGGTTCACCGCGACCGCCGTGCCGTCCGGGGCGGTCCGCCACAGGAACGCGTGTGACGGAGCGGCGGCGAACACCGCGTCGGCGTGCCCGTCGACCACGCGCGCGACGGCGGCGTCGAGGTCGGCCGGGTCGATGAACGGCGAGGTCGCCTGCAGGAAGACGAGGACCTCGGGCAGCGGCGTGCTGATCGCGTCGAGGACGTGCAGCAGCGCGGACTCCGAGGACGCCTCGTCGCCGGCGAGCTCGGGCGGACGGCGGACCACGGCGGCACCGGCGGCGACGGCCTCGGCAGCGATGGCGTCGCCGTCGGTCGTGACGACCACCTCGTCGATGCGCGCGGAACGTCGTGCCGATTCGACCGCTCGACGGACCAGCGAACGCCCCGCGACCGTACGGAGGTTCTTGCCGGGGATCCCCTTCGACCCAGCACGGGCGGGCACGACGGCGAGGACGGAACCGGTGGTGCGCATGCTCCGGACGCTACGAAGCGCGGGTGTCGTGGAGGGGAACGGGGAGCAGACGGTGGCCGACCGTTGGGCGACCGCCGAGCCCTGTCGCGGCGACGCGGCGGGGCGTGCATCGAGCGTCTGAGGGGCGCTCGCCGCTACAATCGACGCTGCTCGCCTCCGTAGCTCAGTGGATAGAGCAGGTGGTTTCTACCCACCGTGCCGCGGGTTCGATTCCTGCCGGGGGCGCCGAAGACGAACAGGGCCGCCATCCTCTCCGGATGGCGGCCCTGTTCTCGTCGTGCTGGCTACTACTCGTCGTGCTGGCTGCTGCTCGTTGTGGTGGCTGTTACTCGTCGTCGTCCGCGGCGCGGCGTCGGAGCTCGGCGGCGCTGATCGGCTGCGTGTACGGCGCCTCGGACGTCTCGTTCGCGTCGGCCGGCTCTGCGGGGGCCTGGTTCAGCCGCGTCGGGACGGACGTGGTGTTCGTCGCGCCGGGGGTGTCGACCCGGGGTGCCGAGGCGGGCGGGACGTCGTTCGCGGGTGCCCGGTTGACGTGTGCGTCGGCTGCGGTGGGCGTCGCGACGGGGCGGTCGGACGAGGACGGGCGGTCGTTCCGCGGTGCGCGGTCGGTGTCGCCGAAGGCGCGGGTGGCGCTGGCGTCGTCCACGACCTCGGTGTCGTCCGTGCCGCGTCCCTGGGGGGAGCGGGAGGGCGAGGTCGGGGTACCCAGCGTCGGACGGACCGGGGGTGCAGCCTCGTCGTCGCCGTACACGCGGGTGGTGTTGTCACCGAAGGAACGCGTGGCGTTCGGGTCGGTGGTGCCGCGGTTCGGGTTCGTGCCCGCACCGCGGTTCACCGAGAACGACGGGGTCGTCCCGCCGGCAGCACCTGGTGCAGCAGCACCTGGTGCAGCAGCACCGGGGGCGGCAGCGGCCGGTGCCGGAGGAGTCGAGGGTGCGGACGCGGGGCGCTGCGCCGGACGCAGCGAGGTCGTCGTCGGGGTGGGACGCTCGGCGGGAGCGGCCGGGGCCGTTGCCTGCGCCTGCGCCTGCGCCTGCGTGCGCGGGGGTTCGGCCTGGTCGGCGTTCCAGTCCTGCTGTCGCTTGATGAGGTCGGCGTCGGGGTCCGGGGACTCGAACTTCCAGCGCTCGAGGTCTGCCTTGAAGAGCTTGCGCGCACGGCTCGGTCGCGCCTGCCAGTCGAGCAGGCGGTCTCGGAACTCGGCGAGGGACTGGTCGGCCTGGAAGCTGAACGTCGACGAGTTCTTCTTGATGTCGGCGATCTCGTGCTGTGCCCAGTTGGCGGCCAGGGGCGCACCCTGCACGGGGAGCAGGCGCAGCCGGATGTCGGCGTCCTCGGCGAGGTGGTCGGCGTAGGCCCGCTCGTCGTGTCCGAGCGATCCCCACGCAGCTGCCTTGCGCGCAGCCGTCAGGATCGCGGCCACGGCCGCGTTCTTCGATTCCCGCTCCTGCAGCGCCACGACCCGCTTCGTCGCGCTGCGCCCGATGAGCGCCGCGATGACGCCCGCCACGACGATGGCGACGAAGGGGATCACAGCGCCCGAGAGCACCCGCCAACCCGTGTCGGACGAAGTCCAGTCGGTCAGGTCGTTCCACCAGTCCATGCGCGCACCATACCCACGGAACGTTCAGGCGTCGGGGAGGCCGGACGGCGTTCCGCGCATCCCACCGCAGATGATTCCAATCTGGAACATCATGACCAGCGCAGGGTGTCCACGGCGTCGTCGGCGGACCACACGCTCGGCAGCTCGACGAACCGGCGCTCGGTCGCGACGTACCGGCGGGCACGGTACGCGGTGTCGCCGGCGACGTCGATGCGGTCGACGTACCCGACGATCTCGCCGTTGGCCCGGGTGACCCGGCTCAGGTCGTCGCGGACGTCGAGGATCCGGTAGTCGCCCCGGGCGCGGGCCAGCGGGACGGTGCGGATCCGCAGTGCGGGTTCGGTGATGGTCTGCATCGCTGGCCTCCTGGTCGGTGTGGTGCCGACGCTACGGCGGACCACCGACACGCCGAGGGGTGCCATCAGATCTGGGGAACAGGGTCTCCGCGCGCACTGTTGTGGAGGAACGAGGCGGCTGCATCGGCGGCCCGGAGAGAGGGAGTGGCCATGACCACGTTCGTGCTCGCAGGTGGATGTTTCTGGTGTCTCGACGCCGTGTACCGCACGCTCCAGGGTGTGCAGGACGTGGTGTCCGGCTACGTCGGCGGACACGTCGAGGAGCCCTCCTACGAACTGGTGTGCACCGGCACGACGGGGCACGCCGAGGCGGTCGCCGTGACGTTCGACGAGTCGGTGATCCCCGCCGACGTGATCCTCGACGTCTTCTTCACGCTGCACGACCCCCGTCAGCTGAACCGTCAGGGCGCCGACGTCGGCACGCAGTACCGCTCGGCGATGTTCCCGGCCGACGACGCGCAGCGCGAGCTGTTCGAGCGCGCGATCGAGCGGGCTTCCGACATCTGGGACGGCGGCATCGTCACCACCATCGAGCCGCTCTCGACGTTCCACCGCGCCGAGGAGTACCACCAGGACTTCTTCGCGAAGAACCCGGGCCAGGGTTACTGCCTCGCAGTGGCGCTGCCCAAGGTGAACAAGGTCCGGAAGGCCTACAGTCAGTACATCCTGGCGTCCTGACCCCGGGACGGCAGGGCCACAAGGAGGTGGTTCGAACATGACGGACAACACGGGAACCTGGGTCGCCATCGGTCCGGCCGGCGCGGTGGGCAGCATCCACCGGGCGGCGGACGGCTTCCAGGTCGAGCTCTACGGACGCCGACGGGCGGGCGGGCCCTACCCGTCCCTCGACTCCGCGAAGGGTGCGGTCCACGCCGCGCTCGGACCGTTGGCCGCCCGGCCCGAGTTCCGAGCTCACTGAGCGGGTCCGGACAGGAGGCCCGGGGGACTCGTCCTCCACAGGTCGCCTGATCGGGTCCACACGCCACAGATCGAGCCCGGGGCCGCTGATGCAGCCCCGGGCTCCGTGACGATCGACCCATGAACGACATCATCACCGTCTGCGGAATCGTCGCCACCGAGCCCCGGCACCTCGTCACCGAGACCGGCATCGCCATCACGAGTCTCCGACTCGCGTCGCCCTCACGCCGTTGGGACCGGGCAACCGCCGCCTGGGTCAACGGCGCGACCAACTGGTACACCGTCACCGCGTTCCGGTCGCTCGCATCGAACGTGTTCAAGTCCCTGAAGAAGGGCGACCGGATCGTCGTCGCCGGCCGGGTCCGCATCCGCACGTGGGAACGCGACGGTCGCGGTGGGACCTCGGTCGAGATCGACGCCGACGGCATCGGGCACGACCTGGCGTGGGGCATCAGCAACTGGGTCAAGGTGCCTCGACACACCTCGGACTCGGCGGTGACGCCGGGTGTCACCCCGGACGTCGACCCCCGGACCGGCGAGGTGCGCGGCCCGACCCCGGACGAGCCCGGGTCGGCTCCTGGGCAGGACCAGGCCCGGGCGGACGGCGAGGAGTCGGTCGATCACGTCGAGCCCGACCACGTCGATCGGGACGACGAACACGACCACGATCTCGACGACGCCGGTCAGGTCGACGGCCTGCGCGCCCTGGACGCACCCGAGGAGCACGAACGCACGGCCGCGTGATGCCCGTCGCGCGGATCAGTGTCCGACGATCACCAGCGCTGGGTGATCATGCCGATGCCCGCCACTTCGGTCGTGTCCCAGTTGCCGCCCTTCGGCAGGCCGCTCACACGGCCGTCCACCCAGAACGTCGCTCCCTGGACCGCCGGCGAGTTGACCTGGCGTGCCTTCAGGCCGTGGAACGAGAAGTTCGTGTTCCACGTGCCCTGCAGACCGCTCACGCCGGGCTTGTTGCGCACCGTGATCTTCACGTTGCGCATCGACGAGTGGACGACGTCGCCGTTCAGGCGGCCGTTCCCCTCGACGTTGAAGAACAGGCGCCCCTTCAGGTTCAGGCCGACCGCCGCGATCGTGTGGCCGTTCGCGAAGAAGGTCCCGACGTTGTTCGGGTAGAAGCGGAGTCCGACCGGGGTCACGTTGTGGGTCGCCGGGCCGAGGTAGCCGTACGTGAACTTGCCGTTCTGCACGCGCTCCCAGATGAACCGCGGCGCACCCTTGCTCACGGTGGACCCCTTGTCGGACTGGATCCCCACGGAGAACGCGTTGTTGTAGGCGTCGTGCACGTTGATGTACGAGGAGTACCCGGTGCCGGCCCCGCCCTCGGTGATGTTGGCGGTGTACTCGACCAGCGGAGTGCCGTGCGGGGCGACGGTGGCTGCCGATGCCGTCGCGCCGGTGGGTGCGACGAGACCGACCGCGAGTGCGACCGCTCCGACGAGGGGGAGTGCGAGCCGGCGGATTCGTGTTGTGGGCATGTCCCTGATCCTGATCTCCGTGTGGACGACGAGGCCTCTGGTGGAAGGCGAGGCAACCGTACGTCGAAGTGTGCCGATGCAACACCCCTTGTGCGCGTTCCGGCAGCGGGCCGGGTTCAGTAGACTCATCGAGATATGGCTGAGTACATCTACCAGATGGTCCGCGCCCGCAAGGCGGTCGGCGACAAGCTGATCCTCGACGACGTCACGATGTCGTTCCTCCCCGGCGCCAAGATCGGCGTCGTCGGACCGAACGGTGCTGGCAAGTCGACGATCCTGAAGATCATGGCGGGTCTCGACCAGCCGTCCAACGGCGAGGCGAAGCTCACGCCGGGCTTCAGCGTCGGCATCCTCATGCAGGAGCCGGAGCTCGACGAGAGCAAGACCGTGCTCGAGAACGTGCAGGAAGGCGTGGGCGAGATCCACGGCAAGCTCGCGCGCTTCAACGAGATCTCGGCGCTCATGGCCGAGCCGGACGCCGACTTCGACGCGCTCCTGGCCGAGATGGGCACGCTGCAGGAAGACATCGACGCCGCTGACGCGTGGGACCTCGACTCCCAGCTCGAGCAGGCCATGGCCGCGCTGCAGTGCCCCCCGGGGGACGAACTCGTCACGCACCTGTCCGGTGGTGAGAAGCGCCGCGTCGCGCTCTGCAAGCTGCTGCTCCAGAAGCCCGACCTGCTCCTCCTCGACGAGCCCACCAACCACCTCGACGCCGAGAGCGTGCTCTGGCTCGAGCAGCACCTGCAGCAGTACCACGGTGCCGTCCTCGCCGTGACCCACGACCGGTACTTCCTCGACCACGTCGCCGAGTGGATCGCCGAGGTCGACCGCGGCCGCCTGTACCCGTACGAGGGCAACTACTCGACCTACCTCGAGAAGAAGCGCGCTCGCCTCGAGGTCCAGGGCAAGAAGGACGCCAAGCTCGCGAAGCGCCTGTCCTCGGAGCTCGACTGGGTCCGGAGCAACACCAAGGGCCGTCAGGCGAAGTCGAAGGCCCGTCTCGCCCGCTACGAGGAGATGGTCACCGAGGCCGAGCGCACCCGCAAGCTCGACTTCGAGGAGATCGTGATCCCGGTCGGCCCGCGTCTGGGTTCGCAGGTCATCGACGCCGAGCACCTGCGCAAGCAGTTCGGTGAGCGCGTCATCATCGGCGACCTGTCGTTCACGCTGCCCCGCAACGGCATCGTCGGCGTCATCGGCCCGAACGGCGTCGGCAAGACCACGCTCTTCAAGACGATCGTCGGGCTCGAGCCCCTCGACGGCGGCACGCTGAAGATCGGTGACACCGTCCAGATCTCCTACGTCGACCAGACCCGCGGCGGCATCGACCCGAACAAGAACCTGTGGGAGGTCGTGTCCGACGGACTCGACTACATCCAGGTCGGCAAGACCGAGATCCCGTCCCGCGCCTACGTGTCGCAGTTCGGGTTCAAGGGCCCGGACCAGCAGAAGCGCGCCGGCATCCTGTCCGGTGGTGAGCGCAACCGTCTGAACCTGGCGCTGACGCTCAAGCAGGGCGGCAACCTGCTGCTCCTCGACGAGCCGACCAACGACCTGGACGTCGAGACGCTCGGCAGCCTCGAGAACGCCCTGCTCGAGTACCCCGGTTGCGCCGTGGTCATCACCCACGACCGGTGGTTCCTCGACCGCATCGCCACGCACATCCTGGCGTGGGAGGGCCTCAACGAGGACGGCACGCCGAACTGGTACTGGTTCGAGGGCAACTTCGAGGCCTACGAGGAGAACAAGATCGAGCGCCTCGGCGCCGATGCCGCGAAGCCCGGGCGCGCGACCTACCGCAAGCTCACCCGCGACTGACCCTCGTGGCGAGACTGCACGCTCCCATCCGCATGCGGTGGAGCGACATCGACGCCTACGGCCACGTCAACAACTCCGCGATGCTGCGCCTGCTCGAAGAAGCGCGCATCGTGGGGTTCTGGGGTGCAGACCCGGGTGAGGACCCGGACGGCGACCTGCCCGAGCCGATCATCGACGGTCGGCCCGGTTCGGGCACCATGACGGTGATCGCCGGTCAGCGCCTCGAGTACCTGGAGTCCATCCCGTACCTCCGTCAGCCGCTCGACATCCAGATGTGGATCGGGCGGCTCGGGGGTGCGAGCATCGACGTCTCGTACGAGGTCTGGTCGCCGGCGGGGCAGCACCCCGCCGTCCTGTACACCCGGGCGACGACGGCGCTCGTGATGGTCGACGCGGCGACGAACCGTCCGCGTCGGCTGACCGACACCGAGCGGGCCGCGTGCGAGCGCTACCTCGAGGAACCGGTGCAGTTCAGCCGGCCGTAGGCACCCGCATCATGCCCTCCTGGGCGACGGTGGCCAGCAGCTTGCCGTCACGGGAGAACATCCGGCCGAACGCGAGTCCCCGTCCGCCCTGCGCGCTCGGGGACTCCTGCGTGTACAGGATCCACTCGTCGGCGCGACCGTCGCGGTGCCACCACATGGCGTGGTCGAGGCTCGCGCTCTTGACCCCCGGGGTGCCCCAGGCGACGCCGTGCCGCCGCATGATCGGCTCGAGGATCGACAGGTCGCTCGCGTACCCGAGCACCGCACGGTGGAGCGCCGGGTCATCCGGCAGGTCGCCCTGCACCCGGAACCAGACCGCCTGGTGCGGCACGTGCTCGCCCTGCACGTCGACGAACACCGGGCCCTCGACGTGTCGCAGGTCGATGGACCGCGCGGCCCAGGCACGTGCGACCGGGTGGTCGATCGCGGACAGGATCGACGCGGCCGACGGTAGCGACTCCGGGTCCGGGGTGTCCACCGGGTACGGGTCCTGGTGCTCGATGCCGGTGTCCGGCACCTGGAACGACGCGATCATCGAGAAGATCGGGACACCCCGCTGGTAGGCCTGCACGCGACGGGCCGCGAACGACCGGCCGTCGTGGATGCGCTCGACGCCGAAGGTGATCGGCACGTCGATGTCGCCGGGCCGCAGGAAGTAGCCGTGCATCGAGTGGACGTCGCGTCCCTCGATCGTCCGCTGCGCGGCGACGATGCACTGCGCCAGGACCTGGCCGCCGAACACCCGTCCGCCCGGGGACCAGTGGCTGGCACCGGTCAGGATCGTCTCGCCCGTGCTCGCACCGGTGTCCTCGAGTCGCAGGGTCCGCAGGAAGTCGGGTTCGCCGTTCACGCTGTGCAGTCTACGAACGGCTGCCCGCCGCCGTCGCAGGTCGTCGCGCCCAGGCTGCGCGGCGCCGATGGCCGGTAGGATCGAGGACGACATGGGCAACTCGTTCACGCTTCCCGACGCCGCCTCACTCGGTGACCTCCGCACGTACCTCGGACGTGCCGCTCGGATCGAGGACGGCTCGGTCCGGCTCATCGCCGACTCCGGCGTCCTGGCCGTCTACACGGCGATCCTCTACCCGCTCGGGCTGCTCGACGAACTGCCGACGGTGCTCGGGCTCCGCACGTTCTCGCTCACCGAGCCCGCGTCGATCGACACCGTGGTCCCGCTGCAGTCGCTCCTCGAACGCCTCCGCCTGCTGGCCGAGGCGCAGGACGCCGAACACGCCGAGGGTGCCGACCCGACGCGGGCCACCCCGATCGAGGTCGAGCTGCCGCACGAGGTGCACACCGTGACGTGGGCGGCCATCTCCCCGCCCCGCGGTGGCTGGGTGCCGCTGCCGGACGTCTCCCCGGAACTCCTCCGCCGGGCCACCCGCGACGGCATCGCCGAGGTCGCCGATGCGGTGCCGTCCAACTCGGGCGAGGCCATCGTCCGGCGGATCCGTGCCGAGGTCTGGGGCCGACCGGTCCCGGGCGTCGAACACCTGCCCGCCGGTGCGGGCTTCGCGGGCGAGAGCCTCGGGTTCCTCGGGCACGACCCGGTCCGCCTGTTCGAGACGGGTCCGTGGAGCCGACTCACGACCTCGCGCGGCCACGTGCTCGTGAAACGCCGCGCCTGGACCCTGACCTCCTAGCGACGACGACGACGCCGACGCCGCCGACGGCTACGGCGACGCCGCCCGGCCGCCGTGGTTGGCTGGCCGCATGCACGTCTTCCTCACCGGCGCGTCCGGCTACATCGGCTCCTCCGTCCTCCGCTCCCTCGTGGCCCACGGCGACGAGGTGACCGCGTTCGTCCGGTCCGACGAGAAGGCCCAGCGCGTCCGTGACGCCGGTGGTCGGGCACTGGTCGGCGACGTCACCGACACCGACGTCGTCGAACGGCTGCTGCACGAGAACGACGGTGTGGTCCACACGGCATCGGCGCCCGGCGTCGACCCGGACTTCATCGGCACCGCGATCGGTGCCCTGGCCGGCACCCCGAAGCCGTTCGTGCACACCGGTGGGATCTTCACCTTCGGCGACTCGACGGACATCTCCGAGCAGTCGCCGCTCGACCCGCCGGCGTTGACCGCCTGGCGCGGACCGAACGAGGCCCTGCTGCGGGCGAGCGACGTGCGGAGCACCATCGTCGCCCCCGGCATCGTGTACGGGCGCGGCGCCGGCATCCCGGCGATGTTCGTCAGCGACGGCGAGCAGCCGGTGCGGCTGGTGGGCGACGGCTCCCAGCGGTGGACGACGGTGCACGTCGACGACCTCGGCGAGCTCTACGTCCTCGCGCTGCACCGCGGCGAGCCCGACGGGTACATCGTCGCCGCGACCGGGGACAACCCGACCGTCCGTCAGGTCGCCGAGGCCGGGGCCCACGGCGCACCGGTCGTCGCCGAGAGCGTCGACGCGAGCCGGGATCGGCTCGGGCGGGACTACGCCGACGCCCTGCTGCTGCACCAGGAGGCGTCCGGCGCGCACGCCCGGTCGACCTTCGGCTGGCGTCCGTCGCGGCCGTCCCTGGTCGAGGACCTCACCTCCGGCTCGTACGTGCGCTGAGACGCGCTGTCCGAAGACGACGGCGTCCCGCGGGCACGAGAACGCGGGGAGCGGCGGACGGGAGGCCCGTGGCGGCGCCGCCACGGGCCTCCAGTCCGGCGGTGGTCGCCACCAAAGCGCCCAGCGCGACGGGCGCGGCGAGCCCGGTCAGACCGGCCGGACCTGACAGACCGGCTACAGCCAGCTGGGGACCCAGTAGTGCGACCGGACGAAGTCCCACGGCACCTGCATCGCCGTCCACATCGGGTACCAGTAGACCGAGGCCAGCACGACGACGCCCAGGTACACGCCGACCCACAGGATCGCCCGTGACCGGCGTGACCGTTCGTCACTCCGCCTGCCGAGCACCAACCCGATCGCGGCGGCCAGTGCCATCACCATGTAGGGCTCGAACGCGATCGTGTAGAACTGGAACACCGTCCGGTCGACGTACATCAGCCAGGGCAGGTACCCCGCCGCGACGCCGAGCAGGACGAAGCCGTACTCCCACTTCCGGCGCAGGATCCAGAGCACGAGCAGCGCCACCGTGGCGATGACCGAGGCGTACCAGATGAACGGGTTCGCGATGCCGGTGATCGCCTCGCCGCAGCGGGTCGCCCAGCAGCCGTCCTGTCCGGCGTCCGTGCCGACGTAGAACATCGACGTGGGGCGCTGCATCACGAGCCAGAGCAGCGGGTTCGCCTGGTACGAGTGCGGGGTGTGCAGCCCGATGTTGAAGGCGTAGATCTCCGACTGGTAGTGCCACCAGTTCTGCAGGCTGTCCGGCACCCAGGCGAGCAGCCCGGTCCAGCGTTCGCCGCCCGAGGACAGCCAGTTGCGGTCCCATCCGTCCTTCGACACGAACCAGCCGGTCCACGACGCCACGTAGGTCACTGCGGCGATCGGCACGGTCAGCAGGAACGACACCGGTGCCTGCTGCAGCAGCGCGCTCGACGACCAGAACTCGACGCCGGCGCGGCGGCGCATCATCATGTCGCTGAGCACGGAGTACACGGCGAAGAACGCCAGGAAGTACACGCCCGACCACTTCGTCGCCGCTGCCAGCCCCAGGGCCAGGCCCATCGCGAACAACCACGGCCGCCACCAGAACACCGGCCCCCACAGGGTGGTCCGCCCGGCGGCGGCGCGGGCGGCGACCCACTCGTCGAGCCGCCGTTGACCCTGCCGTCGGTCGAGCAGCAGCGCCCCGAACCCGAGGATGACGAAGAAGGTCAGGATGCCGTCGAGGAGCGTCACCCGCGACATCACGATCGCCTGCCCGTCGATCGCGAGCAGGAAGCCGGCGAGCGTGCCGATCATCGTCGAACGGAACAGCGACCGGGCGATCACCGCGGTCAGGAACACCGTCGCGATGCCGAGCACGGCGACCGTGAAGCGCCAGCCGAACGAGTTGTCCGCCCCGAACAGCAGCATCCCGAGGCCGATGAGGTACTTGCCGAGCGGCGGGTGCGCGATGAACTCCGCGGCGCTCGTGAAGATGTCCGTCTCACCGCGCACGAACCGGTCGTCGGTCGTCGGGGCGGTGTCACCGCTCGGGTTCGCGGGCCAGGTGCCCTCGTACCCGAGGTGCACGATCGACCAGCCGTCCTTGACGT
This sequence comes from Curtobacterium sp. WHRI 8282, assembly GCF_040223925.2. Classification (NCBI taxonomy): domain Bacteria; kingdom Bacillati; phylum Actinomycetota; class Actinomycetes; order Micrococcales; family Microbacteriaceae; genus Curtobacterium; species Curtobacterium sp. WHRI 8282. The sequence goes on from NZ_JBEHCD020000002.1 coordinate 567,082, forward strand.
AGTACGTCTCGTCGAACACGAGCGAGTGGGGGGTGCCGAGGTTCACCAGCCGCAGCACGGCGGCGAGGAGCGTCACCGCGAGCGGACCCGTCCACCGCCACACGGCGACCCGCTGCGACGTGGAGAGCACCCGCGCCCACCAGTCGTCCAGGCGCGAGCCGACCGGCCCGTCGGGCACGGCCGTGCGGTCGTCGGTCAGCTCGCTGGTCATCGCTGAGCATCCTACGGATCGACCGTATGTCCGCGCTGCGACTGGGGTGCGGGGACAATGGGTGCGTGATCGTCCTCGCAGCAACGCCCATCGGCAACCTCGGGGACGCCTCGCGCCGTCTCGTCGAGACCCTCTCCAACGCCACGGTCGTCGCGGCGGAGGACACCAGGACCGCCATCCACCTGATGCGCGCCCTGGGCATCGAGAACCGTCCGCGGCTCATCGCCCTGCACGAGCACAACGAACGGGCGAAGGCGTCCGAGGTCGTCGAGCTCGCCCGCGACGAGGACGTCGTCGTCCTCACCGACGCCGGCATGCCCGCGATCAGCGACCCGGGCTTCCCGCTCGTCGAGGCCGCCGCGGCCGCCGGCGTCACCGTCACCGCCCTGCCCGGGCCGTCGGCCGTGCTCATGGCGCTCGCCGTGTCCGGGCTGCCCACCGACCGCTTCACGTTCGAGGGGTTCCCGACCCGCAAGGCCGGGGAGCGCCGCCGGGCGTTCCAGGCGCTGGCGGGGGAGCAGCGGACGATGGTGTTCTTCGAGTCGCCGCACCGGCTGGCCGAGACCCTGGCCGACATGGCCGTCGGGTTCGGGGGCGACCGCCGCGCCGCGGTCTGCCGCGAGCTCACGAAGCTGTACGAAGAGGTCCGTCGCGGGCCGCTGGACGAACTCGTCACGTGGGCGTCCGAGGGTGTGCGGGGCGAGATCTGCATCGTCGTCGCCGGCGCGGCAGAGGCCACCGAAGAAGCCACGATCGACGACGGCGTGCGGCTGGTGCTCGAGCGGGTGGCCGCCGGCATGCGCATGAAGGAGGCCGCCGCGGCGGTCGCGGACGCGACCGGGCTGTCGAAGCGCGACCTGTACGAAGGGGCGCTCGCGGCGCGCTGAGCGGGGCTCGTCACGTTCGCGTCCGCCGGTCTGGAGGCGCGGGGCGGGCCCGTCACGGGCCTCCCGGACCCGGTTCTCCACAGTCCACCGCCGCACGCGTCATCGGGGTTCCGTGCGCCCGTAGGATGGTCCGCATGTCCGCCGGGTCCTCGTTCAGCATCACCACGCCGATCTTCTACGTGAACGACGTGCCCCACATCGGGCACGCCTACACCGAGGTCGCCGCGGACTTCCTCGCGCGCTGGCACCGGCAGCGCGGTGATGACACCTGGCTGCTCACCGGCACCGACGAGCACGGGCAGAAGATCCTGCGCACCGCCTCGGCGAACGACGTCTCGCCCAAGGAATGGGCCGACCGGCTGGTCAACGACGCCTGGAAGCCACTGCTCGACACGGTCGACGTCGCGAACGACGACTTCATCCGCACCACCGACGAACGCCACGAGCGCGGCGTGACGGCGTTCCTGCAGAAGCTCTACGACGACGGCTTCATCTACGCCGGCGAGTTCGAGGGCTTCTACTGCGTGGGCTGCGAGGAGTACAAGCAGCCGAGCGACCTGGTCGCCGGCACCGGTGGGTACGAGGGCCAGCAGGTCTGCGCGATCCACTCGATCCCGGTCGAGGTGCTGGCCGAGCGCAACTACTTCTTCCGGATGTCCGACTTCGAGCAGCGCCTGCTCGACCTGTACGAGTCGAACCCGCTGTTCATCCAGCCCGAGAGCGTCCGCAACGAGATCATCTCGTTCGTGAAGCAGGGACTCCGCGACCTGTCGATCTCGCGTTCCAGCTTCGACTGGGGCATCAAGATCCCGTGGGACAGCGACCACGTGCTGTACGTGTGGTTCGACGCCCTGCTCAACTACGTCACGGCGCTCGGCTACGGCACCGACGACGACGAGGCGTTCCGGCGCCTCTGGCCGAGCGTGCACATCGTCGGCAAGGACATCGCCCGCTTCCACGCCGTCATCTGGCCGGCGATGCTCATGGCCGCCGGGCTGCCGGTGCCGGAGCGCGTCTTCGGCCACGGCTGGCTGCTCGTCGGCGGCGAGAAGATGTCCAAGTCGAAGCTGACCGGCATCGCTCCGTCGGAGATCACCGACACGTTCGGGTCCGATGCCTTCCGCTACTACTTCCTGCGTGCCATCACCTTCGGGCAGGACGGCAACTTCAGCTGGGAAGACATCTCGGCGCGCTACCAGGCCGAGCTCGCGAACGGCTACGGCAACCTGGCGTCACGCCTGGTCGCCATGCTGCAGAAGTACTGCGACGGCGAGGTCCCGGAGCGCGGCGCGCTGACCGAGTCCGACCAGGCGATCGACGCCCTGGCCGTCTCGGTCACCGAGCGTGCCGACGCCGCCATCGCGGCCTTCGCCCCGCACGAGGCGATCGCCATCGTGTGGGAGCTCGTCGACGCCCTGAACGGGTACATCACCGAGCAGGCGCCGTGGGCCCTGGCGAAGGACGACGCCAACCGCGAGCGCCTCGGCACGGTCCTGACCACCGCGCTCCGCGGCCTCGGCACCGTCACCGTCCTGCTGTCCCCGGTCATGCCGAAGGCGACCGAGAAGCTCTGGGCCTCGATCGGCGCCGGCGGGTCCGTCGCCGAGCAGCGGGTCGACCGCGCGTTCGAGTGGCAGGCAGCGTCGCACGTGGTGCCGCTCGAGGGCGGGCTCTTCCCCCGGATCGAGCAGGTCTCCGCGTGACCGACGCCGAGTCGCACGTCCGGTCCCGCGGGGACGGGGGGTCCGGTGGCTCGAAGCGCGACCTGACGTACCCGCCGCTGCCGCAGGCGCTCGTCGTGCCGGTGTACGACAACCACACCCACATGGAGATCGCCGACGGTGTCGGCGACGGGGGCGACGGTCCGCTCGAGTACCGCGAGCACCTCGACCGTGCTTCGAGCGTCGGCGTGCGCGGTGTCGTGCAGGTCGGCACGGACCTCGCCACCTCGGAGTGGTCCGCGTCGATCGCCGCTCGGGAGCCCCGGGTCCTGGCGGCCGTCGCGCTGCACCCGAACGAAGCGCCCGTGCTGCAGGAACAGGGGCTGCTCGACGAGCACCTCGCCGGCATCGAACGGCTCGCCGCGCTGCCGCGGGTCCGGGCGATCGGTGAGACCGGTCTCGACTTCTTCCGCACCGGCGAGGACGGCCGCGACGCCCAGGTCCGTTCGTTCGAGGAGCACATCCGCATCGCGAAGGAGCACGACCTCGCGCTGACGATCCACGACCGCGACGCGCACGACGCCGTGGTCGAGGTCCTCGACCGCGTCGGCGCGCCGGAGCGGACCGTCTTCCACTGCTTCTCCGGGGGCCCCGACCTCGCCCGGCTCTGCGCCGAGCGCGGCTGGTACATGTCGTTCGCCGGCACCGTGACGTTCAAGAACGCCGCACTGCTGCGTGAAGCCCTGGTCGTCGCCCCGCGGCACCTGATCATGATCGAGACGGACGCGCCGTTCCTGACGCCCACCCCGTTCCGTGGTCGCCCGAACGCGCCGTACCTCATCCCGCTCACCCTGCGGTCGATGGCGGAGACGCTCGGCACGGATGCCTCGATGCTCGCGGCCCAGATCGCCTCGAACACCGAGCTCGTCTACGGCGCGTGGGACGCCGAGCCCGTGACGGTGGACGAGTAGTCGTGGGCGCACTGCTCGGCCCGGCGGAGATCCGGGAACTCGCGGCCGAACTCGACGTCACCCCGACGAAGAAGCTCGGCCAGAACTTCGTGCACGACGCCAACACCGTGCGGCGGATCGTGTCGGTCGCCGGCGTGACCCCGTCGGCACGGGTGCTCGAGATCGGCCCGGGGCTCGGGTCGTTGACGCTCGGGCTCACCGAGACCGGCGCGCCCGTCACCGCGGTCGAGATCGACAAGCGCCTGGCCGCCAAGCTCCCGTCGACGGTGTCGTCGATGCAGCCGGACGCCACGCTGACGGTCGTGCAGCAGGACGCCATGACCGTCGCCGCCACGGACCTCGACGTCGAACCGACGCACCTCGTCGCGAACCTGCCCTACAACATCTCCGTGCCCGTGCTGCTGCACCTTCTCGCGACCTTCCCGTCGATCGAGCGGTCGCTCGTGATGGTGCAGGCCGAGGTCGGGTACCGGCTCGCCGCGGGCCCCGGCAGCAAGGTCTACGGGTCGCCGAGCGTCAAGGCCGCCTGGTACGGCTCGTGGAGCACCGCCGGGTTGGTCAGCCGTCAGGTCTTCTGGCCGGTGCCGAACGTCGACAGTGTCCTGGTGGCGTTCGACCGGCACGAGCCCCCGGGGGACGAGCTCCTGCGGTCGCGGGTGTTCACGCTGGTGGACGCGGCGTTCCAGCAGCGACGCAAGATGCTGCGGCAGAGCCTGTCCGGGGTGCTCGGCGGCAGTGCGCACGCGTCCGAGGTCCTGACCGCGGCGGGTATCGACCCGACCGCCCGGGGCGAGGCGATCGGTGTGGACGACTTCGTGCGGCTCGGGCGGACGGTCCTGGCGGCTGCGGAGTAGTCCTCCTCGCGCCTGGCTCCAGCGAAATACGGAATGTTTCGTGAAGTCCATTCGATGCTCCTACGGTTGATCGCATCGACCGAGGGGACACCATGCAGCCGACCGAACCACGCCGACCGATCCGCCGCGGCCCGACCGAGGAACAGCTCACAGCGGGTCGTCGGCGCGCCCTGCTCAGCGCGGATCCTGGTCGGCCGCGGGGGCCGAGGATCTTCACCGACGCCGAGCGGCAAGCGCTGTTCGCTCGGACGCCGCGACCTGAAGGCACGTTCGAAGAACGCCGCGAGCGCCGACGGCGTGCGATCGAGTCGATCGATCCGGACTGCCGAGCCGAACCCATCGCGCGCATCCGCCAGGCACGCTGATCGTGTTCGAGCGACTCAGATCCGGTGAGTTCGACGAGCATCGGGTACTGGAGTTCGACGGATGCACCAGCAGGCCGGATGTCGTGCTCGTCGAGACGAGTTTCATCGAATGCGTGCTGCACCGTGCGGAGCCGCAGCACGTCGGGGCGTCAGCGTTCTGGGATCACCTCGACCTGGCCGACACGCGGATCCTGTAGAGCGCGTTCACCGAGTTCGAGCTCTTCGAATCTGCCCGCCACAAGGGACTGCAGGCTGCACGTCGCCATGTGGCCGCATGGCGAGACCTGCTGCGGTCGACGCAACTGCACTGGGTCGGGATCGATGACGTCAGCGATGGAGTCCCAGGGCTGATCGAGGAGTTCGGCCTGACAGCCTTGGGTGCCGTGCACGTCGCCACCGCCATCTCGTCGAAGGTGGACGGTTTCGTGACGGTCGATCCTGCGTTCGGCGTCGTGGACAAGGAGCGTCTCCCGCTGATCATCGACACGAAGGGTGCGCAGCTGGCGCGTCGCCTGCGGGCCAGCTCCCGACAGTGAGCGGTGCTGGCGGGGTCCTGAAGCCTACGATGACGGCATGACCGACGGAACGGTTCGCTCGCATGCACAGGGGATGGCGCCGGACCGCGTCCTTGCAGCGACGGGCAAGAAGCCCGACGACTGGCATGCCCTGATCGACCGAGCGGACGGAGCCACCATCGGGCACGCGGCGATCGCGTCCTGGTTGATCGGTCAGGGCGTCGAGCCGTGGTGGGCACAGGGCATCACCATCGGGTACGAACAGGCCCGCGGGCTCCGCATCCCCGGTCAGCGTGCGGACGGCACCTTCGCGGTGTCGGCCTCACGGCAGGTCCCGGGTGAACGAGAGGCCGTGCTCGATCGGATCGTCCCGGTGTTCACGGCGGCACTCGGATCCACGCCGACGTCCGAGCGACGCGGCGGCAGGCGCCCCTCGGCCCGCTGGACCTTCGCCGACCGCGAATCCGTGCTGCTCAACACCGAGGACGGTCCGAAGCCGGACACCGTCCGCATCTCGGTGCAGCGGGAACGGCTCACCGGCCCCGAGCGGATGCCCGACGCGAAGGCCGAACTGCAGCAGCTCCTCGCCACCCTCTGACGCCGCGACAGGGCACCGTGCCCCTCGCACCGTGCGAGGCGCACCACGCCTGGTGCGAGGTTCCGTGTTCGGTGCGAGCCGAAGTGCCTCGCACCGAACACGGAACCCCGCACCGTGCGAACGTGGGCCGTCGCCCGACTCAGTGCTCGCGGGACGCCATGATCTCGAGGATCTGCTGGTGGTTGCCGTTCCGCTCGGCGAAGCGCAGCGGGTGCACGTTCTGCACCAGGATCTCCGGGGCAGCGCCGGACTCGATGAGCGCCATGACCTCGTCGGCGAACGCGTCGAGCGGCATCCCACCGAAGTCGGCGCCGCCCATCAGGTCGGTCATGACGGCCGGCGGGGCGAGCTCGAGCACCTCGAGCGAGGACCCGACGAGCTGCTGACGGAGGGCCTGCGTGTAGGCGTGCACACCGGCCTTCGTCGCGCTGTACGTCGGCGACGCGGTGAGCGGGACGAACGCGAGACCGGACGTGACGGTCATCAGGGTGGCCGAGGGCTGGGCGAGCAGGTGCGGCAGGAACGCGTCGATGAGCCGGATCGTGCCGACCAGGTTCGTCTGGACGAGCTCGACGGCGTCGTGGATGTGCCCGGGGTCGCGGAGGTCCTCGTCACGCATGATCCCCGACATGGTGATGAGGGCATCGAGCGACGGGTAGGCCTCGAGCACCGAGGTGGCAGCGGCCTCGATCGACGACGCGTCGGCGACGTCGATCTGCACGGTGCCGAAGCCGTGCTCGGCGGCGAGGGAGTCGAGGAGGGCCTGGCGACGGCCGCCGATGACGACGGTGCTGCCGGCGGCCTGCAGGCGCTGAGCGAGCGCGAGACCGATGCCCGAGGTCGCGCCGGGGATGAAGACGGTGGAGTTCGTGATGTCCATGACCACCACGATGCTCCGTGGGCAGGGTCGCAACCAGAGCGCGGTCATCGGGGGATCGGCGATCCCTGGCACCCGGGCCGGAAGCGGACGATGATCGACCCATGGACCGTGCCGCGCTCGCCGACTTCCTCCGCCGTCGCCGTGAGTTGCTGCGCCCCGAGGACGTCGGCCTCGGGCAGGGGCCACGACGCCGGACCCCGGGGCTCCGCCGCGAAGAGGTCGCTGCCCTCGCCGGCATGTCCGTCGACTACTACACGCGACTCGAGCAGCAACGCGGACCGCAGCCGTCCGAGCAGATGATCGCGGCGATCGCCCGGGCCCTGCGCTGCAGCCTCGACGAGCGCGACCACCTGTTCCACCTGGCCGGGCAGAACGCCCCGACCCGGATGCACCGCGCCGACCACGTCGACCCGGCGATCCTGCGGGTGCTCGACCGGCTCGAGGACACCCCGGCGATCGTCGTCAGCCACCTGGGCGAGACCCTGGTCGAGAACCGGCTCGCGGCCGCGCTCCTCAGCAGCTCGGTCGACCTGCCCGGCAACCGGCGCTACCAGGCGTGGCGGTGGTTCGTGACCGGTGAGGAGCTCGCGAAGTACGCGCCCGAGCAGCACGAGCGGCTGGGGCGGGTGGTGGTCGCGTCGCTCCGGGCGGCCGTCGGGCTCGCGGGCCCGGGCGACCGCCGGGCGACCGAACTCATCGCCGAGCTGCAGACGCGCAGCGCCGAGTTCCGCGACCTCTGGGCCAAGCACGAGGTGGCCACGCGCTGGTCGGACAACAAGACGATCGTGCAGCCGGAGCTCGGCCGCATCACCGTCGACTGCCAGGTGCTGCACACCGACGACCAGGCGCAGGCACTGCTGCTGTTCACGGCGCCTCCAGGGTCGGAGGACGCGCAGAAGCTCGAGCTCCTCGGCGTCGTCGGACAGCAGACCTTCGCCGGCTGAAGACCTCGCACGGTGCGAGGTCGACCACCGCCGGTACCGAATGGTGCGAGGTTCCGTACGCCGTGCGACGGCGAGCAGGTCGCACCGAGTACGGAACCTCGCACCGAGCGACAAGGACCCCGTGCGACCCGCCCCCACCGAGAAGCAACGCCACGTCACACACTTGGGCGCGTGCGGTATACCGTGCCTAGGGTGGGGGCGTGAGCACTCCGCGCGTGTACGTCATCCACGAGAACCCCGAGTGGTTCCCCCCGCTCGCCGCCGCCTTCGAGGCCGAGGGCGTCCCGGTCGAGGAGATCCTGCTGACCGAGGGGCAGATCGACCTCGCGGCCGAGCCGGCACCCGGCGTCTACTGGAGCCGCATGTCCGCGAGCTCCCACACCCGCGGCCACGAGCACAGCAAGGAGTACACCCGGGCGATCCTCGGCTGGCTCGAGCGTGCCGGCCGCCAGGTCGTCGGCGGCAGTCACGTGCTCGAGCTCGAGGTGTCGAAGGTCGCGCAGCACGGTCTCCTGCAGCAGGCCGGGTTCGACGTGCCGCGCACGACCGCCGTGTTCGGCACGACGACGCTCAAGGACGCCGCCCGCACCTTCACCGACGGGCAGGACATCCCCTTCATCGCGAAGCACAACCAGGGCGGCAAGGGCCTGGGCGTCCGGCGGTTCGACTCGCTCGCCGAGTTCGACGCCTACGTCGACAGCCCCGAGTTCGAGGCCCCGGTCGACGGCATCACCCTGCTGCAGGAGTACCTGACGGCCCGCGAGCCCTTCATCACCCGCGTCGAGTTCGTCGGCGGCGAGTTCGTGTACGCGGTCCGCGTCGACACCAGCGCCGGCAGCTTCGAGCTCTGCCCCGCCGACGCGTGCGAGGTGCCGCAGGTCATCGCGGGTGCCGTCTGCGACGTGCCCGGCACCGAGACCGCCGGTGCGCCCCCGGCGTTCGCCGTGCGGACCGAGATCACCGCCGAGCACCCGCTGGTCCAGCAGCTCCGCACGTTCCTCGCCGACCAGCGCATCACCATCGCGGGCGTCGAGTTCATGGAGACGACGGACGGCCGCACCGTCGTCTACGACATCAACACGAACACGAACTACAACCCCGCGGTCGAGGAGTCCGCGCCGGCCTCCGGCCCGCGCTCCATCGCGAAGTACCTCGGTGGTCTGCTGGAGACGCAGTACGCGGCGCAGCTCACGGCCTGAGAACGCAAGAACCACCGGACTGGAGGCCCGTGGCGGGCCCGCCACGACTGCCTCCGCTGGCTCCGGCAGCGCGACCCGCACAACGCTTCGCGTCGTCAACCAGCGGCTCCCGCCCGTCCGCCTTTCCCACACCCCCAAGGAACCAACGTGCGATTCGGATACTGGACCCCGCTCTTCGGCGGCTGGCTGCGCAACGTCGACAACGAGAACATGCCGGTCACCTTCGACTACGTGAAGCGCCTGGCGCAGCGCGCCGAGCGGATCGGCTTCGACCTGACGCTCGTGCCGGAGCTCAACCTCAACGACATCAAGGGCACGGCGGCGCCCTCGCTCGAGGCGTGGTCGCTCGCGGCGGCCATCGCGGCGACGACCGAGCGCCTGGAGATCATGGCGGCGATGCGTCCCGGGTACCACCTGCCCGCGGTGACGGCGAAGCAGGCGGCGACGATCGACGACATCTCGTGCGGACGGTTCACCTTCAACGTCGTGAGCGCCTGGTGGGCGGAAGAGGCGAAGCAGTACGGCGGGATCTTCTCGGAGCACGACGACCGGTACAAGCGCACCGCGGAGTTCGTCGAGGTCATGAAGGGCCTGTGGCGCGAGACCCCGTACTCGTTCTCGGGCGAGTACTACGACATCGAGAACGCGCACCTCGAGCCGAAGCCCCGCGTGACGCCGCGCATCTACGCCGGTGGGGAGAGCGAGGCCGGCAAAGCAGCGATCACCGGGTACGCCGACGCCTACGTCACGCACGGCGGCACGGTCCAGGAGCTCCGCGCGAAGATCGACGAGATGAAGCAGCGCCGCATCGACGCCGGCCTGCCGCCGTTCGAGGCGTTCGGCATGGCCGCGTACGTGATCGTGCGCGAGACCGAGGAAGAGGCGCAGGCTGAGCTCGCCCGGATCACCGACGTGCAGCACGGCAAGGCGTACGAGTCGTACCAGGACTTCATCTCGAAGTCACAGCTCGAGCACGTGCCCTCGCTCGAGGACTACTCGGTGTCGAACCGCGGTCTGCGCCCCGGTTTCGTGGGGACGCCGTCGCAGGTGGCGGACCGCATCCGGGAGTTCGAGGACGCCGGCGTCGACACGCTCCTGCTGCAGTTCTCGCCGCAGCTCGAGGAGATGGACCGGTTCGGCGAGCAGGTCATCCCGCTCGTCCGGCAGTCGGTCGGGGCGCAGTCCTGATGGGGGCCACGCCGACCAACGCGGAGGACGGCTGGGCGTTCGAGACCCGCCAGATCCGCGCCGGCTTCAAGGCCGACCCGGGCTGGGGCGCGAACGTGCCGCCGATCGCGCAGAGTGCCGCGTACGTCTACCCGTCGGGCGAGGACGCCGCCGCGCGCTTCATGCTCGACGCCCCCGGCCACACCTACACGCGGGTGAACAACCCGTCGGCGGCAGCCCTCGAGCGCCGGATCGCCGACCTCGAGGGCGGGATCGGTGCGCTGGCGCTGGCGTCCGGGCAGGCGGCGACGTCGCTGGCCGTGCTCGGTGTCGCACGCGCCGGTGACCACGTGGTGTCGAGCGCCTCGCTGTACGGCGCGACCTACACGCTGTTCGCCTCGACCCTGCGGGACCTCGGCATCACCTTCACGTTCGTGCAGGACCCGACCGACCTGTCCGAGTGGGCGGCGGCGGTGCGTCCGGAGACGAAGGCGTTCTTCGGTGAGTCCATCCCGAACCCCCGCGGGGACGTCCTGGACTTCGCCGGGGTGGCCGGGGTCGCGCACGAGGCCGGTGTGCCGCTCATCGTCGACAACACCATCGCGACGCCGTACCTGGTGCGCCCGATCGAGCACGGCGCCGACATCGTCGTGCACTCGGCGACGAAGTACCTGGCCGGACACGGCAGCGCCATCGCCGGGCTCATCGTCGACAGCGGGAACTTCGACTGGGCGGCCCACGCCGACGCCTACCCGCAGCTGGCCACGACCGAGCAGTCCGGGTTCGCGAACACGAACTTCGCCGACAAGTTCGGGCGACGGGCGTTCATCCAGCGCACCCGCTCGAAGCTGTCCGCCGACCTCGGGCCCGCGATCGCACCGTTCAACGCGTTCCTGGTGCTCCAGGGCATCCAGACGCTGTCGCTCCGCATGGACCGGCACGTGTCGAACGCCGCCACCGTGGCGAGCTGGCTCGACGCCCACGACCAGGTCGAGCACGTGCACTACGCCGGCCTGCCGGACTCGCCGTGGCACCACCTGCAGCAGCGCTACGTGCCGAAGGGACCGTCGGCCGTGCTGTCGTTCGACCTGGCCGGCGGGGTCGCCGCGGGGCGACGGTTCGTGGCTGCGCTCGAGCTGTTCGACCACGTCTCGAACCTCGGTGACGTCCGATCGCTCGTCGTGCACCCGGCATCGACCACCCACGTGCAGATGACCTCCGCCGAGCGGGCAGCCGCCGGGGTGGGGGACGGACTCATCCGCCTGTCGATCGGCCTCGAGCACATCGACGACATCACCGCGGACCTGGCGCGGGGGTTCACGGCAGCCGCAGCGGGATAGGTTGGGCGCATGACCACGTTGGCCGCACCGACCCGCGTGCGGACGCGCGCCCCCGGCAAGATCAACGTGTTCCTGTCCGTCGGGGCGCTGCAGGACGACGGCTACCACGACGTCGCCACGGCGTACCAGGCGGTGTCCCTGTACGAGGACGTCACCGCCGAGGCCGCCGACGACTTCTCGGTCACCTTCACGGGGCCGATCGACACGAGCACCGTGCCGGTCGACGAGTCGAACCTCGCCATCCGTGCGGCCCGGCTCGTGGCCGACGCGGCCGGACACCGCGGTGGGGTGCGGCTGACCATCGACAAGCAGGTGCCCGTCGCCGGCGGCATGGGCGGTGGGTCCGCGGACGCCGCGGCGACCCTGCTCGCCGTCGACACGCTCTGGGGCACCGCGCTCGGTCGCGAGGAGCTGCTCCGGCTCGCCGCGCAGCTCGGCGCCGACGTGCCGTTCGCCTTCGCCGGCGGCACCGCCGTGGGCACCGGCCGCGGTGACGAGCTGAGCCCCGCGCTGGCCAAGGGAGAGTTCCACTGGGTCCTCGCCCTGAGCGACGACGGGCTGAGCACCCCCGCCGTCTACCGTGCGCTCGACGAGCACCGCGAGCGCTACCGAGCCGACATCTCCCCGGCGCCGTCGCACCCCGTGGTCGAGGCCAACGTGCTGCAGGCGCTGCGCGCGGGTGACCCCGACCTGCTCGCCGACTGCGTCCACAACGACCTGCAGGCACCGGCCATGCGGCTGCAGCCCCGGCTCGCGGCGACGCTGGAGCTCGGTGAGAAGTCCGGTGCCCTGGCCGGCCTGGTGTCCGGCAGCGGACCGACGGTGGCGTTCCTGGTGGGCGACCGTGATGCCGCGCTCGAACTGCAGGTCGAACTCAGCGCCGCCGGCCTCGTCGCACTCCGGGCCACCGGTCCGGTGCACGGCGCACGCGTGGTGCACTGACCCGACGCCCCGGCAAGGCCGTCGGCGGCCGGACCGCCACCGTCAGCGGCTGTACTTCCAGAGGATGACCGTCCCGGTGTGCCAGTAGCGCACGACGTGGAAGCCCTCGGCCACCAGCGTCTCGGTGACCTGCGGGCGGATGTTCCGTGACTTGCCGCCGACGAACCACACGGTGTCGATGCCGGAGATCCGCTCGGGCACCGTCGTGGCCACGTCGCCGTTGACGTTCCAGAGCTGTCCGCGTTCGGCCCCGGTCTCGGCGACGGCGAGGTCGCGCATCCCGGTGAAGGCTTCGGGGTAGGAGTCGGCGATGACCTGCGCGGTGGTGCCGGGGTGCCGCCAGACGCTGCCGAACACGACGCCCTCGTTCCGGTCGGTGCGCCGGTCCCGCTCGCGCTCGATGATCGCTGCGGCGTTCGCCCAGTGCGAGTCCTGCTTGGCGTGGGGCAGCCGGACGATCGTGCTCGTCGGGGCCGACACGAGCAGCATCCCGACGACCGCGAGCGCCAGCCACCGTCGGGGTCGGATCGCCGTGATCGCCAGGCCGATGAGCAGTGCGACGAACGGCAGGCTCAGGCTGGCGTACTTCGGGGTGTACAGGTGCTCTCCGGCCGTGGTCGCGCCGACGAGCAGTGCGGTGGGCAGGACCATCAGGGGCACGGCGACGCGGACGGCCTGCATCCGGAGCAGGTCGCGGGCGGCCGGGGCAGGGCGTCGGGCGGCGCGCACGGCGAGCACGACCCCGACGATCATCAGGACCCACCCGAGCACCGCGTACGGCCAGACGGCACCGAACCACGCGGTCGCGACGACCTGGCGCACGGTGGCCCACCCGACGCCGGTGATCCAGCCGACCTGCTTGGCCTGCCCGGCGGCGAGCACGATGAACGGCGACACCACGAGTGCGGCGCCCACGGCGGCGACGCCCCAGCGCACGAACACGGCTCGGTCGACGATCGGCGCGGCCACCGGACCGCTGCGCTCGGAGAGCACGGCGTCGCGCCGCGCGGCGCGGTCGGCGACGGCGGTCCAGAGGAGCACGACCCCGTGCGCGACGACGGCCAGGGCCAGGTAGACGTTGAACAGCACGGCGACCCCGGCGAGCATGCCGTAGACGACCCACCACCGGGTCGCGTGATGCCGGATCCGGGTGCGGCGGACCGCGGTGAGCCCCACGAGGGTCAGCGCGACGGCGAAGGTCGTGACGGTGGCGTACGGGCGCCCCTCGGTGCCGGCCCAGGCGACGCGGGGCAGGACCAGGAACACGATCCCGGAGACGACGCCGAGCCGCACGCCGCCGAGACGACGGCCGAGGGCGACGACGAGCCCGGCGGAGACCCCGATGGCCAGGGCGCTCGGGAACCGCAGCGTGAACGGCGAGTACCCGACGAGAGTGAACCAGACGTGCATCACGGCGTAGTACAGCCCGTGGACGGCGTCGACGTTCTGCAGTTCGGCCCACAGCGCCGGCCAGCTCCGCTGGGCACTCGCGACGGTCGCGGCCTCGTCGTACCAGAGCGACGGTACCCAGCTGAAGGCCGCTGCGACGACGACGCCGAGCGCACCGACGGTGATCTCGGGGGTCCGGGCGAGGGCCCGGACGGCCGCCGCGGCGAGACCCAGCGAGCGCGCGCGCACCGACCCGTCCGACGTCGTGCGTCGGACCGGGACGGTACCGGTGCGGGGGGAACTCACGCCCGCGACCGTACCGATCTGCTCTGGGGATCCGCCGCGTCCAGGCACTGAACTCTCACATGCAGGAGTTCGGTGCGACGGGCCAGAATGACGGGATGGAACCCCTCGTCGCCCCCGCCGCCGCGCTCTCCCCGGGGCGGGTGCAGCTCGGTTCGCGGACCGCCGCGCTCGCCGAGGTCGGGGTCACCGGGCTGCGACGCCTGGCCACATCACGCGTCCTCGTCGTCGGGGCGGGCGGGCTCGGGGCGCCGGTGGTCGCATACCTCGCCGGGATCGGTCGGCTCACCGTGGTCGACCCCGACGTGGTCGACGCCTCGAACCTGGCCAGGCAGACGCTCTTCACCGCCGCGGACGTCGGCTCGCCGAAGGCACGGGTCGCGGTCGCCCGAGCTCTCGCCGTCGACCCCGAACTCGACGCGGTCGCCGTGGTCGCGTCGTTCACGCCGGACCTGGTCGCCGGACACGACGTCGTGGTGGACGCCGCCGACTCGGTCGTGGTCACCCGGGCCGTCTCGGACGCCTGCGCCGCGGCCGGCGTGCCGTTCGTGTGGGGCACCGTGCTCGGTCACGACGGGCAGGTCAGCGTCTTCCGCGACGCCGGGTCCGACGGCGTCGACTTCCACGACCTGCACCCCGACGCCCTGCCCGACGAGGGATCGTGCGCCCTCGACGGCGTCGTCCCCGCACTCTGCGGCGCGGTCGGTGCGGTGATGGCGGGACAGGTCTTCGCGATGGTCACCGGCACGGGCGACCCGCTGCTCGGACGTGTCCTGACCGTCGACGCCCGCCGGTGGCGCTGGACCGAGAGCCCCGTCCGTCGGGGGTCCGCCTCGCGTCGACCGGCACCTGCTGCCGGTGCCTCCGCGGCGCCGCGCATCGCGCCGTCCGCCCTGGCCGCCAGAGTGGCGGACCCGTCGGACCCGCTGGTCGTCGTCGACGTCCGGACCGCCGAGGAACGCGCGGACGGCGTGGTCGCCGGTGCCGTCACCGACGACACCGGCGCTGACGAGGTCGTCGTCTACTGCGCACGCGGACCCCGCGCGGACGCGTGGGCGGCTCGGCAGCCGGCCGGGAGGCGCGTGGTGGTCCTCGACGGCGGCTTCGAGGCCTGGCGTCGCGAGGGCCTGCCCGTGTCGATCGAGCACCGGTCCTGACCCAGCCTGCTCACCTCCACCGCCCCTGTCGCCGTATCCGCGGATAGGATCGGTTGATCATGACGCAACTGCGGGTACGGGACGCTGCGGCCTTCCTCGGGATCAGTGACGACACCGTTCGTCGGCTCGTCGACGGCGGCACCTTCACCCGTGCCACGGACGACGCGGGGCGAGCCGTGGTCGACGGTCGCGAGGTCGCCGCCTACGCACGGGAACGCAGCTCCGAGCTGACCGACCCGGCGTCCGCGGTGAAGAGCTCGGCGCGCAACCGCTTCGTCGGGATCGTCACCGACCTGGTCGTCGACACCGTGATGGCGCAGGTCGAACTGCAGTGCGGCCCGCACCGCGTGGTGTCCCTGATGAGTGCCGAGGCCGTCCGCGACCTGGGGCTCGAGGTCGGGTCCGTCGCGGTGGCGTCCGTCAAGGCCACGATGGTCGCCGTCGAGGCACCCGCCCACCGGGAGGACCCCCGATGACCCGTCGTTCCCGCTCGTTGCTCGTACCCCTCGCCGTCCTGGCGACGCTCGGCCTGTCGGCGTGTTCCACCGCCGACGCTCCCGCGGGGTCCTCGTCGCCGTCGTCGAGCGCGGACGCCGACGTGTCGGGTTCGATCACCGTCTTCGCCGCCGCGTCCCTGCAACAGACCTTCACGACCCTGGGCAAGCAGTACGAGACCGCGCACCCCGGCGCCTCGATCCGGTTCTCGTTCGCCGGCTCCAGCGACCTCGTCACCCAGATCCAGAACGGCGCCCCCGCCGACCTGTTCGCCGCGGCGGACCAGGCGAACATGACGAAGCTGACCTCGGGTGACCTGGTGACCGGGACGCCGCGGGCCTTCGCCACGAACACGCTCGAGATCGCGGTCGCCCCGGGCAACCCGCGGGGCATCGGCGGCCTCGACGACCTGACGGCTCCGGGTGTCCAGCTCGTCACGTGCGCCGCCCCGGTGCCGTGCGGTGCCGCGACGGCGAAGGTGGAGTCCGCATCGGGCGTCGACCTCGATCCGGTCAGCGAGGAGCAGTCCGTCACCGACGTGCTCGGCAAGGTCGAGTCCGGTCAGGCCGATGCCGGACTCGTCTACGTGACCGACGTCCGCGGGGCCGGCGGCAAGGTGGACGGGGTCCCGTTCGACGAATCGAGCAAGGCCGTCAACACGTACCCGATCGGCGTGCTCCGGGAATCCCAGGACCCGGAGCTCGCGCAGGCGTTCTCGGAGTACGTCCGCTCCGCCGCCGGACAGCGCGTGCTCTCCGACGCGGGCTTCGGGAAGCCCTGACCCGTGGCTCCGCGCGCTGACGGACGGCCGCCGGTCGCGTGGTGGCTCCCGCTGCCCGCGGTGCTCGGCGGGCTGTTCGTCGTCGTGCCGGTGCTCGCGATGCTCGGCCGGGTGGACTGGTCGTCGTTCGTCGGGCTCGTGACCTCCACCGCGTCACTGACCGCGCTCGGGCTCAGCCTCGGCACGGCCCTCGCGGCCACGGGCGTCGCGTTCGTCCTCGGGTACCCGCTCGCCGTGCTGTTCGCGCGGTCGCGGTCGCGCTGGGTCGGCGTCGCCCGGGCCGTCGTGCTCCTGCCGCTCGTGCTGCCGCCGGTGGTCGGCGGTCTCGCCCTGCTCGCGGCCTTCGGTCGGCTCGGGGTGGTCGGGGCGTTCCTCGACGACCACGGCCTGCACATCGCGTTCACCACGACCGCGGTGGTCATCGCGCAGACCTTCGTCGCGATGCCGTTCCTGGTGTCCTCGGTCGAGGGGGCGCTCCGCGTCGAGGGTGACCGGTACGAGCGGGTCGCCGCGACCCTGGGCGCCGGACCCACCCGGACGTTCCTGACCGTCACGACGCCGCGGGTCCTGCCGGGGATCGTGTCCGGGCTCGTGCTGTGCTTCGCCCGGGCGCTCGGCGAGTTCGGGGCCACCCTGACCTTCGCCGGCAGCCTGCAGGGGGTCACGCGGACCCTGCCGCTCGAGGTCTACCTGCAGCGCGAGGTCGACCCGGACACCGCGGTGGCGCTGGCGGTCGTGCTCGTCGTGGTGGCGGTCGTCGTCATCGGGGCCTCGTCGTTCCGGACCCGCGGAGCCCTGGCGTGACGGCCGAGGCTGCGGTGGGAGTCCGGGCGCACGTCGTCGTCGGGCCGCGGGACGTCGACGTCGCGATCGAGGTCCGAGCGGGGGAGTGCCTGGCGGTCATCGGGCCGAACGGTGCGGGCAAGTCGACGGTGCTCGAGGCCCTGGCCGGGCTGCTGCCGATCGACTCTGGCCTCATCGAACTCGACGGGGTCCGTGCCTCGAGTCCACGGCACACCCTGCCCGCGCACCGTCGTCGGACCGGACTCGTCGCGCAGCGGCCCGATCTGTTCCCGTTCCTCGACGTCGTCGGGAACGTCGCCTTCGGGCCCCGTGCGGCCGGAGCCGGTCGCGCCGCGGCCCGGCAGCTCGCCCGCGATGCGCTCGACGCCGTCGGGGTCGCTGACCTGGCCACCCGCGACCCCGGGACACTCTCCGGCGGACAGGCACAGCGCATCGCGATCGCCCGGGCGCTCGCCACCGACCCGGCGGTGCTGCTGCTCGACGAACCGACCTCGGCGCTCGACGTCGGCGCGCAGGACGAGGTCCGCGCGGCACTCCGGACCGCCGTCGCCGGCCGGCCCGCGGTGCTCGTCACCCACGACCCGGTCGAGGTCGTCGCCCTGGCCGACCGCGTCGTCGTGCTCGAGGGCGGCCGGGTGGTCGAGCAGGGCACCCCCGCGGCCGTGCTCGGTCGTCCGACGAGTGCGTTCGCCGCGACGTTCTCCGGACTCGCGCTGGTGCGCGGGACCGCCACCGGGGGTGGGATCGCGATCGACGGCGGGGGTGAGCTGGCGTCCGGGACGCACGCCGTGCCTCCCGGCCGGCCCGCCCTGGCTGCCTTCCACCCGACGGCCGCCGTGCTGACGCGGGACGGTGCCGGAGCCACGCGCACCGTCTCGTCGCTCGAGCCGCGCGACGGACTGGTGCGGGTGCGGGCCGGTGACCTGGTGGCGGACCTGACGCTCGCGCGGCTGACCGCGCTCGGGATCGCCCCCGGCGACGCGGTGCGGATCGACGTCCCCGCAGCCGAGGTGGCGGTCTACGCGCCCCGCGGTTGAGACAATGGTCGGATGACCTCCTGGTTCCCCAAGGTGTGGCCCGTGGCCACGCCGATCCTGGCGGCCGTCGTGCTCGCATTCTCGTACGGCCGCTACGGGCTCGGCACCGCCGTGGTGGTCGTCGTCGCCGTCGTGCTCGCCGTCACGGTCCTGGCTGCCGTCCACCACGCCGAGGTCGTCGCACACCGGGTCGGGGAACCCTTCGGCTCGCTCGTGCTGGCCGTCGCCGTGACGATCATCGAGGTCGCGCTCATCATCTCGCTGTCGAGCTCGGGCGGTGCACAGGCCGAGACCCTGGCGCGCGACACGGTGTTCTCGGCGGTGATGATCACGATGAACGGGCTGGTCGGCCTCGCGATCCTGATCGGGACCCTGCGGCACAACACCGTGCGCTTCAACCAGGAGGGCGCGAGCGCCGCGACCATGACGGTGGCCGCGCTCGCCGTGCTGACCCTGGTGCTGCCGACGTTCACCACCGGCACCGACGACGCCTCCTTCACGGGGACGCAGCTGGTGTTCGTCGCGATCGCGTCACTGGTGCTCTACGGGCTGTTCGTCGTCACGCAGACCGTGGCGCACCGCGACTTCTTCCTGCCGGTCAACCGTGCCGGCGGGGTGCTCGTCGAGTCCGAGGACGCCCACGCCGCCCGCCCGTCCGGACGCACCACGATGGTGTCGCTCGGGCTGCTCGTCGTCGCGCTCGTCGCCGTGGTCGGGCTCGCCAAGGTGGAGTCGCCCGCGATCGAGGCCGGGGTCGCCGCCGTCGGGTTCCCGCCGTCGTTCGTCGGTGTCGTGATCGCGCTGCTCATCCTGCTGCCGGAGGGCATCGCCGCGTCGAAGGCCGCCGCACGGAACCGGATCCAGACGAGCCTGAACCTGGCGATGGGGTCCGCGATGGCGTCGATCGGTCTGACGATCCCCTCGATCGCGGTCGCCTCGCTGTTCATGCCGGGGACGCTGCTGCTCGGGCTCGGGCCGTCGCAGATCGTGTTGCTCGCGCTGACGATCGTCGCGGCGGTGCTCACCGTGCTGCCCGGTCGTGCCACGCGGCTGCAGGGTGGGGTGCACCTGGTGATCTTCGCCGCGTTCATCGTGCTGTCCGTCTCGCCGTAGGGCTGGGCGGGGCGGGCGCGGGGTCGGGCGGGTCGTTCCGGGCGTACCTGGTCGAATCGGGCGTACCTGGTCGGAAGTTCCGACACGGTATGCCCGGAAACGCCAGGTATAGCGCGCGTTCTGGGAAGGAACGGGCGGGGTGCGCGGGGACGGGGTCGGGGTCGGGCGTACCGGGTCGTTCCGGGCGTACATGGTCGAATCGGGCGTACTTGGTCGGAAGTTCCGACACGGTATGCCCGAAAGCACCAGGTATCGCGGGCGTTCTGGGAAGGAACGGGCGCGGGGGGCGCGGGCGAGGGGTCGGGTCGGGCGTGCCGGGTCGTTCCGGGTGTACCTGGTCGAATCGGGCGTACCTGGTCGGAAGTTCGCACCAGGTACGCCCGGAAGCACCAGGTATCGCGGGCGTTCTGGGAAGGAACGGGCGTACCGCTCAGCCGCCGAACTCAGCCGCCAGCGAAGGGCGGCATGACGTCGACGACCTCGACACCGTCGAGCGACGTCGCCCGGTCACGCGTGGTCACGCCGTCGACCAGGTACGAGCAGCGCTCCTGCAACGCACTCCAGCGCGCAGGGTCCGCCATGTCAGCCGCGTCGATCGCGCCGAGGGCGGCCTCGATGGTGGGGCCCGTCGTGGTCAGGGAGTCGACGCCCACGGCAGCGCGGGCAGCGGCGAAGAACCGGATCGTGGTCATGCCTCAGCCGCCGATCGCACTCATGCCACGCGTCGGGTGCACGAGCTCGTCGCTGTCGTCACCGTGGTCGCGCGGTTTCGCCCACATCGCGAGCCGCCAGAGCTCGGCGACCTCGTCGTCGTCCGCCCCGGAGCGCATCGGTCCGAGCACGTCGGTCTCCTCGTCGGAGAACAGGCAGCTGCGCACGTGCCCGTCGGCGGTCAGCCGGGTGCGGGTGCAGTCGGCGCAGAACGACTCGGTGATGCTCGCGATGATGCCGACGGTGCCGAGGGGCTCGCCGGTCACGGCGTCGTGCACGCGGTACCGCTCCGCCGGGGCACCGTCGCGCGGGGCGTCGTCCGGGGTGAGCACGAACGACGTCGCCAGCAGCGCGCGGGTCTCGGCGGCGGTGATCATCGAGGTGCGGTCCCAGGCGTGGTCGGGGTCCAGGGGCATCTGCTCGATGAACCGCAGCTCGTAGCCACGCTCCAGGCACCAGCGGAGGAGTTCCGGGGCGGCCTCGTCGTTGATCCCGCGCAGCAGCACCGCGTTCACCTTGATGTCGAGTCCGGCGTCGTGCGCGGCCGACAGTCCGGCGATCACCTTGTCGAGGAACGGGCGGCGGGTCACGGTGGTGAAGACGTCAGGGTCGACGGTGTCGAGCGACACGTTCACACGCCGCAGCCCGGCGTCGTACAGGCCCTGGGCGCGGTGGGCGAGGCCGATCGCGTTCGTGGTGAGCGACAGCTCCGGTGCGTCGGGCAGCGCGGCGCACCGGGCGATCACGTCGACCAGGTCGTGCCGGAGCATCGGCTCCCCGCCGGTGAACCGGACCTTGCGGACGCCGAACCGCGACGAGCCGATCCGGACCAGGCGCTCGATCTCAGTCGCCGTCATCAGGGCCTCGTCGGGGGCGAACGGCAGCCCGGCCGCGGGCATGCAGTAGGTGCAGCGCAGGTTGCAGCGCTCGGTCAGCGACACCCGGAGGTCGACGGCGCGACGCCCGAAGCGGTCGACGAGCCCGGCGGGAGCCGGGTCCACGGAGCCGGTCGTGCCGAGCAGGATCGCGGGTGCCATGGTCGTCAGCGTACGTGTTCCACGCGCCGGAACGACAGCCGCTCCCACCACCGTCGCCACTCCGACCGCTCCGTGCGCAGGAGCGTGACGACCACGATGACCACCACGGCCGCGAGCAACCACCACCGGTAGGCGTCCGCCGACGGCCACACCCCGCGCAGCGCGATGGCGAGGCCGATCGACAACCACTCCCACCGCCCGGACAGCACCACGAACGGGATGAGCAGCAGCGCGTACCAGGGGTAGCGCGGCGTCACGGCGAGGAACGTCACGCCGATCATCAGGACCTCGCCCGACCACGGCCGCGCCGGGTCGGACAACCGCCACGCCACGAACGCCGCCAGCAGCACCAGGAGCCCCACCACCAGGGTCGCAGCGTCGCCCTTGACCACGAGCGACACCAGCGCGAACCGGGAGCCGTCCTCGTAGCCCTCCTCGTTCAGGTAGCCGGGCAGGTACCCGAGCACGTCGAGCCCGGTCGTCAGCACGTAGGGCACGTAGAGCAGCCCGAACACCGCGATGCCGATCGGGATCGCCCACCAGGCCCGACCGCGGCCGAGCAACGGCGGGTACACGATCGCCGGGATGAGCTTCGTCGCGGTCGCGGCCCCGAGCGCGATGCCGCCCCAGATCGGCCGGCCGAAGGCGACGAGCACGACACCGGCCGTGGCGAGGGCGGCACCGACGACGTCGACGTGCGAGTTGGTGACCGCCTCGGACGCGACGAGCGGCGACCAGGCCCAGAGCGCCGCCCACCAGGTCGGACGGCCGAGGCGGCGGAGCACCAGGACGAGCCCGACGGTCACACCGAGCGACACGAGCAGCCCGGCGACCTGGAACGGCAGGTACTGCGCGGTCGCCGGCACGAAGAACCGCACCGCGGCGAACCACAGCTGCGCCATCGGCGGGTAGATCGTCGTGACGTCCGGCCGGTTGATCGCGGTGCAGTGCCCGTCGGCGCCGTCGCCGAGCCCACGGAACCGGGGCTTCAGCGGATCGCACGTGCCGTCCACCTTGTCGGGGAACAACCAGTCGGGTCGGAGACCGGACAGTGCCGCGGACTGGGGGGTGTGCGCGTACGGTGAGACTCCGGCATGCTGGACGATGCCGTCCCACGCGTACCGGGCGGAGTCGGTGCTCGTGTTCGGCGGTCCGACCAGCGCGGCGATGCCGATCACCACCGCTCCGCCGATGACCATGGTGGTCATCCACCGGACGGGCACGAAACGCACCGCGAGCACGGCGATCACGAAGACGGTCCAAGCGATCAGCGTCCACGCAACGAATGCAGAACGATGGCCCGATCGGAGGAACCCCAGATGCGTGACGCCGACGGCGATGACGCCCGACAGGGCGAGTACTCCCACGACGGCCAGCACCGTGCCGATCCGGACGGCGGTGCCGTCGGCCAGGGACGGTCGGAAGGCACGCAGTCGGTCGCTCATGGTCCGTCGAGGCTATCCGGCCTCCAGCGCCTGCTGCACGACGGACGAGCAGCTCTGGCGTCCCCCAACCGCAACGCCCGCTCGGCGGTGGTGCTCGGGCGTCTGCTCGGCATCGCGTTCCTGATCTGCTTCGGCACCGGGATCTACAGCCACCTGCTGCAGGAACCGCTCGGCTGGATGCGGTTCCCGACCCGTCCGACGCAGCTGTACCAGTTCACGCAGGGCCTGCACATCACGACCGGGATCGCGATCATCCCGCTGCTGCTCGCCAAGCTCAACACCGTCATGCCCGCCCTGGTGCAGGTGCCGCCGGTGCGCGGCGTGCTGCACCTGCTCGAGCGGCTGTCGATCGCGGTGCTCGTGTCCGCGTCGATCATCCAGGTCGTCACCGGCCTGCTCAACACGTACCAGTGGTACCCGTGGCCGTTCCCGTTCCGCCAGGTGCACAACGCGATGGCCTACGTGATCATCGGGTCGCTGGCCATCCACATCGCCGCCAAGCTGCCGGTCATCGCCCGCTACTGGCGGAAGCGCGACTCCTACGACGCGCACGGCCGGTTCATCGCGGACCCCGCGTCCGGCAGTGAGCTGCTCCCACCCGGCCTGGAGGCTCGTGGTGCGTCCGCCCCGCACGCTGCGGTCGCCGAGACCACCGGGTCCACCGCCCCCGGCCTGCTGGGCCGCGTGTTCCGCTGGATCGACGGCGTCGACGCCGCCCCCGCCGGCGCCGAGTCCCGGCCCACCGGACCGGACGCGGCGCCGGAGACCCGCGAGGTGTCCGAGGAGCCGAGTCCCGGCCAGCCGACGGCCGACGTGGGGGAGCCGAGCCGGGCCTCCAGGCCGACGCCGGACGCAGCCACCGGACGACGCCAGCGCATCGCCCGACGCGCGTTCTTCGCCGGCGTGACGGCGGCGACCGTCGGTGTCGTCGCGCTCACGGCGGGGCAGTCCTCGAAGCTCGCGGAACCATTCAACGTGTTCGGCGCCCGTGGCCGCGGCATCGGCGCGAACGGACTGCCGGTGAACCGGACCGCGCGTGCGGCCGGTGTGCTCGCCAGCGCGACCGCCGCCGACTGGACGCTCACCGTCGTCGGCCACGACGTGAGCCGGACGTTCGTCCGGGCGGAACTCGTCGCACTCGGCACCGCGCAGGTCGACCTGCCGATCTCGTGCGTCGAGGGGTGGAGCCAGATGGCGACCTGGAGGGGCGTGCGGATGCGCGACCTGCTCGACGCCGTGCAGGCGCCGCAGGGGTCGCACGTGCGGGTGACGAGCCTGGAACGGCACGGCGGCTACCGGATCATGGACATGGGACCGGAGTACGCCGAGGACCCGACGACGCTCATCGCCCTCGAGCTGAACGGTGCGACGCTCGACCTGGACCACGGGTTCCCGGCGCGGATCATCGCTCCCGGGCGGCCCGGTGTGCTGCAGACCAAGTGGATCGAGAAGATCGAGGTGCTCCGGTGAAGGCCGCGCGGATCGTGCTCGTGGTGATCGGCGTGCTGGTCATCGCGTTCGGGGCGTACGTGCTCGTGACGTCCGTCAAGCCGAACCGCATCGGCGGGCTCGGGGTGTGGCTGCTCGCGGCCGTGGTGCTGCACGACGCGGTCCTGTCCCCGTTCGTGGTCGGTGCCGGGCTGCTACTGCGTCGGGCCGGACGCTCGCTGCGGGCCTGGGTGCTCGTCGTCGTGCAGGCGGCGATCGTGCTCGGCAGCGTGCTCGCCCTGGTGGTCCTGCCGGAGATCGCCGCCAAGGACCACGGGCAGAAGAACCCCACCGTGCTGCCGTTCGACTACGGCACGCGGCTGCTGCTCGTCGAGGGGGCGCTGCTCGTCGTCGTGGTGGTGGTGCTCGCGGTCGGAGTGGTGCGGTCGCGTCGCGCTGGCGGTTCGTCCGGTTCGTCCGGTTCGTCCGCCGTGTGCAGCACTGGTTAAAGGGACAACCTTTCGGTATGATCAGGTCATGACCGACGAGACCCCGTGGCTCACCCGCGAGCAGCTGCGCGCGTGGATGAAGCTCGTCGCGGTCATGGAACTCCTGCCGGCGGCGCTCGACCAGCAGCTGCAGCGCGACGCCGACCTGACGCACTTCGACTACATGGTCATCGCGATGCTCTCCGAGACCGACACCCGGACCCTGCGGATGTCGGCGCTCGCCTCGGCCACGAACGCCTCGTTGCCGCGGCTGTCGCACGTGGTGTCACGCCTCGAGAAGCGCGGACTCGTCACCCGGTGCCCGTCGACCTCCGACCGCCGCGCCACCGACGTCCGCCTGACCGACGCCGGGTACGCCACCATCGTCGAGGCAGCTCCGGACCACGTCCGCACCGCCCGCCGGGTGGTCATCGACGCGCTCTCCGACGAGCAGGTCGCGCAGCTCGACGGCATCGCGGCGTCGCTCCTGACGCGGCTCGACCCCGAGGGGCGCTTCGCAGCGCTGACCTACCCGCGCGAGGACGACGACACCGCGATCTGCGAGCAGCGGCTGACGGGTGCGGCGACGGACTGAGGCTGCCTGGCCGCCGCGTCCCTGCAATAGGCTCGCCGCATGACCGACCCCGCCGCGCCGTCCGACACGTACTCCTACCTCGGACCCGCCGGCACGTTCACCGAGGCGGCCCTGAAGCTCGTCGAGGCCGCCGCCGGCAAGCCCTGGCGGAGCGTCAACAACGTCGGTGAGGCCCTGGACGACGTCATGTCCGGCCGGTCGATCGGTGCCGTCATCGCGATCGAGAACAGCGTCGACGGCGGGGTCAGCGCCACGCAGGACGCCCTGGCTCGGATCCCCGGCGTGCGGATCGTGGGGGAATACCTGGTCCCGGTCGACTTCGTGCTCGTCGCCCGACCCGGCACGACGCTGGCCGACGTCCGCACCGTGAACGCGCACCCGGTCGCCTACGCGCAGACGCACAACTGGCTCGAGGCGAACCTGCCCGGCCACGGGCACATCCCGGCGTCGTCGAACGTCGCCGCGGCCCTCGCCCTGCTCGAGGCGAACCCCACCGCCGACGCCGCCGTCGCGCCGCCCGGAATCACGGACCACCACGACGTCGTCGTGCTCGCATCGTCCATCGGGGACAACGCCTCGGCGGTCACCCGGTTCGTGCTCGTGTCGAAGACCCTCGCCCTGCCCGAGCCGACCGGCGCCGACAAGACCAGCGTCATCGTCGAGCTGCCCGCCGACCACCCCGGCGCCCTGGTCGACATGCTCGAGCAGTTCGCGACGCGGGGCATCAACATGGGGCTGCTGTCGTCCCGCCCGATCGGTGACGAGCTCGGCCGCTACCGGTTCGTCATCGACCTCGACGGGCACGTGCGCGACGAGCGGGTCGCGGACGCGCTGCTCGGCCTGCGTCGCTTCAGCCCGCGCGTGACGTTCCTCGGGTCGTACCCGCGCGCCGACGGTGCCCGCCCCGAGGTGCCCGCGCGCTACTCGGACGCCGCGTTCGTCGAGGCGCGGGATTGGTTGCGCGCGATCGTGTCGGGCGAGCCCGGGGCGCGGTAGCTCGGCGCTCCGCGGCGCCGTGACGCCGTGTGGTGCGAGGTTCCGTAGTCGGTGAGAGCCCGCGGCCCTCGCACGGACGACGGAACCTCGCACGGAGCGACGGAGCGACGGAGCGACGGAGCGAGCGACCGGGTCGGCTCAGGGCACCTGGCGCGAGCCGTGGCGGTCGTCCGCCGGGTCCGGCACGCGCACGGAGAGCCCCATCGGGTCGATGCGCGAACGGAAGGCGATGACCTCCCCCACCGGGTCGCCGTCGATCTCGAACTCGTCGGGCCGCTCGAGCCGTGCCGTGAACTCCTGCCCGCGCAGGTAGCGCAGGGGGCGCTCCTCGCGTGAACGCGACACGATCTTCTTGCCGACGGCGGTCTTGCCCAGGTTCGACCGGCGGAACGCCCGCAGGATCCCGTTCTCCCAGAACACCCGGGCACCGATCCGCACCCAGCCGAAGAACCCGCGGGGACGCATCACAGCGATGTCGAACACCCCGTCGTCGATCTCGGCGTCGGGCAGCAGGATCGCGCCGGCCTGGAGCATCCCGCAGTTGCCGACGATGAGCGAGTGCGCCCGGAGCGAGTGGTTGCCGTCGTCGTCGAGCTGGTAGCGGAACTCGAACGCGTTCGCGTCGCGCACCGAGCGGAACAGCGAGTCGACGTAGGCGAGCCAGCCGACCTTCTTCTTCAGCTCGGGGCGGGTGTTCACGAGCATCCGGGCGTCGAGCCCGAGGCCCGCCATCACCAGGAAGCCGAAGCGTTCGCGCTCGCCGCCGGGGCGCTCGACCTTGAGCATGCCGAAGTCGATCTTGCGGTCGTCGCCGTGGAAGATCGTCCGGACGCTCGCGGCCAGGTCGTCGAGGGGGAGCTTCATGTTGCGCGCGAGCAGGTTGCCGGTGCCGCTCGGCAGCAGCGCGAGGGTCGAACCAGACTCGTGCACGACCTCGGCGACCGCACGGACCGTGCCGTCACCGCCGGCCGCCGCGACGACGTCGGCACCGGCCTCGATCGCCGCGCGGGCCATGCCGCCGCCCGGGTCTTCCTCCGAGGTCTCGAACCACAGGGTCTCGGCCCAGCCGGCCTGCTGCTGGTGTTCCGCGACCGTGCGCTGGAGGGTCGGCAGGTGGACCTTGACCGGGTTGTAGACCACCGCGGCCGTCCGCTGCTCGGTGGGGAGGGCGTCCTGGTCCGCGGGCGCGGTCTCCGAAGGGGTCGACATACGTCCACGCTACCGATCGAGGCTGCGTGCGGTTGCCCCCGTCTAGGATGGGGCGGTGATCGATCCACAGCTGCTTCGCGACAACCCGGACGTCATCAAGGCTTCACAGCAGGCGCGTGGTGCCTCCGTGGCCGTCGTCGACGAAGCCGTCGCCGCCGATTCCGCCCGCCGCAGTGCGATCACCTCGTTCGAGTCGCTCCGCGCCGAGCAGAACGCGTTCGGCAAGACCGTCGCCAAGGCCCCGAAGGACGAGAAGGCCGCGCTCGTGCAGCAGGCCCAGGCCCTCGCCGCACAGGTGAAGGAGGCGCAGGCCACCGTCACCGCGGCCGAGGACTCCTTCAGCACCGTCGTCCGCGGCATCCCGAACGTCGTGCTCCCCGGTGTGCCCGAGGGCGGCGAGGACGACTTCGTCACGCTCCGCACCGTCGGCACCAAGCCCGAGTTCGACTTCGAGCCGAAGGACCACGCCGACCTCGGCGAGCACCTCGGCATCATCGACATCCCGCGTGGCGTGAAGGTCTCCGGCTCGCGCTTCTACTTCCTGCGCGGCATGGGCGCCCGGCTCGAGATCGCGCTGATGTCGCTCGGCCTCGACCGTGCGATCGCCGCCGGCTTCGAGCCGCTCATCACCCCGACGCTCGTCCGACCCGAGACGATGGCCGGCACCGGCTTCCTCGGTGAGCACGCGGCCGAGGTCTACCGGCTCGAAGCCGACGACCTGTACCTGACCGGCACGAGCGAGGTCGCCCTCGCCGGGTTCCACGCCGACGAGATCCTGCCGCTCGAGGAAGGACAGGCCCACCGCTACGCCGGCTGGTCGACCTGCTACCGCCGCGAGGCCGGTTCGGCGGGCAAGGACAACCGCGGCATCCTCCGCGTGCACCAGTTCAACAAGCTCGAGATGTTCGCCTACGTCCACCCGGACCAGGCCGAGGCCGAGCACGAGCGCCTCGTCTCGCACCAGGAGCAGATGCTCCAGGACCTCGGGCTCCACTACCGCGTGATCGACGTCGCCGCCGGCGACCTCGGCACGAGCGCGGCGAAGAAATACGACATCGAGGCCTGGGTCCCGACCCAGGGCACGTTCCGCGAGCTCACCTCGACGTCGAACTGCACGACGTTCCAGGCCCGCCGTCTCGACATCCGGTACCGCACCGAGAGCGGCAAGACCGCTCCGGTCGCCACCCTGAACGGCACCCTCGCCACCACCCGCTGGATCGTCGCGATCCTCGAGACGCACCAGCAGGCCGACGGTTCCGTCGTCGTGCCCGAGGTCCTGCGCCCCTACCTCGGTGGCGTCGAGGTGATCGAGCCCCGATGAGCACCCAGGGACGGTTCGTGGACGGCACCTCGCAGGGCGCGGGCAGCGACGCGCCCGCCCGCACCAAGCGCTGGCTGGTCGCGCTCGACATCGACGGCACCACCATGCGTGAGGACGGTGTCATCACGCAGGCGGTGGTCGCCGCCGTCCGTGACGCCGAGGCCGCCGGCCACGAGGTCATGCTCTCGACCGGCCGCAGCGAGGGCATGACCGTGCCCCTGCTCGAGACCCTCGGCATCCGGCCGAAGTACCTGGTGTGCGCCAACGGTGCGCTCATCCTTGCCCGCCGCGCCGACGGCTCCTACGTGCGCGAACACGTCGAGCGGTTCGACCCGTCCGAGGTGCTGCAGACCATCCACGGAGCGCTCGAGAACGCGGCCTTCGGCGTCGAGGACGAGACCGGTCACTTCCTGCTGTCCGGCAACTTCCCCGACGACACCATGACCGTCGAGGGCGAGCACGTGCCGTTCGAGCAGCTGCTCGGCGTCGAGGCCACCCGCGTCGTCGTCATCTCGCCCGGCCACGACACCGAGGACTTCCTGCAGATCGTCGAGCAGATGGGCCTGCACAAGGTCTCGTACTCCGTCGGCTGGACGTCGTGGCTCGACATCGCTCCCGAGGGCGTGACGAAGGCCACCGCCATGGAGCGCGTGCGCGAGTGGCTCGACATCCCGCGATCGCGCGTCTTCGCCGCGGGCGACGGCCGCAACGACATCGACATGCTCCGCTGGGCCTCGACCTCCGGTCGCGGGGTCGTCATGGGCCAGGCCCCCGACGACGTCGTCGACGCCGGCAACGAGCTCACCGGTGGCATCACCGACGACGGCCTGGCAGCGGCGCTCGACTCCCTGCCCCGCTAGTCCGCGCTCGCGCGCACCCCTGCCTGGAGGCCCGGGTAGACTTCCCGGGACGCGATCACGTCTCGCCACGTGGTCGCGTCACTGGAGGGTTGTCCGAGCGGCCGATGGAGCCTGTCTTGAAAACAGGTGGGCAGAGATGTCTCGTGGGTTCGAATCCCACACCCTCCGCGATGGCCGTTCGGAGTCCGAACAGCCCAAGAACGTGCTAGCGATCCACCACTGTTCGCGGCTGCGCTGCGATTGCTTGCACCTTGGTCCATGGACTCTCGGTAGGAGCTCCTGCCAACGTCTTCCTCCAACGATGAGCAGCTGCCCGTGCTGACTCATCGATGCGCAGCGAGTCCAGTCGAGCGCGGACTCCCCGCCAATCGGGTCGGACGGTGCCCGCATCGTGTGCCGCCCACGACGTCTCACCGCTGGTCTCGATGATTTGAGCAAGCCCGAGGCGCCGGAGGGCGTGCGCATTCGCCAACCGCTCGGGGCTTCCCCCAGGCAGGACAACCCCGGTGAGGCCGAACTGAAGGAGCAGCAAAGTTGTGCCGTGGCCGCCGTGAAAGACCACGCTGTCGCACGAAGCAAGTACCTCGTCGGAGGCCAGCTCCAAGCAATCGACACCGATCGCACGTAACGTCCGCGCCAGCCGCGTCGGGGGCGTTCGCCCCCACGCCACGGACAGTGACGGGCCGAGATCAGCGAAAGCGCCAAGAAAGGCGTCCACGTCGTCGGACTCGGGAACGACGCCGTAGAAGAGCGTTCGATGGCCGTCTGGCGACGTTGGACCAGAAGGCGTCTGTCGACCCGTCAACGGTCCGAGGTACGTGACCTTCCCCCTGAAGCCCTTCGGTACCTGATCGATCTGCGGCACACTCGGAACACCAACGCCGCCTACTGCCAAGAGTTCACGGCCGTCGACGAGTCGCCCTGCGCCTAGTGAATCCGCCATGTCTGTCCAGATCTGCTCGGACGCTCGCCCGGCGTACCGGTGCCCGGGAAGATGCAGCGATTGGAGCACGGACGTCACGGGTATGCCGAACCGCGCCGCGGCCGATCCCACTGATGGGCGACCGTCGTGCACCGCGAGGTTTGCGTTGAACGCTCGCAGCGTGCTCGCGTCCCATTCGACTGACAAGGAAAAGTACGCCGGGTCGGTCCAGCGGTCCCAATAACCGGCCGAGATGAGACCCTCTGGGTACACGACGGGATGCACACCGGACCGTGCGACGAGATCGACGTGCTTCTGAGTCGAGACCGCCATCGCGCACGAATGGCCGGCTTCGTTTGCTTCACGCGCGATATGCAGAAGTCGGCCGACGTGCCCGTTCCCGCCACCCCAAGGGAAGAATAACACCCGCAAGGGAATCCCTCCGTTCCTCGATTCGTCGAGAACTGATTCGATGCGAACCGGAGCTCATGCTAGCGTGCCCTGATGGGGGTACGTTGTGGTACCTTCACTGACCACGAGGGGGACTCAATGGCGAGTATGAAAAAAATTGCGGTGATCGGGGTTGGTGAGCAGGCCTGGACGAATCTCGTGCCCAGCCTCGCGACCATACCGAACGTGCGTATCGATTGGGTCTGTGACACCGACCTGGTCGCGCGCTCCCGAGCTGCGGAGAAGTTGAAAGCAGTTGAATTCGGATCAGTTGAAGAGCTCCTCGGCTCAGTTACACCGGATGCACTGATCGTCGCGTCGACTCCGACAGTGCACCAGCGTGTTCTGGAAATGGCTATCCCGCGCGGGATCCCGACGTTCGTCGAGAAGCCTCCTACGTTGACGACGAGTGGCCTTCAACAACTCCTGCGGCTGAATCGCACGTCGGGCACGCCTACCCGGGTGGGGCTCAACTTCAGCTACTCCGAGCCAGTGCAGATAGCGCTCCAAGCCATGCAGGACGCGGCCTTTGGCAACCTGGCGTACATGCGTATCAACCATCTGAACAACAAACCTGACCAGCCGCTTTGGTTGCAGAACAATCACCGCCGGGATTTTCTTCTATCACAAGTTATCCATGCGTTGGGTGTCGTCTTCGAGGCTGGTGCGCCTGCGAGTGATGACGAGCATTTCACTGCGTACGACAGTCAGGTTGGGGTACTCATGTCACTCAACAAACAGTTCGTGAGCCGACGATCTGGAAACCCCTTCACCTTTGAATTGGTCGCCTCGTCGTCCGCTCCGTTCTTCGATTGGAGTCTCCAAGCAATCTCTGACAACGGTTCGATGATCACGATCAACTCGCTGCTGGAGATCGAGATATCGACTCAAGGAGTCACTCATCCTCTCGGGGTCGGCCCGAAGTGGTGGCGAAGCAGCTGGCGACCGAGTCCGGTGTCGACCGGTCACAGGCGCAATGGCTTCACTCTGCAGTTCGAATCTTTTCTGAACGACAAAACCTCGCATGCTCAAATGGCTCCGACTTTGGCTGCCTGTTTGCCGATGTACGAGTTGATGGACAGGATGGAGGCGGCGAATGTCCTTGAAGCTGCTTGAGAACCGGAACATCGACATCGATGAGCGAGACGTGTCGGCAGTCGTGGCGGCCGTACAGTCAGGAGCGCTCTCGGGAACCTCGCCCCTGGTTCGAGTCTATGAGACCGAGCTCGCTGAGTACTTCGGATCGGCGTTCGCGCTTGCTGTCTCGAGCGGTACGGCGGCATTGCAAGTCCTGCTCTATGCGTACGGCATCGGCCCGGGTGACGAGGTGATTCTTCCACCGACTGCTCCGGTGATGACGGTGCTTCCGATCATCGCTTCGGGGGCGTGCCCGGTGTTCGTGGACATCGCTGCGACGACGTTCGGCCTAGACCTGCGGGGCCTCGAGCTCGCGCGTTCCGCCCGCACTCGGCTGATTGTCACGGTGCCGATGTGGGGATATCCGACGAACGTCGAAGAGGTGCAAAGCCTTGCTTCTGACTGGGCGATTCCAGTGATCGAAGACGCTTCGCACGCGCACGGGACCGTTGAGGGGAACGGGCGACTGGCCGGCCGCACCAGCCATGCCAGTTTCTTCAGCACTCAGGAGCGAAAAATGGTGTCCACCGGAGAAGGAGGCTTCATCCTTACAGACGACGTCGACCTCGCGCGTCGTGTCCGGGAGATCCGTGACTTCGGGAAGATCGACCCTGCCCATCCGTCTCTTGCGGCTCTGGCGGGGACCTACGGGCACGCATTCGGGCTGAACTTCAGAACATCAGCGATCGCGGCGGCTCTGGGAAGGCAGCAATTGCTGAAGCTCGACCGCAAGATAGCGGCAAGGACGGCGAACGCGGCACGTCTCGCTGAGGCAGTTCGTCGTTTGCGCCACGACTACCGACCACGGCCTGTCGAGTCGGGAACGCCGAATCACTACTCGTTGGTGGTCGAGGGGCCCCGTGGTTCCGACGCCACGGGCGTTGGCCGTGTCCTGCACAGTCGAGGCATCGTGTCAGACATCTTCCGATTCGGAGGCGTACCGCTGAACCGCATGCCGCTCTTCGCGGAGTACAGATCCGCTGACACGCCGAATGCGGAACGAGCTCTGACCGAGTTTGTGACCCTCCCAACCCATGAGGGGTTGACCGAGTCGGACCTCGGCCGGATCGAGCGCGCGATTGAGGAGACGATGGGAACGTCAGCGTGAGCGTGATTGAGGGAATGTACGACTACCAGCGTCACGACACTGCTTCCGGATACGTGACCACGCCGGACCAGGTGCGGCTGTTGCTCGTCGCCCACCGCAAGCTGCGGCGGTGGTTACCTCCGGGAGGGCACGTCGAGGACGGCGAACTTGCACACGACGCAGTCCTCCGTGAGGTTCTTGAGGAGACCGGGGTCGAAGCAATTCACCCCGCAGTCCAGTGGGACCTGCAACTCGGAGGTGTTATTGACGTGCAACTACCCGCACCGATCGCGGTATCCGCGCAGTTCATCGGACACGGCGACTCTCGAATCGGGAAACCGCATATTCACATTGATCACATCTTTCGGTTGTCCGTGAGAGAAGGCGCGGGTTTGACGACCACCGTCGACCTTGCAGAGGTGGAAGCGTGCGGCTGGTTCACGCGCGCCGAGATCCTCGAGCAGATGGACGTCTTCGATGCCACCAGGGCATTCGCGAAGAGATTCATGGACGAGGAAGCGGGATGACGCGCACCGAGGTGTCGGTCGTCATCCCGACCTTCAACCGATCGAGGGAACTCTCCCAGACACTCGAGGCACTCGACAGGCAGACGTCGTCTTCGTTCGAGGTCGTCGTGGCTGACGATGGTTCAAAACACCCCGTTGTTGATGAAGTCGAGGGGACGTTCTCGTTCCCGATGACGCACGTTCGGCAGGAGCGTGACGGATTTCGACTGGCGGCGGCACGGAACCTGGGGGCGAGCGCAGCGAGCGGCGCGCTCCTCGTGTTCCTTGACTGCGGGACGTTGCCCGGACCGCGGTTGGTGGAGACATACCTTGCAGCAGCAGAGCGAGCATCGTCGGTTGACTTCGTTGCGATGGGGCCAACGTACGGGTATGACGTCGCGCCGCCGTACGCCTCCTACGTCGCAAGGGTCTTCTGCGACGCTGGCGCCGACTTCCAGCCGCATCGCTTCTTCGGTATCCCCGGCGTTGCGGACTACCGAGAGCTGGCCCTCGCAGCCGCAGTTCACCCTGCCGAAATCATGATGCCGTGGCGCTTGTTCTGGGGCCGTAACGTAGCGGTGGCTGCGACCGCCTTCTCCAATGTCGGCGGATTTGACGAGAACTTCAGGAGCTATGGAGTCGAGGACATCGATCTCGGATACCGTCTTCTTGCCTCCGGATGTCAGGTCAGGTGGGAACGGGCGGCCTGGGCTTTGGAGATTCCTGAAGTCGCTGATCTGAGCTCGACGCAAAAGGCGGCCGAGAACGATAGCAATCTCCGGGCGATGCAACGGAAGTACGACGATGTGTGGGTGGAGTTCTACCGCGCAGTCCGTCCCTCGGCCCGGAGCGAGCAAGTCGAAGGCGAGCTCCTCGAAGCGGAGCTTCGACGGATGACGCCGTGCGCTCCGTTACGACGCACGGAGCCCGGCCCGGAGCGGATTGTCTACTTCGGTGTCCCGGAGATTCCGATTGGCGCTGACGACGTGGTCCTCGACCCATGCGTCCACCGCAGCCGTTCGGAGCACGACCCCGGTCTCGTCTCGTCTCTCGGCATGGCGACTCTCTTCAACGAAGGTCAATTCGATCGGGCAGTCATAACGCAGCGGTTCAGACCACTCCTTGCCAATTGGTCTGAATTCGTGACCGCGGAGGCCTCACGACTCGCTCATCGAGTCGATCGGACAGGTAGCCGATGAGGCGCGGAGAGGGGGAACAAGGTCACGAGCAGACACCTGCGCCAAGCCCATCGGGTCGCCCGGGATCTCGGCCCTACGAACTGGTTCTGCTCTTCAACGCGATGTTCGGAGGGCTCACGGCCGTCGGACTCCCACTCGCCTTGAACAGTGCAGGCCTCTCGAAGGCCGCCATAGCCGTGTTCTTCGTGTCCAATGCGTTCGTGGCAGTGTTCTACAACACTGTGCTCGTCCCGAGGATCCGCCGGGCGGGGTACCCGCGGCTGGCGTTGATCGGAACGCTCTGCTGTGTGCCGGTCGGGACTCTCCTCGTGGCGCGCTCGGCGGACCAGCCTGAGGTCCTCTACACCGGCGGAGTGCTCATGCTCTGCGTGAGTGCGGTCGTGCCCCAGATCTTCGGGCGAGCTGGAACTGCCCTGGGTGGAGAGATCACGACGACGATGGTCCTGCGGTTCAGGCGAGTGCTCATCGCGGGCTACATCGCCGGTCTCCTCCTGTACAGCGTCTGTGTAGCGCTGCACCTGGACCCTCTTCTCGTAGCGGCACTCGTCGCGAGCCTGTGCCTGACCGGACCGGTGTCCTCAGTGTTTCGAGGCAAGGTGGCTCCGTCGCCTAGGGCTTTGGGGGAGGCGACGCGCTCACCGCTTCGGCGTCCGCCAGCATTGGTGGTCTGCGCCGCGCTGGTCGTTGTCGCTCTACTCAAGTCGGTGGACACTCTTCGAGGGCTCTACCTTCCTTTGGTTGCGGCTTCCGGTGGTATCGAGCCGTCACTGATCTCGGCGAGTTTCATGGTCGGGTCACTGCTGGAGTTTGCGATGCTGCCGATTCTCGGCATGCTTATGCGACGGCAGGGATCTGCTCTCGCCTCCGTCGTCGTCGCTAGCGTTTCCATCGCTGTGTTCGTCCTGATGGCCTCATCGACCGGCATCTGGGCACTCTTCATCGTGCAAGCTCTCTACTCATTCGTCGGAGCCGGATTCCAGAGTGTCGGCCTGTTGCTGCTCTCTGACGTTCGAGGGTCGGATGCGGGGGCTGGGGCGAGCGCGTACATGGCGGTGACGCAGGTGGGGACGGTTCTCGGCGCATTGTTGCCGCTCGTGGTGCCGGGGTACTCCCCGGCAATCTTCTGGCTAGCTGCGGCGATGTCGTTTGGAGCGGCCGCACTCGGCTGGGTGGTGCACTCGAGATCTGGCGCATCGAGGTCGGTCTTCGGCAGTGTGAGCTGAATCAAGAGTGAGGAGACCTCGATCACCTGGGGGATCCACGATGCCTTCAAGAACTCACCTGGAGGCGGACCGATCGGAGGTCGTCGAGCACGTAAGCGGGCTCAGAGGACCGCCGTGCCACAGAGCCCTTGCCGCTACCGTGATGTAACGCACACCTCGCTGTCGTCCGGATGCAGTCCCCACAGGGGATGACGCCGACTGGCGGGATCTCTCTGCACAGACCGATTGGTGAACCTCCGCGATGGACACACGGTTGCGCCCACTCCGCCTCGACGACGCGGCCGTCCTGGCTGCGGTCATCACCGAGAACGCCGAGTTCCTGCGTCCGTGGGAACCGGCCCGAGCGCCGTCGTACTACACGGAGTCCGGGCAGCGGGACGTCATCACGCAGGCCCTCGCCGCGCAGCGGGCCGGCAACGCGGTGCCGTTCGTCATCGAGTCGACCGACGGGGAACTCCTCGGTCGGATCACGCTGAGCGGCGTCACGCGCGGCGCCCTGCAGTCGTGCGCGATGGGGTACTGGATCCGCGCCGATCGCACGCGCCAGGGCCACGCATCCCGCGCCGTCCGCGCCGCTGCGGCCCACGCGTTCGACGTGCTCCGCCTGCACCGCGTGCAGGCCGAGACGCTGCCCGAGAACGTCGGCTCGCAGCGCGCACTCGAGTCTGCCGGCTTCACCCGCTACGGCTTCGCGCCGGAGTACATCAAGATCGACGGGGTCTGGCGCGACCACGTCATGTTCCAGCTCCTCGCGCCGACGCCGGCCCCGTGATCGAGGTCGTCGAGTACCGACCTGCCTGGCCCGAGCAGTTCCGGCAGCTGCACGATGCGTACGCCGCCGCACTCGACGACGCCGACGTGCCGTTCCGGAGCATCGAGCACGTGGGCAGCACGTCCGTGCCGGGCCTGGCGGCGAAGCCCGTGCTCGACGTCGACGTCGTGGTGGACACCGATGACGTGCCGGCCGCGGTGGCGGCGATGGCGACGATCGGGTTCGCGCCGCGTGGTGACCTGGGGGTTCCGGGGCGGCAGGCGTTCCGGGCTCCGGAGCGCTTCGCCCCGACGAACACCTACGTCGTCGCAGCCGGGTCGCTCGCGCTGCGGAACCACCTGGCCGTCCGCGACGTGCTGCGTGCCGACCCGGCGCTCCGCGACGAGTACGCTGCCGTGAAACGCCGGGCAGCCACCGAGGCCGAGGACATCGACGACTACATCGAGCGGAAGAGCGAGGTGCTGGGCCGGATCCTGCGCGCCGGCGGCTTGACCGACGACGAGCGCGCCGCCATCACCGCCACGAACCGTCGGATCACCGACCGCGGCGCGGACGGCTGATCCGACGGGAGCGAGCCTCAGGCGCTGGCGAGCATCGGGTAGAGCGCGGTGAGCGGGGCGCTCAGGCCGGCCCGGACGTCACGGCTGACCTGGTCGGCGAGGACCTCGTGCTCGCCGGCCTCGACCGCGTCCCAGATCGAACGGACGATGTCGGCGGGGTCGGACTTCTCGACGTCGAGGTCGGCGATCATGCCGGTGTCGGTGTAGCCGAGGTGGGCGCCGACTACCTGGGTGCCCTGGGGTGCGAGCTCGAGGCGCAGGGAGTTCGTGATCGACCAGAACGCGGCCTTCGACGCCGAGTACGCGCCGGCGAGGGCGACCCAGCTCAGGGCGGAGTGCACGTCGATCAGCGCACCGTTGGCGATCGAGGGGGCGAAGGCCTTGGCGACGCGGAGTGCACCGAAGACGTTGGTGGCGAAGATGCGCTCGACCTCCTCGACGGAGACGTCGACGAGCGGGTCGGAGCCGGAGATCCCGGCGTTGTTCACGACGATGGTCACGTCGGCCGCGGCGCGAGCCGCGGCGTCGACGCTCTCCTGGCTCGTGACGTCGAGGGCGAGCGGGACGATGCGCTCGTCGTCCCAGGTGCGCGGGTTGCGGGCGGTCGCGTAGACCTTGGTGGCGCCACGCTCCAGGGCCTGGCGGACGAACTCGGCGCCGAGGCCGCCGTTCGCTCCGGTGACGAGGACGACGGCGTTGGTGAGGTCGGTCATGAGTGCTCCAGACAAGAGAAGTTGAGTACGGAAACCGAACCTAGCACGTTGTGTCCGGAAATCGAACCCAGCTAGGATGAACACATGCTCGGCATCCTCGGCGGCGACGAGCGCTGCCCCATCGCACGCTCCCTCGACGTCCTCGGCGAGAAGTGGACGCTCATGATCGTCCGCGACGCTGTCGGCGGCTCGACCCGCTTCAGTCAGTTCCAGCAGAGCCTCGGCATCCCGCGCGAGGTCCTGACCGCACGGCTGGCGTCACTCGTCGACGGGGGAGTGCTCGAGCGCACGACCTACAAGCCCGAGGGTGCCCGTGCCCGCGAGGAGTACGTCCTGACCGACGCCGGCCGCGACCTGTCGCTCGTGCTGCTCGCCCTCGGCGGCTGGGCCGACCGGCACCGCCCGTCCGAGCGGGCGTCGGACCTGCGCTTCGTCGACGCCGAGACCGGCGGGGCGGTCGAGGCCGCCGCCGTGACGGTGGGCGCGCAGCAGCGCATCCCGACCGCGCGCCTGCGCGCCGTCATGGAGCCAGCGTCCTGAACGCGACCAGCTGACGGCCAGGAGGCCCGTGGCGGCCCCGCGCCGCGCCTCCCCACCGGCACGGCCGGCCCGCCGCTGGCGCGTCGGTCCGGAACCGGCGGCGTGGGCCCCCAAACCGTCGGTGGGTGCGTCAGCGACGCACGTCGCACCCGCAACTCGCGCCGAGGACCAACTCGGCGGGGACCAGGTCGCGGTGCCACTGGTTGTCGGCGTCGAGGCCGAGCACGCGATCGACCGCGGCGACCGCCATCGTCTCGATCGGCTGCCGGACCGTGGTGAGCTGCGGGTTCGTGTAGTCCGCCTCGGCCGCGCCGTCGAACGACACGATCGCGACGTCCTCGGGAACTCGCAGACCGAGTTCCCACAGTGCGCGCATCACGCCGATCGCCTGCATGTCGGAGCTGACGAAGACGGCTCGGGGGCCGGTCTCGTCGACGAACATGCGGAGGCCGGCTTCGTAGCCTCCGCGCCGGGTGAAGTCGGTGCGGACGATGGGCCCGTCCGGCAGGCCGGCCTGGCGCAGGGCGCGCATCCAGCCCTGCTCGCGGAGCTCCATCGAGCCGGTGTGCCCCATCACGAGGCCGATCGAGCGGTAGCCGTGCTCGACCAGGTGCTGCGTGCCGTCGAGGGCGCCGCGCAGGGCGTCGACGCCGATGCTGGCGTACTCGGGGACCTCGAAGAACGTGTTGAGCAGGACCATCGGCAGACCGGGGTCGGTGACGGTCGACAGGTCCGGGTGGGTCATGATGCTCGTCACGATGATGCCGTCGACCTGGCGGGCGGACAGGCTGCGGAGTCGTTCGCGTTCCTGGGCGGCGTCGCCGTCGCTGTTGGCGAGCAAGACGTCGTAGCCGCGTGCAGCGGCGGCGTGGGTGACGGCGACAGCGAGCTCGGACCAGAACGGGTTGTCGAGTTCGGGCACGATCAGGCCGAGCATCTTCGACGAACCGGTGCGCAGGGCCTGGGCGCTCGCGTTCGGGCGGTAGCCGAGGACCCGGATGGCCTCGCGCACCCGGGCGGCGGTGGCGGCGGCGACGGGGCGCGGTCCGTCGTGCACGACGTAGCTGACGACGGAGGTGCTGACCCCGGCGTAGCGGGCGACGTCCGCACGGGTGACCGCCCTGGGGTTCGTCGGGACGGTCACGGGTGCCACCTTCGTCGGGTCCGGGAGCGTCGTTCGGGTGCCGGCCCTCGACGGACCGGCACCCGAACGACACGTGTTACTCGGACGCGATCGTAGCCGACGACGTGCTGCCTGCCGTCGTCGGTGCGCTCGCCGTCTCCGGGGCGTCACCGAAGTCCGGCACCTTGAGGCGGGCGCCGCCCTGCAGCGCGGACTGGTGGGCGATGATGCCCGGCAGGGTGAAGCGTGCGGCGGTCCAGGCGTTCACGGGCGGCAGGGTCCGGTCGACGACGGCGCGGACGAAGTCGTCGGCGAGGAACTGGTGGCTGCCCTCGTGTCCGGTCGGCACACCGTCGTACTCGGCGGGCAGGCGGTCGGTGTCGTGCACCTCGGCGTAGCCGGAGACGAACGCGTCGCGCAGGGACGGGTCGACGTCGGCCAGGCGCGGGTCGTCGAGGGACATCGTCGCCTGGGTGTCGATCTTGTCGCTGATGTCGTACGAGTCCTCCTTGTCCTGCCAGACGCTGGTCTTCGCGAGCTGCTCGAAGCTGGCCTCGGTGCCGAAGTAGCGGAACCGTGACTCGCGGATGTGCGACGGGTAGCCGACGCGACGCATCTCGTTGATGCGCATGACGCCGCCGTTGTCGAGCTCGAACAGGGCGGTGGCGTTCGAGAAGTCGTTGTCGAACTGGCTGACGTCCTTGTCGAAGACGCCGTCACCGCGGTCGTCCTTCACGCCGATGCAGCTGACACTGACCGCGTGCCCGGGGATCGCGCCGAGGACCCCACCGACCGAGTGCGTCGGGTAGAGCATGGGCGGGTAGCTGGCGGTGCGCTTCCACTCGTCGCCGCCGCTGTACTGGTACGCGGCGTAGAAGCCGAGGTCCATGTCGTGCACGTAGTCACCCTCGGCGTAGAACACCCGGCCGAAGGCGCCGGCGGCGACCTGCTTGCGGGCGAACACGGTCGCGGGGTTGTAGTAGCTCGTCTCGCCCATCATGTAGGTCAGGCCGGTCTCGCGGACCGCCTGGATGATGTCGCGGATCTCGTCGACGGAGATCGCCATCGGCACGGCGGAGTACACGTGCTTGCCGGCGTGCAGGGCCTTGACCACGAGCGGACCGTGGGTCCAGCGCTGCGTGAAGATCGCGACGGCGTCGACGTCCGAGGCGAGGACGGCGTCGAAGTCCGGGAACGTGCCGTCGAGGTGCTGCGTCTCGACGAGTTCGGACGCGCGCTCGCCGACGAGGTCGGTGACGTAGACCCGGTCGACGTCGGGGTGGAGCTTGAACAGCTTGGCGAACTGGGGGGCGAACTGGCCCGCGCCGACCATTCCGACAGAGATCATCAGTGACCTTTCCAGGGTGTGGGATGCGTCGCCGAGCGGGTCGCTCCGATGCGATCGAGCGCCATCCTGACACACGTTGTCTACACGTGACAACCCCCGTCCACAGCACGGAATCGTACTCTTGCCAGCAGTGGTCCCCACGTGTAGATTCCCGGCTCACGGACTGCTGCACGTCAGTCCACCGCAGACGAAGGAGTCGCGATGGCAACCGAGAGCCCTGTGTCGTCACCCTTGACGACCGCCAGCACGAGACGGAGGAGTCGGTCCGCCGACCTCGCCCGTGCCCGCACCACCGCACCACGGCGCCGCCCCAGGAACGACCTGTGGCTCGCGCTCGTCTTCATCGCCCCGGCAGCCGTCGGGTTCGCGGTGTTCCTCGCCTGGCCGACCGTGCGGGGCATCTACCTGAGCTTCACCTCGTACAACCTGCTCACCGAGCCCGAGTTCACCGGCCTGCAGAACTACGCCCGCCTGGTGCAGGACTCGATCTTCTGGCACTCGATGGTGGTGACCGTCGAGTACGTGCTCATCAACATCGTCATCCAGACCGTCGTCGCGCTGTTCATCGCCGTGATGATGCACCGCCTGACCAAGTCGACCTTCGTGCGCGGCATCGTGCTCGCGCCGTACCTGGTGTCGAACGTCGTCGCCGCCCTCGTCTGGCTCTGGATCCTCGACACCCAGCTCGGCATCGGCAACGAGATGCTCGCCGCACTCGGGCTCGACCGCATC
Source organism: Curtobacterium sp. WHRI 8282 (assembly GCF_040223925.2). Classification (NCBI taxonomy): domain Bacteria; kingdom Bacillati; phylum Actinomycetota; class Actinomycetes; order Micrococcales; family Microbacteriaceae; genus Curtobacterium; species Curtobacterium sp. WHRI 8282. Next base: position 609,097 of record NZ_JBEHCD020000002.1, read on the forward strand.
CCGTTCCTGCAGAGCGACGTCTGGGGCATCCCCTCGATCGCGCTCATCAACGTCTGGCGGCACGTCGGCTACACGGCGCTGCTCATCTTCGCCGGCCTGCAGTCGCTGCCCGAGACCGTGTACGAGGCCGGACGCATCGACGGTGCCAGCGAGTGGAAGATGTTCTGGCGCATCACGGTGCCGCTGCTCCGCCCGATCCTGTCCCTGGTGCTGATCATCACCGTGATCGGGTCGTTCCAGGTGTTCGACACCGTCGCCGTCACCACGCAGGGCGGCCCCGCGAACGCCACGAACGTCGTGCAGAACTACATCTACAACCTGGCGTTCGGCCGGTTCCAGTTCGGCTACGCGTCCGCGGTCTCGGTCGCGCTCCTCATCGTCCTCAGCATCATCACGATCATCCAGTACCGACTCACCCGCTCGGGTGAGTCCGACCTGGACTGAACGGAAGCGCCATGACCACGACACTCACCCGTTCCGTCACCACGTCCCGCCCGCCGCGGATGGGGGCCGGCCACCGTCGTCGCCCGTCGCTCGGCCGCGTGCTCGCCTGGGTCGCGATGATCCTCGTCATCGTCGTCACCCTGTTCCCGTTCTACTGGATCCTGCGCACCGCGCTGTCGTCGAACACCGCGATCAACTCCGACCCCACCTCGCTGCTGCCCGTCGGGTTCAGCCTGGGCGGGTTCGAGCGGGTCTTCGGCCTGCAGTCCACCGAAGAGGCATTGGCCCAGGGCGGGTCCGGCGCCGCGCTGAACTTCTGGCGGTACCTGCTCAACTCGATCCTGGTGTCGACGCTCGTCACCGTCGGCCAGGTGTTCTTCTCGGCAGCGGCCGCCTACGCCTTTGCCCGGCTGCGCTGGCCCGGTCGCGACAAGGTGTTCGGGGTGTTCCTGGCCGGCCTGATGGTCCCCGCGATCTTCACGCTGCTGCCGAACTTCACGCTCATCAAGCAGCTCGGGCTCGTTGACAACCTGCTCGGCATCGCCCTGCCGACGATGTTCATGACTCCGTTCGCAGTGTTCTTCCTGCGGCAGTTCTTCCTCGGTATCTCGAAGGAGGTCGAAGAGGCGGCGCTGATCGACGGCGCCGGCAAGGTCCGCGTGTTCTTCCGGCTGGTCATCCCGATGGCGGCGGCCCCGATCGCCACCCTCGCCGTGCTGACGTACATCACGAGCTGGAACGACTACTTCTGGCCGCTCATGGTGTCGTACACCGACAACTCACGGGTGCTGACCGTCGCGCTCGGCGTCTTCAAGTCGCAGACCCCGCAGTCCGGTACCGACTGGGCCGGGCTCATGGCCGCGACCCTGGTGGCGGCGCTCCCGATGATCCTGCTGTTCGGCGTCTTCGCCAAGCGGATCGTCAACTCCATCGGCTTCTCCGGGATCAAGTGACCCGGCTGTCGGACAGGACGAACACCATGACGAACCAACTGACCCGCCGCACGCTCTTCGCCGGCGGCGCCTCTGCACTGGCCCTCGGCGCGCTCGCCGCCTGCTCGTCGCCCGGTCGCCGCACGACGAACCGGTCGGGTGCGCGGACCGTGAGCTACTGGCTCTGGGACGCCAACCAGCAGCCTGCGTACCAGGCCGTCGCCGACGCGTTCCACCGCGCGAACCCGGACATCACCGTGAAGATCACCCAGCTCGGGTGGAACGACTACTGGACCAAGCTCACCGCGGGCTTCATCGCCGGCACCGCGCCCGACGTCTTCACCGACCACCTGACGAAGTTCCCGCAGTACGCCGACCTCGACGTGCTCTACAAGCTCGACGAACTCGACGCCACGAAGGGCATCCGTGACGACGACTACCAGTCCGGGCTCGCCGAACTGTGGAAGGGCCAGGACGGCCACCGCTACGGCTCCCCGAAGGACTGGGACACCGTCGCGATGTTCTACGACAAGAAGGCGATGGCGAAGGCCGGGGTCTCCGCCGAAGAACTCGGGTCGCTCGCGTGGAACCCGGACGACGGCGGCACGTTCGAGCGGATGCTCGCGCGGCTGACGGTGGACTCGAAGGGCCGACGCGGCGACGAGGACGGCTTCGACAAGGACGACGTCGCCGTCTACGGCATCTCGTCGAACGGCTCGGGCGGCGACGGCTTCGGACAGACCCAGTGGTCGCCGTTCACCGGATCGGTCGACTGGTTCTACACGAACGAGAACCCCTGGGGCGACAAGTTCCGCTACGACGAGCGGATCGTGCAGGACACGCTCGCCTGGTACTACCGGCTGGCCGAGAAGGGCTACATGGCGAAGTACGGGGTGTTCTCCACCACGACCGGGCCCGAGGTCCAGCTCGGCGCCGGCAAGTGCGCGCTGTCCTTCAACGGCTCGTGGATGATCGGCTCGTACCTCGGCATGGAGGACCTCGACGTCGCGGTCGCCCCGACCCCGATCGGCCCGTCGGGCCACCGTGCGTCGATGTTCAACGGGCTCGGCGACTCGATCACGAAGCAGGCGAAGGACCCCGAGGCCGCGGCGAAGTGGGTGGCGTTCCTGGGCAGCGACGAGGCGCAGCGGATCGTCGGTGAGAGCGGGATCGTGTTCCCCGCTCGTCCCGCGGGCACCGAGGCCGCGGTGGCGTCGTTCCGGAAGCGCGGGCTCGACGTCTCGGCGTTCACCCGGCAGGTCGAGGAGGACACCACGTTCCTGTTCCCGGTCACGAAGAACCCCGCCGATGTGCAGGCCCTGCTGCAGCCCGCCTTCGACGACGTCTACGCGAACGGCAAGCCGATCTCGACGCTGACCGGGGTCAACGAACAGGTCAACAACCTGCTCGCCCTCACCTGATCGAAACCCGACACCCGACACCCCGCCCGTCGTCCGCATGCCGCACCCTCCGGTGCGGTGTGCGGACGACTCGTTGACCGTGCCGCCGACCACGATCCAGACTGCAGGGGATGACTTCGCTCACCTCCCTCGTCTACATGTCCGTCGCCGTCGACGACCTGACCGACGACCAGCTGGTCGCCATGCTGCGTGAGGCGCGGCTCCGCAACCACGCGCTCGGCATCTCCGGGCTCCTGCTCGCCAAGGGCGGCCGCTTCATGCAGGTGCTCGAGGGTCCGGTCTGGAGCGTCGAGGACCGCTTCGCCGCGATCGAGCGCGACCCGCGGCACACCGGAGTGAAGTCGCTGTCGCGTGAGTCCATCAGCACGCGTCGGTTCGACGGCTGGGCGATGGCGTTCGGCAGCCCGACCGGGGACGAGCTCCGTGACGAGCCCGGGTTCAGCACCTTCCTCAGCGACCGCACCGGTCTGCCGACCGGGGTGGCGGGCACGCCCGCCGACTGGCTGCTCCGCTGGTTCCGTGGCCGCGACCTGCAGGACCTGCCCGAGGAGCGCATCACGCTCGGCCGGCATGCGGCCTGAGACGCACCACCCCTCGGACTGGAGGCGCGGTGCCAGCTGGCACCGTCCCTCCAGGCTGTGAGACTGGTCACGTGGAACGACGTGAGCAGATCCTGGTGGCCGCGGCGGAGGAGTTCGACCGCGTCGGCTTCGCCGGCGCGACCATCGCGGGCATCGCCCGCACGGCGGGCGTCTCGCAGGGCACGCTGCACTTCCACTTCCCGACGAAGCTCGCCCTCGCGCTCGGTGTCATCGGCGAGCAGAACGCCCGCACCTTCGACGTCGTCAGCCACACCGACAGCTCGCCGGTCGCCGCCCTGATCGGAGCGTCGCACGGCATCGCCGACCTGCTCCGGACCGACCCGATCGTGCGGGCGGGCATCCGGCTGTCGCTGGAGCGCGGCGAGTTCCAGACCGCGACGCTGAGCTTCTACGAGCAGTGGATCGGCGGGATCGTCGACGTGTTCCGGTTGGCGATCGCGAGCGGGGAACTCCGGACGGACCTGACCGCGGAGCAGCTCGGATCGACGGTGGTGCCGTACTTCACCGGCGTGCAGCTCGTGTCCGACGTCCGGACGCGGCGCACCGACCTGATGCCGGCGGTGGCGACGATGTGGCGCGTGGTGATCGCGGCGACGGCGGACCCGAAGCACCGCGACCGGCTGCTCGCCGTCGTCGAGGACGCGTTCGGCGGAGGCTGATCCGGCGACGGCGTCCTGGGTCGGGTCAGAGGTCGTGCAGCTCGCGGTCGCGGAACCACTTCAGCAGCCAGGCCGCACTGGTCCGGTCGAACGAGCGCGGGAAGTCCATCGTTCCGGACAGGAAGGGACTGAAGCCCTCCTCGGAACGGAGGTCCGAGTCGTCGAGCGCGCGGTAGGCCATCGACCAGCCGTCGAACCGTCGGCGCTCGATGTCCTCGCGCACGAGTGACTTGACCTCACCGTGACGGCGGTCCTTCGCGATCACGTCGTACCGGTCCTGCACGCTCCACGCCGGACCCTCGAGCAGCTGCATGAACCGGCCGCCCTTGGCGAGCAGGAGCCCGGAGACCCCGAGCGCCTCGTTGCGCAGCCGTGACTCCGCGAGCAGCACCGCCATGGCCTGGTCGTCGAAGGGGACGACGGCACGGCTCATGTAGACGATGGAGACGAGCACTCCTCCATCCTGCTGGGTGGAAGGCCGCTGCGCGAAGCGGATGTCCGCAACGCGCCCCGCGGATCGGCGCCGCAGATCGCCTCCGCGGATCAGCCCTGCGGCAGCTCGTGCGCGGTGACGTCCTCGTTGCGCTTCTTCCGCCACGGTCGTGCCGGGGTGTTCGGGCCGTCCCACACCAGGATCGCGCCCCAGGCGGCGGCGATCAGCGGCACCGAGATGATCGCGCCGGTGATGCCGGCGAGGACGGTGCCGGCGGTCAGCCCGATCAGGATGACGAGGCCGTGCAGCTTGAGGGTGCGCCCCATCAGGACCGGCTGCAGCAGGTTGCCCTCGAGCTGGTTCACCAGCACCACGATGCCGATCACGATGAGCGCCTGCACCGGGCCGAGGGCCACGAGCGCGACCAGGGCGGCGAGGACGCCGGCGGCGGTGGCACCGACGATCGGGATGAACGCGGTGATGAAGACGATGACGGCCAGCGGCAGGGCGAGCGGGACGCCGACGATGGCGATGCCGACTCCGATGCCGATCGCGTCGACCGCCGCGACCGTGGCCGTGCCGCGGACGTACCCGCCGAGGGTCGAGACGACCCGGTCGCCGACGCGGCGTGCACGGGCGTAGCGCTCACCGGTGAAGGGGCGGAGCAGGAACTCCCAGATGCTCGGGCCGTCCTTCAGGAAGAAGAACAGCACGACGATCATCAGGACGAGCCCGGTCAGGAAGTTCGCGGTGGCCGACGCACCCGCGAGCGCACCGGAGCCGAACTGCGCGCTGGTGACGAAGTCGGACGCCGACGCGACAGCGTCGTCGATCTGCTTGTCGGAGATCGAGAACGGCAGGTTCTTCGCGAACGTCTGCAGCTGCTGGAACCCGTCGACGGCGGACTTCTGCAGCTGTGCCCACTGGTTCTCGACCGCGACGACGATGAGCCAGCCGATCAGCCCGAGGATCGCGAGGACGCCGATGAGCACCGCGAGGGTGGCCAGCACCGACGGCACCCGGTGCCTGCGGAGCCACGACACCACGGGGTGCATGGCCGACGCGATGATGAGCGCGAGGAGCACGGGGATCGTGACGACGCTCAGGACGTTGCTCGCCCAGACGATGCCGGCGACGACCACCACGACGATGATCAGCTGCAGGCAGCGGGTCGCGAGGTGCCCGGCGGAGTCGGACCACGCGGCCTGGACCCTGGACGGAGCGGCTGGGGTGATCGGGCGTGGAGCGTCGCGGAAGAACGGCATGCCCGAGACGCTACCGACCGGACGGCCGACGCGCCGGTTCCGCCGGTTCGATCGTCCGCCCGGTGTCCCGTCCCCGCGTCGCCGGGGCGACCACGAACGCGGCGACCAGCAGGACCAGGGGCACGAGCATCGCCGTCTGCAGGCCGAGGTGCTCCCCGACGAACCCGAGCAGCGGCGGCCCCACCAGGAACGCGATGTACCCGGCCGTGGCCACCACCGACACCCGGCGGTCGCCGTCGGTGGGGTGATCGCCCGCGGCGGAGATCGACAGCGGGAACCCGAGGGCGATGCCGAGCCCCCAGACACCGGCGGCGGCCGCGGTGACGACCGGACTCGGTGACAGCACGACGAGCAGGACCCCCACCGCACCGACCGCGGCACAGACCCGGACGACCGGGGCGCGACCGAACCGGGCGACGAGCGGGGTGCCGGCCGCACGACCGATGAGCATGGCGAGGGCGAACCCGGTGAACACGAGGGACCCGACCGACTCCGGGGCGTCGTGGTCGGTGGTCATCAACAACGGGAGCCAGTCGCTCGCGGCACCCTCGGCGAAGGCCATCGCCAGGGTGATCACGGCGATCATGGCGAGCTGCACGGTGAGGACGGAGCGGCGGGCTCCCCGACGGGTGCCACGGGCAACGGCAGGCGCATCGGTCGGTGCGTCACGGGGCACCGGCCGCAGGTTCAGCGCAGCGAACACCGCCAGCGCGGCCATCACCGCGGCGCCGACGAGCAGGTGCACCCGGACCGGGGTCCCCGCCGCCGTCATGGCGATGCCGACGACCCCACCGACCACGCTGCCGAGGCTGAAGCAGGCGTGCAGCACCGGCACGACCGGTCGCCCGATCTGCCGTTCGACCGCGGCGGCCTCGACGTTCAGCCCGATCTCGGCGACGCCCGCCCCGAAGCCGATCAGGAACAGCCCGACCCAGACCCCGGCGGCGACCTGCGCCGGGGCGAGCAGCGCGACGAGCACCATGCCGACGACGGGCAGGGCGCCCCCGAGCAGGATGAGCGGGCGGTTCCCGGTCCGTCGCACCAGGGCTCCGGCGCCGAGGATCCCGATCATCGAGCCGATCGACAGCCCGAGCAGGACGAGGCCCATCGCCTCGATCGAGGCACCGAGTTCGTCGCGGATCGCGGGCGTCCGGGTGATCCACGTCGCGATCCCGAACCCGGTCACCGTCGACGTGGCGAAGAGTGCGAGTCGATGCCGCCCGGCCATGCCCCCATCTGATCGGTCCCCGGGCGGCCCGTCAAGGGTGACCGCGTCCCGCGCCTAGGATCGGGCGCATGGCGACCGTCCTCCTCGTCCGTCACGGACGCACCACCGCGAACGCCACCGGCGTCCTGGCCGGACGCACCGCCGGCGTGCGACTCGACGCCGTCGGCCGCACCCAGGCCGAGCGGACCGCGGAGCGCATCGCCGCGGTGCCCGTCGTCGCCGTGGTGTCGAGTCCGCTCGAGCGCTGCCGGCAGACCGCCCGCGCGATCCTGGACCGGCAGACGGACGGGCAGACGGACCGGCAGACCGGTGCACCCGCCTCGCTGATCGAGCGGGCCATCACCGAGGCCGACTACGGGCAGTGGCAGGGCCGGAAGCTCGCCGACCTGGCGAAGGAGCCCCTCTGGCGCACGGTGCAGGCGAACCCGAGCGCCGTCGTGTTCCCCGGTGGTGAGTCCATGCAGACGATGCAGTCCCGGGCCGTCGCGGCCGTTCGGCGCATCGACGCCGAGGTCGAGGCGGAGCACGGACCCGGCGCCGTCTGGGTCGCGGTGAGCCACGGCGACATCATCAAGAGCGTCCTCGCCGACGCGTTCGGCATGCACCTGGACCTGTTCCAGCGCATCGGCGTCGGCCCGGCCTCGGTGTCCGTCGTGCGCTACGGCGAGCACCGCCCCGAGGTCGTCGCGACGAACACCGAGTCCGGTGACCTGTCCTGGCTGCGCACCGCCCCGGCACCCAGCGGGGACGCCGCGGTCGGCGGCGGCGCGGGCAACCCGGCACCCGACGCGCCCGCGGGTCCTGCCCGACCCTGAACGGCCGGAGCCGAGCGCTCCTACAATGCGGGTATGCCCACCATCGTCCACGGCTTCGACTGGCCGGACCGCCTCGTCGTCGGCACCATCGGCCGTCCGGGTGAGCGCGCCTTCTACATCCAGGCCCGCTCCGGTCGGCGCGTCACCAGCGTCGCGCTCGAGAAGGAGCAGACCGCCGTGCTCGCCGACAAGATCGACGAGCTCCTCGACGAGGTCGCGACCGTCGACGACAACCGCTTCAGTGTGCCGCCGTCGGTGCCTGCCGAGCTCCGCGACCCGGAGCCGCTCGACCAGCCCGTCGAGGCCGAGTTCCGCGCCGGAGCCCTGAGCCTGGGCTTCGACCCGGCCACCGCGCAGGTCGTCATCGAGGCATACCCGATCGACGACGAGGTCGAGATCGTGTCCGAGGAGAGCGAGGACGGCATCGAGATCGAGGCCGTCGTCGAGATCCCCGAGCCCGCCGAGCTGTTCCAGGTGAAGATCCCGGTCGGCACCGCCCGGGCCTTCGTCGAGCGCACGCGCGAGGTCGTCGCCGCCGGTCGTCCGCCCGGCGACGCATGAGCGACGGCTCGCTCTCCGTCCGGGCGCGCATCCGCGAGGCGTCCAACGCCACCTTCCTCGCCGAACTCGACGGTGCGACCGTCGTCTACAAGCCCATCGAGGGCGAGCGCCCGCTGTGGGACTTCCCGGACGGCACGCTCGCCGGCCGCGAGATCGCCGCGCACCTGGTCTCCGAGGCGTTCGGCTGGGGGGTCGTGCCGCCCACGTGGATGGGTGACGGTCCGTTCGGGCCCGGCATGGTGCAGCGCTGGCAGGACGTCGACCCCGAGCAGGACGCCGTCGACCTGGTGACGCCGGAGCTCGCCGAGGCAGCGGATTCGCCCTGGCTGCCCGTGCTCGAGGCCATCGACGAACACGACCAGCCCGTCACGCTCGTGCACGAGGACTCCGAGGCCCTGCGCCGGATGGCCGTCTTCGACGTCGTCGTGAACAACGCCGACCGCAAGGGCGGGCACGTGCTGGCGATGCCCGACGGCCACCGCTTCGGCGTCGACCACGGGCTCACCTTCCACGTCGAGCACAAGCTCCGGACGGTCCTGTGGGGCTGGATCGGGGAGCCCCTCGGGCCGGACGAGCTCGAGGGCCTCGACCGCGTGTCCGAGGCCCTGCGCGGTGGTCTCGGCGACGAGCTCGCCGAGCACCTGACGGACGAGGAGATCGACACGCTCCGGGCGCGCTGCGCGGCCCTGCGTGCCGTCGGGATCTTCCCGCCGCCACCCGGTCACGGCCCCGCCGTGCCCTGGCCACTGTTCTAGACGCGATCGGTCGACAGCCTGGAGGAACGTGACGGGCCCGCCACGGGCCTCCAGGCTGTACGTGGCTGGCTTCAGAGCCCCCAGTCGTCGCGGAAGAGCGCGCCGCCGGCCCCGCGACGCGAGCCGAGGTACGAGCCGACCACAGCGACCCCGAGGTCGTCGTTCTCCGGTGCCACGACGCTGCCGTCCACGCGCTTCGCCATCGCGTCGATGAACCGGGCGAGCCCCGGGTCCTCGCCGAGCCGGAAGAACGTCGTCTGGGCGCCGAGGCGTCCGGCGTTCTCGAGCTCCCGCACGGTCAGCGCGATCGTCACCGGGTCGGGCGGGTAGTCGAACCAGACCTGCCCGTTCGGCTCGAGGTGCGACGTCGGCTCGCCGTCGGTGACGATGAGGAGCACCGGTTGGGCCGTGGGGTGCTTGCGGAAGTGCCGGTTGGCGAGCAGCAGGGCGTGGTGCAGGTTCGTGCCCTTGTCCCACATCGCGTCGAGACCGACGAGCTGTTCGACGTCCATCACCTCGGCCTCGCGACCGAAGGCGATGAGCTGCAGGTCGTCGCCGCGGAACCGGGTCGACACCAGGGTGTGCAGCGCGAGGGCGGTGCGCTTCATCGGCACCCAGCGGTCCTCCATCGCCATCGAGAACGACGTGTCGACGAGCAGCGCGACGCAGGCCTGGGTGCGTGCCTCGGTCTCCTGCACCTCGACGTCCTCGATGCTCAGGCGCACGCCCGCACCCTGTCGACCGCTGGCCGCCGTCCGCACCACGGCGTTCGTGATCGTGCGGGGGATGTCCCACGGCTCGGTGTCGCCGAACGCCCACTGCCGCGACGCCCCCGAGGGTTCGCCCGCGGCGCCCGAGCGACGGAGGTCCCGCGCGCCCTGGCGACCGGACATCCGCTGGGCGACGTCCTTGAGCAGGCTCTTGCCGAGCTGCCGCATCGCCTTCGGGGTGAGCCGGAGCTGCCCGTCGGCTCCGCGGCGCATCGCCCCGGAGTTCCGGAGCGCCTGCTCGAGGCGCTGCAGGGTCTTCGCGTCGACCGCCGCCTCGTCGCCGAGCTGCCGGGACAGCGCGTCGAGGTCCAGGTCGTCGAGCTCCGAGCCCGGCCCGGACTGGGCGAGCTGGTCGGCGAGGGCGTCGAGGTCCGCGATGTCCTGGAACACCCCGGTGCCGTCGCCCAGCCCGAGGCCCTGTTCGCCCTCCATGCGCTCGGATCCGCCCCAGTCCTCGCCGGGACGCAGCGCGCGCAGGGTGTCGTCGAGCTGGGACAACTGCCCCATCAGGTCGGGGGAGCCGAAGGCCTGCTGGGCGAGGGCGTCGAGTTCGTCCCGCTGCTCCTGGGTCATCGAGTTCCGCATGCGCTGTGCCGCGGCCGCGCGGGCTGCCAGGTCGTCGAGCAGCTCGTCGACGTTCGCAGGGTTCGACGGGAAGTACTCCCCGTGCTGGTCCATGAAGTCGTCGAACTGCTGCCGGGTGTCCTCGCCGCGGGCGTGCGCCTCGAGCAGGGCGTTGAGGTCCTGCATCATCGCGCTGACCGCGGCCCGGTCCTGGTCGGTGGCATCCTCGAGCGCCTGCTTCATGCCGGCGAAGCGCTGGTCGAGCACCTCGCGGCCGAGCAGGTCCTTGATCTCGTCGTACTCCTGGCGCGCGGTCGGGCTCGTCCAGTCGTAGTCGCCGAGTTCCTGCACCGCGGCGGCGGGGGAGGGCGACAGGCTGTCGAGCTGCAGTTCGGCCAGGGCCCGGTCGCCGTCGTCGAGGTCGACGTTGCGGGCGAGCTCCCCGCGCTCGGCGAGCAGCGCCTGGTCAAGGAGCTCGCGCACCTGCTGCAGGGTGCCGTCGAGGTTGTTCCTGCTCGTCAGCTCGCGGCGGCGCTCGGCCACCCGTCGGGCCAGGTCGTCGAGGCCGCGCTGCGTCCGGCCGCCGCGTCGCAGGAACTCCCGCATCGCGCGCTCGGGCGACGTGCCGCCCATCACGTCCTGCCCGATGGCGTCGAGCGCCTCCGCTAGGTCGACCGGAGCGGCGAGCGGGTCCGGTCCGTCGGTGTACCGGCCGTACCGGGTGTCGCGCGTCAGGCGCCGGTTCTGCCTAGCCATAGACGGCTTCGCCCCCGCCGGACTCCTTGCTGATGCGCCGGGCCAGGAACAGCCCCTCGAGGGCGAGCTCGATCGCGCCGGCGCGTTCGCCGTCGTTCGTGGCACCCATCCGGTCGCACACCTGGTCGTACAGGTCGGACTCACCGATCGACGGCAGGCCTTCGAGGAACGCCCGGGCGCTGACCTGCTCGCCCGTGGTCACCATCGTGCCGCCGTCGAGCGCGTCCACGAGCACCGCGAAGTCGAGGCCTTTGAACCGGGAGCGCACGGTCTCGGCGGTCGCGGTGCGGAGCAGGTGCTCGAGGACCTCGTCGGCCCGGTCCTCTTCGCCGTTCTCGAACTCGATCTTGCCGCCGAGGACGTCCACCGCGGTCTCGAGGTCGATCGGCCGCGCGACCGCCTCGTCCTCGCCCTGGCGTGCTGCGCGGTGCACCGCGGCGGCGGACACCGTCTCGGCACCGGCGATCGCGAACCGGGCGCTCACACCGCTGCGCTGGTCGACGGCGCTCGAACCACGCAGTGCCCGGGTGAACCGGGCCAGGATCTCGATCAGGGCGTCGGGGACCTCGGCCGTCAGCTGGGCCTCCTGCCGGATGACGGCGATCTCGTCGTCGAGCTCGATCGGGTAGTGCGTGCGGATCTCGGCGCCGAAGCGGTCCTTCAGCGGTGTGATGATCCGGCCGCGGTTCGTGTAGTCCTCGGGGTTCGCGCTCGCCACGACGAGCACGTCGAGCGGCAGACGCAGCACGTAGCCGCGGATCTGGACGTCGCGCTCCTCCATCACGTTGAGCATCGCGACCTGGATGCGTTCGGCCAGGTCGGGCAGCTCGTTGATCGCGACGATGCCACGGTGCCCGCGGGGGACGAGCCCGAAGTGGATGGTCTCCGGGTCGCCCAGGCTGCGGCCCTCGGCGACCTTCATCGGGTCGACGTCGCCGATCAGGTCGGCGACGCTCGTGTCCGGTGTCGCGAGCTTCTCGACGTAGCGGTCGTCGCGGTGCCGCCAGCTGATCGGCAGGGCGTCGCCGAGGTCGTCGGCACGCCGGATGCTCGCGGTGGTGATCGGTTCGTACGGGTGCTCGCCGAGTTCGGAGCCGGTGATGACCGGTGTCCACTCGTCGAGCAGGCCCTGCAGGGTGCGGAGCAGCCGGGTCTTGCCCTGGCCGCGCTCGCCGAGCAGGACGACGTCGTGGCCGGCGATCAGGGCGCGTTCGAGCTGGGGGATGACGGTGGTCTCGAAGCCGTGCAGGCCGGGCCACGGATCGGTGCCCTGGCGCAGGGCGGTGAGCAGGTTGTCGCGGATCTCGGCGCGGACCGTCTTCTGGACGTGACCAGAGGTGCGGAGCTCGCCGACCGTGCGGATGTCAGGTCGGGTCACGTTCTGGACGTTACGCCTTGTCGGACGGGAGGCCCGTGGCGGGGCCCGCCACGGGCCTCCCGACCGTCCGCTTGTGGGTTTCCATCGCACTTGCGATCATTGAGATCCCGGCGACGGAGCCGGATTCGAAGTAGGGGGATCCGGCTCCGCCCCCGGTTGCTCGTTCCGCATCTGAACCACATCGGCGATCTCGGCGTACGGTCCCATTTCGTGAGCAGCGCGAACGCAACCATCAAGAGCCTGGTGCCCGCCAGGATGGACCGCTTGCCGTGGACCCGGTTCCACTGGAGCGTCGTCGTCGGACTCGGCGTGTCCTGGATCCTCGACGGTCTCGAGATCCAGATCGTCTCGAACGCGGGCTTCCAGGCGGACCTGAACCTGTCCACGCAGCAGGTGACGTCCCTCGGCACGATCTACCTGGTCGGCCAGGTCGTCGGTGCCCTCGTGTTCGGGCGCATGTCCGACCGGTTGGGGCGCCGCAAGCTGTTCATCCTGACGCTCGCGATCTACCTGGTCGGTTCGGGCATCGCGGGCCTCGCGCAGGACTTCTGGTTCCTGGCGGCCTTCCGGTTCGTCGCGGGGTTGGGCATCGGCGGTGAGTACGCGGCGATCAACTCGGCGATCGACGAACTCATCCCGGCGAAGTACCGCGGGCACGTCGACATCGCCATCAACGGCACGTACTGGGGCGGTGCCGCACTCGGCGCGTTCGCGAACATCTACCTGCTCGACACGTCCTACTTCGCCGAGAACATCGGCTGGCGCATCGGCTTCTTCCTCGGCCCGGTGCTCGGCATCGCGATCATCTTCCTGCGACGGCACATCCCGGAGAGTCCGCGGTGGCTGATGACGCACGGGCGCGAGGAAGAGGCCGAGGCCACCGTCTCCCGCATCGAGGAGTCGGTGGAGAAGGCGACCGGCAAGCCCCTGCCGGAGGTCGACCAGTCGAAGGCGATGACCGTCACGCCGACCGACCGCGTCGGGTTCCTCGCCATCGCGCGCGTGCTGCTGAAGCAGTACCCGACCCGCACGCTCGTCGGCGCGACGATGATGATCACGCAGGCGTTCCTGTACAACGCGATCTTCTTCACCTACGCCCTGGTCCTGACGAACTTCTTCGGACTGAAGACGGCGGAGACGGCGGTCTACTTCTTCCCGTTCGCGATCGGCAACCTGCTCGGCCCGATCATCCTGGGGCGCTTCTTCGACACCTGGGGTCGTCGCCAGATGATCTTCCTGACGTACCTGGTGTCCGGCCTCGTGCTCGCCACGTCGGCGTTCCTGTTCCGGGCCGACGCGATCTCGGCGACGGTGCAGGTCGCGTTCTGGTGCGTCTCGTTCTTCTTCGCCTCGGCCGGGGCGTCGAGCGCCTACCTGACCGTCAGCGAGATCTTCCCGCTCGAGCTGCGGTCGCAGGCCATCTCGTACTTCTTCGCCCTGGCGCAGATCTTCGGTGCGGTCGCTCCGGCCATCTACGGCGCCTTCATCGGTGACGGGTCGTCGCGGGAGCCGCTGTTCTGGGGGTACTTGCTCGGGTCCGCGGTGATGATCGGCGGCGGCGTGGTGGCCCTGATATTCGGGGTCGACGCCGCGCGGAAGGGGCTCGAGGACGTCACCCAACCGCTCTCGGTGCTCACCGGGGACGCGAAGTCCGACCGGAGGTGAACCCGGCGGCGGCGGTCTGACATTCTGTATTCAGAGTGTTTAGCGCCGCCGTCGCAGCGCTGTCACTGTGCGTGCATGGCACTCCTCCACAGCACGACACCGGCGACCACGATCCACGGCAGCGACCGCCCTCGCCTCGGGGGTGCCGCCCGTGCGTGAACCTGGGGTGATGGAGCACACTCCCGCCCGAGCCGGGGCCGACGGCCTCGATCCCCACGGCCTGCGCCGAAGTCTGCTGCGCGACGCGGTGTTCCTGCGACTGCTCGACAACGTCCTGCGGGGGGAGTACCGCCGTGGGCAGCGGCTGCGGCTCGACACCCTCGCATCGGACATGCGGGTGTCGCGCACGCCGGTGCGCGAAGCCCTCGTGACCCTCGAGTCCCTGCAGCTGGCCAGCGTGCAGCGGTACGTCGGTGTCGTGATCGCGCAGTGGTCGGTCGACCAGATGATCGAGCGACTGCGGATCGCCCAGGCCCTGCTCGTCGATCCGCCGTCGAACTCCGTGGGGTACCACGACCGGTTCGACAAGGCGTGGCTGCGCGAGTGCTGGACCGAAGCCGGTGCCTTCGTCGAACTCGGGGCCTGGTACCTGCGGCGGCGCGGGTCGTCGGTCAGCGGTGACTGGTTGCTGTCGCAGCGCATCGTGCTCGACATGTTCTTCACCGACGACGTCGCCCTGGCGAACGGGATCGACGCCGTTGTGGACCGGCGACGACGGGTCGAGATCGTCGAACGGGCCGCGGACGCCGCGGAGCGAGACGCCCTCGACGACTGCGCCGCGGCGCTCCTCGACCTGTCGTCGGCCCTGATCGCGCTGCCGGACCGCTTCCGGGTGGTCGTGCCGGCCTGAACCGGCGGCGGCTGCGGATCCGCTCAGGTCCGTGTCCGCCGCCGTGGTCCGCAGGTCCCGCCGCCGCGCAGTGCGCGGTCGCGGCGCCCCTCGCACTGGATCGTCAGGCAACGTCGTGGCAGCCTTGACCGGTTGCCGTCCCCGGCGTGTCCACCGACGACAGGAGTGCCCGTGAACGACGTCCGCGATCGATCCCACCGCTTGAACCGAGCACCCGGGATCGCACGGCACGGACGACTGCGGCGCTCGAGCCCCCTCGCGACCGCTGCCAAGACGGTGTCCGCCGTCGTCGCAGTGGCCCTGGTGAGCTCGGTCTCGGTGACGGCGATCGCGGCGAAGCAGGTCACGGACGACCTCGGTGACGGTGTCGAGATCCAGGGCCAGCCCGCACCGCAGGCGCAGGGCGGCGCGAAGCCGCTCAGCGCCTTCACGGGCGGGTTCAACATGCTCGTCGTCGGCACCGACAACGACCCCGACCAGAGCGCGGCGTTCGGGGAGCGCGACGCGACCCTCAACGACGTCAACATCCTGCTGCACGTCTCGGCCGACCACACCAACGCGACCGCGGTGAGCATCCCGCGCGACCTCGTCACGCCGATCCCGGCCTGCAAGAAGACCGACGGCACGGGCACGGCCCCGGCGATGGCCGCGCAGCCGATCAACACCTCGTTCGGCGAGGGTGGCCTGAACTGCGTCACGCAGACGGTCGCCGGGCTGACCGGACTCGACATCCAGTACTCGGCCGCGGTGTCCTTCAAGGGTGTCATCGAGATGTCGAACGCGATCGGCGGCGTGCCCGTCTGCGTCGCCCAGCCGATCACCGACTCGTACACCGGGTTGAACCTGCCCGCCGGTACCTCGACCCTGCAGGGTGACGAGGCCCTGGCGTTCCTGCGCACCCGGCACGGGGTCGGCGACGGGTCGGACCTCGGCCGGATCTCGAGCCAGCAGGTGTTCCTGTCGTCGCTGCTCCGCACCGTGAAGTCGAACGACACCCTCGGTTCGCCGGCCCGCCTGTACAAGCTGGCCCGGGCGGCGGCGTCGAACATGCAGCTGTCCCAGAGCCTGAACGACATCGGGACGATGGTGCAGATGGGCCTGGCGCTCCGGGACCTGCCGCTGGCGCAGGTGAACTTCGTGCAGTACCCGGGCACCACGGGCGGCACCGGTGTCTACGAGGGCAAGGTCGAGCCGACGACGTACCTGGCCGACCGGCTGTTCGCGAAGATCAAGGCCGACCAGTCGTTCTCCCTCGGGGCGGACAGCACGGGCATCGGGTCGGAGACGAGTCCGACGCAGCCGAGTCCGACGCAGCCGAACGCGGCACCCTCGTCGCCAGCGGCTGCGCCGGCGCCCGCGACCCCGGCGACCCCGGCAGCGCCGTCGTCCGCCGCGCCGCGCACCCCCTCGGCGACGCCCGAGACCATCGACGGACTCGAGGGGCAGTCCGCCGACCAGCAGACCTGCTCCAAGGCGTTCGGGTACTGAGGAGCGGCGCGGGCGCGGTTGCTGCGCCTGGCCCCTCGCCCCCTTTCGCGAAAGCGACAGACTGCCGCCGAACATCCGCGGCGCTCTGTCGCCCTGGCGCCAGTGCCGGCCGAGCTCGGCGGCGCAGTGTCGCTTTCGTGGGCCCGACCGTTGCCGTGCGTGCGTGCGCCGTGACGTCAGCAGTGCACCCGCCCCGAACGCAGAAACGGGGGCGCGGTGGTGGGCCGCGCCCCCAGGGGAGTCGCTCCCCGCCGGGCGCCACGCGATCGGGCGCGCCGGGCCCGCACGGGGAACGACGTCGGGTGCTGTGTCGCGACGACGGGGACGAGCCCCGGAACGTGATTGCCGCGTCCCGATGATGCTATGCAGTGGGGTACGCCCCGACAACCCCCACGTGTCCCCACTTCGGGGGACCGAGTGCGACGGGCCGTGCCACGCGCGGGTGTGCGTCGGGTCGAGAGTAGCGCGGTCCTCCTGTATGGTGGTCGCAGCGCTCGCGAGAGTGCTTGGAGACGTCGCATAGTCCGGCCGAGTGCACCACCCTGCTAAGGTGGAGTCCCCTTTGAGGGGACCGAGGGTTCAAATCCCTCCGTCTCCGCACTCCACGAAAGCCCGGTCCGATCGGACCGGGCTTTCGTCGTTCCTGGCGCCCGAAGCGCTCGCGTCAGACCGTCGCGATGCTCCCCGTCGTCGTGGTCCGCACTCCCGCGCGCCCCCGACGCACGGCGCCCATGGCCACGAGCGTCAGCACCACGGCCGCCAGGGTGATCCCCGACCCCGCCCAGATCGGCGACGTGTAGCCGAGCCCGGCGGCGATGGTCAGGCCGCCGATCCAGGCCCCGAGCGCGTTGCCGAGGTTGAACGCGGCGATGTTCGCCCCGCTCGCCAGGGTCGGCGCGTGGTCGGCGTACTGCATCACCCGCGTCTGCAGGGCCGGGACGGTCGCGAACCCGAACGCCCCCATCAACACGAGGGCGATCACGGTGAGCACCGGCGAGGTCGCGACGAGGGCGAACGCCGCGAGCACCACGGTCAGGACGACGAGCACCACGAGCAACGTGCGGTCGATCGAGCGGGCCGCGAGCTTGCCGCCGGCGAAGTTGCCGACGAACAGCCCGATCCCGAACACGATGAGCAGCCACGGCACCGCCGACGACGGGAAGCCGGACACCGAGGTCAGCGTGTACGCGATGTATGTGAAGGCGCCGAACATCCCGCCGTAGCCGAGTACGGTCATGCCGAGCGACAGCCAGACCTGCCCGGACCGGAAGGCGCTGAGTTCGCGGGCGAGCGACGGGACCTCGGTGGAGCGGACCGCGGGGACGAGGACGAGGACGCCGATCAGGGCGACGACACCGATGGCCGCGATCGCCCAGAACGTCGCACGCCAGCCGGCGGCCTGGCCGAGAAAGGTGCCGAACGGTACGCCGAGCACGTTCGAGGCGGTGAGCCCGGTGAACATCAGGGCGACGGCCGACGCGCGCTTTGACCGCTCGACCATGTTCGCGGCGACGACCGAGCCGATGCCGAAGAACGCTCCGTGGCACAGGGCGGCGATGACACGGCCGGTCATCATCACGCCGTAGGTCGGGGCGATCGCGGACAGGGTGTTGCCGACGACGAACAACACGAGCA
Organism: Curtobacterium sp. WHRI 8282; assembly: GCF_040223925.2. Lineage (NCBI taxonomy): Bacteria > Bacillati > Actinomycetota > Actinomycetes > Micrococcales > Microbacteriaceae > Curtobacterium > Curtobacterium sp. WHRI 8282. The sequence goes on from NZ_JBEHCD020000002.1 coordinate 627,318, forward strand.
GCCCGAGCAGGACCGGCTTGCGGGGGAGCCGGGTGGTCGCGGCGGTGAGCCCGAGGGCCCCGACGATCACCGCCAGGGCGTACCCGGTGACGAGCCAGCCGGCGGTGGTCTCGGTGACGCCGTAGTCGGCCGCCACCTCGGGCAGCAGGCCGGTGATGACGAACTCGGTCAGCCCGATGCCGAATCCGCCGAGTGCGAGGGCGATGAGTCCCGCGGGCATGGATGTCCTTCCGTTGTGGAGCTGTGCCGCGTACGCTGGTTGTTGCAGACGCGGGATATCGATAGTTGCACACGCGGGGTATCCGCGCAAGCAACTGTCGTCGTCTGCACCGACCGAAGGAGCCCCGATGTCCGTCGACGACACCTCGACCGCCGTCCGCGCACACGGCTGGCGCACCCTGGCGGCGCTGCACGGCCTGATCGAGACGCGCCTGGAGCGGGCGCTCCGCCAGGTCGACCTGTCGGTCGTGGAGTTCACGGTGCTCGACGCCCTGCGCCGCCAGGATGGCTTCCACATGCGCATGCAGCAGCTCGCCCGCGCGGCCGCCCTCAGCCCGAGTGCGACCACCCGGCTGGTGAACCGGCTCGAGGAGCGCGCCCTGTTGACCCGCGTCCTGTGCGCCGACGACCGTCGCGGGCTCTACACGGAGCTCACGCACGCCGGGCAGGCCCTGCTCGAGCGTGCGACGCCGATCCACGCCGAGGCGCTCGAGGGTGCCCTCGCCGAGGCGCACGAGGTCCCCGAACTCGCCGACCTGGCCGAGTCCGTCGAGCGGCTCGAGGGCGCGCGCGTCTGACCTCGGGTCACCTCGCACCCGGCCTGGAGGCCCGGCGCACCTCCGCCCCGCCGGCGTCGGCCCCGGGGCGGTCACCACTCAGGCGCGCGGCGGCCCCGTCGTCGACCGCACGACGAGCGTCGGTGGCACGAGTGTCCTGATGGGATCCGTCGGCGTCCCCGCTGCGGCGCCGATCCGCTCGACCAACCGCGCAGCCGCCAGGCGCCCCACCTCGTCGTTGTGCGGGTCGACCGTCGTCAGGCGCAGCAGGGGTGACGCGGCGAGCGGGGTCTCGTCGTTGCCGATCACCGAGACGTCCTGCGGCACGCGGAGTCCGGCTTCCTGCACGGCGGCGATCGCGCCCATCGCCATGACGTCGTTCGCGGCGAACACCGCGGTCAGGTCGGGGTGCTCCCGGAGTGCGAGCCGCATGCCCTCGTAGCCGGTCGTCTCCGAGGTCGGGCCGGAACCGTAGACCAGCGGCTCGATGCCGGACGCGACCAGCTGCGCGACGGTGGCGTCGTGGCGGAGCGCAGCCGGGCCTCCCGAGCCGGTGACGTGGACGATGCGGCGGTGACCCAGGCCGACCAGGTGATCCGCTGCCAACCGCCCGCCGGCGGCTTCGTCGGAGGCGACCACGTCGAGTCCGCCCGGTACGTCCTCGCGCGCGCCGGCGATCACGACCGGGGTGTCGGCGGGGACGACGACGTCGGGGAAGCCCTCGGCGGCGAGCACCACGCCGTCGACCCGCAGGGAGACCAGGTCGTCGAATGGCGAGGAGTCGAGGTGGGCGTTGGCCCGGGTGTCGGCCAGGGTGAGGCGGAGTCCGTGCGGGGCGAGGGCCTCACGGATGCCGTCGAGCATCGGCACGTACCAGGGGTTCCGGAAGTCGTCGACGATGACCCCGATGGTGCGGGTCCGGGTGCCGGCGAGGATGGCGGCGGCGCGGTTCGGGCGGTAGCCGAGCTCCGCGACGGCGGCGAGCACCGCGGAGCGGCGGGCCGGGGAGACCCCGGGATCGTCGCGCAGCACCATCGACACCAGGGACTTCGAGACGCCCGCGCGTGCGGCGACGTCGATGATCGTCGGCGGGCGAGGGGTCACGCTGAGCCTTTCCGGCACGGTGCTTGACAGGACATGGGCTGGTGCGGCTACAGTCTACCGACACGTTCTGGAACGTTCCAGAATCGGGATCCAGCGACCTTCTCGAAGGAGAGAACATGAGCGACAGCATCGGCGTCGCCGTCATCGGTGCGGGCATGGCGGGCAAGGCCCACATGGCTGCGTGGCGGAACGCACCCTCCCTCTTCACCGCGACGCTGCCGCCGGTCCGGCTCGTCTCGGTCGGCGACGTCTACGAGCCCCTCGCCGCCGAGGCCGCACGGCGCTTCGGCTACGAGCGGCACGACACCGACTGGCGGGCCATCGCGGCGGCGGACGACATCGACGTGGTGAGCGTCGTCGTCGCGAACACCCTGCACCGCGAGATCGTCGAGGGGCTGCTCGCCGCCGGCAAGCACGTGCTGTGCGAGAAGCCGCTGTCCGACTCGCTCGACGACGCACGCGCGATGGCGTCCGCCGCTGCCGAGGCCGCGCAGCGCGGGGTGCTCGGCCGCATCGGGTTCACCTACCGCCGGGCTCCCGGCCTCGCGGCCATCAGGGAGCTCGTTGACGACGGCACCCTCGGCCGCGTCCTGCACGTCTCCGGCCGGTACTGGACCGACTACGGCGCCTCGCCCGACGTCCCGTTCTCGTGGCGCTTCGCGGGGGAGCCGGGGTCCGGCGCGCTCGCCGACGTCGGCTCGCACCTGTCCTACGTCGCCGAGTTCCTGGCCGGTCCGGTCCGGAGCGTCAGCGGTGGCACGTTCACCACGTCGATCACCGAGCGCCCCGTCGCCGCCGGACACGCCCTGCGGGGGCAGGCCGTCCCGCTCACGGGTGAGACCGCGGCCGTCGGCAATGACGACTACGCCACGTTCAGCGCACGGTTCGGTGACGGCACGGTCGTCGGGTCGCTCGAGGCCTCGCGCGTCGCCGCCGGGCACCCGAACGGCCTCGTGATCGAGGTGTTCTGCGAGCGCGGCGCCGCCCGCTGGGACCAGGAGCGCGCCTCCGAGATCGGCCTCGCGCTGCAGTCCGACGGCTCGCGCACGGGTGGGTACCGACAGGTCGTGCTCGGCCCGGACCATCCCTACGTCGCTGGCGGCATGGCGATGGACGCCCCGGGCGTCGGCTGGGGGCAGAACCAGATGTTCGAGTACCAGGCGCGGGCGTTCCTCGACGAGATCGCCGGGCTGACCGGCGCCGTGCCCGACGCCCTGCCCGCGAACGCCACGTTCGACGACGGCGTGCACAACATGGAGGTCCTCGACGCCGTGGCACGGTCCGCAGCGGCCGGAGGCGCCACCGAGACGATCAAGGAAGCAGTGACGGCATGAAGCTCGGTCTCTACAACGCGATCCTGCACGACCGGCCCCTCGCCGACGCACTCCGGGTCATCGCGGCCAACGGCCTCACCGGCATCGAGCTGAACACCGGCGGGTTCCTGCCCCCGGTGCACGTGCCCGACATCGACGCGATCCTGCAGGACGACGGGGCGCGTGACGCGTTCCTCGCGCAGTTCGCGGGGACCGGCGTCGAGATCGCCGGGCTCAACTGCAACGGCAACCCGCTGCACCCCGACCCGGCGATCGGTCCCGCGCACGCCGAGGACGTCCGGCGCAGCATCCGCCTCGCGGCCCGTCTGGGGCAGGACCGCGTCGTCACGATGTCCGGACTGCCGGCGGGGGAGCCGGGCGGGACGCGGCCGAACTGGATCGTGAACGCCTGGAACTCGGCGGCGCTCGACGTGCTCGAGCACCAGTGGAGCGTCGCGGTGCCGTTCTGGCAGGAGATCGACGCCCTGGCCCGGGAGCACGGCGTCAAGGTCGCGCTCGAGCTGCACCCGCAGAACCTCGTGTTCAACCCGGCGTCGATCCGGGAGCTCGTCGAGCGCGGCGGGCTGACCAACGTGGGGGTGGAGCTCGACGCCTCGCACCTGTTCTGGCAGCAGATGGACCCGGTGGCGGTCGCCCGCGACCTCGGTCCGCTCGTGTTCCACGCCGCCGCGAAGGACGTCAGGATCAACCCGCACGCCGCGATCAACGGGGTGCTCGACAACTCGTTCCGCCGGTTGTCGCCGGACGAGTCGCGCACGAACCTCGGCGGCGACGAGTGGGCGAACGAGTGGCCGAAGCCGTCGGCGTGGGACTTCGTCGCGCTCGGCAAGGGGCACGACGAGGCGTACTGGACGACGTTCCTCGAGGCCCTGCGTGCGATCGACCCGGACATGTGGGTGAACATCGAGCACGAGGACACCGAGCTCGGGCGCGAAGACGGGGTCGCGGTCGCCGCGCGCGTGCTGCGCGCCGCGAACGCGGCGCTGGCGCCCCGGTCCTGACCGTCCGTCAGCTGACCCGGTCACTGCCTGGAGGCCCGTGGGCCGTTCCGCGCACGGGGTGACGGATCGGCGTGTGGTGGGTCGTGCCTCCCGGCCCCACCACGCGCGGATCGGCCACCGGTGCGCGGAACGACCAGTCCGTGCACCCGTACCGGGTGCTGTCACCGGCCCGATGTAGCATGCACGACACCTGTCCCCGACGATGGAGCCCTGCGTGCCGGACCCGACCGACCCCGCCTTCCCGCTCGAACACGTGCGGGCGGTGGGCGACGACATCGTGGCCTCCGTCGCCACGGTGATCGACGGCAAGGCGGAAGCCATCCGCACGGCCCTCACGGTGATGCTCGCCGAGGGACACCTGCTCGTCGAGGACGTCCCCGGCGTCGGCAAGACCGTGCTCGCCAAGGCGCTCGGTGCCTCGGTCGGCGGATCGGTGAACCGCATCCAGTTCACCTCGGACATGCTGCCGTCCGACGTCACCGGCGTGAACATCTTCGACCAGTCGTCCGGCACCTTCCGGTTCTCGCCCGGCCCGGTGTTCGCGAACGTGGTCATCGGCGACGAGATCAACCGCACCAGCCCGAAGACCCAGTCGGCGCTGCTCGAGGCGATGGCGGAGTCGCAGGTCACCGTCGACGGTGTCACGCGCCCGCTCGACCGGCCGTTCATGATCGTCGCGACGCAGAACCCGATCGACATGGAGGGCACGTACCCGCTGCCCGAGGCGCAGCGGGACCGCTTCATGGCGCGCATCGCGATGGGCTACCCGAGCGTCGACGCCGAACGGCAGATGCTCGCGAACCGCGGCGGCAGCGACCCGCTGTCGCGCCTGCGGCCGATCGTCGACGTGACCACGCTGCGGGCGATCATCCAGACCGTCGCCGGGGTGCACATCGCCCCCGACGTCGAGGCGTACATCATCGCGATCGTCCGGTCGACGCGCACCCACCCCGACCTCGTGCTCGGTGCGAGTCCCCGCGCGACGCTGCACCTGGCGCAGGCCGCGCGTGCGCACGCCGCCCTGCTCGGCCGCCCGTTCGTCACCCCCGACGACGTCGCGACGCTCGCCCCGATCGTGCTCGCGCACCGGCTCGTGCCGGTCGCCCGTGGGCTCGGCGGCACCGGCGAGGACACCGTGCGCGAGATCGTCGTTCGCATCGTCTCCGACACCGCCATCCCGTTCACGGCCACCCCCGTCCGCTCCTGATGGCCGGTCCATCGGCACCGCCGTCGCTGCTGCGACGCGTCGGTGCCGCGCGGTCCACGGCGGCCCGGTTCGGCCGCCGCGGGCTGTCCTTGGCACGCCGAACCCCGTTCCCGCGCCCGACGATCCGGGGCTGGACGGTCATCGCCGTCGGCATCGGCCTGGTCGGCGGCGGCCTGGTCGGCACCACGAGCGTCGCCGTCACGGCCGGCCTGCTGCTGCTCGTGCTGGTCGTGCTCGGCATCGCGATGGCGTTCGTCGTCGCCACCCCGCTCCGCGGCAGCCGCAGCACCGCTCGGGCGATCGTCCAGGTGGGCGAGGTCTACCGGGAACGCATCACCCTCGGCAGCACCAGCCTGCGGATCGGCCCGCGGGCGACGCTGCTCGTGCGCGAACAACTCGAGGACGCCTTCGCCAGCCTGGCCGAGGCGGAGACCTACGCCGAGGTCGGGCCGAACCTGCCGCCGGCCGTGCTCGACGTCGAGGCGCTCGCGATGCACCGCGGCCGGACGCTGGTCGGGCCGGTGACGATCCGGGTGGAGGACCCGTTCGGCCTGCTCCGGATCGACCGTCCCGTGGTCCCTGTTGAAGAGGTCGTCGTCGTCCCGGCCTCGGCGCCCCTCGGGGCGATCGACGCCGGCGCGCTCGCCGGTGCGGTCTCGGCCGACGAGGGTCGGGTCGGACAGGGCGGTTCCGCCGACGACAGCGAACTCCGCCCGTACCGACCGGGCGACCCGATCCGCCGGGTGCACTGGGCCCAGAGTGCACGGCGCGGTGGACTCCACGTCCGCCAGACCACCCAGGCCCAGCCGCCCGAGGCCGTGATCGCCCTCGACGTCCGGCGCGAGTCCTACCAGCGGCTCGGTCGCGAGGACCTCGCCGAGCTCTCCGACCTGGGCGGCGACCAGGCCTTCGAGCACGCCGTCGTGGTGGCCGCCAGTGTCGCCCGGGCGCTCGCCGCCCGGACCTCCCGCGTCGTGCTCGTGTTCGACGGTCCCGAGGGCGCGACCCGGCACGCGGGCGACGTCGGCGGGCTCACCGACGTGCTCGTCGGGCTCGCCGACGTCCGGCTCCGCTCCGACGCGCGACAGGTGACCGACGTCCTGCCCGAGGTCCGTGGCCGCGACGTGCACGGCATGACCGCCGTGGTGACCGGCACCTGCACCGCGGACGAAGCCGCCGAGCTCGTCAGCGCGACCAGCGGCTCGAGCCGCGGCATCCTGGCGACGATCGTGCCGCCGGACCCGGCCGTGCGGGGCATCCTCGACCGTGGCGGCTGGCGGACCCTCGTGGTGCAGGTCGTCGGCGCGACGCCGTCCGGAGCCGCACGGTGACCGGGGTGAGCGCACCCGCGCGTGGTCGTGCCGACGTGCGCGAGATCCTCGAGCGCGACGACGACCTGCGTGACGTCCCGAGCGCCTGGGTCGTGGCCCTCGCGCCGGTGCCGGTGCTCCTCGCCGCCCTCGCGATCCGGCCGCTCGTGCAGGGCATCGCCTGGTGGGCATCGGGCGTCGTCGTCGTCGCCGTGCTCGTCGCCGTGATGCTCGCGGTGCGCCGCCAGACGCCCGGCATCCGCTTCGTCGTCCTGGTCGGCACGGTCATCGCCTGCTCGTGCGCCGCCGCCCTGGTCAACGACATCCAACCGCTCGGGTGGCTCGACGCAGACGGGGCCCTCGGGGAGACGCTCGCCGCGATCCGCCTGAACCCCGCACCGCTGCCGCAGACCGACGCGATCCGGCTCGTGGTCACCGCGTCGATCGGCTGGGTCGCGGCGGTCTCGCTGTTCCTCGCCGCCATCGCGCGGATCCCGTCGCTCGCCGCGGCACCGGCCCTCGTCATCCTGATCGTTCCGGGTGTCATCACCGGGCAGCCCGCCGGCACCCCGCTCGTCATCGCCACGGCGGTGGCGTTCCTCGCCCTGCTCTGGCTGTCCGTCCGCCCCGTGCAGCGCGCACTGCCGGCCGCCGTGGTCGGGGCGATCGGGCTCGTCGTGGCCATCGGGCTGCCGACGATCGTGCCGCTCAACGCCAGCTGGTTGTCCGGCGTGACCGGTGCGATCCAGTCGCCGATCCAGCCCGGACGGCCCGGCACCCTGCTCGAACTCGGCAACGACCTGCGCCGCCCGAGCGAGCTCGAGGTGTTCCGCTACCGCTCGTCGGACGGGCAGCCCGAGTACCTCAAGCTCGCCGACCTGGACGAGTTCGGCACGGGGGACTGGGTGCCGACCGTGACGAACGCGGCCGAGGCCGACACGGCCGACGAGCAGCAGTGGGCCGAGGGCGTCAACCCGCGCCTCGCGAGCCGCGGCGACGTGACCGTCCGGATCACCGGGCTGTCCAGCACCTACCTGCCGGTGCCGTCGGGTGCGGTGTCGATCGAGTCGCAGTCCACCAACCTCGACCTGTCGCAGTGGCGGTGGATGGGGAACTCGAGCACCGTCCGGTCGACCGGAGCCGCGACCGCCCGCGGTGCGATGTACGAGGTCTACGGGGCCTCGACCTTCGCCAACGACTACCTCGACGCGGTCGCCGCCTCGGGGGTGCTCGCCCGCTCCGACGGCCGTGGCTTCCGGGAGCCCAGCCGCCAGCAGCTGCGCACCGACCTCGCCCTGCCCGACGACCTGCCGGCGAACATCTCGACCACCGCGACCCGCGTCGCCGCAGCCGCGACAGACGACTACGGGCGTGCGCGGGCACTCGAGCAGTGGTTCCGCAGCGACCTGTTCACGTACTCCGAGACCGCCCCCGTCGAGCAGGGGTACGACGGCGACAGCATGGACGTCGTCTCGACGTTCCTGAAGGTCCGCGACGGGTACTGCGTGCACTTCTCGTCCGCGATGGCCGTGATGGCCCGCACGCTCGGCATCCCCTCGCGCATCGCGGTCGGGTACCGGGCCGGGTCGCCGCAGCCCGACGGCGAGTACGCGGTGTCGAACCGGCAGCTGCACTCCTGGCCCGAGTTGTACATCCGGGGCGCGGGGTGGGTCGCCTTCGAGCCGACGCCCGACTCCGACGAGGCCGCGCCGTCCGAGGAGCCCTCGGCCTCGCCGACCGCGGCGGCACCGGAGACCCCGCTGCCGGCTCCCGAGCAGACCACCCCGGCGCAGGATTCCGCGTCACCGACCCCGTCGGCCTCCCCGGCGCCGGGTGCCGCGGGTGCGTCCGGCTCCGGCGACGCAGGTGGCCCCGTCGGGCTGCTCGTGGGGCTGCTGCTCGTGCTCGCGGTCCTCGTCGCCCCGGGCCTCGTGCGCGCTGTCCGCCGCCGGTCGAGGCTTTTGGCGATCGCCGCCGGCCGGTCACCCGCCGTGCAGGCCTGGCGGGAGTTGCTCGACGACGTCGCCGACCACGGGTACGCCCCGGGCATCGCGCCACCGGGTGATGCCGCCGCCGTGGCCCGGACCGCCCGAGCCGTGCTCGGACGACTCCGGCCCGGGTTGCCGGCCTCGGTCGTGCCCCACCTGGAGGCCACGGTCGACGCGGTCGATCGGGAGCGCTTCGCCGCCGACGGGGTCGCCTCGGTGGACACTTCGGCGCTGGAGCGGCACGTCCGCGAAGCTCGTGGCGCACTCGACGCGTCGGTGCCCACCCTGCGAGTCGTCCGGTCGCGCCTGCTGCCGCCGAGCCTGCTGCCGTCGTCCGCCTGGTCCCACGACGGGCCGAAGCCCCGCCGTCGCGATCGTCGCACGGCCTGACGCGAGCGCGCGTGCGCACCGTGCGAGCCTCGCACGGTGCGAGGGGTGCGCCGAGTGGTGCGAGGGGTGCGCCGAGTGGTGCGAGGTTCCGTACTCCGTGCGACCGGCGCGGCCCCGCACGGACTACGGAACCTCGCACCGTTCGAGCGGGGCGCCCCCGCGCCGGGGCGCCACGCGTCAGCGCCGGCGGACGACCGCCTCGACCAGCGTCGCGACGAGCTCGCCCGGGTCGACCCCGGGCAGCGCCGGCGCGTCGAACACCAGGCCGACGTTCGCCCCGATGAGCACGGTCGCGAACTCCTCCGGGGTCATGCCGACGTCGACCTCGGTGTGGGCACCGAGCCACAGCCGCACCAGCTCGAGCACCCCGTCCTGCAGGACCCGGCGCTGCCGGATGAACTCGGGCAGGAACTCCGGGTGGCGCACGGCGTACCCGCGGAACGCCGAGAGCAGCGCGAACTGCTCGCTCTGGTCGTGCTGGCCGAACGCAGCGCGCAGGACGTCCCCGACGTCGACGGCGGCGATGTCGGCGTGCACGAGCTCCTGCAGCGAGCCGAGCACCAGGTTCGTGGACCGCTGCATGACCTGCGCGAGCAGGTCTTCCTTGGACGAGAAGTTCGAGTAGACCGCACCCTTGCTGAACCCCGCGCGCGCGGCGACGTCGTCGAGCCGGGCGCCGTACACACCCTGTTCGGCGAAGACCGCGGCTCCGGCGGCGAGCAGGCGTTCCCGGACCTCGGCACGCGGGATGCGCTGGGTGGGGGAAGCGTCGTCGCTCATCGGTTGTTGCTCCGACCTGTGCTGGTGGTCGTCGGGGAGAGCATCGTGGTGGAGACCTGCCGCGCCGCGCGTCTGATCCCGCGCGGCATCAGCGAAGCCCCCATCCCCACGTCTGCTCGGAACCGGCGCGTTCGGGTCGCGTCGGTGCTGTGCGGACAGCGTTCACCGGGATCATCCCCGGTAGAACTGCCAGGACGATACCCGGCGGTACTGATCGTAGCGTCGCGACGCCGCGGATGACAGCCCCTCAGTCCTCGTGCTCTTCCCGGACACTGCCGGCGCCGGTTCGACGGCCCGGACGCCGGAGCAAGCGGAGCGCGTCCGGCCGCAGGCTCCGACCCCGCCGGAGCAGCGAACCGAGGGTCGACTTCGGCTGCCAGTCACGGCCGTTCGGCAGCCCCCAGCCCCGGCGGACCGCTCCCCAGCGGAGCCCGAGCGACAGGGTGATCGCGAGCAGGATGCCGAGCGACGGCGACCCGAGCGCCGAGGCGATCACCATCACGGCCGACGCGGCGACGGCCACGGTGGCGTACAGCGCGTTCCCGCCGAACACCGCCGGCACCCGCCGCAGCAGCAGGTCGCGCATGGCCCCGCCGCCGACCGCGGTGATGGTCCCCATGATGATCGCGGCGGGCCAGTCGAGCCCGGCGTCGTAGGTCCGCTGCACGCCGACCACGGCCCAGAACCCGATCACGGCGGCGTCGAGCACGGTGAACAGCCGGTCCCACGTCACCTCGGAGAACGACACGAGGAACGCGATGAGCGCCCCGGCGACGGCGACCGGCACGTACAGCGGGTCGACGAGCGCGACGGGGGGTCCGTTCTGCAGCAGGGTGTCGCGGAGCATCCCGCCGCCGAGTCCGGAGACGAACCCGACGACCAGGAACCCGAACAGGTCGAAGTCCATCGCGCGGGCGATGGAGCCGCCGAGCAGGGCGGACGCGAAGACCCCGGCGAGGTCGAGCACGTTCGTGACCGACGCCAGGCCGTCGACGGACAGCAGGTTCATGAGAACCATCAAACATCACGTCGCACGACTGGCGGGCCGTTCGGCGGTTAGGTTAGCCTCACCTTCGTCATGCTCGCCACTCTCGTCATCGGTCTCCGTGAAGGCCTCGAAGCCACGCTCATCGTCGGCATCATCGCCGCGTTCCTGCGTCGCAACCGCGTCCCGCTCACCCCGATGTGGTCGGGCGTCGGGCTCGCGGTGCTGCTCAGCATCGCCGTCGGCTTCGGGCTGCAGGCCGTCGAGCAGGCGCTGCCGCAGGCTCAGCAGGAGGGCATGGAGGCGGTCATCGGCATCGTCGCCGTCGTCTTCGTCACGGGCATGATCGTCTGGATGCGCACGCACGCGCGCACCCTGACGGCCGACCTCGAGGCCAGTGCCACCGCGGCGCTCGGCCGGGGCACCGCCTGGGCACTCGCCGGCATGGCGTTCCTCGCCGTCCTGAAGGAGGGCTTCGAGACCTCGGTGTTCCTCCTCGCCACGTTCCAGGCGTCGTCGGACACCGGCCTCGCCGCCCTCGGTGCCGTGATCGGCATCGCGGCCGCGGTCGTCGTCGGCTTCGGCATCTACACCGGTGGCGTCCGCCTCAACCTGTCGCGGTTCTTCACCGGCACCGGGGTCTTCCTGGTCTTCGTCGCCGGCGGCCTGGTGCTGACCGTCCTCCGCCGCGCGCACGAGGCCGGCTGGATCGTCATCGGCCAGCAGCGCACCGTCGACCTGTCGTGGCTCGCCCCGAACGGTTCGGTGCAGGGCGCCCTGGTCACCGGCGTGCTCGGCATCCCGCCGGACCCGCGGGTCATCGAGGTGCTCGGCTGGTTCCTCTACGTCGTTCCGGTGCTGGCCCTGACCCTCTGGCCGCGCGCCTGGCGTCCGTCGCCGGACCGCGTGCCCGGGGTGCGCGCCGTCGTCGCCGGTGCTCTCGCCGTCGCCGCAGTGGCGCTCGCGATCGCCGTGCCGACGGGCGGGGTCGACCTGCCCCGCACGACCGCGGTCAGCGGCGACGCCAGCTCCGTCTCCGCCAGCGTCGACGGTGCGTCCGGTGTCCTGCGGGTGGCCGGCACCGGAACCGGCCAGGAGGCCCGACTCGCCCTGCCGACGTCGGCCCACCGCCGCGTCACCCGCGCGGGCGTGACCGCCGACCGGTGGCGCGTCGTGCAGGACGGGGCCGGTGGGCAGGGGAGCGGTGCCGACCGTCCGTCGACGCTGACCCTGGACGACCTCGTCACCCTGTTCGGCCGCCTGCCCGTCGGGGTCTCCCCGTCGACGAACCCTGGTCCGTTCGCGGCCCGCTGGGCCGTGCGCGACACGGTGACCCTGTGGACGGTCCGCGGTGGGGTCCTGGACGCGACCCGCGACGAACGCGAGGTGCTGACGCTGAGCGGTGGGGGCCTCCCGTCCGCGCGCACCACGACCCTGGACCGCACCGTCTGGTCCGTCCCCGACGCCCGTGTCGAGCGGTCGGCCGCCTCGGTGGCTGCAGCGGACTCGCGATCAGCCGACCTGCTGCTCTGGAAGGCCTGGCTGCCGATCGCCCTCGGCGCCGCGGCCGCCGTGCAGGCGCTGCTGGCCCTCCGTGACCGCCGTCGCCGGCGACTCCCCACCGTCCCCACCCCCGAACCCGTCCCCGCTCGTGGCCCTCCGGCCGCGGACCCTGCAAGGAGCACCGACCATGTCCTTCGGTAAGCCCGTCCGACCCCTGATCACCCTGGGCGCCCTCGGCGCCGTCACCGCCCTCGCACTCACCGGTTGCGCCGGTGGGTCCGCCGAGGCCGGCGGCTCCGGCTCCGGCGACGCGAAGGTCTCCCGCGTCACCATCACGCTCACCAACGACGGGCAGGACGCCTGTGCGGTGTCCTCGACGAAGGTCCCCGCGGGCCCCGTCACCTTCACGGTGAAGAACGAGTCGTCGACCGCGATCACCGAGGTCGAGCTGCTGCAGGACCAGCGGATCCTCGGCGAGAAGGAGAACCTGGCGCCCGGCCTCGACGCCGTCCGCTTCACCGCCACGCTGACCGGCGGGAAGTACCAGGTGTACTGCCCCGGCGCCGAGACCGAGCTGACGGACTTCACCGTCACCGGCAAGGCCGCGTCGACCGCGAACAGCAGCGCCTCGACCCTGCTCCGCGACGGGACGAAGGGCTACGCGACCTACGTCGACGGCCAGGTCACCGACATGGTCGCCGCGGTCCAGCAGCTGCAGAAGGACATCGACGCCGGTGACCTCGACGCGGCGAGGACCGACTACGCGAACGCCCGCCCGTTCTACGAGCACGTCGAGAGCGACGTCGATGGCTTCGTCAAGAAGGGGTTCAAGGCCACCGACAACGCCGGCAACCTCGACTACCTGATCGACATGCGCGCCTCGAACCTCGACCCGGCCGTCGGCTGGAGCGGGTTCCACGCCGTCGAGAAGGACCTGTTCCAGGCCGGGAAGATCACCGCGTCGACCAAGCAGACCGCCGCGGACCTGACCGAGGACGTGCAGCTGCTCGCGAAGCTCGTGCCGACCCTGGACTACAAGCCGGAGGACCTGGCGAACGGTGCCGCCGGGCTGCTCGAAGAGGTGCAGTCGAACAAGATCACCGGCGAGGAAGAGGCGTACAGCCACATCGACCTCGTCGACCTCGCCGCCAACGTCGAGGGTGCCCGTCAGGCCTTCGCGTACCTCAAGCCGGGGCTGACCAAGCTCGACCCGACCCTGACGAAGCAGATCGCGAAGCAGTTCGACGCCACGAACACGCTGATGGACGGCTACCGCGACGCCGACGACCTGGGCGGCTTCGCCAGCTGGGACGCCGCCACCAAGAAGTCCGACGCGAACACGATCTCGCAGCAGATCCAGGCGCTGCAGGACCCGCTGTCCCGCCTGGCCGAGAAGGTCGCGACCGCGTGACCGAGCCGGACGAGGCACCCCGGGCGAACGTCTCCCGCCGCGGGCTGTTCGGTGCCGGCCTGGCCGTGGCCGGTGCCGGGGTCGGCGCGGCTGCGGGCATCGGCGGCGCCACCGCGGCGACCGGCGTGAACCCGTTCACGGCGGCGACGAACGGTGACGAGTCGATCGACCTGTCGCAGAGCCAGCCGTTCTACGCCACCGCGGCACGGCAGCCGCAGGGTGGGATCCGCACCACCCCGCAGCGGTACTGCGTCTACATGACGTTCGACCTGTCGACCACCGTCACGACCGACCTGCAGGTGCTCCTCGCCCGCTGGTCGGCCGCGATCGCCCAGCTGCAGGCCGGCAAGACCGTCGGCAGCGTCGAGCCGGCGCACGGCAATGGAGTCGGTGCCGACACCGGCGAGGCGCTCGACCTCGGGCCCGCGTCCCTCACCGTCACGGTCGGCCTGGGACCCGGCGTCTTCGACGAGCGCTTCGGGCTGGCCGACCGGCGCCCGGCGTCGCTCGCCGACATCCCGACGCTGCCGAGCGACAACCTGCAGGAGGGGCTGACCGGCGGCGACCTGTCCCTGCAGGCCTGCGCCGACGACCCCCAGGTGGCGTACCACGCGGTGCGCGACCTGGCACGGATGGCCCGCGGCACCGCGACCGTCCGCTGGACCGTGCTCGGCTTCGGCCGGGCATCGGCGGGACCGCACCAGAGCACGCCCCGCAACCTGATGGGGTTCAAGGACGGCACCCGGAACATCACGACCGACGCCGACCACGACCGGTTCGTCTGGCTCGACCGCGACGCCGGGTGGATGGCCGGCGGCAGCTACCAGGTGGTGCGGAAGATCCGGATGAACATCGAGACCTGGGACGCCGACGTCGTCAGCGACCAGCAGCGGGTGTTCGGGCGGACGAAGATCCAGGGCGCACCGCTCTCCGGCGGACAGGAGCACACCACGCCGGACTTCCACGCGAAGGACGACGACGGTGCGACGAAGATCGACGCGACGTCGCACATCGCCCTCGCAGCGCACGAGGCGAACGGCGGCGTGAAGATCCTGCGGCGGCCGTACAACTACACCGACGGGCTCAACGAGTACGGCCAGCTCGACGCCGGGCTGCTGTTCATCGCCTACGTGAACGACCCGGACCACTTCACGCGGCTGCAGCGGAAGCTCGGCGCCTCGGACCGGCTGAACGAGTACGTCTCGCACATCGGGTCCGCGGTGTTCGCCGTCCCGCCGGCACCCCGCAAGGGGTCGTACATCGGCGAGCAGCTGTTCCGCTGAGCTGAGTCGCTGCGACGCCAGGGTGGGCGCCCTCCGCCGTTTCCCTGGAGGCGGAGGACGCCCGCGTCGCGGAGTCTCGCCGAACGGAACCACCGTCGACTTGCTGAAAGCGACCCGGCACGACGCGTCGCGGTGCGACAACCCCGAGAGTACCCCGCGGATCCGCGGATCCGCAGTGATCGACCGGGATGGGACAGCAACCGTCACCGCCGGGTCGCGCGACGCGTGCGCCGGAGCTGTGCCGGGCCTCCTGATCGACGCGAACGGGCCGCCTCACCAGGGTGAGACGGCCCGTTCGCGTGTGTGCCCGCAGGCTCGGGGTCAGTCCGTCAGGACCGTCGCGGCACGTCGTGCGCGGTTGCGGCGGAGGACCACGAGCGCCGTGATCCCGGCGAGCAGGAGCAGGCCCGCCGCGATCGCCGGAGCGGTCAGGTCCGCACCCGTGTAGGCGAGGTCGCCACCGGCGCGCGGGTCGTCGTCGGTCCCGCCGACGCCACCGATGCCGGCGTCATCAGCGCCACCCGCGCCGGGGCCGGGGGTGACCCCGCCGCCCGTGCCCGGGGTCGGGTCGACCGGGTCCGTCGGGTCCGTCGGGTCGGTGGGGTCCGTCGGGTCGGTCGGGTCGACCGCTGCGGCGACCGGGATCGTCACGGCGAGGGTGATGGTCTGGCCGGGCAGGGTGACCACGAGCGGTGCGTCCGTCGTGGCGACGGGCTCGGCCACCGCGGCGAGCGAGACGGAGCCGGCGGTGCGGGCGGCGGCGCGTGCCGCCGGGGCCTCGATCTCGGGGACCGTGACGGTCAGGGTCGCGCGACCCTGCTCGTCGTTCTTGTCGGTGATCGTCGGGTCGATCGCCGACGACGCCAGCTCCTTGCCGTCCGCGCTGACCGAGACGGTGCCGGCCTTCGCGGGGTCCTCGCTGCTGAACACGAGCGACGACAGGTCGAGCTCGATCTCGTCACCGGGCTGGAACCCACCGGCCGGGGTCGGCGTGACCGTGACGCCGACGGCGCGCTGGTCGACCTGGGGTGTGACTTTCTTGTTCGCCACGAAGTAGTCCACCTGGGCCTGCAGGTCGACCTGGCCGGAGTCGGCGACGTTCGTGCCGGTCGCGAAGGCGGCGAAGTTGTCGCCACCGGTCGACAGGAACGAGTTGACGGTCACCTTGAGGGTGTCGGTCAGCGCGATCGGCTTGCCGCCGAGGGTCATGCCGGTGATGCGCTCGCCGCGGCCCTTCGACGGGTCGTAGGTGTACGCGAAGCCGTCCGAGACGCCGAGCTTCAGGAACGGACGCTCGAGGCCGTCCGGCTGCCACTGCTGCTCGAGGGCGTTCTTGATCTGCTGGCCGGTCATGTCCTTCGTCACCAGGGTGTTGGCGAACGGCTGGACGAGCGCGGCCTCCTTGTAGGTTACGGTGCCGTCGGGGTCGCCGGCGCCGCTGGACGCGTAGACCATGTCGGTGCGGAGGCCGCCCGGGTTCATGAAGGCGACCTGCGAGCCGTTCCGCTCGGTGGCGCTGCGCTGGACCTCGGCGATGTAGTTGCCCAGGACGGACTCGCCGCCGCGGTTCTCGGCCTTGCGGTCGGACTGCACGGCGCGACGCAGGTCACCCGTGATCTCGCCGAGCTTCTCGCCGCCCTTGACGTCGGCGGCGGCCTTCGCGGCGGTCACGATGTCGCTCACCTCGGTCACCGAGGTGGTGTCGGCGGGGACACGCTTGTCCTCGTTGACGGATGTGACCGACGACGTGATGCCGGTGAGCTGCTTGTCCGCGTCCACGGTGAGCTGCAGGTGTCCGAGGTTCACCCCGTAGGACCCGGCCTGGATCACCGGACGCTTCGTGCCGTCGGGGCCGGCGATGGAGTGGTTGTACGTCGCGTGGGTGTGCGCCGAGACGATGGCCGAGACCTTCGACGAGACGCCGGCGGTGATCTTGCCGAAGGCGCCGGTGCCGGTGGCGTCGGCGAGCGCGCTCGTGGTGGCGCCCTCGTGCACGAGCAGGACGAGCACGTCGGCCTCGCCGTTGTCGTCCCTGCCGTCCGTGAGCTGCACGGCGTACCGGTTGACCTGGCTGACGATCGGGGCCATCGCGAGGCCCTCGACCCCGCCGGGGCTGACGAGCCCGGGGATGAGGTCCTCGGTGGTCGCGCCGATGAAGCCGACCTTGACGCCGCCCTTCTCCACGATGGAGTACGGCGTGAACGCGGGGTCGGTGGTGCCGGCCTTGACGATGTTCGCCGAGACGTACGGCCATTCGGCGCGGTCGTCGATGCGGTTCCGCAGGTCGTCCTGGCCCTTGTCGAGCTCGTGGTTGCCGATCGCGCTGACGTCGAGGTCCATGGCGTTCAGGGCGTCGATCGTGGGGGAGTCCTGCTGGATGAGCGAGGTGAAGGTCGAGGCGCCCACGTTGTCGCCGACGCTGGCGAAGATCGTGTTCGGGTTGGCCTCGCGGTACGACTGCACGACGCCGGCGAGCTTCGCGGCGCCGGCGGCCTTGTCGGCGGCGGTGCCCTCGGACTCGATGCGACCGTGGAAGTCGTTGACGTCGATGATGTCGATCGTCGTGTCGCCCTCGGCGGCGACGGCTGCGGACGGGACGGAGAGTGCGACCAGGACCCCGGCGGTGGCGAGGGCCGCGCCGGCGCCGAGGCGTCGTCGGGTCGTCGCACCGGCGGTTCCGGTGGTGTGGGAAGTGTTCATCGCCGTCGAACCTACGAAGACGCACAGGCGACTCGCCAGACCCCGTCGCAAGTCGTCACACGACGTTCACACGGCCGTCCCCCTGGGCCCGCCCGACCCGGTTCAGTCGCGGCCGAGGGCGCCCTTCACCCGCTCGGTGACCTCGGTCGCCATCGCCTTGGCGGAGTCCTTCACCACGTCGAACTCGACCGGGTCGCCCTTCAGCAGGCTCTTCGCCGTGTTGATCGCGTACTCCTTCGTGATGTGCGGGGGCAGCGGCGGGACGCTCCGGCTGACGTACGCGTCGATGAGGGTCACCCCCTGGTGGGCGAACGCCCGATCGACCGCGGCCTCGACCTCGGAGTCCTCGTGCACGGCGATGCCCTGGAACCCGAGCAGCGTCGCGTACCCGGCGTAGTCGATCGACTCGACGTCCTGCGAACCGCGCCACATCGGGTTGCCATCCTCGGTGCGCATCTCCCACGACACCTGGCCGAGATCGTCGTTGTGCATGACCACGATGACGAGCTGCTGGTTCGGCCACGCCGCCAGGTACTTCTTCACGGTGATCAGCTCGTTCATGCCGAGCATCTGGAAGGCACCGTCGCCGATCGTGCACACCGCCGGACGGTCCGGGAACGCGAACTTCGCCGTCACCGCGTACGGCATCGCCGCGAGCATCGTCGCGAGCCGGCCGGACATGTCGCCGCGCATGCCCTCGCGCAGCCGGATGTGGTGGCCGTACCAGTCGGCGGTCGTGCCGGCGTCCGCGGTGACCGTGACGCCGTCGGGCAGTCGGTCGTTCACGGCCTGGATCACCCGGCGCGGGTTCACCCCGTCGTCGTAGGCGACCTCGGACTGCGCACGCATCTCCGACTCCCACTCGCGCATCTCGTGGGCGACGGTCTGCTGGAAGGACCTGTCGGTCTTCTGCTCGAGCAGCGGGAGCACGGCGTCGAGGGTCGAGCCGACGTCGCCCCACAGGTTCAGCTCGGTCGGGTACCGCAGGCCGAGCTGCTCCGGCTTGATGTCGACCTGGATGCCCCGGGCCTGCCCCGACTTCGGCATGTACTCGCCGTACGGGTAGTTCGTGCCGAGCAGCACGAGGGTGTCGCAGTCGCGGATCTGGTGCAGCGACGGCAGCGACCCGAGCAGCCCGAGCTGCTGCGAGTGGTACGGCACGTCGGACGGGATCACGTCCTTGCCGCGGAGCGCCGTGATGATCCCCGCGCCCGCCTTCTCGGCGGCCGCGAGCACCTGGGCCGTCGCACCGCGCGCGCCCGCACCGACCAGGAACGTCACCTTCGACCCGGCGTTGATGATCTCCGCCATCTTCCGGACCTCGTCGGCGGGTGGCGTGATCCGGGTGGAGGCGGGGACGTCGCTCGACCGCGAGGCCCAGTGCTCCAGCGGCGGTGCGTCGTAATTCATCGCCTGCACGTCGTGGGGCAGCACGACGACGGCCGGCTGCTTGCGCAGCGACGCGGTGCGGAACGCGGTGTCGAGCACCACGCCGACGGCCTCGGGAGTGGCCACGGTCTGCACGTAGCAGGCGACGTCGGCGAACACGCGCTCCAGGTTCGACTCCTGCTGCGTGAACGACCCCATCGCCGCGAGCCCCTGCTGGCCGACGATCGCCACCACCGGCTGGTTGTCCATCTGCGCGTCGTACAGGCCGTTCAGCAGGTGGAAGGCACCGGGACTCGACGTCGCGACGCAGACCCCGACCTCGCCGGTGAACTTCGCGTGCGCGGTCGCCATCAGCGCCGCGATCTCCTCGTGCGTGGGGCGGACGTACTCCAGGCCGTCGCCCGTCGACGCCGCCTTGCCGAGCGCGCCGTCGAAGGCGCCGATCCCGTCGCCGGGGTACCCGAACACGCGGGAGACCCCCCACGCCTTGATGCGGTCGATGACGAAGTCGCTCACGGTCGTGCTCATGGCACCAGCGTGCGCGGGCGCGCACGGGTCCGTTCACAGGCACCGGCCTGGAGGCGCGGATCACGTGACCGACGTCGGTCACGTGATCCGCGCCTCCAGACCAGGGCGCCTGTGCTGGCTGGTGCTCGGTGTCGGCTCCTGCTCGGTACCGGCTACAGCTCCTGCGCGATCAGCGGACGCAGCGTGCGGTGCGCGATGCGCAGCCCTTCGAGCACCCGGTCGTCGGTGCCGCCCCAGAGCGGGTCCTCGTGCTCGACGCTCAGCGTGCCGTCGAAGCCGGCCTCGTAGAGGCGGTCGACGACGCGCGGCCAGTCCACGACACCACGGCCCGGCACGCGGAACCGCCACCAGCCCATGTCCCACGGGTCGTCGCCCTTGTCGACCTTGCCGAAGAACCCGTACTCGTTGCGCCGCTCGGGGAAGAGCTCCAGGTCCTTCGCCTGGGCGTGCACGATGTGCTCGGCGAACGGCAGGATCGTCTCGACCGGGTCGATGCCGATCCACGTCAGGTGCGACGGGTCCCAGTTCAGCCCGAAGCCCAGACCGGTCACCCAGCCCCAGAGCTCGGGGGAGTACGCGATGTTGCCGGGGTACCCGTCCGGGTGCCAGCCCTCCATCACGCAGTTCTCGATGACCAGCCGCACGCCGCGCTCGCCGGCGTAGTCGACGAGCTCGGGCAGGACCCGGTTCCCCTCGGCCATGTTCTCGCGGACGGACTTCGTGGTGTCGCGCCCGATGAAGGTGCCGACGTACGGGATGCCGAGCGTCTGCGCGGTGTCGATCGCGTGCTCGAGGTGGGTCCGCACCGCGGCACGGTGCTCGAGGTCCCGGTGCAGGTTGTTCTCGTAGTAGGCGAGCGCGGAGATCTCGAGCCCGGTGCGGTCGAGCAGGTCGCGGGTGGCCAGGGCGTCCTCGTCGGTGAACGTGGCGACCGGCAGGTGCGCCGCCTCGAAGTCACGGCCGCCGGTGCCCGGCCAGACGGCGACCTCGAGCCGCTCGTAGCCCTGCTGCTGGGCGAACCCGGCGATCCGGTCGAGCGACCAGCCGGGCAGGCAGGCGGTCAGCATGCCGAGCTTCACCGGATCTCCCGCCAGGTCGTCTCGGCCGCGCTGCCGATCACGGCCTCGATGATGTCCGCGGAGCGGGCGCCGTCCGCGAAGGTCGGCAACCCGTCGGGGGCCACCCCGGTGCGGACCGCGGTGTAGGTGTCGGCGACGAAGGCGGCGAAGGCGTCGAGGTACCCCTGCGGGTGCCCGGCCGGCACGATCGCCAGCCGGCGCTGGTCCGGGTACCCCTGCGACGGGTCGCGGACCACGATCTGCGCGCCGCGCTCGTTCCCGAACCAGGCCGACTCGGGCTGCTCCTGGTCGAACGCCGCGCTGCCGCGGGTGCCGTCGACCTCGAACCACAGGCGGTTCTTGCGGCCGGAAGCGACCTGCGAGATCACGACGTTGCCGATGCGGCCCGTGGCCGTGCGGAAGGTGGCGACGGCGGTGTCCTCGGTGGTGACCTCGGCGCGTTCGGCCGCGTCGGCCACCGGGTCCGGGTCCGGGGAGCCGGAGAACGACGGACCGGACGCGGCCGGCCGGGTCGGGTAGACGATGTCGGTCGCCGCGGACACCGAGGCGAAGCGCTCACCCGTCACGAACTCGACCAGGTCGCACCAGTGCGAGCCGATGTCCGCGAACGCGCGGGACAGCCCGCTCGAGGTCGGGTCGACCCGCCAGCTCGAGGCGTCCTCGTCGAGCATCCAGTCCTGCAGGTAGTGGCCGTGCACCGCGAGCAGTCGGCCGAGCTCCCCGTCGGCGATGCGCGCCCGGATCTCGCGGACCATCGGGTGGTACCGGTACACGAACGGCACCGTGGCCACGACACCGGCCTCGGCAGCGGCGGCGACGAGTTCGGCGGCCTGCGCGGGGTCGATCGCCAGGGGCTTCTCGCACACCACGTTGATGCCGGCCGCGATCACCGCGAGCGCCTGCGGGTGGTGCTGGTCGTTCGGGGTGCAGATGTGCACGACGTCGGGGGCGTCGGCGATGACCTCGTCGAGGGAGGCGTAGCCGCGGGGCAGGTCGAGCTGCGCCGCCACCTGCTCCGACCGGGCGGCGTTCCGGCCGAGCACACCGAGCACCTCGGCACCGGAGGCCCGGGCCGCCCGGGCGTGGACCCCGGCGATCATGCCCGTCCCGACCACGGCGACACGGAGGCGTCGCCCTTCGTACCCACTGCTCATGGTGCTCCCTCGCGCCGGACTGACACCACCGTAGCGGCCCGGCCGTCCCCGGGGGACGGTGAGTACGGTCTGGTGCATGTCGAGCCTCCAGACCAGCCTGCTCATCCTCGGAGCCAGCGGCGACCTGTCCAAGCGCCTGCTCCTGCCCGGCCTCGCCACCCTGCTCCAGGTGAAGGACGACTGGGACGTCCAGCTCGTCGGGGCCGGTGTCGAGGACCTGTCCGACGCCGACTGGAAGGCGCAGGTGCGCGAGTCCTTCGAGAACGCGCAGGCGTCCAAGAACGAGGAGGACGAGGGCGCCTCGGGTGCGACGTCGTTGCCGGACCGACTGCAGGCCGTGGTCGACGCCTCGACCTACCGGAAGGCCGACGTCACGGACCCGGACGACCTGCGGGCACTGCTCGCCGCGTGCGAGCACGACCCGGCGATCTACTTCGCACTGCCGCCGGCGGTCACCGAGAAGAGCTGCGAGCAGCTCGCCCACCTCGACCTGCCCGCCGGCACCCGCCTGGCGCTCGAGAAGCCGTTCGGCACGGACGCCGACAGCGCCTCGCACCTCAACGACCTGCTGCACTCGTTCATCCCCGAGGAGCGCATCCACCGCGTCGACCACTTCCTCGGCCGCTCCACCGTGCTCAACCTGCTCGGGCTGCGCTTCGCCAACCGCATCATCGAGCCGCTGCTGTCGTCGCAGCACGTCGAGCGGGTCGACATCGTCTACGACGAGACCCTCGGGCTCGAGGGCCGGGCGCGCTACTACGACAAGGCCGGGGCGCTCACCGACATGATCCAGAGCCACCTGCTGCAGGTGATGGCGGTCGTCGCGATGGAGGCCCCCGCCTCGATCAAGGCCGACGACCTGCGCACCCAGAAGGAGCTCGTGCTGCGGGCCGTCCGGCCGTGGGGTGGCGACGTCGTCACCGCGGGCAAGCGCGCCCGATACACCGCCGGCACCGTCGGGGACCGCCAGCTGCCGTCGTACGTCGACGAGGACGGCGTGGACCCGTCGCTGGGCACCGAGACCCTCGCCCAGCTCACCCTGGAGATCGCGAACTGGCGCTGGGCCGGCGTCCCGTTCACCCTGCGGTCCGGCAAGGCGCTCGCCGCGCAGCGCCGCGAGATCGTCATCACGTTCAAGGACTCCCCGCACGTGCCCGAGGGGCTCACCGGCACCGAGCTGCCCGACCGGCTGCGCATCTGGATCGCTCCGGACGAGATGCAGCTCGAGCTCAACGTGAACGGCGCCGGTGACCCGTACACGATCGACCACACGAGCCTCGAGGTGACCTTCAACCCCGGGCGTCTGAGCGCCTACGGCGAGGTGCTGGCCGGCGTGCTCGAGGGTGACGCCACGCTGTCGGTCCGCGGTGACAGCGCCGTGCAGGGCTGGAAGGTCGTCGGGCCGTTCCTCGACGCGTGGAAGGCCGGCAAGGCGCCCCTCGACGAGTACGCCGCCGGGTCCGTCGGCCCCGACGGCTGGGACAACATCGAGGCCTGAGCCCGAGCGGCGGCGTAGCGTCGGGCGACGTGAACACCACCGACGACGTCCTGCAGACCGTTCCCGAACCCGCCGGCGCCGACATCCGTGTCGACGACGTCCCCTACGACCACGAGGGCACCGAACTGCTCGGCGTGCTCGCGAAGGACGCCGCGATCGCGGGCCGTCGTCCGGCCGTCCTCGTCGTGCACGACTGGCACGGCGTGAACGAGCACGTCCAAGCACGGGTGACGATGCTCGCCCGACTGGGCTACGTCGCCTTCGGCGCGGACATCTACGGAGCGGGCGTCCGCCCCGGTGACGACACCGCGGCCCAGGTCGCCGGCGGTTTCTACCAGGACCTGCCGCTGCTGCGGGCCCGCGCCACCGCCGGACTCGAGCGACTGCTCGCCGACCCGGACGTCGACCCCGCCCGCGTCGTCGTCATGGGGTACTGCTTCGGCGGCTCGACCGCACTCGAACTGGCACGGACCGGGGCCGACCTGGTCGGGGCCGTGGCGTTCCACGGCGGCCTCATCGCGCACGACCCCTCGGACGCCGCCGACATCCGGGCGAAGCTGCTCGTCCTCACCGGGGGCGCCGACCCCGTCGTGCCGGACGAGGCCGTGCACGCGTGGCAGGACGAGATGCGGGCGGCGCCGGACGTCGACTGGCAGGTCGTGACGTACTCCGGTGCGATGCACGCGTTCGCGGTGCCCGGCACCGACGCCCCGGACCACGGCGCGCAGTACCAGGAGCGCGCCGACCGCCGATCGTGGCAGGCGCTCCGCGTGTTCCTGGCCGAGGTGTTCGACGAGGAGCCCGCGGCGCTGTGACGGTGCGGCCGTCGGAGACCGCTCGCGACACGCCGAGCACGGGGGTCGGAGCGCCTCGATTGGCGCCCGGGCCGCACCTGTTGTAGAGTCTTCCACGGCCGCAAGGCCACGCGCTCGTAGCTCAATGGATAGAGCATCTGACTACGGATCAGAAGGTTGGGGGTTCGAGTCCCTTCGAGCGCACAGGCAAGCAGGACGAAGAAGGGCCCCGGTGGATTCCACCGGGGCCCTTCGTCGTTCATCAGCAGCGTTCGCGCCCGGGTCCACCCGTCGCGCGTCACGTCCGTGCGATTCGGTGAGCAGGAACGGTCGAGTCCCGGAGCCGGACTCGACCGTTCCTGCTCACGAAGTGGCGGGGGAGTACGGCTGGGCCGCCGCGATGACCTCCGACGCGCCGGCGATGCCGAACGACGTGAAGAGCGGTGCCCACAGGGCCTTGAGCTGCGCCACGAGCTCGTCGTCGGTCAGCTGCGTCGAACCGTCCACCATGCCCAGCGTCGTGTTGAGGAGCAGCAGGACGGACGGCTGGACCGCGGCCGCGTCGACGTCCGCCGCCGCGACCCCGGCGCTGACGAGCTCGCCCCGCGTCATCTCGAACCAGTCGAAGCCGCGCGGCACCGGCACGCCGGCCTTGCCGAGTTCGTGCAGGAGCCGGACCGCGCCGCCCGCCACCGAGCCCCGGCGGACGTCCATCCCGGTGGTCAGGAGGAACACCGTCAGCCGCTCGATGCCGGGCTGCGCGGGGAGTGCGTCGAAGAGTTCACGCCAGCGCTGCTGCTGCAGTTCGATGACCGCCGTCGCCAGGTCCTTCTTCGACGGGAACAGGTGGTACCCGATCGCCGACTTCGGCTTGCCCATCGCCTCGGCGACACGGGAGAACGTGGTCGCCTCGTAGCCGAAGGCCGCGAACTGCTGCCCCGCGGCGTCGATGATGGCTCGACGAGACGCCTCCATGGCGAGCTGCCGCTGGTTCATCTGGCGTGGTGTCCTTCCTCGCCCGGAGCTGAGCGATCAGTGAACACCACATCCTAGGGCCGCTCATGATGACGGCCCGTCCCCTGCCCGCGTCAGGCGGCGCAGAACGTGTGCCAGGCCACGTCGATCCCCTTCCGGTGCAGCGAGTCGAGTCCGACGTCGAGGTGCTTCCGCTCCGCGTCCACCAGGTGTGCGCACCGGTGGTCCTGGGCGACGGTCTGGGCCTGGCCGAGCGCGGTCACCAGGTCGGTGTCGATGGCGTCGAGCTGGGGCCGGATGGTCGTCAGGTCCGGCGCCGTCGTGGGTGCGGTCCACGGGTTGTGCGTCCAGTGGTTGATGAGGCCGCGCTGGACCACCTTGCTCGCGGCGATCTGCGCGCGGATCACCCGGGTGACCAGGACGGGGTCGACGCCCTGCTGCTCCGCCAGGGTCACCGCTTCGTCGACGACGGCCTGTTCGCGCACCGGGTCGGCGATCGGCTTGCCGCTGAGCCACTTCGACTCCGCCACCGGGTCGGCGAGCTCCAGCCGTCGGAGGATGAGCGCGCCGATGGTGTCGAGCTCTGCCGTCGATGCCGCGGGACGGGAACCGTCGTGGGAGATGGTCATCGTGGAACCCGTCGGTTCGGCGGACGTGGGCAGGGGGTCGGCGTTCGCCGCCGTGGTCGGCAGGGCGATGCCCGCCGCGAGCAGCCCGAGGGTCAGGGCCGTCGCGGCGGTCCGGCGGCTGCGGTGCCGGGCGGTGGTCGGGGTGGTGGGGTGTGCGGTGTTCACGGGGTTTCCTTCCCGAACCGGCGCCGGACGCGTCGGGTCAGATCGTCGATGATCGGTTTGATGACCTCGTCGTAGAACGGGTAGACGCCGAAGTGGTCGGCGCCCTCGTCGCAGTAGCAGTCCATCGAGATCGCCTCCTCGAAGTTCGAGAAGACGTAGGTGGCACGGTGCGGGAACGCGGCGTGCGGCTCGTCGTCACGCGGGGTCGTGGTGGTCACGGCGGTGCTCGATCCCGGTCGGCAGCCGGTCAGCCGGCCAGCCGAGCCGCGGGGACGCCGGGGTCGCGCCCGGAGTCCACCACGGCGTCGATCTCGGTGGATCCGTTGCCCGACCCGACCGTGCGGTTCTGGATCTGGTTGAGGGACCAGTTGCCCGGCAGGGGCTCGAGCTGGTTGCCCGCCCAGGCCGGCGACATCCCGGCGACGAACGAGAAGTGCGCGAGTCCGGCGCTGCTCACGGCGGTGCACGTGGCGCGGGAGCCGTAGACGCCCGCCTTGTACAGGTTCCCGCGGTCCCGCAGGCCGGCGGCGACGCCACGGAAGTACGGCACCACGAGCGACTCGTCCTGCGCCGCCGAAGCGTCGAAGTCGGCGGCGAAGTAGACGGTGGTCTGCTTCGGGATCCCGAGCTGTCGGGCGGCGTCGTGGGCGCGGTGGGCGTCGCGGACACCCTGCTCCTCGGTGAACCACGAGGCAGTGAACCCGCCTTCCTCGAAGATCGGCCACAGCCCGAGCCCGGCGCTCGCCATCACACGGAGTTCGTCGGGGGTCAGGGCCTTGTCGAGCGCTCCGGACTGCTGGTGGTTGGTGAGGTAGCGGCCGACGCCGGTGGCACCGGACGCACGGACGGCGGCCGCGCGGGCGTCGTCGAGGCGCACCGCGGTGTCGGCACCGGTCGTCGCACGGTCCGGGTCGCCCGTGCTCGCGGCCAGGGCCGCCCACGTGCCGGCGTCGCACGTCCCGGTCTGCTCGGCCGGCGGGAACGCCTGGAACTGCTGGAACGCACGGACCACCGCGGCGTCCGCTGCCGAGTAGGCACTGCTGAACACGACGCGCTCGCCGTTCAGCACCAGGAGCGCCTTGACGAGCAGCACCCAGGCGCCGGTGGCCCCGACCCCGACGACGCTCGGTCCCGCGGCACGGAGCGCGGCAGCCGTCCCCGGTCCCCAGGCGCCGTCGACCGTGACGCCGACCGCGACCTGCACCGCGCGGATCGCCGCCGAG
Source organism: Curtobacterium sp. WHRI 8282 (assembly GCF_040223925.2). Lineage (NCBI taxonomy): Bacteria > Bacillati > Actinomycetota > Actinomycetes > Micrococcales > Microbacteriaceae > Curtobacterium > Curtobacterium sp. WHRI 8282. Next base: position 654,524 of record NZ_JBEHCD020000002.1, read on the forward strand.
TACGTGCTCGTGTCGACGAGTCCGCTCGTGCTGCCGTACGCGCCGCCGGTCGCCTCGGCGTAGGTGCGGTTGAGGTACTGCTGCACCGCGCGCACCGCGCGGGATCCGCCGGAGGCGAGCCGGACCGGGTCGACGGTCAGGAGGGCGCCGAACAGGTGGGGCGACAGCGGGAGTGCGCCGGGCTCGGCACCCAGGTCGGAGCGGAGCGCCTGCACGGCCGCGACGGTGGCCGCGTCGTACTCGCCGGTGAGCGTCACGGTCGCCGCACCCTTGCAGACGAGTCCGGCCTGGACGAGTCGGCACCAGGTCGCGGCGTCGGAGCCCGTCTCGGCCCCGACGTCACCGTGCTGCTCGAGCTTCCGACGGGTCGTCGGCCCGAGCGTCGCGACGACGGGGGAGATGCCGAGGAGCGACTGGGTGGCCTGCACGATCCCGAGCACCGTGCCGCTGCCGGTCAGTCCGTCCTCGTCGACGTGCACCCACCCGTGCAGGTGCCCGAAGGTCGTGTTGAGCCAGCGCTGCACGGCGAGCACGCCCGAGTCGGAGGTACCGGAGGAGCCGGTCGATCCGGTTGAGTCAGCCGCGCCCGACGGGGTGGCGGCGTCGGCCGGGGCCGCGAGTGCGGTCGTGACGAGCGGGACGGTGGCGGTGATGCCGATGAGCGCAGTTCGGCGCGAGATGTGCACGGGGGTGCCCCTTCAGTTGCCTCGAGCGTCCGCTGGCCGTTGATCGCACTGTGCGATGCTGATGGCCGCGGCATGGTCCGAGCAACTTCGTCCCTCAACTTGGGACGGCCCTGCATTTCAACAGACGATCGTCTGATGAAGCGCTCAGTCGCGCACGACGGACGGGAGGCCCGTGGCGGTGTCGCCACGGGCCTCCCGTCCGTCAGGTGGTGCGTCGACTACGCGACGGTCGCGCGCGCCTCGGCCAGCGACGGGTAGTCGGTGTAGCCCTCGGCGGTCGCGCCGTAGAAGAGCTCCGGACGGGGCTCGTTGAGCTCGGCGTCGTGCTCCCAGCGGTGCGCGAGGTCCGGGTTGGCGATCGCGGCGCGGCCCACGGCGACGGCGTCGGCGTGGTCGCCCTCGACGATCGCGATGGCCTCGTCGCGGGTGGTGAGCGACGAGAAGCCCGAGTTCACGATGAACGGCGCACCCGCGGTGCGGCGGACGTGCTGCACCAGGTCGCCGGTCGGCTCGGCGTGCAGGACGTCGACGAAGGCGAGCCCCAGCGGCGCGAGGCCCTCGGCGACGGCGGTGTAGGTGGCGCGGACGTCGGCCGCGTCGTCCTCGATGACCCCCTGGATCCCGTGCTCGGGCGACAGGCGGATGCCGGTGCGGTCGGCGCCGATGGCCTCGGCGATGGCGGTGGTGACCTCGATCGCGAAGCGTGCGCGGTTCTCGGGGGAGCCGCCGTACTGGTCGGTGCGGGTGTTCGACACCGGCGACATGAACTCGTGCACCAGGTAGCCGTTGGCGCCGTGGACCTCGACGCCGTCGAGCCCGGCGGCGATCGCGTTGCGGGCGGCCTGCACGAAGCCCTGCACGGCCCCCTGCACCTCGGCGGTGGTCAGCTCGTGCGGGACGGGCATGTCGGCCTTCGAGCCGTCGGCCAGGTGCGTCTGCCCGGGGGCGGCGATGGCGGACGGGGCGACGATGCGCGGGGTCTGCGAGATGTCGGTGTGCGAGACGCGGCCGCCGTGCATGAGCTGCATGACGATCGTGCCGCCGGCGGCGTGCACGGCGTCGGTCACGCGGCGCCAGCCGGCGATCTGGTCGTCGGTCTCGATGCCGGGCTGCCCGGGGTAGGAGCGGCCCTCCTGCACGGGCCACGTGCCCTCGGTGATGATCATGCCGAGGCCGGCGCGCTGCCGGTAGTGCTCGACGAGCAGGTCGTTCGGGATGCCGTGCTCGCCGGCGCGGGTGCGCGTGAGCGGGGCCATGACGACGCGGTTCGACAGGGACAGGGCGCCGATGGAGGCGGGTTCGAAGAGCTTCACCTCAGGGTGAACGACGAGTTGTCCGATGCAATTCCGCCTCGGAGCACTTCTTCAGGCAGCGCGGTCAGTCACGCGGGCACACCAGCGTCGACGAGCGGACCTGGCCCTCGGGCCGGATCACCTGGTGCTGCGAGAGGGGCTTGCCGCACAGGGGGCACCCCCGGTCGATCGTCCGGTCGTCGATGCCCTCGGGGCGACCGGCGCCGATCTGCGAGGGGCCCATCTTGTTGATGAGCGTCGTGTTCCACCGTTCGTACCACTGGCCGAAGCGTCCCACGGTGCATCCTTTCGTTCGTGCACGAACCATTATGGCACCGATGGCCGCGGATCACACCTGGTCGACGCGCTCCAGCAGCTCGGTCAGCTCGTCCTTCAGGGACTCGAGCCGGGCGAGTGGCCACCCGAGCCGGTCGGCGACGGCGAGCGGGACCGCCTGGGCCCGGTCGCGCAGGGCGTGCCCGGCGGTGGTCAGGGAGACCTCGAGCTGGCGTTCGTCGGCGGCGCTGCGGGTACGGCGGACGTAACCGGAGGCCTCCAGCCGCTTGAGGAGCGGGCTGAGCGTCGCGGAGTCGAGCCGCAGTTCGCGGGCGATCTCGCGCACCGATCGCGGGTCCCGCTCCCACAGGGCGAGCATGACGAGGTACTGCGGGTGGGTCAGGCCCATCGGTTCGAGCAGGTCGCGGTACAGGCCGATCACGCTGCGGCTCGTCGCCGCGAGTGCGAAGCAGAGTTGCCGGTCGAGCGCGAGCGGGTCCGGGGCGGTCTGGGTCATGCGTTCAGGGTACTTCGTTCGTGCACGAAGCGGCGTGGTCGCGACCCGGGGCGGTGGGCGCGACGGCCTGGAGGCCCGGGGGGGGGGGGGGGGGGCCGCGCCCGGGCGGCCGCGGGGGGGGGGGGGGGGGGGGGAGAACCCGGGGGGGGCGGCGTTGCCGCGCCCGGTGGCGGGCCTGGGGGGGGGGGGCCCGCGGCCCCCGCGCCTCCTGTCCGTTGCTCGTTTCGGATGCATGCGGTCCTCTGGCATTTCAGTCGCCGGCCGTGACAGGATGGGCCGGTCAGCACCATGGGGGGAATTGACGATGGCGAAGATCCACGGGAACGATCCGACCGGCTACTCGTACAGCGCGGCGGACACGCTCAAATCGGCTTCGACGGCGCTCGCGTCGTCGATCGGCAGCCAGTCCGGATCGCGGTCGTCGTCGGTGACGGCCGCCAGTGCGGAGTTCCGGGGGTACTTCTCCGAGGTCTTCGCGGACAACGCCGACATCGGTGCGCGCAGCGCGACGAAGCTCGTCGAGTCGTTGCAGAGCCTGTCGGGGTTCGTGCAGGAACTCCGCGACGCCGCGAAGGACGAGGACGACCGGCGGAAGCAGGCGAAGGCGTGGGACGCCCGCAAGCGTGAACGCGAGGAGAACTTCTTCGTCGGCGCCGGACACGAGATCTCGACGTGGTTCGGCGGGGGCGACGACCCGAAGCCCCCGGAGCCGGAACCGGAGCCGCGGCTGCAGGCGGACGAGGTCAGCGTCAAGGGGCGCGAGATCCCCGCGGGTGGTGGGACCAGCGGTGGGACGTCGTCGGCCGTCCCCGAAGACCTCCGCTCCTTCGAGGCGAACACCCGCACGCTCGACTCCGACCTGTCGGGTGCCGACTCCACGTTCCGCAACGCCCTGAGCGACTACGAGGCCGAGTGCAACCCCTGCTGGGGCACGCTGAACGCCCAGTCGCTGCTGACCGCCGTCAACGACTGGCTCACCGCGAACGGGCAGGACGCCGACTGGGCGGGCACCGTCGCCGCGCAGTTCGAAGCCGCCGGTGGTGGTGCCGGGCCCGCGACGCTGTCGGACGCGGCGATCGCGGCGGCCCTGTCCGCGGCGGGCATCGACGCCGGACGTGACGACTTCACCATCGGACCGTTCTCGGCGATGGGGACGCCCCCGACGAACGGGTTCGCCGACGATCCCGTCAACACCGCCACGGGCAACTTCCTGGAGCCCGAGACCGACCTGTCGTTCGCCGGGCAGGCGGCGTCGCTCCGGCTCACCCGGATGTACAACTCGCTCGACGGCCGTGCCGGGGTGTTCGGGCTCGGGTGGTCCTCGATCCTCGACACCCGGCTGGAGATCACCGACGACGCCGCGTCGGTCGTGCTCGACGACGGCCGGCAGGTCGACTTCCCGCGGCAGGGCGACGGCTGGGACCGCGCGGTCGGCGAGGACCTGTGGCTCCGGGCCGAGGGGGACGCCCTCGTCGTCCAGGACAACGCCGGTGGTCGCTGGGCGTTCACGCGGTCCGGGCTGTGGTCGAACTTCGGTCGCGGAGCCGGCACCACGGTGACCGTGCGGCGTGACCAGCAGGACCGCATCACCCGCCTGTCGCACGTCTTCGGACGGTTCATCGACGTCGAGTACGCGGGCGACCGTGTGGCGTCGACGACCGCCTCCGACGGACGCCGCATGGAGTACCACTACGACGATGCTCGTCGACTCGTCCGTGCGACGGACGCCGTCGGCAGCCGTCAGTACCGCTGGAACGACGACGGGCTGATCGACCGCGTGACCGCTGCCACGGGTGTGGTCGAGTGCGAGAACACCTACGACGCCCGTGGCCGTGTCGTCGAGCAGCGCACGCCGTTCGGACGGCGCGTGCGGTTCGCGTACCTGCCGGGCCGCGTCACCTCGGTCTCCGACGTCGACGGCGACCACACCAACACGTGGATCGCCGACCGCAAGGGCCGGGTCGTCGGGATCATCGACACCGACGGGCGGCGTCAGTCGATGTCGTACGACCCGCACGGCAACCTCGTCTCGGTGACCGAGCGCGACGGGCAGGTGACCGTCCACGGGTACGACGAGCGAGGACGGCGCGTCCGGACCGTGACACCGGAGGGCGCCGACCTGACCTTCGGGTACGACGAGCAGGACCGCATGACCACGGTGGTCACCGCGAACGGCGGGGTCGTCGAGTACGAGTACGCGGGCGACGACCGGAACCCCTCCGTCGTCATCGACCCTGTCGGCGGTCGCACGCTGCTCGAGTGGCGGGACGGCCTGCTCGTGGGGACGACCGATCCGATGGGCGTCGTCGTCTCCTTCCACCACGATGCGTCCGGTGAGCTCACCGGGGTCGAGAACGCCGTCGGCGACACCGCGCAGTTGGTCCGCGACCCCGGAGGCCGGATCATCGAGGCCGTCACACCGCTCGGCAACCGGACCCGGTACCGCTACGACGCCGCCGGCCTGCTCACCGCGCGTGAGGACCCGGACGGCGGGCTGTGGCGGTTCGAGCACGGCGACGGCGGTCGGGTCACGGCGACGATCGATCCGACCGGTGCCCGCACCGAGGTCACCTACGGCCAGCACGGCGAGATCGTGTCCACCACGGATCCCCTCGGTCGCGTCGTGACGAAGGACTTCGACGCCTTCGGCAACGTCTCGTCGATGACCCTGCCCGACGGTGCCGAGTGGGCGTTCGTGCACGACGCGCTCTCCCGACTCGAAGCCGTGGTCGACCCGGCCGGCGGCACCTGGACACGCGAGCACGACATGGTCGGAGCCCTCGGCGCGACGGTCGACCCCACCGGTGTCCGCACCGAGGTGGGGCGCTCGCGCGCTGACGGCGTCTCCACGGTCCGGGACGCCTTCGATGCCGTGTCCGTCACGACCGACGAGTTCGGGCGCCCGACCCGGCTCGAGCACACAGACGCCTCCGCCGAACTCACGACGTACGACGCCTGCGGCCGACCGGTCGAACTCGTCGACGCGGACGGTGGACTCACCAGGATCGAGCGTGACCTGGCCGGACGAGTCGTCGGTGTGACGACTCCGGCGGGCCGCACCACCCGGTACGAGTACGACGCGTGCGGCCGCCCGGTCAGCGCGATCGACCCCGCCGGCGCACGCACCACGCTGACCTACGACGCCGATTCACGGGTCGTCGCGCGCACCCTGCCGACCGGCGAGGTCGCCCGGACCGAGTACGACCGCCAGGGTCGGGTCGTCCACGCCGACGTGCCCGGGGTCGGCACCGCCCGGTACCGGTACGACCGCGTGGGTCGGGTCGTGTCGGCGCGCGACACCCGCTTCGGCCAGCGGACCTTCCGCTACGACGCCGCCGGACAACTCGTCGCCGCGGTGAACGGGCTCGGCGGCACCACCCGGTACGAGTACGACCAGCGTGGGCGCCTCGTCCGCACCGTCGATCCGCTGGGTGGGGTGACTCTCCGCACGTACACGCAGCTCGACAAGGTGGCCTCGTCCACCGATCAGCTCGGTCGCACGACGACGGCGACCTACGATGCGGCCGGGCGCCAGCTCACCCAGACCGACCCGGACGGGAGCGTCCTTCGGTGGGAGTACGACGCGGCCGGTCGGGAATCCGCGCAGTACGCCGGTGACCGGTTGATCGGCCGCATCGACCGCGATGCGCGTGCTCGCACGGTGACGATCACCGACGAGACCCGTCCCGACTCCCCCGCCACCCACGTCCTCGAGTTCAGCCGACTGGGCCAGCTCGTCCGCCGTGCCACCGGCGCGCGCGAGACCCGGTGGACCCACGATGCCGACGGACTCCGCACCTCGGTGCAGTCCCCTGACGGGTCCACGACCCGGTACGAGCACGACGACACCGGACGGGTCGTCCGCGTCGACCACTCCGCATTCGGCGAGGTCCGGTACGAGCACGACGCGGCGGGGCGGCTCCTGCAAGCCCGCGGCGGCGATCAGCTGCAGACCTGGGAGTACGCGAACGGACACGTGGTCCGGCACACGCGCATCGACGCGGACGGCACGCACGCCAGCACGATCGAACGCGACGCCGACGGGCGCATCACCCGGGTCGACGGACCCGGTGGGAGCACCACCTACGAGCACGACGATGCCGCGCAGCTGGTGGCGTCCGTCCAGGAAGCCCGTCGCACCGACTGGGTCTACGACGTCGCTGGTCGTCTGGCTGAGGAACGGACGGACTCCGGGGCCCGACGGTTCCGGCACGACGCCGCCGGTCAGCTGATCGGCGTCGACGCCGTGGACGGGTCGCCCGAGGTGGAGTACGCCTACGACGGCGCTGGTCGTCGGGTGCAGGCGCTCCGAGCCGACGGCGTGACGACCACGTACGGCTGGACCCCGCAGGGTCACCTCACCGGGGTGGCGGAGACCACCGCGGCACGCAGCACCACGACCGACCTGCACGTCGACGCCCTCGGTGAACTCGCCGATGTCGACGGCGTCCCGATCGACTGGGACACCGCCGCGTTCGCACCGACGCTCCTGGCTGTCGGCGACACACCGGTCGTCCGTGCTCCCGGTGGTCTCACCGGCGTGGACGACGGGTGGGCCACCAGCGGTCGGCGCACCACGAGAGCAGCCGACGACGCCGACCCGTGGCAGACGCTCGTCGACCTCGGCGGCTCCGGCCTGCCCGGCGGCATCGCACTCGGCGCCGACGGTTCGCTGCAGGTCGCCGGCCTCGAGTGGATGGGTGCCCGCGCCTACGACCCGTCGTCGCGCGGTTTACTGTCCGTCGACCCGGTCACCGCGCCCGCCGGAGCAGCCTGGGCCGGCAACCCGTACTCGTTCGCCGGCAACGATCCGCTGCACGCCATCGACCCGCTCGGACTTGCGCCGGTCACCGACGCCGAGCTCGAGGCCTACGCGGCGGCGCAGCAGGGGCCGCTCGCACGTGCCGCAGCCGCGACCGGTGACTGGTTCGCGGACAACTGGGAGTACGTCGCCGGCGGTGCCATGGTCGTCGCCGGAGGGGTGCTCGTCGCCACCGGGGTGGGTGGTCCGGTCGGCGCGATGCTCATCAGCGCCGGTGCCGACACCATCATCCAGAAGGCCACCACCGGCGAGGTGAACTGGGGCCAGGTCGCCGTCAGCGGGGCCTTCGGTGCCGTCGGTGGTGGTGCCGGAGCCCTGATCGGCAAGCAGCTGGTCAAGAACGCAGCTGAAGGTGCGGCCGAGAACGTCGCGAACTACGCGGTGAGCGGCCAGCCCGTGACCCCCGGTGGTCTGCTCCGGAACGCGGCCGAAGGTGCCGCGACGTCGGCGGCCACCGGCGGCACGATGTCGAAGGTGCACCTGCCGACAGCGTTGAACAAGCTCGGCGACGAGCTCCCGACGCCCTTCGAAGGTCAGAAGATCTACCGTGTCTACGGCGGAGATGCTCAGGCGACCGGTGCCTCATGGTCGCCGTCCCACCCTGGTTCTGTTGCCAACTACCGCGACGTCGCAGGACTACCTTCAGGGAAGACTGAGCCCGATTACAGCGTGAACTCGGGGCGGTTCCTGCTCGAAGGGACTTTGCGCGACCCCAGCGCGGTGGTGAAGACGAGGGCAGCTCTTCCCCTGGACGGCAACCGAGGCGGAATTGACGAGTACATCATCCCGAACGGCATCGAGAAGGGCGCGATCCAGCTCGATCGCGTCAGCGGCATCAATCCGGAGTTCTGACATGCAAGAAGTCTTCTTTCTCTCGTCCATGGACAGCAAGCGGTTCTCGTCTGTCTTCCGGTGCGAAGTGGAACGACCGATCGAGCTACCGAACGGTCACCATGCGCTGATGGTCAGCTGCGATCCGCCGCTGAACGGTCAGGAGCTCGGCCACCCGCTGGGCGTCGGGGAGCTTTTGCTCTGGAGTCGCTTCGAAGACGAAGACCTCTGGACCTTCCCCACCTTCCCGCACTTCGTGCAGATCTGTCTCCCTGACGTCGATCTGCCTGTCCATGTCATGCCTCCGAGCATCGCATGGGGCGAGATCTACAAGACCGAGGCAGACGCGCACGCCCACGAGATGAGCGCTCGCCCGCGCTCCTCGACGAAGTGAACGACTTGGTCGGCAAGCTCCGGCAGACTCGCGAACCGCCCTACGAGCTTGAAGATTGGGACAACATGAAGACAGAAGACGAATCACGTCTGCACGATCTCATCCGCACTTGCTTGGATCACCTACTCCTACCTGAATCAGGACCATTGCAGGACCAAGCGCGAGCAATTCGAGGATTCCGAGCGACTGGTCCACGGATCTGGCAGATAGACCTTGACGACTCACCCGCCGTCAGTTTGCCGGACCAGCCCCTTCCGATCGAAGCCTCTTATGCAGATGAATCTTCTGAGGTTGTCGGCGAAGTTCTCATTTGGACGAAGAACGGGAGGATTGACAGTCTAGAGCTTCCATGGTTCACGGATTCGATGCCAAGAAACATTCCCAGCGCTCAACAACTGCTATTTGACGAATGATGGCCAGCGTCTTCAACCGGAGGACAAGGCGAGGTTGAATCGGATCCTATGCTGCGACTTTTTACCCGTGAATCTGAACAGGGCGATAGCGAATGGTTCGACCTCGCCGACGTCGTGTCCGCCCTTCATCTGCCGCAGCTTTCATGGACGGCCGAGGACATATTCGTGAACGTGTCGAGAGATCCCGGACTGGACGTTGCCGAACTGGAGCAGCTCTCGAGCGCGCCCCACTTGCCCAATCCGGTGCTCGACAATGCCTCGTTCATGCGACTCACCGAAACCACGCAGCAGTTCATCGATGGCGAGTTCGTCGGATTCAACCCATCCGAAGTCGGTGATATCGACAGAGCAGTCATCCGCCTCGACATGAGTGACGGCTCGTTGTGGACGATCATCATCGACACAAATCGGGTCGAGATTCGGGACGGATTTGCCCGGGCATTCGGGCCGGGAACGCGAGTGCCGGCGATGACCACCCGCACCACCGGGCCTTCGACCGAAATGCCACCGTGAACACCGCACGGTCGCGAGCCTTGAGCAGAAACAGAGCAACCGGCCCACGAGAACGAAACGTGCTCTCTTGAGTCCACCGATCCACGCGGGGATGGCTCCCCCATCCGTGGACAGCATCACCCGTCAGGCTCGAGCCGCCCGCCGAAGTTTGGGGCGAAGCACCCCCGCGATCGCAATTGTGACGTGTGCAACCGACACCTGAGAGGACCAGGTTGAGTTCACAGCAACAGATCTACCCAGTTGCGGTCGGTGACGTGTTCACCGTGCCGCTCAACGACAGCAGGGTGGTGCTCGGACAGGTGATCGGCAAGTACACGAAGGCGCTCTACGTCATCATCTTCGACCTCGTCGCGCCCGTCAGCTCAGTGCAGAGCCTCCACCTCAGCGAGGTGACGGCAGCGACTCCCATTCTCGCGCGGATGACGTTCGATGCGCGATTCCGACCGGGCATGTGGCAGATCGTGGGCAACAGCATTCCCGACCAACGCCGGTTCCTGCCCGCGTTCAGCCACGGATCGGAGGACTACGACGGGGTGCACGTCACGAACTTCGACAGGTCGAGGATGAGGAGGGCGACGGCTGACGAGGCCCGCCGTGTTCCGCATCTGACCGTCGACTCCCCGATGGTCGTGGAGAAAGCGGTTCGTGCCCACCACGGCTTGGAACCGTGGCGGCCGGTGTACGACGACCTCCGGTACCGCCCCACTCCGACGTCATGGGAACTCTTCGGAGAACCTCGATCTGCTCGAGCAGACTCAGCGAGGGCAGCTCCTGAACAGCAATCCGTACAAGGGAACGATCATGGTCGCTGACACCGCTGACCCCACCGGGGGCGCGATGACCGTCGAGCGCGCGGGCACGCTCGACCTCATAGGCGTCGACTTCCGGCTCGAGCTGGGGTTCGGCAACGGCTACCGCGTCCAGCTCGAATCCGAGTGCACCGTCACCGACCGGTCCGGAAGCACCGCGGTCGTCGATCCCGACCGCAAGGACTCACTGCTCCCGGTCCTGCGGCTGTTCGGTGCCGAGCTCGTTCGGAGTTCGACAGAGAACGGCGTACTGACGCTGATCTTCGACGGCGGGGACACCCTCGTCGCCGGTCCCGATGCCGAGTTCGAGTCCTGGCAGGTCTCCGGGCCGAAGGGTCGCCCGGCCCGCACCGAGCCGCCGACCGGAAGCACGGGCACGGTCACGGGCACGGAAGGAGATCGAGGATGAGCGGCGTTCCGCGCCAGCCCTTCGCGCTGGACATCGCCGGCGACACCGTCGACCTCATCAGCATCGGACCAGACGTGACGATCCGCTTCTCGAGCGGTGCTTCGCTCCGGTTCGAGACCGACTTCGCGCTGACAGGCTCTGACGGGGAGCACGCGTTCCTCGATCCCGGCGACAAACCGTCCCTGCTCGACCTCCTTGCCCTGCACAACAAGGTCGTCTCGGACGGTGCAGTCACGGGCGCGCGGATCGCCATCCGGTTCGCCTCGGGTGAGTTGCTCGAGGGCTGGTCGAACCGCCGAGGTCCGTCCTGGCACTACAGCGAACCGGGGCGCGCACGAGTGGACATCGACGTTCTGCCCGACGGCGAGGTCCGGTACCGACACAGCCCGTCGTCCGCGGAGATCAGACGGTGACGGACGCGCCCCCGGCCATCTCGATCCACCATCTCCAAGCGGTCACCAACGGAACGACTGTGGACCTGCCAGATCGTGTCGTCGAGGTCCTCGCCGCAGTGGGATCGGACGCGCAAGTGCTCGTCTCCGACGTGTCCGCACGCTCGTTCGCAGCGGTCATCCGGAGGAGCTATTCGACAAAGCAGCCGAACCTCGTAGCGTTCATCGACCCACTCGAAGCCCTCGGGGACGAGCTCGTCCTGATCTGTCAGGTCGAGCACGGCGATGAACTCGTGACGGTCGTGTTGCGCGCGACGGACCGGACGCTCGTGGCTGCCACGGCGGTCGACCGATCCGTCGGACTCGTCCACATCACCGTCCAGGAGCTGTGCTCGCGCCTGCGCACATCAGACGCCCCGGGGGCCGAACTGGCGCTCGAGGTGGCATCGCAGTGCGCGGCCGAGGAACGGCTCCGTGTCTTCGATCAGGGCGCGCTGGCGACGGCACGGACCTTCCTGACGAAGTACACGATGGCCGCCGAGAAGGGCTTCGACGTCCGCGGACTCGACGAGTTCGCCCGTGCGCTCGTGCCGCTCGGCGACGAACAGCCGCGGTTCTGCATCGTGCAGGCTGACACATGGGTCGGATTCACGGCGTTCACGCCCGGCAGGACCGACGTCCTCGCTGCCATGAGCGTGGGCGGCCTCTCGCCTCAGACCGAGACGACCGAGGAGAACGGATGACCACGACAGTGCCGGGCGACCTGGGGATGGTCACCTACCGAATCCCCGCTGCTCGCATCGTGCTGCCCGACCTGGTGCAGTTCTTCTCAGAGCTCAAAACATCAGAGCTCGATTCACCAGAGCTCGTCTGGGTCCTCACGACCCTGTACGCCGTCACGTCCCCTGACAAGCCGGTCCAAGCGCTCCCACTCGAACGCCGCGTCGACGCGGCGGCCGAACCCGGGCTCATCCTGAGCCATGCCGAGGCGATGGAGATCGCTGACAGCATGCGGCAGCTCATCGACGGCGAGTTCCTCGGCTACCTCCCCGGCTCGGACCTGACCGACGAGTCGAACCTGGTCGTCCGGATCGACGCGTTCGACAGTGGCGAATGGACCGTTACGGTCCGACCGCCGCTCACGACGATGAGCGATGCCTTCGACCGGACGCACGGCCCAGCGCAGCTCGGCCGACCGGCGACTCGTCTCGGGGAGTTCGGGCCGCGACAGCAGACGACGAACGGAACGAATGCCGGACCACCCGCTTCGTGATCAGGAATGGTCGGGTGTCGGACGGTGACCCGACCATTTCTGCTCACGATGCGACCGAGCGGACGCAAGGACGGACGGGAGGCACGGTGCCAGCTGACACCGCGCCTCCCGTCCGCCGTTCGGTCGCGTCTACCGCGCGCTGGCCGCCCCGCGCCGCTGGACCACCTCGGTCAGCCACGCGAGGATGCGGGCGTCGAACCAGTCGGCGTCGTGGTTCCAGAGCTTGGTGTGCCGGGCCGTGGTCTGGATCTCGAGCCGCACCAGGTCGGGCCGTGCGCGGGCCAGGTCGTGCGAGGCCGAGGACGGCACGAACCCGTCGTCGTCGCTGTGCAGCAGCAGGATCGGCACCGTGAGCTCGTCGGAGCGCGTGACCATGTCGAGCTCGCGCAAGTCCACAGGGGCCTGAAGCCCGGCGAGCCGGTGCAGCACCGGCGTCCGGAGCAGGCGCTGCGCGACCTTGCGGACCGGACGCGGCAGGCGCAGGAGCTGGCTCTGCGACTTCAGGACGGCGTGCCAGTCGACCACCGGGGACTCCAGCACCACCCCGTCGACCAGGCCGGCGAAGCGCGAGCGGAGCAGGGTCTGCAGCACGACGGCGCCGCCCATCGACCAGCCCATCAGGACGACGCTCTGGGCGTCCTGCGCGGTGAGCCAGCGGAGGACGGAGTCGACGTCCTCCCACTCGGTGCTGCCGAGGCCGTAGCGGCCGTCGACGCTCGGCGGGGCGACGCCGTCGTTCCGCCACGAGGCGAGCACCACCGAGTACCCGGCGGCGCGGAAGACGGGGACGGCGCGGATCGTCTCGGCACGCGTGACGCCACGGCCGTGCACCAGGACGGCCCACGGCGCTGCCGGGTCGTCGGCGCGGACGACCCACGCGGGGGCGGGGCCGTTCGGGGTGGGGATGTCGACGTCCTCGACGGGCACGTCGAGTTCGCCGGGGGTCAGGTAGAACCAGCCGCCCCAGCGACCGCGACGGGCGGCGGTCGGGTCGCCGGCGTCGATCGCGATGATGCGGCGCGTGACGGTGGTGTCGGTCGTGCCGAGGACCTCGCCGACGCGCATGTGGCCGGTGCCGCCGCCGAACCAGAGCGAGTAGCGGCCCTGCAGCTCGGTGTCGGCCGTGCGCTCGATCGTGACGGTCTTCCGGACGGGGTCGACGGCGTGGATCGGGACGCGCTCGTTGCGCTTGCGGTCGGGGGTGACCACGGCGCGGGCGACGGCGGCGACGAAGCCACCGATGACGGCCGTCCCCACCGCGGCAGCTGCCAGACCGGCGCCGAGTGCGATGAACCCGGCCGATCGAGCGGTCTCCTGGACGACGTCCTCGGCGGGTCGCGCGGATCGGGACATGGCCCGGAGCCTAGTCTGCATGTGTGTCCGAAACCCGAGAGCCCGACGCCTTCGCGCGGCTCCGCGCGTTCGTGTCCGGCGGCAGCGGCCGTGCCGAGACCACCGTCACCGAGATCCCCTCGCCGACCCGGATCGCACCGTTCTCGATCGCCCTGGCGGCGGACGTGTCCGGCACCGCGCACGGGGTCGAGTCGGACCTGGGCACCGGCCGGTTCATCGCCCTGTACGACCCGGAAGAACCCGAGGGCTGGGGCGGCGCGTTCCGTGTCGTCTCGTTCGCCCAGGCGCCGCTCGAGCCGGAGATCGGCGTCGACGAGTTCGTCGCCGACGTCACCTGGAGCTGGCTCGTCGACGCGCTCGAGTCGCACGGTGCGACGTACGACCACGCCTCGGGCACGGCCACCAAGATCATCTCGCGCGGGTACGGCGACCTCGCCGCACAGGGCGACGGCGCCCAGCTGGAACTCCGCGCGTCGTGGACACCACGCGGCGACGACCTCACCGCACACGTCCGGGCCTGGCAGGACATCGTCGCCATGCTCGCCGGTCTGCCGCCCGCATCGGACGGCGTGACCCTGCTGGCCCCGAGGAGGCTCGCCAAGTGACCGACCCCGCTCCCCAGGACGCCGCTGGATCGACCGGCTCGGCTGCGTCCGCAGCCACGGCTGCCGGCTCGACTGCTCCGGCTGCCGCTGCTGGCTCGGCCGCTCCGGCCGCCGCCGCCAGCCCCGCCTTCGAGGCATCGCACGACGCCGTCAAGGTGATCGACACGCGCGAGGACTACCTCGAGGCGGTCGCCGCCATCGCCGCCGGCCACGGCCACGGCCCCGTCGCGGTCGACGCCGAGCGCGCCAGCGGCTACCGCTACTCGCAGCGCGCCTACCTGATCCAGGTGTTCCGCCGCGGTGCCGGTGCGTTCCTGTTCGACCCGATCCCGATCGGCGACTTCTCGGAGCTGCAGGCCGCCATCGTCGACGAGGAGTGGCTGTTCCACGCCGCCTCGCAGGACCTGCCGTGCCTGCAGGAGGTCGGCCTCGTCCCGACGCGCATCTTCGACACCGAACTCGGCGCCCGCATCGCCGGGTTCCCCCGTGTCGGCCTCGGCGCCGTCGTCGAGCAGCTGCTCGGCATCACCCTGGCGAAGGCGCACTCGGCCGCCGACTGGTCGACCCGTCCCCTGCCGCAGTCGTGGCTCGTCTACGCGTCGCTCGACGTCGAGCTGCTGCCCGACCTCCGCGACGCCCTCGCCGAGAAGCTCGACGAGGCCGGCAAGACCCGGATCGCCCAGGAGGAGTTCGACGCGGTCCTGCACCGCGCCCCGAAGCCCGCCCGTGCCGAGCCCTGGCGTCGGCTGTCCGGCATGCACGCGCTCCGTGGTGCTCGAGCACTGGCGATCGCCCGGTCGCTCTGGCTCGCCCGCGACGAGTACGCCCGCCAGGCGGACATCGCCCCCGGGCGCACGATCCCCGACTCGGCGATCGTCGCCGCGGCGGCCGCCGCACCCGAGTCCCGCGCCGAACTCGGTGCGCTGAAGACCTTCACGGGCCGCGCCAGCCGTTCCGAGCTCGACCGCTGGTGGGCCGCCGTCGAGGAAGGCCGCACCACGGAGGACCTCCCCCGTCTCCGCGGCGCCGGCGAGGCGACGCTCCCGCCACCCCGTGCCTGGGCGGACCGCAACCCGGCCGCCGACCGCCGGTACAAGGCCGCGCGCGCCGCAGTGACGAAGCGTGCCGAGGAGCTCGACATCCCGCTCGAGAACCTGCTCACGCCGGAGACGCTCCGGCTCGTGTCGTGGGCACCGCCGTCGCCGCCGTCGACCGAGCTGGTCGGCGCCGCCCTCGCCGAGCACGATGCCCGTCCGTGGCAGGTCGAGGAACTCGCGTCGATCATCGCGTCGGCCTTTGTGGCTGCTGCACAGCGGCCCGCGGCGACGGACGACGACGAGTCGTAGGAACTGCCCAACCGGCATGCGGCCGCCCAGGCTGGGGGCATAGCGTCGGGAGGGTCGCCGGGCGAGGCCCGGCCAGGCCGGAGCGACCTGCGTTCCGGCCCGATCGATGAGGATCTGGGAGGCCCGGATTGCCAAAGGCATCAGACGTCGTGTTCGTGGACGGCGTTCGCACACCGTTCGGACGAGCCGGCGAGAAGGGGGTGTTCTGGAAGACCCGGTCCGACGACCTCGCGGTGCACGCGATGCGCGGACTGCTCGACCGGAACGCCTTCGACACCGCAGCCGTGGACGACGTCGCCGTCGCGGCGACCACGCAGCAGGGTGACCAGGGGCTGACGCTCGGCCGCACGGTCGGCATGCTCGCGGGTCTGCCGAAGTCGGTCCCCGGCTACGCGATCGACCGCATGTGCGCCGGTGCCATGACGAGCGTCACGACGCTCGCGGGTGCCATCGCCTTCGGCGCCGCCGACATCGCGATCGCCGGTGGTGTCGAGCACATGGGCCGGCACCCGATGGGCTTCAACGCCGACCCGAACCCGCGCTTCGTCGCGGAGCGCATGGTCTCGAGCGACGCCCTCGTCATGGGTGCCACCGCCGAGCGCCTGCACGACCGCTTCCCCGCGATCACGAAGGACCGCACGGACGCCTACGCCGTCCAGTCCCAGCAGCGCTACGCCGCCGCCTGGGCGAACGGCAAGCTCCAGCCGGACGTGATCCCGGTCGAGGTCAACAAGGGCGACGGCTGGGACGTCGTCAGCACCGACGAGCCGCCGCGGCCGGGGACGACCCTGGAGGCGCTGGCCGCGTTGAAGACGCCGTTCCGGCCCCACGGACGGGTCACCGCCGGCAACGCCGCCGGTCTGAACGACGGCGCCACCATGAGCCTGCTCGCGTCCGAGGACGGCGCGAAGCAGCACGGACTGTCGACGAAGATGCGCATGGTCTCGTTCGCCTTCGCCGGCGTCGAGCCCGAGGTCATGGGCGTCGGCCCGGTCCCCGCGACCGACAAGGCACTGTCGAAGGCCGGCCTGTCGATCGACGACATCGGCCTGTTCGAGATCAACGAGGCGTTCGCCGTCCAGGTGCTCGCGTTCCTCGACAACTACGGCATCGCCCAGGACTCCCCGAACGTGAACGCCTGGGGCGGCGCGATCGCCGTCGGCCACCCGCTCGCGTCGAGTGGCGTCCGGCTGATGAACCAGCTCGCCGCACAGTTCGCCGAGCGACCGGACGTCAAGTACGGCATCACCACGATGTGCATCGGGCTCGGCCAGGGCGGCACCGTCATCTGGGAGAACCCGAACCACAGCAAGTCGGCCGAGCGTTCGGCTCGGAAGGGGGCGTGACCATGACCATCGTCGACAACGACCTACTGGCCGAACTCAGCGAGGACGAGGTCGTCACGCACTCGTTCGTCAAGCACGTCACGATGCCCTCCGGTGGCACGCTGGCGCTCATCACGCTCGACAACGGCAAGGACTACAAGCGACCGAACACCCTCGGGCCCCGCACGCTCCGTGAGCTCGCCGGCGTGCTCGACACCCTGAAGACCGAGGCCGCCGCCGGCACGATCCAGGGCGTCGCCATCACCGGCAAGGAGTACTGCTTCGCCGCCGGGGCCGACCTGTCCCAGGCAGCGGCGGTCCCGTCGCGCGAGGCCGCCCACGACCTGGCCGCACTCGGGCACGCCACGCTCAAGAAGTTCGCCGACCTCGGGGTGCCGTCGTTCGCGTTCGTGAACACCCTGGCGCTCGGCGGTGGGCTCGAGATCGCCCTGCACTGCACCTACCGGGCGTTCTCGTCCGCGGCGCAGGGCATCGGGCTCCCCGAGGTGTTCCTCGGCATCATCCCCGGCTGGGGCGGCGCGACGCTGCTCCCCCGCCTGATCGGCCCGGAGCGCGCGCTCCGCGTCATCGTCGAGAACCCGCTCAAGAACAACCGCCTGATGGACGGCCCGGCCGCGGTCGAGATCGGCATCGGTGACGTGCTCGTCCCGTCCGTCACGTTCCTGCCCTCCGCCGTGGCGTGGGCGGACGGCGTCATCACCGGAACGACCAAGGTGGTGCGGAAGAACGAGCCGGGCATGCTCGAGAAGGCCGCATGGGGCACCGTCGTCAAGGTCGCCCGCGGACAGGTCGCGTCGAAGATCGGCACCGTGCCGAAGTCGCCGTTCCGGGCGCTCGACCTCGTCGCCGCCGCCAAGTCGGGTTCGCTCGACGAACGCTTCGCCGACGAGGACGAGGCCCTCGCCGACCTCATCTCGGGCGACCAGTTCGCCGCGTCGATGTACGCCTTCGACCTCGTGCAGAAGCGTGCGAAGAAGCCCGTCGGCGCTCCCGAGGGCGTCGACGCGAAGAAGATCACGAAGGTCGGCGTCCTGGGCGCCGGGCTGATGGCGTCGCAGTTCGCGCTGCTGTTCGCCCGACGCCTGGGCGTCCCCGTCGTCATCACCGACGTCGACCAGTCCCGTGTGGACGCCGGCGTCGAGCGGATCCGCGGCGAGGTCGCGAAGCTGCTCGACAAGGGCCGGATCTCCCCCGACGACGCGAACCGCATCACGGCACTCGTCAGCGGGTCGGTGTCCTACGACGCCTTCGCCGACGCCGACTGGGTGATCGAGGCGGTCTTCGAGGAGATGACCGTCAAGCAGGAGGTCCTCCGGAAGATCGAGCAGGTCATCGCACCGGACGCCATCCTCGCCACGAACACGTCGTCGCTCTCCGTCGACGAGATTGCGTCGGTGCTCACCAACCCGGAGCGCCTCGTCGGCTTCCACTTCTTCAACCCGGTCGCGGTCATGCCGCTGCTCGAGGTGGTGCGCGCGGCGAAGACCTCGGACGAGGCCCTCGTCACCGCACTCGCCGTCGCGAAGACCCTGAAGAAGACCGCGATCATCACCGCGGACCAGCCGGGCTTCGTCGTCAACCGGGTGCTCGCCCGGGTGCTCGGCGAGGCGATGCGCGGCGTGGAAGAGGGCACCTCGTTCGACACCGTCGCCCAGGGTGCCGCACCACTCGGCCTGCCGATGTCACCGTTCGAGCTGCTCGAGCTCGTCGGGCTGCCGGTCGGCGCGCACGTGCTCGACTCGCACCACGCGGCCTGGCCCGAGCGCTTCTACCCCGGCGACGGCCTGAAGAAGATCGCCGAGCACGGGACGATCCTGACCCGCGACAAGAAGGGCAACGCGACCGGGTACGACCCCGCCGCCGTGAAGCTCGTCGCGCCGTCCAAGAAGGACGCGCAGCCGGTCGACGCCGCCGAGATGCAGCGCCGGTTCGAGGACGCCCTGGCCGACGAGCTGCACCGCATGCTCGAGGACCGGGTCGTCGAGCACGTCGAGGAGATCGACCTCGGGCTCATCCTCGGTGCGGGGTACCCGTTCCAGGCCGGTGGGATCAGCCCGTACCTCGACCGCTCCGGCGCGTCCGAGCGAGTCTTCGGCGGCACGTTCCACGAGCCGCGGATCGTCGGCCCCGCTTCCCGCTAGAGCCGACTCGGTCTCGAAGGCCGCACCGCCGCACAACCAAATTCACCCCGAACCGCGGATCGCCGTGGTTCGGGGTGACTTTGGTTGTGCGAGACGCTCGCGGACCGCGCGGTCAGCGGTCGGACGCCGCGGACTCGCGGGACCGCGCGGGCTTCGCCTGCGGCAGCTTCGTCCCGACCACCTGGTCGATGACGTCGCGGGCGATGGCCTGCGCCGTCAGCCCCGCGTCGGTGAGGATCTGCGACCGGGTCGCGTGGTCGATGAACGCGTCGGGCAGCCCGAGCTCGTTCACCCCGGTGTCGACCCCGGCAGCGCGCAGGTCCTGCCGCAGCCGGGTCCCGACGCCGCCGACCCGCACGCCGTCCTCGATGGTGATCACGAGTCGGTGCGTCCGCGACAGTTCGATCAGCGACGTCGGGATCGGCACCACCCAGCGCGGGTCCACGACGGTGACGCCGATGCCCTGCGCCTCGAGCAGCGCCGCGGCCTCGAGTGCCACCGGCACCATCGACCCGACGGCGACGAAGAGCACGTCCTCGACGTCGTCCGCGGCGGCGTGCAGGACGTCCACGCCATCGGAGAGACGACGGACCGCGGGGATGTCCGGTCCGACCTGCCCCTTCGACCACCGCAGCACGGTGGGGGCGTCGTCGACGGCGATCGCCTCGCGGAACTCCTCGCGCAGCGTCGGGGCATCGCGGGGCGCGGCGATCCGGATCCCCGGCACGACCTGCAGCAGCGCGAGGTCCCACATGCCGTGGTGCGAGGGGCCGTCCGGGCCGGTGATCCCGGCACGGTCGAGCACGAACGTCACGCCGGCCCTGTGCAGGGCGACGTCCATCAGCACCTGGTCGAACGCGCGGTTCAGGAACGTCGCGTAGAGCGCCACGACCGGGTGGAGACCGCCGTATGCGAGGCCCGCGGCGGTCGTCACGGCGTGCTGCTCGGCGATGCCGACGTCGTACACCCGGTCGGGGTGCTGCTCCTGGAACAGGTGGAGCCCGGTCGGCCGGAGCATCGCCGCCGTGATGGCGACGATCCGAGGATCCGAGGCGCCGGCATCGGCGAGGGAAGACGCGAACACCGAGGTCCACGACGGCCCCGATGCGGCGTCGAGCGACTCCCCGGTCTCCGGGTCGATGTGCCCGACGGCGTGGAACTGGTCGGCCTGGTCGCGCAGGGCGGGCTCGAAGCCGTGGCCCTTCTCGGTGATCGCGTGCACGATGACCGGAGCGCCGTACTCCTTGGCCTGCCGGAGCGCTGCCTCCATCGCCTGCTGGTCGTGGCCGTTCACCGGGCCGATGTACTTGATGTCGAGGTTGGAGTACAGCGCCTCGTTGTTCGTCAGCCGCGACAGGAAGCCGTGCAGGCCCCCGCGCA
This sequence comes from Curtobacterium sp. WHRI 8282, assembly GCF_040223925.2. Lineage (NCBI taxonomy): Bacteria > Bacillati > Actinomycetota > Actinomycetes > Micrococcales > Microbacteriaceae > Curtobacterium > Curtobacterium sp. WHRI 8282. The sequence continues at coordinate 675,322 of NZ_JBEHCD020000002.1, forward strand.
TGCCTCGGTACACCGCACGACCCGGAGCGCCGAACCGCGCCGCCACGGCCTGCGTGCCCTCGTACAGGGCGCGGTACTCGCGGCGGGTGCGCACGGAGCTCAGGAACCGCGCCATGCCACCGATCGTCGGGGCGTACGAGCGGCCGTTGTCGTTGACGACGATGACCAGGCGTCGGTCGTTGTCGTCGGAGATGTTGTTGAGCGCCTCCCACGTCATGCCGCCGGTGAGGGCACCGTCCCCGACCACCGCGACGACGGTGCGGTCGGTCTGCCCGGTCTGGCCGAACGCGCGGGAGATGCCGTCGGCCCACGACAGCGACGACGACGCGTGCGAGGACTCGACGATGTCGTGCTCGGACTCGCTCCGCTGCGGGTAGCCGGCGATGCCGCCGCGTTCGCGCAGCTTCGAGAAGTCCTGGCGCCCCGTGACGAGCTTGTGCACGTACGACTGGTGCCCGGTGTCGAAGACGAACGGGTCGTTCGGCGAGTCGAACACGCGGTGCATCGCGAGCGTCAGCTCCACGACGCCCAGGTTCGGCCCGAGGTGCCCACCGGTCTTCGCGACCTCGGCGACCAGGAAGCGCCGGATCTCGGCGGCGAGGTCGGTCATCTGCGCGTCGGAGAGACGCTTCAGGTCGCGCGGCGACGTGATGCTGGCGAGCAGGCTCACGGGCGCTCCTTTCGTGGGGCTGTCAGCCCACTCTATTCTCGCTACCAGGTGACGGACTGGAGGCCCGTGGCGGTGTCGCCACGGGCCTCCGGTCCGATCTGTGGTCGCGTCAGCGACCCGTGCGTACGACGCTCCTGTCGTTCAGCGGACTCAGACGAGCGAGCGGAGCACGTACTGCAGGATGCCGCCGTTGCGGTAGTAGTCGGCCTCGCCGGGGGTGTCGATGCGGACGACCGCGTCGAACTCGATCGGCTGCTTGCCGGCCGGCGAGTGCTCGCTCGGCGTCGCGGTGACGTGCACCGTCTTCGGGGTGCGGCCCTCGTTCAGCTCGGTCAGCCCGGAGATCGACACGACCTCGGTGCCGTCGAGCCCGAGGGACTCGACCGTCTCGCCCGCCGGGAACTGCAGCGGGACGACGCCCATGCCGATGAGGTTCGAGCGGTGGATCCGCTCGAAGCTCTCGGTGATGACCGCGCGGACCCCGAGCAGGTTCGTGCCCTTGGCCGCCCAGTCACGGGACGAGCCGGAGCCGTACTCCTTGCCACCGAAGATGACGAGCGGGATGCCCTGCTCCTGGTAGTGCTGCGAGGCGTCGTAGATGAACGACTGCGCACCGTTCGGCGTCGTGAAGTCACGGGTGTAGCCGCCCTCCACGCCGTCGAGCAGCTGGTTGCGCAGACGGATGTTCGCGAACGTGCCGCGGATCATGACCTCGTGGTTGCCGCGACGCGAGCCGTAGGAGTTGAAGTCCTTGCGGTCGACGCCGTGCTCGGCGAGGTACTGGCCGGCGGGGCTGTCGGCCTTGATCGAACCGGCCGGCGAGATGTGGTCGGTCGTGACCGAGTCGCCCAGCTTCGCGAGCACCCGGGCGCCGGAGATGTCCGACACCGCGTCGGGCTGCATCGTCATGCCCTCGAAGTACGGGGGCTTCCGGACGTAGGTCGACTCCTGGTCCCACTCGAAGGTGTCGCCGGTCGGGGTCGGCAGGTTCTTCCAGCGGTCGTCGCCCTCGAACACGGAGCCGTACTCGTGGGTGAACATCTCGGTGTCGATCGACTCGTCGATGACCTGCTGCACCTCGGCCGCGTCGGGCCAGATGTCGGTCAGGTAGACGTCGTTGCCGTCCTGGTCGGTGCCGAGAGCGTCCTTGTCGAAGTCGAAGTGCATCGACCCGGCGAGGGCGTAGGCGATGACCAGCGGCGGGGACGCCAGGTAGTTCATCTTGACGTCGGGGTTGATCCGGCCCTCGAAGTTGCGGTTGCCCGAGAGCACCGCGGTGACGGCGAGGTCGTTGTCCTGCACGGCCTGCGAGATCTCCTCGGGCAGCGGGCCCGAGTTGCCGATGCAGGTGGTGCAGCCGTAGCCGACCGTGTAGAAGCCGAGCTGCTCGAGGTAGGTGGTGAGACCGGCCTTCTCGTAGTAGTCGGTGACGACCTTCGACCCGGGCGCGAGGGTGGTCTTCACCCAGGGCTTCGCGGTGAGGCCCTTCTTCGCGGCGTTCCGGGCGAGGATGCCGGCGGCCATCATGACCGACGGGTTCGACGTGTTCGTGCACGAGGTGATCGCGGCGATCGCGACGGCACCGTGGTCGATCGTGAACGGGTCGGCCCCGTCCATCGCGACCTTCGTCGGCGCCGAGGCGGTCGACGGTGCGCTCGACACGTGCACGTGCTCGTGCAGCGCCGTGTCCTCGTTGGTCGAACCGGCGGCGATCGGGTCGGAGGCCGGGAACGTCTCCTCGACCGCGTCGTCGAGGTCGGTCTGCTCGGACGGCGTCGTGTAGTTGTTCAGGTCGAGCTCGAACTGACTCTTCGCGTTCGTGAGCTCGATGCGGTCCTGCGGACGCTTCGGGCCCGAGATGGACGGCACGACCGTGGAGAGGTCGAGCTCCATGTACTCGGAGTAGTTCGGCTCGACCGAGGCGTCGTGCCACAGGCCCTGGGCCTTGGAGTACGCCTCGACCAGCGCGATCTGCGCCTCGTCGCGACCGGTCAGCCGCAGGTAGTCCAGCGTGACGTCGTCGACCGGGAAGATCGCCGCCGTCGACCCGAACTCGGGCGACATGTTGCCGATGGTGGCGCGGTTGGCGAGCGGGACGGCGCCGACGCCCTCGCCGTAGAACTCGACGAACTTGCCGACGACGCCGTGCTTGCGGAGCTCCTGCGTGATGGTGAGCACCACGTCGGTCGCGGTCACGCCGGGCGGGATCTCACCGGAGAGCTTGAAGCCGACGACCTTCGGGATGAGCATCGACACGGGCTGGCCGAGCATCGCGGCCTCGGCCTCGATGCCGCCGACGCCCCAGCCGAGCACGCCGAGGCCGTTCACCATCGTGGTGTGCGAGTCGGTGCCGACCAGGGTGTCGGGGTACGCATAGGTCTCGCCGTCGAAGTCACGCGTGTAGGTGACCTTCGCCAGGTACTCGATGTTCACCTGGTGGACGATGCCGGTGCCCGGCGGGACGACCTTGAAGTCCTCGAACGCGGTCTGGCCCCAGCGGAGGAACTGGTAGCGCTCACCGTTCCGCTCGTACTCCAGGTCCGTGTTGCGCTGCAGGGCGTCCGTGCTGCCGAACAGGTCGGCGATGACGGAGTGGTCGATGACCATCTCGGCCGGGGACAGCGGGTTGATCTTGTTCGGGTCGCCGCCGATGTCCGCCATGGCCTCGCGCATGGTGGCGAGGTCGACGATGCACGGCACACCCGTGAAGTCCTGCATGACGACGCGCGCCGGCGAGAACTGGATCTCGGTGTCGGGCTCCGCGTCGGGTCGCCAGGAGCCGAGCGCCCGGATCTGTCCCTCGGTGACGTTCTTGCCGTCCTCGGTGCGGAGGAGGTTCTCGAGCAGCACCTTCAGGCTGTAGGGCAACTTCTCGTGCCCGGGAACCGAGTCGATCCGGTGGATCGCGTAGTCGACACCCCCAACCGACAGTGTGTCCTTCGAGCCGAAGCTATTGACTGCAGCCACCGTGCCGCCTCCCTACTGATCGGTTTGCCCTCATCCTCGCGGGCCGTGGACCGTCCCACCAGCAAGGCAAACCTAATCCCGAGGACGCGTGCGCGCCCTGCGAGAACTATCTTGATGTCGAGAGAACTCTACACCGGGGCGACGTCGTCGCGTCGGACGAACACGGTGCGGACCAGCAGCCACGTCACCCAGAGCACCGCCGCGTACAGCGGCACGCCGAGGATGAGCTTCAGCCCGGCGAGCAGTTCGACCTGCGCCGTCAGGTACAGCGGGACCTCCACCGCGAGACGGACCGCGAACAGCCCGACCCAGATCCAGGTGGCGACCGTCAGCACCCGGCGCTTCACCGGGTCGGCGCGCCAGTCGACGTGCGAGCCGTCCTCGTTCGCCGGCAGCAGGAAGCCGACGACGAGCCCGATGAGCGGCCAGCGGATCGCCAGCGTGATCAGCAGCCCGACGAGCCAGACGGCGTTGATGACGATCCCGGGGATGAAGTTGCTCTCCGCACGGCCGGTGATGAGCGCGAGGCCGGCCGAGACCGCGACGCCGAGGATGCCCGCGAACGACATCGTCACCGACTGCCGCTGCAGCAGCCGGAGCACCACGAACACCAGGCCGACCGCCACCGGGATCACGACGCTCGGCACGAGCTCCTTCGTGACCGCGTAGACGACCAGGAACGCGAACCCGGGCAGCACCGACTCGGCGAGGCCGCGCACCCCGCCGACCGCGCCGAGCAGCGCCCGGCCGGACGGCGCCTCACCGGGCGCGACGCGGGCGATGCCGGCGTTCTGCACGGCGTCACGGAACTGCGCGGAGAAGGACGGTGCGACCGGCGACTCAGCCGGCGGCGCCACATTCGGCACCACCGACGGCTCGGCCGCCGGTGCAGCGGGGTCGGAGCCAGCCGTCTCGGGTCGTGGGGTGTCGTCGTGGTCCGGCACCGTGCCTCCAGGCGGGGTTGGTCGTCAGTCGGTCAGATCGCGGTCTGCGTCGACTTGGGCATGTGCAGCGGGATGAGGTCGCGCGGCGGCATCGGCGTCGTGCCGCGCACGACGACGACGCTGCGGAACAGCTCCTCGATCTCGCTGGCGTCGTCCGGCTGCTCGGCGGCCTTGCCGGCGATCACGCCGCGCAGGAACCAGCGCGGGCCGTCGACGCCGACGAAGCGGGCCGGACGGGAGCCGGCGGTGCCGCCGTCGCCGTCCACGGCGACCGGGACGGACGCGCGGAGCTCGGGGCCGAACGGGCCGTCGACCTCGGTCACGACTCCGCCCTGGCGCTCGATCTGCTCGGCGATCTGGGCGCGGATCTCGTGCCACAGGCCGGTGGACCGGGGCGCCGCGAACGGCTGGACCTGCAGCGTGGACTCGTCGTAGTCGAGCCCGACCGCGACGACGCGCTGCGAGCCCTCCTCGACCTCGAGGCGCAGGTGCAGGCCCTCGCGCGGGAGCACCTTCACCCCGCCCAGGTCGACGTAGGGGCGGACCAGGTTCGCCTCGGTCTCGTCGTGGGGGCCGTTTTCGGCCCGGTCCTCCGGAGCGGACTTGTCCGTCGGGGCGACCGCGTCGACCTCGTCGAGGTCCGCGTCGGCATCCGTCGCGATGTCGACCTCGGGGGACGTGTCCGCGACCTCGATGTCGTCGGTGACGGCGTCCGCCACCTCGACCTCGTCCCGCTTGCGTCGGCCGAACTTCATGCGCGCGTTCCTTCCTGAGCGTCTGCGGCGGCACCGGTCACGGCGTCGCTCCGGTCACCGTAGCCCGACGAGCCGAACCCGCCCTGTCCGCGGACGCTGTCCGGCAGGTCGACGACCCGGGTGTAGGTCACCTGCGGCACCGGCATCACGATCAACTGGGCGATGCGGTCGCCGACGTGCACCTCGTACGGTTCCGTCTGGTCGGTGTTGAGCAGGGCGACCTTGATCTCCCCGCGGTAGCCGGAGTCGACGGTGCCTGGGCTGTTCACGATCGTGATGCCGTGCTTCGCAGCCAGGCCGCTCCGCGGGACCACGAACGCGGCGTAGCCCTCGGGCAGCGCGATGCGCAGACCCGTGGCGGCCAGGTGTCGTTCCCCCGGCTGCAGCACGAAGGCCTCGGTGGAGACGAGATCGGCACCCGCGTCGCCGGGGTGGGCGTGGCCGGGAGCGTGCTCCCCGGTCCAGAGGACGTCGACTGGTTCGGTCACGTGACGAGGGTAGTGCAGCCGTGACCGTTCCGTGACCTCGCTCGCTCGTGATCGAATGGACCCGTGACCCTGTACCGCGAACGACTCTGGGCCCCGCCCGCCCTCTACCTGGCGACGGCGCTCGTCATCCCCGCCACCCTGCTCGTCTTCCTCCCCATCAGCGTCCTGGCCGGCGTCCTCGTGGCGATCGGGATGGAGCTCGGGGTGCTGGTCCTCCTGTGGGCACTCGCACCCACCATCGAGGTCACCGACACCGAGTTCCGCGCGGGCAAGGCACACCTCCCCCGCACGCTCGTCGGCACGACCGAGGCGTTCGAGGGCGCAGCGGCCACCGAGCAGCGCGGGCCGGCACTCGACGCCCGCGCGTGGACCCTCTTCCGCGGCTACGTCCGGGGGGTCGTCAAGGTCGAGGTGCGCGACGACGCGGACCCGACGCCCTACTGGCTGGTGAGCGTCCGGCACCCGGGCAAGGTCGTCGAGGCGCTGCGGTCCTGACGGACCACGGTCCACGGCCTGGAGGCGCGGCTCGGCCCCGCCTCGCAGCACACGACGAAGGCCCCGCATCCCTGGAGGATGCGGGGCCTTCGCTGATCGTTGCGTCGAGGACGACGCGGCTGTGTTCGCTAGAGCGACGCGCACTCCGCGCAGACCGGTCCGAGCTTCGACTCGTGGTCGAGCTGGAAGCGGTGCTTCACGAGGAAGCACTCGACGCAGGTGAACTCGTCGACCTGCGGGGGCAGCACCACGACGTCGAGGTCGACGTCGCTCAGGTCCTGCCCGGCGAGTTCGAAACTGCCGGGGTTGTCGGAATCATCGTCGACGACCCCCGACATCTTGTCGGGAACGCGCTCCTTGAGGGCCTCGATCGACTCCGAGTCGGAGTTGTCGTCGGTCTTCCGGGGGGCGTCGTAATCGGTGGCCATGCCCATCCATTTCTCGTATCGAGAGGTCGTCGCCGGGTGATCGGCGGCGACAGTTTGCACCACGCCCCGCCAGAGCGCAAACCGAGTGCTGCGGCGGGTCGTGCTGGCGGTGCAACCCACGACCGGAACCGGACATTCCCGACACCCGTTGCCGGAGGGCCGCGTGCCCGGGATCGGCCACGCGGATGTCCGCGGCACGCCCGTGCGCCTCCCCGGAAACCGCCCGTCGTCCCTGCATACTCACGGGGTACGACAGCAGGACCGTACGCGACGCTGGGAAGGCGGAACCATGCAAGACGTGAGAGTCATCGGAGTCGAGTCCGGCGCACTCCTCCTGGCGACCGACGGCGGCACCGAGTTCCGGTTGCCCGTCACGTCGTCGCTGGCCGGCCAGGTGCGCCAGGCGAACCCCGACGCCGGTCCGCAGAAGCGGGTCTCCCCCAAGGACGTCCAGGCACGCATCCGTGGCGGCGCAGACGCCGCCGACGTGGCCGCCGCGCTCGACGTCGACGTCGAGTACGTCCGTCGCTTCGAGGGGCCGGTCCTCGCCGAGCGCGCCTTCATCCTCGACGCCTCGCACCGTGTGCCGGTCACCCCGGTCGACGACGAGTCCCCCGACACCTTCGGCCCTGCGATCACCGCGAAGCTCGAGGCCGGTGAGGCCACCGCGATCACCTGGGGTTCGTGGAAGCACCCGGAGAGCGGGTGGCAGGTCCGCGTCCGCTACACCGCGGGCGAGGTCGAGCACGACGCCCAGTGGCACTTCGACCCGAAGACCTCGACCCTCGCGCCGGACAACGGTGACGCCCACCGGCTCTCGCACACCGACGACGAGGGCATCGCCCCGCGCCTGCGTGCGGTCGAGTTCGAGCAGCAGGACGACGACGGCACCCGCTTCGACTCGGGCGCCTTCCGCGTCGACGAGCCGGAGCAGCCGGCCGCCGAGCCCGAGCCGTCCCAACACGCGCCGCTCCGTGCACCACTGCCCCGCATCGGTCAGGCCGCCGTGGAAGAACGTGCTCCCGGCAACGAGACCGCGGACCTGCTCGAGGCGCTCCGCCGTCGCCGCGGGGAGCGCGAAGCAGCGTCCTTCGGCGAACAGCGCGACGAGCCCGCCCGCGGGACCTCGATCAGCGTCGTCGACATCCCGCTGCAGGGCTTCGAGGACGGCGGCGCACACGACACCGCACCCCAGTCCTCCGACGTCCGTCCGGCCTCGGCGCCGGAGTCCGAGAGCCGTGGCGAACGCAAGAAGCGCAACCGTCGCTCGATGCCGAGCTGGGACGAGATCGTCTTCGGCACCCGTCCGGACGACGACCCCGCCTGATCGGCACGAGCACCGACCGTCGGCGCCGACGTCCTAGTGGGCGAACGCGCCGGCGAGTCGGAGCGGCACGATCGTCTCCTCGTCGGTCATCGCGCCGTGCTGGCCGATCATGCGCTTCGGCGTCTCGTCCTCGCGCAGGGCACGGTCGTCGTTGAACGCCCACGAGCCGCGCGCCACGACGAGCACGTCGCCGATGCGCGGCACCACCTGGTCGGACACGTGCCCGAACCACCCGGCCTCGATCGCCTCGGCACGGCTGGCGACGTACGCCTTCTTGCCGTAGCGGGCCCGGAACGCGCCGACGAGGGCGCGCACGTCGGTGCCCGGTGCGACGGTGAGCTGGCGGCAGCGCGGGTCACCCGCGACGCCGACCACGTCGGTGAGCAGCAGCGGGTCGATGGAGATGTTCGCGTGGTCCGGCACGTCGAGCACACCGTGGTCCGCCGTCACCAGGACCCCCACGTCGTCGGCGCTGCGGGCGTCGAGGCGGGCGAGTTCGCCGTCGAGCAGCTCGAGGGCGGCCGTCCACCGGTCGGACTGCCAGCCGTACTTGTGCCCGATCGAGTCGAGCTCCGGCACGTACAGGTAGACGAGCGAGCGGCCGCTGGTGGTCTCGGCCAGTGCGGCGTCGACGCGCTGGGCAACGGTGTCCGCCGACACGTACCGGGCGCCGCCGAGCACGTTCGCGGTCATCCCGGACGAGTGGTACCGGTCCGGCCCGACGACGACGGGGTCGAGTCCGAGCTCCGCGGCCCGGGTGAACAGGGTCCGGGTCAGGAACCAGTCCGCGGGGACCTCGGTGTCCCAGCCGCCCAGCAGGTTCATCACGGCACCGGTGTCCGGGTTCCAGCCGCTGTAGCCGACGACGCCGTGGGTGCCGGGCGAGCGGCCGGTGGTCAGGGTGCTCAGGGCGGCCGCGGTCGTCGTCGGGAACCCGCTCCGCAGCTTCTTCGCGGTGCCGGTGCCCTTCGCGCCGGTCAACCAGCGGGCGTGCCCGGCGCGCGCCGCCAGCGCGGCGGAACCGAGGCCGTCGACCAGCACGACGATCGCCGAGCGGGCGGGGCGGAGGGTGATCCGGGCCTCCAGGCCGTCGTTCCGCAACCACGCGTCGTCCGCAGCGCCGAGCGCCACGAGGCAACTCGGGAAGACGTCGGCGAGGTTCGCGACGGCGTCGGGGGCCGTCGGTACGCTTGTTCCCATCCCACGAGTCTCCCAGACGACTCCGGTTCTCCAGAAAGGTGCCATGGCACGCACGGACGTAGTCGGCCTGCCCGACGGTGAGCGCATCGAGGACGTCGACGTCTCCGAGGAGATGCAGGGCTCCTTCCTCGAGTACGCGTACTCCGTCATCTACTCGCGGGCGCTGCCCGACGCCCGCGACGGCCTGAAGCCGGTGCAGCGTCGCATCCTGTACCAGATGGCCGAGATGGGGCTGCGACCCGACCGCGGACACGTCAAGAGTGCCCGCGTCACGGGCGAGGTGATGGGCAAGCTGCACCCGCACGGCGACGGCGCGATCTACGACGCGCTGGTCCGCATGGCCCAGCCGTTCACGATGCGCGTGCCGCTCGTCGACGGCCACGGCAACTTCGGCTCCCTCGACGACGGCCCCGCTGCCGCCCGGTACACCGAGGCACGGCTCGCCGAACCGTCGATGGCGATGACCGAGGGCCTGGGCGAGGACGTCGTCGACTTCGTCCCGAACTACGACAACCAGATCATGCAGCCGGGCGTGCTGCCGGCGGCGTTCCCGAACCTGCTCGTCAACGGCGCCTCCGGCATCGCGGTCGGCATGGCGACGAACATGGCGCCGCACAACCTCGGCGAGGTCGTCGAGGCCGCGAAGCACCTGCTCATGAACCCGCAGGCCACCCTCGAAGAGCTCATGGAGTTCGTGCCCGGCCCCGACCTGCCGTCCGGCGGCACGATCGTCGGGCTCTCCGGGGTCCGCGACGCCTACGCCACCGGCCGTGGTTCGTTCCGCACCCGCGCGAAGGTGAGCGTCGAGAACCTCACCCCGCGCAAGGTCGGGCTCGTCGTCACCGAGCTGCCCTACCTGGTCGGCCCCGAGCGTGTGATCGAGAAGATCAAGGACGGCGTCCAGTCCAAGAAGCTCGTCGGCATCTCCGACGTCAACGACCTGACGGACCGCAACCACGGGCTCCGGCTCGTCATCGGCATCAAGAGCGGCTTCAACCCCACCGCCGTGCTCGAGCAGCTCTACAAGCACACCCCGCTCGAGGACGGCTTCGGCATCAACAACGTCGCGCTGGTCGGCGGGTCACCGCGCACCCTCGGGCTCCGCGAGCTGCTCGACGTCTACGTGCAGCACCGGCTCGCCGTCGTCACCCGCCGGTCGCAGTACCGGCTGGCACGACGCAAGGAACGGCTGCACCTGGTCGAGGGTCTGCTCATCGCGATCCTCGACATCGACGAGGTCATCCAGGTCATCCGCACCTCCGACGACTCCGAGGCAGCGCGCAACCGCCTGCGCGACGTCTTCGACCTGTCCGAGGTGCAGGCCGAGTACATCCTCGAGCTGCGCCTGCGCCGCCTGACGAAGTTCTCGCGGATGGAGCTCGAGGCCGAGCGCGACCAGCTGCTCGCCGACATCGCCGCCCTCGAAGAACTGCTGGCGTCCGACGAACGGCTCCGCGCGCAGGTCGCCCTCGAGCTGACCGAGGTGTCCGACAAGTTCGCGACCCCGCGCCGCACGCTGCTCACCGAGGCCGACGCCCCGGTGAAGGGCGGTCGGAAGGCCGCGGTCGACCCGGAGTCCCTGCAGATCGCCGACTCGCCCTGCCGCGTGCTCCTCTCGACCACCGGACGGCTCATCCGCGTCGACATCCCGACGTCGGAGCTCGGCATCGTCCGCGTGCCGAAGCGCTCGAAGCACGACGCCGTCCGCTCCGCCGTGGTGAGCACCGTGCGGGGGCAGATCGGCGCGATCACTTCGACCGGGCGGGTCCTCCGGCTCTCCCCCGTCGACGTCCCCGCCGTGCCGCCAGCCGCGGTCCGGCTCGACGCCGGTGTCCGGGTCACCGACTTCCTGGCGCTCACCAAGGGCGAGACCGTCGTGGCGATCGTCGACCTGTCCGGTGCGTCGTCGGACTCGCTGGCGATCGGCACCGCGCACGGCGTGGTGAAGCGCGTCGTGGCGGGTGCGTGGCCCGACAAGCCGGAGTTCGTCGTGATCGGCCTGAAGCCCGGCGACCACGTGGTCGGTGCCGCGCAGGCGCCCGAGTCCGACGACCTGGTGTTCATCAGCTCGAACGCGCAGCTGCTGCGGTTCCCGGCGTCCGTCGTCCGGGCGCAGGGGCTGCCCGCCGGTGGTGTGGCCGGCATGGCCCTCGCCGACGGCGCCTCGGTGATCTGGTTCGGCTCGGTCGCACGCTCCGACGACGCCGTGGTCGCCACGGTGTCCACCACCTCGACCGCGCTGCCCGGCACCGACGCCGGTCGCGCCAAGGTCTCCGCGCTGTCGGAGTTCCCGGCGAAGGGCCGTGCCACCCAGGGTGTCCGGGCGCACGCGTTCCTGAAGGGCGAGGACGGGCTCACGGTGGGATGGGCGGGCATCGCGCCGCCACACGCCGTCGGCACGGACGGCGCCGCACGGACCCTGCCCGACTGGCTGTCGAAGCGTGACGGGTCGGGCGCCCCGCTCGAGGCGGTCATCGGCTCGATCGGTGGCAGCGCTGCGACGCTCGACGGCACCGCCGGCGAGGCGTAGGCGGGCGCTGGCGTCCGCCACGTTTCGCGCCTGGCGACATCTCACGCTCTTCGGGCCCCGTGAGGTGTCGCCCAGCGCGTGAGAACGCAGGGCGCACGGCCCGGAGGCGCGGGGCGGCGCCGCCACGGGCCTCCCGTCCGCCGTCACCGTGTCGCGGACGCGGCGCGGTTTCGCGCTGAGCGACAGCTCACGGGCCGCAGGCCGCGTGAGGTGTCGCCCAGCGCGTGAGCACGCCAGGCCGCTGCGCGGCCCGGGCGTGAAGGCGCGCTACGCGTCGATGCGGTCGCGGTCCAGGCCCTCGCCGGCCAGGATGAACTCCTTGCGCGGCGCGACGTCGTTGCCCATGAGCAGCTCGAACACCTTCGCGGCACCCTCGGCATGGGTCACGTTCACCCGGCGCAGGGTGCGGTGCGCGCGGTCCATCGTGGTCTCCGCCAGCTGGTCGGCGTCCATCTCACCGAGGCCCTTGTACCGCTGGATCGGCTCCTGGTACTTCTTGCCCGTCTTCTCGAGCTTCTTCAGCACCGTCTGCAGCTCCTGTTCGGAGTACGTGTACAGCGTGTCGTTCGGCTTGCCGCGGTTCACCACGACGACCCGGTGCAGCGGCGGCACGGCGGCGAAGACCCGGCCCTGCTCGATCATCGGCCGCATGTACCGGAAGAACAGCGTCAGCAGCAGCGTGCGGATGTGGGCGCCGTCGACGTCGGCGTCCGACATGATGATGATCTTGCCGTAGCGGGCCTGGTCGATGTCGAACGTACGGCCCGAACCAGCGCCGATGACCTGGATGATCGACGCGCACTCGACGTTCGAGAGCATGTCCGACACGGACGCCTTCTGCACGTTGAGGATCTTGCCGCGGATCGGCAGCAGTGCCTGGTACTCGCTGTTGCGGGCGAGCTTCGCGGTGCCCAGCGCCGAGTCACCCTCGACGATGAAGAGCTCCGTGCCCTCGGTCTCCTGCGAGCGGCAGTCGGCGAGCTTCGTCGGCAGCGAGGAGTTCTCGAGCGCGTTCTTGCGGCGCTGCGTCTCCTTGTGCGCCCGCGCCGAGATGCGGGTCTTCATCTCGGACACGACCTTCTCGAGCAGAGCGGCCGACTGTGCCTTCTCGGTGCGCTGCGTCGAGGTGAGGATCTCGGTGATGCGCTTCGACACGACCTGGTCGACGATCTTCCGGACCGCCGGGGTGCCGAGGATCTCCTTCGTCTGCCCCTCGAACTGCGGCTCGGGCAACCGCACGGTCAGCACGGCGGTCATGCCGGCGAGGACGTCGTCCTTGTCGAGCTTGTCCTGCCCGACCTTGAGCTTGCGCGCGTTCGCCTCGACCTGGGCACGGACGGCCTTGACGACGCCCGACTCGAACCCGGCCTGGTGGGTGCCGCCCTTCGGCGTCGCGATGATGTTGACGAAGCTGCGGAACACGGTCTCGTAGCCACTGCCCCAGCGGAGCGCCAGGTCGACCTCGCACTCGCGCTCGACCGAGGTGGAGACCATGTGGCCCTTGTCGTCGAGCATCGGCACAGTCTCGGTGAAGGTGCCGGTCCCCTGCACGCGCCAGACGTCGGTGAGGGGGCTGTCGACGGCGAGGTGCTCGACGAACTCGCCGATCCCGCCCTCGTACCGGAAGCGCTCGACCACCGGCCCGGCGGCCACGGTGGTACCCGTCGCCTCGGCCCGGGCGGCAGCGGCGTCGATCGACGCCGCGCGCTCGTCGGTGATGGTGATGCCGAGCCCGGGCACGAGGAACGCGGTCTGCCGTGCACGGGTGACCAGGTCGTCGGTGCTGAACCGGGCGTCGGCGGTGAAGATCTGGCGGTCCGCCCAGTAGCGGATCCGGGAGCCGGTGACACCCTTCTTGACCTTGCCCACCACACGCAGCTCGCTGCCCGAGGTGAAGGGCGCGAACGGAGCGTCCGGGCCGATGCCCTTGCTGTCGTCGAAGATGCCCGGCTCGCCGCGGTGGAACGACATGGCGTAGGTCTTGCCGCCCCGGTCGACCTCGACGTCGAGGCGCTCCGACAGCGCGTTCACGACCGAGGCGCCGACGCCGTGCAGGCCACCCGAGGCCGCGTACGACCCCGAGCCGAACTTGCCGCCGGCGTGCAGCTTGGTGAACACGACCTCGACCCCGGTGAGGCCGGTCTTCGGTTCGACGTCGACGGGGATGCCCCGGGCGGTGTCCCGGACCTCGACCGAGCCGTCGGCGTGCAGCACGACACCGATCTCGTCACCGTGCCCCGCGAGGGCTTCGTCGACCGAGTTGTCGATGATCTCCCACAGGCAGTGCATGAGGCCCCGGGAGTCCGTCGAGCCGATGTACATGCCCGGCCGCTTCCGGACCGCCTCGAGCCCTTCGAGGACGGAGAGATGGCGTGCGGAGTAGTCGGAGCTCACCGTCGGAGTTTACCGAGCGGCACCGACAGCACCGTGTGGACACTCGCACTGGGGCCAAGCGATCCGCGCTGAGCGAAACAGGGCCCGACAATGCGTCGCTCTCAGGCATCACGTGTTGAAATGGTGCAACCACCCGGCACCACCTGCGATCCGTGAGGAGCACAGCAATGACCCAGACCGTGCAGGACCCCTCCATCGACGAAGTCAGCAACCACCAGCTGACCGCCGCCGACCGTTGCGACAGCTGCGGGGCGCAGGCCTACATCCGAGCCACCATGTCGAGCGGCGAGCTCTACTTCTGCGCCCACCACGGCGCCGAGTTCAAGGACAAGCTCGCGGCGACCGCCATCGAGTGGCACGACGAGAGCAGCCGACTCTACGAGTCGAAGTAGTCGCGACCGACACACGGACAGGAGGCGCGGTGCCAGCTGGCACCGCGCCTCCGGTCCGCAGGGTCGACAGACCGCTCTCAGGCCCCTTCGAGCTCCTCGGGAACGCTCGCTTCGGTGCCCGGGATGCCGAGGTCGGAAGCCCGCTTGTCGGCCATCGCCAGCAGGCGACGGATACGACCGGCGATGGCGTCCTTGGTCATGGGCGGGTCCGCGTGCTGGCCGAGCTCGTCGAGCGAGGCGTCGCGGTGCTGCAGGCGCAGGGTGCCGGCGTACTGCAGGTGGTCGGGGACCTCGTCGCCGAGGATCTCGAGCGCACGCTCGACCCGGGCGCATGCTGCCACGGCGGCCTGCGCGGAACGGCGGAGGTTCGCGTCGTCGAAGTTGACCAGGCGGTTCGCGGTCGCGCGGACCTCGCGACGCTGGCGCATCTCCTCCCAGTCGGCGGTGGTGCGCGCGGCACCCATGACGGTCAGCATCTGACCGATGGCCTCGCCGTCGCGGATGACGACGCGGTGCACCCCGCGGACCTCTCGGCCCTTGGCGGCGACCCCGAGACGCGACGCGGCACCCACGAGGGCCATCGCGGCCTCGTTGCCGGGGCAGGTGACCTCGAGCGCTGCGGCCCGACCCGGGTCGGTCAGGGTGCCGGAGGCCAGGAAGGCGCCGCGCCAGATGGCGGCGAGGTCTTCGCGGTTGCCCGTGGTGAGGCGGTTCGGCAGCCCGCGGACGGGGCGGCGACGGGCGTCCATCAGGCCGGTCTGGCGGGCGAGGGTCTCCCCCGCCTCGAGCACGCGGACCAGGTAGCGGGTGCCACGGCGGGCGGACGCGGACGATCCCACCGACGCCTCGCTGCGCACGCCGTAGAGCTCGGCGAGGTCCTTGCGGACCCGGTGCACGATGATCCGGGTGTCGAGCTCGACCTCGACCGCGATGCGGCCCGAGATGACGTGCAGACCACCTGCGAACCGGAGGATCGTGGCCAGTTCGGCGGCGCGGACCGTGTTGCGGTTCACGGCGACCCTGGCCAGTTCGTCCTTGACCTCGGCAGTCAACGGCACAGCATCATTCCTAACGTTCGTTCAGTGGTTCCCGCAGATCCGGCGGCACGGGCGTGGGAGCAGCCGGAGGGACGGTCACTCCCGGCCGAGATCTCGGTTCTTCACACGCACGGCGACGCCTGGCATCCCGCGGAGGAGGTTCGCCAACTCGGCGACGATGGCGACCGAGCGGTGCTTCCCGCCGGTACAGCCGATGGCGATCGTAGCGTGTCTTTTGTTCTCGCGCTGGTACCCCTCGAACACCGGCTCGAGGACGGAGGCGTAGCGATCGACGAACGGACGGGCTCCGGCCTGGGCCAGGACGTAGTCCGAAACCGGCTGGTCGAGCCCGGTGTGGGGCCGCAGTTCCGGCACCCAGTAGGGGTTCGGGAGGAACCGCACGTCGGCCACCATGTCGGCGTCGGCGGGCAGTCCGTACTTGAACCCGAAGCTCATCAGCGTGACCTGGACACCCACGAAGTGCTCGTCGGCGAAGTGCTCGATCACGGTGTTCGCGAGCTGGTGGATGTTGAGGTCGGAGGTGTCGATCACCACGTCGGACGCCTCGCGGAGGCCGGCGAGACGCGCCCGTTCGCGGGCGATGCCGTCGAGCAGGGTGTCCTCGCCCTGGAGCGGGTGGGGTCGACGGACCTGCTCGAAGCGCCGGACCAGCACGGCGTCGGTGGCCTCGAGGAACAGCACACGGACCCGCGCGGACGTGCTCGAGCGGACCTGCTCGACCGCGTGCTCGGGGTCGGTGAAGAACCGCCCGCCTCGGACGTCGACCACCGTGGCGATCTTCGGGATCTTCTCCCCCGCGCGGTCGGCCAGCTCGGTCAGCGGGGCCAGCATCTGCGTGGGCAGGTTGTCGACCACGTACCAGCCCAGGTCTTCGAGGGCCTTGCCGACGGTGGACCGCCCGGCACCGGACATGCCGGTGACGATGAGGATGTCGTGCTGCGACGCGTGGGTGGTCGCGGTGGCGCTGTCGGTCATCTGGGAGTGGGCTCCGTCGTGGCGGCCCGGGCGCGTCGCCCGGGGAGGTCTCGGCTGCCGGACCAGGCTACCGCCCGGTGACGGCCGGGAGGCGCGGGGTTCGTCACGACGGTCGCTGCGGACCGTCGTCGGTCACCTCGGGGACCCGCACGGGGCCTCCGGGATCGGTGACGGTTCCGGTGTCCGCGATCGCGTCGGCGTCCGGTTCGGGGGCGCTCGACGCGCTCGTGGCCGGTGCGCTCGTCGGCGTCTGGGCCAGCTTCGAGACCACGGCGGCAGCGGTCGCCGGGCCGATCCCGTTCACCTCGCCGATGTCCTCGGCCGTGGCCTCGCGCAGCCGGGCGACCGAACCGAAGTGCTTCAGCAGGGCGTTGACGCGGCTCGGGCCGAGACCGGGGATCTCGGACAACCGCGACCGGACGTCCCGCTTCCGCTTGCTGCGCTGGTGGGTGATCGCGAACCGGTGCGCCTCGTCACGGATGCGCTGGATGAGGAAGAGCGCCTCGGAGTTGCGGGGCAGGATGACCGGGAAGTCGTCGTCGGGCAGCCAGAGCTCCTCGAGCCGCTTGGCGATGCCGACCAGGGCGATGTCGTGCACGCCGGCTTCGTCCATCGCGCGCTTCGCGGCCTGCACCTGGGGCTGGCCGCCGTCGACGATGAGCAGCTGCGGGCGGTACGCGAACCGTTTCGTCGGCTTCGACCCCTCGACGACCTCGTCGGTCGTGACGTCCGGGACGTCCGGCAGCTCGGCGTCCTCGTCCAGCCGCGCCAGGCGCCGCGAGAGCACCTGGTACATGCTGTCGGTGTCGTCGGTGGTCTCGGCGATCGAGTACCGGCGGTACTGGTCCTTGCGCGGCAGACCGTCCTCGAAAACCACCATCGACGCGACGACGTTCGTGCCCTGCAGGTGCGAGATGTCGTAGCACTCCATACGGAGCGGCGCCTCGGTCATGCCGAGGGCATCCTGGATGTCGGCCAGTGCCGCGGCCCGGGTGGTGTAGTCGGCCGAACGCTTGGTCTTGTAGAGCATGAGCGCCTGCCCGGCGTTCTGCGCGGCCGTCCGCGCGAGACCGGCGCGATCGCCGCGCTGTGCGGTGCTCAGCTTCGTGCCGCGCCCGTTCCGACGCTTGCTGAGCCACTCCTGGAGCGCGTCCGCGTCCTCCGGCAGTTCGGGGACGACGACCTCGCGCGGGGGCTCGTCGGTGACGTAGACGCCCTGCACGATCTGCTCGACGAGGTCGCCCGTGGCGATGTCGAGCTCCTTGTCGACCACCCAGCCGCGGACACCGCGGATGCGGCCACCACGGACGGAGAACAGCTGCACGGCCGCGGCGAGCTCGTCCTCCGCGATGCCGAACAGGTCGAGGTCGACCGAGTCGCGGAGCACCACGGCGGACTTCTCGAGCACGGCTTCGAGCGCCTCGACCTGGTCGCGGTACTTCGCGGCCTGCTCGTACTGCATCGCGTCGGCCGAAGCCCCCATGCGCTGCCGGAGCTCGGTGATGACCCGACGGTCGTACGAGTTCATGAAGCGCACGAACTCCTCGACGAGGGCGCGGTGCTCCTCGATCGTGACCTTCTGCGAGCAGGGGCCACCGCACTTGCCGATCTGCCCCGGGAAGCACGGGCGGCCGGTCTGCATCGCCTTCTTGTACGACGAGTCCGAGCACGTGCGGATCGGGAAGACCTTGATCATCAGGTCGATGGTGTCGTGCACCGCCCAGATCTTCGGGTACGGACCGAAGTACTTCGCGCCCTTGATCCTGCGGTTGCGCGTCACCATCACCCGCGGCGCCTCGTCACCCAGGGTGACCGCCATGTACGGGTACGACTTGTCGTCGCGGAACTTGACGTTGAACGGCGGGTCGAACTCCTTGATCCAGGTGTACTCCAGCTGGAGTGCCTCGATCTCGGAGCCGACCGTCGTCCACTCGACACTGCGCGCCGTCAGGACCATGCGCCGCGTGCGCTCGTGCAGCGTCGGCAGCGGCGCGAAGTAGTTGCTCAGCCGGGCGCGGAGGTTCTTCGCCTTGCCGACGTAGAGCACCCGACCGGCTTCGTCACGCCAGCGGTAGACGCCCGGGTCGGTCGGGATCTCCCCCGCCTTCGGACGCCACGGGACGGTGTCCGCCACCTAGCGAGCACCCGCCTTCTGCTTGCTCGCCTTCTTGGTCGTGCCCTGCTGCTTCTGGGTGGCCTGGCGTGCGCCGACCGCCTGCTGCTTGCCGACCCGGGCGTCCTGCGCGTCGAAGATCTCGCGCAGGAAGACACCGGTGTGGCTCTCCGGCACGGTCGCCACGTGTTCCGGGGTGCCCGTCGCCAGGACCGTCCCGCCGCCGGACCCGCCCTCGGGACCCATGTCGATCAGCCAGTCGGCGGACTTGATGACGTCGAGGTTGTGCTCGATCGTGATGACGGTGTTGCCCTTGTCGACCAGGCTCTGCAGCACGAGGAGCAGCTTGCGGACGTCCTCGAAGTGCAGACCGGTGGTCGGCTCGTCGAGCACGTAGACCGTGCGGCCGTTCGAGCGACGCTGCAGCTCGGTGGCGAGCTTGACGCGCTGCGCCTCGCCGCCGGAGAGCGTGGTCGCGCTCTGGCCCAGGCGCACGTAGCCGAGGCCCACGTCGACGAGGGTCGCCATGTACCGGTGGATCGCCGAGATCGGCTCGAAGAACTCGGCCGCCTCGCTGATCGGCATGTCGAGGACCTCGGAGATGTTCTTGCCCTTGTAGTGGACCTGGAGCGTCTCGCGGTTGTAGCGCGCACCACCGCAGACCTCGCACGCGACGTAGACGTCGGGCAGGAAGTTCATCTCGATCTTGATCGTGCCGTCGCCCGCGCAGTTCTCGCAGCGGCCACCCTTGACGTTGAAGCTGAAGCGGCCGGGCTGGTAGCCGCGGGTCTTGGCCTCTTGCGTCTCGGCGAACAGCTGACGGATGCGGTCGAACACGCCCGTGTAGGTCGCGGGGTTCGACCGTGGCGTCCGGCCGATCGGTGCCTGGTCGACGTGCACGACCTTGTCGAGCTGGTCGAGGCCCTTCACCCGGGTGTGCTTGCCCGCGATGTGCCGTGCACCGTTGAGCTGGTTGGCGAGCACCTTGTACAGGATGTCGTTCACCAGCGTGGACTTGCCGGACCCGCTGACGCCCGTGACCGCGGTGAACACACCGAGGGGGAAGTCCGCGTCGATCGACTTGAGGTTGTTCGCGCGGGCACCCTGCACGGTGATGGCGCGCTTCAGGTTGACCTTGCGGCGCTCGGCCGGCACCTCGATCGCGCGTCGGCCGGCGAGGTAGTCGCCGGTGATCGACTCACGGTTCTCGATGATGCCCTCGTACGAGCCGGAGTGCACGACGTTGCCGCCGTTCACGCCGGCGCCGGGGCCGATGTCGACGACCCAGTCGGCCGTGCGGATCGTGTCCTCGTCGTGCTCGACGACGATGAGCGTGTTGCCGAGGTCCTTGAGCTTGACCAGGGTGTCGATGAGTCGACGGTTGTCGCGCTGGTGCAGGCCGATGCTCGGCTCGTCGAGCACGTAGAGCACACCGGTCAGCCCGGAACCGATCTGCGTCGCGAGTCGGATGCGCTGCGCCTCGCCGCCGGACAGACCACCGGCACCACGCGCGAGCGTGAGGTAGTTCAGGCCGACCTCGAGCAGGAACTCGAGGCGTGCGCGGATCTCGCGGAGGACCGCGGCGGCGATGTGCGCTTCACGGTCGGTCAGCGTCAGCTCGTCCATGAACGAGTACGCGTTGTCGAGCGACATGTCGGTGACGTCCGCGATGCTGCGGTCGTTGACCGTCACCGCGAGCACCTCGGGCTTGAGGCGGGTTCCCTCGCACACCGGGCACGGGACCTCGCGCAGGTAGCCCTGGAAGCGCTGGCGCTGCGAGTCCGACTCGGCCTCGGCGAACTTGCGCTCGATGTAGGGCATGACGCCTTCGAACCCGCTCGTGTACCGCATCTCGCGGCCGAACCGGTTGCGCCAGGAGACGGACACCTGGAAGTCCTTGCCGGTCAGGATCGACGCCTGCACCGCGGGGTCGAGCTGGTTCCACGGGGTGTCGAGCGAGAAGCCGAGCTCCTTGCCGAGGCCGCCGAGCAGCTTGTCGAAGTAGGAGTACAGCCCGCTCGTCCCCGTCCAGGGCAGCAGGACGCCGTCACGCAACGAGGCCTCGGGGTCGCCGAGCACCAGGTCGGGGTCGACCGACATGCGCGTCCCGAGGCCGGAGCACTCGGGGCACGCGCCGAACGGCGCGTTGAACGAGAACGTGCGCGGCTCGATCTCGGTGAGCGCGAGCGGGTGGTTGTTCGGGCACGAGAGGTTCTCGGAGTAGGTCCGGACCGCTCCGGGCCCCTCGTGGTCCACCAGGTCGATGCCGACGGTGCCGTCGGTCAGGCGCAGAGCGGTCTCGAGCGAGTCGGTGAGACGACCGAGGATGTCGTCGCCCGCCACCAGGCGGTCGACGATGACCGAGATGTCGTGCTTGACCTGCTTCTTGAGCTTGGGCGGGTCACTGAGCTGGATGCGCTCCCCGTCCACGATCGCGCGGGCGTAACCGGACGCCGCGAGCTCCTGGAAGAGGTCGACGAACTCGCCCTTCTTCTTGGAGATGACGGGCGCGAGGACCTGGAACCGGGTGCCGGTCTCGAACTGCATGAGCTGGTCGGCGATCTGCTGCACGGTCTGCTTGCTGATCACCTCGCCACACGTCGGGCAGTGCGGGACCCCGATGCGCGCCCAGAGCAGACGCATGTAGTCGTAGACCTCGGTGATCGTGCCGACGGTCGACCGGGGGTTGCGGTTGGTCGACTTCTGGTCGATCGACACCGCCGGCGAGAGCCCCTCGATGAAGTCGACGTCGGGGCGGTCGACCTGGCCGAGGAACTGGCGCGCGTAGGCGGACAGCGACTCGACGTACCGGCGCTGCCCCTCGGCGAAGATCGTGTCGAACGCCAGCGAGGACTTGCCCGAGCCGGACAGGCCGGTGAACACGACGAGCGAGTCGCGGGGGATCTCGAGGTCGACGTCACGGAGGTTGTGCACGCGAGCGCCGCGCACGCTGAGCGTGGAGGTGCTGTGCGGTGCGGTCCCGCCGGGGAGGTGGAGGTCAGCGGGCTCGCCGAAGGCGTTCCGGCCCGACGTCGAGGTACCGGGGTCAGAGGTGATGGTCATCGTCGTCGATTCTACGAAGCGGCACCGACATTCGGCCGGGATGGAGGGTCAGACGAGTGCGTCGAGAGCGAACGCGACACCGGATGCACGCTCGCTCGCCGCCCAGAGCTGCGCTGCGACCGTCCTGTCGTGCGCCCGTGGTTCGGCCGCGACCACCGTGGCCGCGCCACGGAGCTGCATCCAGCCTGCCGGGCCCCAGTACTCCCCGGAGCGCACGTCCGCACCGACGGCAGCGTGGACGAGCGGCTGGGCGCCGATGTCCTTGCCCTGGGCGACGATGCGCTGTGCCGGGCGGATCCACTCGGGTTCGGGTCGTGTCGGGCTGACGTCCGGGCGTGCCGGTGACAGTCGGTCGAGCGACAGGCCGGGGTGCGCGACGACGCTCGACACGGACGACCCCGAGTCGGCCAGTCGTTCGGCGAGCTCGAAGCCGAACAGCATCACCGCGAGCTTGCTCCTGGCGTACTGGCGGTGGCTCGAGTACCGACCGACCCCGAGCGGATCGGTCGCGTCGAGCTGGGCGAACCGGTGGGCGATAGACCCGAGGTGCACGACCCGGCCGGCTCGTCGTTCGAGCAGGGGCAGGACCAGCGCGGTCCACGCGAAGTGTCCGAGGTGGTTCGTGCCGATCTGCAGTTCGGTGCCCTGCGCCGTGCTCCCCCGCGTGGACGCCCCGACGACCCCGGCGTTGTTCACGACCGCGTCGACGCCGCCGGGTTCCAGCGCGGCGAGTTCGTCGGCGGCAGCGTCGACCGAGTCGAGGTCGGCGAGGTCGAGGTGGACGTGGGCGAGCGAGGCCCCGTCGACGTGCCGCCGGATGCTGCGCTCGGCGGCCTCCGCCCGGTGGCGGTCGCGCGTGGCCAGCACCACACGGTGCCCCGCCGCGGCGAGCTGCTCGGCGGCGTGGTACCCGAGCCCGGCACTCGCACCGGTGACAACGACCGTGCGGGCGCCGTCAGCTGACATGCCCGGCCGCCTCCATCTGGCGCAGGGCCTTCTTCAGGTCCTGCACCTCGTCGCGCAGTCGCGCCGCGAGCTCGAACTTCAGCTCGGCCGCAGCCTGCAGCATCTGGTCGTTCAGGTCGGCGATGGTGGCGCCGAGCTGCGTCGCGCCCTCGCCCGCGATGCCGCCGCGCTTGAGGTTCGGCGTGGGCGACCGACGGCCGTCACTGCCCGGGCGACCCTGCAGGAGCGCCTTCGTGTCGTCGTTCTCGCGCTGCAGGACCTCGGTGATGTCGGCGATCTTCTTGCGCAGCGGCTGGGGGTCGATGCCCCGCTCCAGGTTGTAGGCGACCTGCTTCTCACGACGGCGATCGGTCTCCTCGATCGCGGTCTTCATCGAGTCGGTCATCTTGTCGGCGTACATGAGCACCTGGCCCGACACGTTGCGGGCAGCGCGACCGATCGTCTGGATGAGCGACGTCGACGAGCGGAGGAAGCCTTCCTTGTCGGCATCGAGGATCGCCACGAGCGACACCTCGGGCAGGTCGAGGCCCTCGCGCAGCAGGTTGATGCCGACGAGCACGTCGTAGACACCCTGCCGCAGCTCGGTCAGCAGCTCGACGCGCTTGAGGGTGTCGACGTCGGAGTGCAGGTACCGGACACGCACGCCCGCGTTCCCGAGGAAGTCGGTGAGTTCCTCGGCCATGCGCTTGGTCAGCGTGGTGACGAGGACGCGCTCGTCCTTCTCGACCCGCTGCTTGATCTCCTCGAGCAGGTCGTCGATCTGGCCGTCGCTCGGCTTGACCACGATCTCGGGGTCGATCAGGCCGGTCGGGCGGATGATCTGCTCGACCACGCTGTCGGTGACACCGAGCTCGTAGCGCCCGGGGGTGGCCGACAGGTAGACCTTCTGCCCGACGCGCTCGAGGAACTCCTCCCACTTCAGGGGGCGGTTGTCCATCGCGCTCGGCAGGCGGAACCCGTGCTCGACGAGGGTGCGCTTGCGCGAGGCGTCGCCTTCGTACATCGCGCCGATCTGCGGCACGGTGACGTGCGACTCGTCGATCACGATGAGGAAGTCGTCGGGGAAGTAGTCGATGAGGCAGTGCGGTGCTTCGCCCGGACCACGGCCGTCCATGTGCCGCGAGTAGTTCTCGATGCCCGAGCAGAACCCGATCTGCTCCATCATCTCGATGTCGAACGTGGTGCGCATCCGGAGGCGCTGGGCCTCGAGCAGCTTGCCCTGGCCCTCGAGCTCGGCGAGCCGTTCCGCGAGTTCTTCCTTGATGGAGGCGATCGCCCGGTGCATCACGTCGGTGTCCGCGACGTAGTGCGAAGCCGGGAAGATCGACACGGCGGGCAGGTCGTCGATGACGTTGCCGGTGAGGGGGTGCAGCGACGAGAGCGCTTCGATCTCGTCGCCGAACATCTCGATGCGGATCGCGTGCTCTTCGTACATCGGGATGATCTCGATGGTGTCGCCGCGCACGCGGAACGTGCCCCGGGCGAAGTCGACGTCGTTGCGCTGGTACTGCATGGCGACGAACTTGCGGACGAGCTGGTCGCGCGAGATCGTCTGGCCGACGTGGAGCGCGACCGATGCGTTCATGTACTGCTCGGGGGTGCCGAGACCGTAGATGCAGGAGACGGTGGACACCACCACGGTGTCGCGCCGGCTGAGCAGCGAGTTCGTCGTGGAGTGCCGGAGCCGTTCGACCTCGGCGTTGACCGAGGAGTCCTTCTCGATGAAGGTGTCCGTCTGCGGGACGTACGCCTCGGGCTGGTAGTAGTCGTAGTACGAGACGAAGTACTCGACCGCGTTGTTCGGCATCAGGCTGCGGAACTCGTTGGCGAGCTGGGCCGCGAGGGTCTTGTTGTGCGCGAGCACGAGCGTCGGCCGCTGCACCTGCTCGATGAGCCACGCGGTCGTCGCCGACTTGCCGGTACCGGTCGCACCCAGCAGCACGACGTCGGTCTCACCGGCGTTGATCCGCCCGGCGAGTTCCGCGATGGCCGCGGGCTGGTCGCCACTCGGCGAGTACTCGCTGATGACCTCGAACGGACGCACCGCTCGGGTCGGTTCGATCGCAACACCCATGGGGACAACGGTAGTCGGCACCCCTGACACCGAGGGCCCCTGCTCGCCCTCGGCGTATTGTCCGCTGCAAGCAGGCTCCAAGGCGACTGATGGTGGCCGGGCATACCGTCCGATCCGTTCAGTCACCCGACTCCTTCCCACTCCCCCGAAGAGGCCTCATGACCACGGCGACCCCGGCCGCACCGATCAAGGGCACCCCGTTCCGCGGACGCATCCGCGGGCGCGTGCTCGTCCTGCTCTGCTGCATGTACGCGATCTCGTACATCGACCGGACGAACATCTCGACCGCGCTGCCGCACATCACCGAGGAGTTCGGGTTCAACGAGGCGACCGCCGGCCTCATCGTCTCCGCGTTCTCGTTGCCGTACGCCCTGCTGCAGGTGTTCGGCGGCACGATCAGCGAGAAGTTCGGCCCGCGCAGGGCGCTCTTCGTCATCACGGTGATCTGGGGCGTCGCGACGCTCTGGACCGGGTTCGCGGTCGGCTTCTGGACCCTCTTCGCCGCACGGGCCCTGCTCGGGCTGAGCGAGGCCGCCGCGTTCCCGACCGCCACGCAGGCGATGAGCCGGTGGATCCCCCGCGACCGGAACGGCTTCGCCCAGGGCGTGGTCCACTCGGCGGCACGGCTCGGCAACGCCCTGGCGCCGCTCATCGTCGCCTGGGTGATCGGCGCGACGGGCAGCTGGCGCTGGGCGTTCTTCGCCACCGCGGTGCTGTCCCTGGCGTGGGCCGTCGTCTGGTTCGTCTGGTTCCGCGACAAGCCCGAGTCCGCGAAGGGCATCACGCAGGTCGAGCTCGCCGAGCTCCCGCCGGTCGAGACCCGCGCGACCCGTCCCCCGGTGCCGTGGCGGCAGATGGCGAAGCAGATCCTGCCGGTCACCTTCGTCGACTTCGGGTACGGCTGGACGCTGTGGGTGTTCCTCACGTGGCTCCCGACGTTCCTCAGCTCCACCTACGGCCTGGAGATCGGCGACTTCGCCCTGTTCACCACCCTCATCCTGCTGGCCGGTGTCGTCGGGGACACGGTCGGTGGGATGCTCAGCGACCGCATCATCCACCGCGGCGGGAACACCCGGAACGCCCGCCGGACCATCCTGGTGATCGGGCTCGGCGGCTCGCTCCTCTGCCTCATCCCACTCGTGATCGGGCAGGGCCTGCTCGTCGCGACGATCTCGCTGGCCCTGTCGTTCTTCTTCCTCGAACTCTGCAACGCCAACCTCTGGGCGATCCCTATGGACGTCGCGCCGCAGTGGTCCGGCACGGCCTCGGGCTTCATGAACACCGGGTTCGGCATCGCCGGTGTGGTCTCGCCCATCGTGTTCGGCCTGCTCATCGACGCCTCGGGCTGGCAGGTGCCCTTCGCGCTCTCCTGCGTCCTGCTCGGAGCCGCGGCCGTCGTCGCCTGGTTCATGAAGCCGCAGCGGCTGACCTCCACCGACGGCGTGCTCGAGATCGGCACCCCGAAGGCCGAGCAGCACCCGGCCTGACGGGCGACGCGCGGAACGTGCGCCGGCCCTGGTGGTCCGCACGCGACGGCCGGGAGGCGCGGGTCGGGCCCGCCACGTGCCTCCAGGCCGCCCGCCCCGCGTCCACCGCCCCGCACGGCTTGTGCGAGGCGGCGCTCATCGCGCCGCCCGCCGCCCGACGTCGTCGGTCTCGCCGACGAGGGCGTCGTCCGGATCCACCGGTTCCGGCGACCGCCGGGGCACCGTCGCGACTGCGGAACGACGCGCCCGCGCTGCTCGCGACGCCCGCGAGGACAACGACGGCCGGCCGGTCAGCGGCACGCTGAGCGGCGTCCGCCGGAACAGCTCGGTCACCGCGACGGACAGCACCAGAACGAGCACGTAGGTGACGAGGGTGAGCCACGGCCGTGGCACGACGGCCTCGAGCCAGCTGTCGCCGTAGAGCAGGATCCAGATGACGAACGGGTGGCTCAGGAAGATGCCGAACGAGCGATCGGACGCGTAGTCGACGAACCGGGCGGTCCGGCTGCCGGGTCGCCGGCGGTCCGCCCAGGCGGCGCCGATCGCCAGGAACCCGACGAACACCGCGGTGCTCCAGACCACCTGGATCGGCTGCAGCGGTGTCCCCGCGGCGTAGAGGGACTGCCCGAGGCCGACCTGCAGCGCCCACACGCCGAGGGTGAGTCCACCGACGCCGGCGAAGGCCCACAGCACCGAACGCCGGTGGACCCGGATGAACCGCAGGAACGCGTCCGCGTGGTCGGCGGCGATCGCCCCCGAGACGATGAAGAAGACGTACGAGAAGAAGAACTGCTTCTGGTAGCCCTGCATCCACGCGTCGCTCGCCGGGAAGTACTTGTACCCGGCGAACACCACCAGCTGGACCAGGAACGCCACGACCAGCACGGTGACGTGGTGCCCGCGGGTCCGGCGCACCAGCCAGACGATCACCGGCAGGAGCAGGTACACCTGCATCGTCACGAGCAGGAAGTACAGGTGGTACCACGAGGTGCCGGTGACGATGCCCTCGGCCGCGGTGCGCACCAGGTCCGGGACGTCGCCACGGCGGGTCGGGCTCAGCAGCCACGCCGCCGCGACGTACACGAACGACCACGCCAGGTACGGCACGCCCACGAGCAGGAACCGCTTCGGCCAGAACTGCGCCATCGGCCGCGGCCGCAACGTGTAGCTGTACACGAGCACGAACGCGGTCAGCGAGAAGAAGACCAGCCGGGTGAAGTGCAGCGGTGCGAGCAGCGCGTTCAGCCCGACGTCGTCGGCGGCGGCGGTGTGGCTCGTGGTGTGCACCCCGATCACGCACGCGAACGTGAGGATGCGGAGCACGTCGACCTCGTACAGGTGCCGGGGCTTGCCCTCCGCCGTGCGCGTCGGCGTCTGCACCCCCGGCTCAGCGCCGATCGACGCCGGGGACACGCGTGCTGGTCGGTTCACGAGGGTCGGGCCATGGTCCGGACCTTCGCACGCTGCACCTTGCCGGTGGGTGCACGCGGCAGGTCGGGCACGACGATGACCTCGACCGGTCGGCGGAACCGCGTCAGGTGCGCCTCCGCCCGGGCCACGAGATCAGCCACGAGGGCTGCGTGGTCGACGGGTTCGTCGGGCTGCGGGATCACGTAGGCGATGGGGACCGCACCGAGCACGTCGTCGGGGCGGCCGACGACGACCGCCTCGAGCACACGTGGATCGCCGAGCAGGACGTCCTCGACCTCGGACGGGTAGACCTTCTCGCCACCGCGGTTGATGACGTCGTCGGAACGCCCGGCCAGGGACACCCAGCCGTCCGCGCTCAGGGAGCCGACGTCACCGGTGTGGAGCCAGCCGTCGGCGTCGAACCGCTCGGACGCACGGCCCCCGAGGTACCCGCGGACGATCCCCGGACCACGCACCCACAGGGCGCCGATCTCGTCGGCGGCCAGGAGCGAGCCGTCCTCGCCGCGGACCTGCACCTCGGACCCGACCGGTACCCCGACGGTCCCCGGCCGGGCCGGTTCGTCCAGCGGGGTCGCCGTGATCTGCGAGGCACCCTCGGTCATGCCCCAGCTCACGACGAGCGGCACGTCGCCGAGGGCGGCGCGCACGGGATCGGGCAGCGGCGCCGACGCGCTGCGCACGAACCGCAGGCCCGACGGGAACTCGAGCGGCCCGGTCTTCGCCAGCACGGCCAGGACGGCCGCGACGGCGTTCAGCCAGGTGATCCGTCGTTCGGCGAGCAGGTCCCAGAACCCGGTGCGACGGAAGCGCCGGTCGAGCACCAGGGTCGCGCCGGCGACGAGCGTCGCGAGCAGCCCGACCACCTCGGCGTTGACGTGGAACAGCGGCAACGAGTTGAACCCGCGGTCGTCCGGTACGAGCCGGTTGTGCCGCGCGACGGCCCGCGCGACGAACAGCAGCTGTGCCTCGGGCAGCTCGACGCCCTTCGGCGTACCGGTCGACCCGGAGGTGAACAGCACGACGGACCCCTGACCCGGCGCGTGCGGGCTGTCGGCGGGCAGGTCGCCGTCACGGACGGCGGTCGGGAGGAACGTGGCGGGGTCGATCCCGCTGGCCGGTGCCCCGGGGACGGTCGCGTCCACCGCGCGGTCGGACACGACGATGGACGCGCCGCCGATCAGGTCGGCGAGACGGCCGGGCTCGGTGGCCGGCTGGCCGGTTTCGACGGGGATCGCCCGGCGGCCTGCGGCGACGGCGCTGAGGTGCACGACCGTGAACCCGAGCGGGTCGCCCACGTCGACCACGACGGCACCCGACGGGGCGATGCCGATCGCGTCGAAGGTCCGCGACCAGGCGGTGACCGCGTCGTCCAGCGCACGGTACGTCAGGACGCGCTCGGAGCGAGCGTCCTCGAGGAAGTGGCGCTCGCCCCCGTCGACCGCACGGGCCCGGATGAGCGAGCGCAGATCGGGTTCATCGCGAACGGGCTGCACGCGGAAAGGCTATTGCGCGACCCTATGAGCGGTCGGAGGGAAGAGCGGGATCTGTGGAGAACCGGTGCAGCATCCACTGCCAGAGCGGGAGCATCCGGGGAACGCCGTCACGGGTGAGCGGTGTCGAGTCCTTGATGATCAGGGAGTGCGCCTTGCCGTCGCCGCCGAGGTCGGTGAGGATCGCGTGCGGGTCCGCGCCGGCGACGGGCGGGGTGGTGTCCGTCTCGAACGGCCCGGACACGCCACTCAGCCCGAGGACGTCCCACGAACCGGTGATGCGGGGGCCGAACGTGTCACGGACGTCGTCGATGGCGTACATCCGGTCGACCGGTGTCCGGCCAGGGCGGTCCATCCACGCTGCGTGCGACGGCCCGCGGGACTCGACGGGCGAGGAGAACATCAGCGCGCCGTGGACACTGCGGATGTGCGCGATGTACGCGGCCTCTCCGCCGCCCTGCGAGTGTCCGGCCACGACGACGTCGTTCCAGACGATGCGGTCGTCGCCCTGGACGAACCGCCCCCAGCCGCCGTCGGGGTCGTGGTCGTCGAGGTACGCGACGGCGTCACGGAAGCGCGAGACGATGGACCCGGCCGGACTGACCGCGCTGAACTCCGACGGCCGGGTGCCGTCGAAGCGGTTCCGTTGGACCATGCCGTAGCAGCGCGCGTCCGCCTCGCACGTGCCGGACAGCGTACGACCGAGGTTCCAGTAGTCGAGGCCGAGCACGTGGTAGCCGTCGGCCAACGCGGCCGCCAGGAACCGCTGGTACTCGGCCGGACGGGCCCGGGTCGCGGGCAGGAACAACAGGAGCGGACCGTCGGCCGACGTGCGCGCGGCGAAGTCGTCGCGGTTCGGGGTGAGCCGCTCACCGTTCACCGTGCCGAGCCGGAACCGGTGGAACTCGCCGTCAGGCCCGTGTTCGTCACCCGACGGCCGCTCGTGGACCGCGACCCGGCCGTTGTCCGCCACACGCTGGGCACCGAGGACGTTCGCGGCGACGAGCGAACCGGCCCCGATCGCCACGAGGACGATCGCGGCGAGGACCAGCAGCAGACGGTGACTCATGCCGTGATCCGCGCCCACACCTCGTCAGCGGAGCGTATCGTCTGCTCGAGCGTCCCGGTGGCGTCGACGACGTGGTCGGCGAGGGCGAGACGCTCGGCATCGCTCGCCTGGGCGGCGACGCGACGCTCGGCCTCGTCACGGGCCATCCCGCGGTGCTCGACGAGCCGTTCGATGCGCTGCGCCGCGGGGGCGTCGACCACCACGACCGCGTCGAACCGGAGCGGGCGCGAGCCGCGGGCCTCGGCGAGCAACGGCACGTCGTAGACCACCACGGCGTCGGGGTCGGCGGCCTCGGCGGCGTCGAACGCCTGCTGCGCGAGCCGCCAGACCTCGGGGTGCGTGATGGCTTCGAGGTCCTTCCGCGCCGCGGGGTCCGCGAACACGATCGACCCGAGCGCCGGCCGGTCGAGGGAACCGTCGGCGGCGATCACCGACGGTCCGAACCGCTCGGCGACCTGCGCCAGGCCCGGGCTGCCCGGTGCCACGGCATCCCGTGCGAGTCGGTCGGCGTCGACCACGACGGCCCCGTGCTCGGTCCAGCGCCGGGAGACGGTCGACTTGCCCGCGGCGATGCCGCCCGTGAGTCCGATGATGTGCACGGCCACAGGGTAACGACCCCGATGCCCGGAAACGCCGGAAGCCCGGCACCCTGTCAGGGGTGCCGGGCTTCCGGTCGTGACGAACCGCTCGATCAGTTGTTGGTCGAGCTGAGCTTCTCGCGGAGTGCAGCGAGCGACGCGTCGTCGGCCAGGGGGCTTGCGCCACCCGTCTCGCCGGCGAACGACGAGGTCGACGACGACGAGGAAGCCGTGGCCGGGAGGTCGAAGCCACCCTGCGCCTCGTCGGCGATGGTCTTCGCGACCTGCGCCTTGTGGGCTTCCCAACGCGCCTGGGCGGCCGCGTACTGGCCCTCCCACTCGGTGCGCTGCGTGTCGTAGCCCTCGAGCCACTCGTTGGTCTCCGGGTCGAAGCCCTCGGGGTACTTGTAGTCACCCTTGTCGTCGTACTCGGTCGGCATGCCGTAGAGCGCCGGGTCGAACTCGTCGCTCTCCGGGTCCACGCCCTCGTTCGCCTGCTTGAGGCTGAGCGAGATGCGGCGACGGTCGAGGTCGATGTCGATGATCTTGACGAAGACCTCGTCGTTGACCGACACGACCTGCTCGGCGAGCTCGACGTGCTTGTTCGAGAGCTCCGAGATGTGCACGAGACCCTCGATGCCGTCGGCAACGCGGACGAAGGCACCGAACGGGACGAGCTTCGTGACCTTGCCCGGTGCGATCTGACCGATCGCGTGGGTGCGGGCGAAGACCTGCCACGGGTCCTCCTGCGTCGCCTTGAGCGAGAGCGACACGCGCTCGCGGTCCAGGTCGACCTCGAGGATCTCGACGGTGACTTCCTGACCGACCTCGACGACCTCGCTGGCGTGCTCGATGTGCTTCCAGCTGAGCTCGGAGACGTGGACGAGACCGTCGACGCCGCCGAGGTCCACGAACGCACCGAAGTTGACGATCGAGGACACGATGCCCTTGCGGACCTGGCCCTTGTGGAGGTTGTTGAGGAACGTCGTCCGGGACTCGGACTGCGTCTGCTCGAGGAGCGCACGGCGCGACAGGACCACGTTGTTGCGGTTCTTGTCGAGCTCTAGGATCTTGGCCTCGATCTCCTGGCCGAGGTACGGCGTGAGGTCGCGGACACGACGGAGCTCGATGAGCGATGCGGGGAGGAAGCCACGGAGGCCGATGTCGACGATGAGACCACCCTTGACGACCTCGATGACCGTCCCGGTCACGACGCCGTCGGACTCCTTGATCTTCTCGACGTCGCCCCACGCACGCTCGTACTGCGCACGCTTCTTCGACAGGATGAGGCGGCCTTCCTTGTCCTCCTTCTGGAGAACCAGGGCCTCGACCTCGTCGCCGACCTCGACGACCTCGTTGGGGTCGACGTCGTGCTTGATCGAGAGCTCGCGCGAGGGGATGACACCCTCGGTCTTGTAACCGACGTCGAGGAGGACCTCGTCGCGGTCGATCTTCACGACGGTGCCGGAGATGAGATCACCGTCGTTGAAGAACTTCAGGGTCTTCTCGACCTCGGCCAGGAAGTCATCAGCCGAACCGATGTCGTTGATGGCGACCTGCTTAGGAGCCTTGGTCGTAGTGGTTGTCATGTAGAGATTGCTCCGAACGGACATGAGTCGGGCCATGGCGTGCGGGGACTCGGCCCCCGTGGTGCACCGCCGTGGCGATTGATTGATTGGCGCGGATTGCGCCGCACAAGTCTAACCGCACCGGCGGAGGCCCCACAACCGGGCGTGTCGACGGCGCGTCACCCGACCAGCGCGGTCCGGAGGGTGTCGAGGCCGATGCTGCCGAGCGAGAGCGCCCGGTGGTGGAACGCCTTCAGGTCGAAGTCGGCTCCCTCGCGCGCGGCGACCTCGTCCCGGATGGACTCCCAGACGCGCTGGCCGACCTTGTACGAGGGTGCCTGCCCCGGCCACCCGAAGTACCGGGCGACCTCGAACCGGACGAACGCCGGGTCCATGTTGACGTTCTGCCCCATGAAGTCGAGCGCGTACTCCCACGTCCAGCCGCCGCCGTCGGGGTTCGTCTTCTGCAGGTGCACGCCGATGTCGAGCACGACGCGGGCCGCGCGCATCCGCTGCCCGTCGAGCATGCCGAGCCGGTCGCCGTCGTCGTCGAGGAACCCGAGCTGCTCCATCAGCCGCTCGGCGTACAGCGCCCAGCCCTCGACGTGCCCGGAGGACCCGGACAGCTGCCGGCGCCAGGTGTTCAGCTCACCGCGGTTGTAGACGCCCTGGCTGATCTGCAGGTGGTGTCCGGGGACGCCCTCGTGGTAGACCGTCGTCTTCTCGCGCCAGGTGCCGAACTCGGTGACGCCCTCGGGCACGGACCACCACATGCGGCCGGCACGGGAGAAGTCGTCGGAGGGGCCGCTGTAGTAGATGCCGCCCTCCTGCGTGGGGGCGATCCGGCACTCCAGGCGACGGATCGGGTCCGGGATGTCGAAGTAGGTCCCGGCCATCGCGGCGATCGACGCGTCACTCGTCTCCTGCATCCACCGCTGCAGCGCATCGGTTCCGTGCAGGATCCGGGACGGGTCGGTGTCGAGCACCTCGATCGCCCGGGCAACGCTCGCGCCGGACTCGATGCGGTCGGCGATGCGCTCCTGCTCGTCCCGCATGCGCGCGAGTTCCTCGAGGCCCCACTCGTACGTCTCGTCGAGGTCGACGACCGCGCCGAGGAACCGGCGCGAGTGCAGCTCGTAGGCCTCGCGACCGACGGCGTCCACGGGGGTGGCGAGCGGCAGCAGCTCGTGCTCCAGGAACTGCCCGAGCGAGCGGTACGCGGCCGAGGCGACCTGGGCTCCGCGGGTGAGCTCGGCGCGGAGCGTGTCCGGCACCGGCGAACCGTCGTCGAACGCGGCGCCTTCGGCGAGGCGCGCGAAGAAGCCGTCCTCGGCGCCGTTCCGCGCTGCCTGCTCGGCGACCAGGGCGACCTGGCGCTTGGCCGGGGTGACGTCTTCGCGGGTGCCCTCGAGCAGGGTCTCGCGGATGCCCTCGAGGGCGTCCGGCAGCGCGTGCAGCCGGCTCGCGATGTCCTGCCAGTCGCCCTCGGTCGCGGTCGACATCAGGTCGATGATCTCGCGGACCGACTGCGCCGGGCTCGCGATGACGTTGAGGTCGCGGAGGTGCAGCTTGCGCTCGTACGACTCCTGCACCAGGTCCAGCTCGGCGCCGAGGTCGGCCTTCGTCACCTGGTCCACGGAGTCGACGGCGGGAGCGGCGTCGAGCGCACGCTTCGCACCGCGCGCGGCCTCGGCCATCGCGGCGGCACCGGCGGGCGAGGTGTCGCCGTACTCCCCCGTGCGCCCCGGGACGCCGATGTACGTGGCGGTCGTCGGGTCGAGGTCGACGAGGGTGGTGACCCAGTCCTCGGCGACGCGGTCGACGGCGGACGGCTGGCGGACAGGACGCTCTTCGCTCATGCCCCGACCCTACCGACCCGTGGGTCGACAGGACCCCCGGGTCGCCCGGGTCAGTGGGCGGCGCTCTCCCAGTTCGGCCCCACGCCGACCGAGACGTCGAGCGGGACGCTCAGCTCGGCAGCGCTGCCCATCCGGGTGCGGAGGATCTCCTCCACACGCTCCTGCTCACCGGGCGCGACCTCGAGGATGAGCTCGTCGTGCACCTGGAGCAGCAGGTGGGACTGCAGCTCGCCCTCGCGCAGGTCGTCGGCGACCCCGAGCATCGCGATCTTGATGATGTCGGCGGCCGAACCCTGGATCGGGGCGTTCAGCGCGGCGCGTTCGGCGTTCTCACGCAGGACCCGGTTCGGGCTCTTCAGGTCGGGGAACGGGCGACGGCGACCGAAGATCGTCTCGGTGTAGCCGTCCTCGCGCGCCTGCTCGACGACGTTGCGCAGGTAGTCGCGCACCGCACCGAAGCGGGCGAAGTACTCGGTCATCAGGGTTCGGGCCTCGGACTGCTCGATGCGCAGCTGCTTCGACAGACCGAAGGCACTCAACCCGTAGGCCAGGCCGTAGGACATCGCCTTGACCTTGGTGCGCATCTCGTTGGAGACCTCGGACGGGTCGACGCCGAACACCCGGGCGCCGACGAAGCGGTGCAGGTCCTCGCCCTCGTTGAAGGCCTGGATGAGCCCCGGGTCGCCGGAGAGGTGCGCCATGATCCGCATCTCGATCTGCGAGTAGTCGGCGGTCACGAGCGTCGTGTACGGCTCGGCGACCGCGAACGCCGACCGGATCCGGCGACCGACGGCCGTCTTCACCGGGATGTTCTGCAGGTTCGGGTCGGTCGACGAGACCCGGCCGGTGCTCGTACCGGTCTGCTCGTAGCGGGTGTGGATGCGCCCGTCGACCACGGCGGCGTCGAGCGTGTCGACGATCTGCCGGAGCTTCGTGGCGTCGCGGTGCTGCAGCAGGAGCCCGAGGAACGGGTGCGGGTGCTGTTCCTGCAGGTCGGCCAGGCTCGCGGCGTCGGTCGAGAACCCGGTCTTGGTCTTGCGGGTCTTCGGCATCGCGAGCTCGGTGAACAGGACTTCCTGCAGCTGCTTCGGCGACCCGAGGTTGACCTCGTGCCCGATCTCGGCGAAGGCCTGCTGCGCGAGTTCGGCGGCGCGCTCCCCGAGTTCCTTCGACAGACCGGTGAGCACCGGGCGGTCGATGCCGACACCGATGGTCTCCATGCCGGCCAGCACCGACACGAGCGGCAGCTCGATGTCGTCGAGGACCTTCAGCGAGGACGCGTCGATCCGGGCGCGCAGGGCCGTGGTGACGCGGAGCACGAACCACGCGTGCACCCCGACGTTGACCGGGTCGGTCTCGGGGACCAGCTGGTTCGGGTCGGCCGTCGGCAGTTCTTCGCCGAGCTCCTGGTAGACGAGGTCGGACAGCGGCTGCCCCTGCTTGCCGGGCTGGGCGAGCCACCCCATGATCCGGGCGTCGCCGGCGATGCCGTTCACGACGAAGCCGGCGGTGCCGAGCGCCTTGACGGCGGCCTTGGCGTCGTGGAAGTGCTTCGGGGTGTCGGAGGCGAACCAGGCCGAGAGCTGCTCGTAGTCCTTCGCGCCGCTGCCGCCCGGCACCAGCACGGCGTCGTCGTGGGTCGCGATGCCGATGGCGCTGAGGCGTCCGTCGATGACCTCGACCGCGACGCCGTAGCCGTTCGCCGCCTCGGTCGCGTTGCGGCGCTCGAGCCAGTAGCCGAGTTCTTCGTCGATCAGGGTCTTGACGGGCGGCGGGGTCGGCGCGCCGTCGGTGACGGTGCCCTCGGCCGCCGGCTCGGCCGGGTCGCCCGACCCGGCCACCTTGAAGACGCGGTCGAGCAGCGTGCGGAACTGCAGCTTGGCGAAGAGCTCGCGCACCGCGATTTCGTCGACCGGGCGGAGCGCGACGTCGGCGGGACCGACGGGCAGCTCGACGTCGGTGACCAGGCGGTTGAGCCGGCGGTTCCGGATCGCCCGGTCCCGCTGCTCGCGCAGGTTGTTGCCGACGACGCCCTTGATCTCGTCGGCGTGCTCGAGGATGCCGTCGAGCGACCCGTACTGGGTCACCCACTTGACCGCGGTCTTCTCGCCGACCTTGTCGATGCCGATCAGGTTGTCGCTGGTCTCGCCGACGAGGGCGGCGATGTCCGGGTACTGGTGGGGCTCGATGCCGTACCGCTCGTAGACCTTGTCGCGGTCGTAGCGGGTGAGTTCGGAGACGCCTCGGACCGACGGGTAGAGCAGCGTGACGTCGTCATTGACGAGCTGGATCGAGTCGCGGTCGCCGGAGACCACGTAGACCGTAAAGCCCTGGTCGGCACCCTGCTTGGAGAGGGTCGCCAGGATGTCGTCGGCCTCGTAGTCCTCTTTCGTGACGGTGGTGATGCCCATCGCCTCGAGCGCCTGCTGCAGGAGCGGGATCTGCCCCTTGAACTCGGCCGGTGTCTCGGAGCGGGTGCCCTTGTACTCGGCGTACTCACGGGTGCGGAACGAGAACCGGGAGATGTCGAACGCGACCGCCAGGTGGGTGGGCTTCTCGCGCTGCAGGAGCATCAGCAGCATCGAGATGAAGCCGTGGATCGCGTTGGTGTGCTGCCCCTCGCGGTTCACGAAGCTGTCGACCGGCAGCGCGTAGAAGGCCCGGAAGGCGAGCGAGTGGCCGTCGATGACCATGAGGGTAGGCTTTGCGGAGTCCGACACCCGGACAGCCTACCGACGCCCGCTGACACGGAAGGTCGACGCAGACCGTGACCGACGACACCACATCGACCACGATCGATCCCCGCATCGACGAACGCGGCATGGGCGAGCTGGCCGAGAAGATGGGCATGGTCATCACCGAGCTCTCGGCCGAGCGGGCGGTCGGTTCGATCCCCGTCGAGGGCAACCGCCAGCCGGTCGGCCTGCTGCACGGCGGTGCCTACGTCGTCCTCGCGGAGAGCCTCGGTTCGATGGCCGCGAACGTGCACGCCGGGCCCGGCCGCTACGCCGTCGGCATCGAGCTCAGCGCCTCGCACTCCCGGAGCGCCACGAGCGGCATCGTCACGGGCACGTGCACCGCCATCCACCTGGGCGGCACGCTCACCACCCACGAGATCGTCCTGACCGACGACCAGGGTCGCCGGTGCTCCACCGTCCGGATCACGAACATGATCCGCGAGCGTCGCTGACCGACGGACCGACGACTCAGTCCTCCGGCGGCCGCTGCAGCAACAGGCGGGCGTCGCCGAACCCGAGCCTCCGGTAGAGCCGCTCGCCGTCCACGCTCGAGTGCACCGACGTCCGCTCCACGCCGAGTCCGTCGGCGAGCTCGAGCAGGGCCGCGACGAGCCGTCCGGCGACGCCGGAACCGCGCAGCTCCGGGTGCACGTAGACCGTCTGCAGCTCAGCGGCGAACCGGTCACCGTCGACGTGCGGCGCCGGTGGTCGCGGGTTGATCGCCAACCACGCCATGCCGAGCACCACACCGTCCCGCTCGGCGACGACGCACCGGTGCGATTCCCGGTGGTCGACCGCGAACCCCGTCATCGCACGGCGGTACTCGTCCGGCGTCTGCACCGGCGTGCGGCCGTCCTCGTCGACGCTCCACCGCCACCGCAGGTCGGCCACCGCCGGCATGTCGTCAGGCCGGGAGGCCCGGATCACCACGTCGTCCATGTCTCCAGCCTGCCAGGTGGTCGCGGCACACGCCCCGCCCCTGGACGCAGGAACGCCGCCGACCCCAGGGGGTCCGGCGGCGTTCCGTGAGCGACGGTGAAGCGCTGGACTACTTCTTGGCGCTGAGCTGCTCGATGATCGCCTTCGCGACGTCGTGCATGGTCAGGCGGCGGTCCATCGAAGCCTTCTGGATCCAGCGGAACGCCTCGGGCTCGGTGAGGCCCATCTTCTCGTTCAGCAGGCCCTTGGCGCGGTCGACGAGCTTGCGGGTCTCGAAGCGCTCGACGAGGTCGGCGACCTCGGCTTCGAGCGTGATGATCTGCTGGTACCGCGAGAGGGCGATCTCGATCGCGGGGAGCAGGTCGTTCGGGGTGAAGGGCTTGACCACGTAGGCCAGCGCGCCGGCCTCGGTGGCACGCTCGACGAGGTCCTTCTGGCTGAACGCGGTCAGCAGGACGACGGGCGCGATGTGGTTCTTGGACAGCTTCTCGGCTGCGGAGATGCCGTCGAGCTGGGGCATCTTGACGTCCATCACGACGAGGTCGGGACGGAGGTCGGTCGCGAGCTGGACGGCGGTCTCACCGTCACCGGCTTCACCGACCACGTCGAACCCGTTGTCGCGGAGGATCTCCACGATGTCGAGGCGGATGAGCGACTCGTCCTCGGCGACGACGACGCGACGGGGTGCTGGTGCTGTTGCTTCTGTGTCACTCACGGACGAAAGCCTACTAGACGACGGAAGTGCCGTATCCCAGACCACGCAGATCGAACGCCGGATCGATCGTTGGTACGAGTGGCGGGACGCGGGTCCGAACTGCCCCGCACGCCGTGAGCTATTTCGTACGAGTGGCGGGACTTGAACCCGCACGCCGTGAGGCAGAGCATTTTGAGTGCCCCGTGTCTGCCGATTCCACCACACTCGCGAGGAGGCCAACACTACCAGCCCGACCCGCGCCTCCCGGCCCGTCGTCGACCGTCTCAGGAGCCCTCGAGCGCCTCGATCGCCGCCACGAGACCGGCCCGTCGCGGCGACCGCCGTGGCAGCACCGCGAGCAGCGCGCGGAGCACGAGCGCGTCGGTCGCACCGTCCGGGGTGCGCGCCCACGCGAGCAGGGCGTCGACGCCGCCGTCGGCGACGACCGACTCGCGGAACCGCAGCCGCACCAGGTCACGGACCGCGTCGACGCCGGGTGCGGCGGAGCCCGGCAGGACCGGTCCGGCGTACCGGTCGACGGCCTGGAGGCGCGCCCCGCGTTCGAGCGCGGACAGCACGCCGTCGACGTCGGTCCGGACCCCGGTCACCCGGTACGGCCGCGACGTCACGGTCACGTCCGGCGCGTGCTGCGCGAGGACCCGCCGGAGCCGGACGACCTCGGCGCGCAGGGTGACGACCGAGCGCGGGTCTCCGTAGACCGAGGCGGCGAGGTCGGTCGCCGCGAGGCCGTCGGGGTGCGCGGCGAGCACGACGAGCAGTTCCGAGTGCCGGGCGGACAGCTCGACCCGTCGGTCGGCGATCCGGAGCACGGCGGTGTCGGTCCCGAGCACGGTCAGCTCGGCCGACGGCCCGCGGGGCGTCCGCGCGCGTGGGCGGACCGCGGCCAGGGCGAGCTGGGCCTCGGCGGCGGCGACCGTGGCGGCGAGCAGCGACAGCGTG
Source organism: Curtobacterium sp. WHRI 8282 (assembly GCF_040223925.2). Lineage (NCBI taxonomy): Bacteria > Bacillati > Actinomycetota > Actinomycetes > Micrococcales > Microbacteriaceae > Curtobacterium > Curtobacterium sp. WHRI 8282. The sequence goes on from NZ_JBEHCD020000002.1 coordinate 714,974, forward strand.
TGCCGCTCGACGGCGCGGTCGTCACCCGTCAGGTCGAGCACCCCGACCGTGGCGCCGCTCGCGTCGTGCACCGGGACGGCCGTGCACGAGAACGGCTTGACGGCATTCGCGTAGTGCTCGTCGGACCGGATCTGCACCGGACGGTCCAGGCGCAGTGCCGTGCCGGGCGCGCTGGTGCCGACGCGGTCCTCCGACCAGTCGGCTCCGGGGACGAAGCCCATGTCCTCGGCGGCGCGACGCGTGGAGCGGGCGCCGTCGACCCAGACGAGACGACCCGCGGCGTCCGCGACGGCGACGACGCACCCGGCCGAGCGGGAGTCGTCGAGCAGCAGCCGGCGGACCACCGGCAGCAGGGTGGCGAGGGGGCCGTCGTGCCGTACGGCATCGAGTTCGTCGTAGTCGAGGGTGAGGACCGGGGTGGCGTCGGGGTCGACCCGGGCGGACCGCTGCCACGACGCGGCGACGAGCGGGCGGAGCCGACCGGGTGCGCGCATGCGTCCTCCGATCGACCCCACCCGCCGCTCCGTCGCGACGCGTGCGGTCAGCCTACGTCCGGGCCACCCGCGGGACCAGGCCGAGATCGGCGAGCTCGGCCTCGTCGAAGATCCGCGACCGGGTGAGGAACCGTTTGCCCTCCGGGACCTCGACCGAGAAACCGCCGCCGCGACCGTCGACGACGTCGATCGTCAGGTGCGTGTACTTCCAGTACTCGACGGACCTTGTTGCCCGGTGGTGCCTGTGGTTGTGAAGCCCGGCCTGATGCGGATCCGGTGGTAGTGGTGCGTTGTGCGGAGAAGTCCGCTTGTGCGCCTCTTGCGGACTCGCTGCGGACTAGGAACGCATCTGCCTGAGCTGAGACGGGCCTTCACCGTCTCGGTTGCGCTTGCGGCCCAGGGAACGGGCCGACTGCTTCCACGGATCCCGTGGCTGCTGAGTCCAGGCTTTGACCTCGGAGGGCCAGAAGCGGTGCTGGTTGCCGTTGCGGAAGGACGGGAACAGGGGATCCTTCCCCAGTTCCCGCGCCTTCCACTCGGAGATCTGCAGCCATGCAGCGAGTTCCGTGACCTTCAGCGCTTGTTCGTCCATGGGGCAACCGTAGGAACCCGAAGGCATTCGGCTGTCGATGCCCAGGAGCGCGGGCATGTCCTTGACGCTTACACCTCGCGATCGCCGCGGGGCGGTAGGACGGTCACCCCCTCCAGCGCAGCTTCGAGTTCCTTCCGCAGCTTGAGGACCAACGTCTTATGCCGCGGCTCCAAGTCCTCAAGAGCTCGTTCAGCGACTACGGTGACCCGGCCGAGGCGATCGAGCAGCATCCGCTGTCCTTCAATCTCAGCAGCGCGCTCGACGCCGATCCATTCACGGAGGCGGTCAAGCTCGGGCAACCTTCGCTCAACGAAGCGCCGACGAGCCTCGTCTGGGGCGATGCAGTAGTCCTGCCCATCAACGATGCTCGTGAAGTTGTCACCGTGCAGGGCATGTTCCTGGGCCGTCCGCTCCTGCTCTTCGATGTAGTCGATGATGTCCGCCGGGTACAGCGCGGCGGCAGTGCGACCGATCAGCTCAGTTGTGGGCCAGGCTGCGTGAAGATCGGGTCCGTCGTAATAGGCGGGCGGCGGCTCGAGGTCCTGTTGGTCCACGCGCAGGTACTGCGCCAGCGCAGGGACATCGTGGACAGTGATGGATCCGGCACTGTCGCGATTGAACTCCGCGAGCTCAAACGGGACCGACTTCCACAGCACTAGCTCCGCGGTCCGCCATTGCTCCACCGACGGATCAAACGCGGCTACAGCTCGCCGCTTCTGATCAAGTTCGATGTAGGCGCGCCGGTCCTCCCACCGCACCTCGAGCCGAGCAGGCGAAACCCAGCGGCGCTCGCCCTGCCACTCGTTCGCGACGAGCTCGACGCGAACCCGCGGCGGGCGCTTGTCTCCGACCGCGAGCACCAAGGCTTCATGAAATGTCGCGGAGTTCTTGGATGTCCTGTACGCCCATTGCTCGCCTACTTTCATGAGCACAGCATAAGAAGCAAGGTGCTTGGCTCCGTACGGCCCGCAGGGGCGCACCTGCCGCCTTCCCTCGATGTCCGGTCGGTGTCTGCGAGTTAACTCAAGAGATGCGCGAAGATGGGTCACGTGCTGCACGCGTACATCGATGAGACCGGGGACAGAGGCCTCCTGTCCAAGCCCGGCTCTAGCCCCGTCTTCGGGATGGCGGCCATCTTGCTGACGGATGAATCGGCACTCGCGGTGCGGTCGGCAGTCGAGCAGTTGCGGCGCGAGTTTGGTGTACCCGATGGCAAAGTCATGTCTTGGAAGGATCACCTCAAGACGCACTCTCGTCGCACCCACGCCGCCCAGGTTCTCGGAGCGATTCGCGATGTCAAGCTGATCTACGTCTACTGCCAAAAGGACCAGGTCGAAGGCGAGTACACGCAACATCGAGAGCTGTTCTACAACTACGTAGCCCTTAAGATGTACAAGAACATTCTGTGGGCCGCGCGGAACTGGAAGGGCGTCACGGAAGGCATCCAGACACGGTTCGGCCACGTCCGTGGGCACGACCACACAACCACTGATGCGTACTTCCGGTACCAGCTGCAGTTCGAGCCGAAGGTTCCCTTTGGCATGGAGCGTGGCCTGCGCTGGGTATCTGCCGACCGATACCTCGAGAGTCAGGCCGCCGATCTTTACGGAGGGTTCTTGCGATCGGCAGTATGGCCTGATGAGTTCGGTAACGTCGAACCTGGGTACATCCTGCGGGTGTGGCACCAGGTGAGACTTGGGCCTGGCGGATGTCCCGCGCCGCTTGGGTTCATGTCGATGCCTCGGAACGACATCGCCACGTCTCTCCCGTGGTGGCCTTGCTCACACTGCAACGCAAAACGCCCGAACTCTTGAAGCCTCCAGGGGCCGATCCACTTAAGGAGTGCGGTGGCAGCACCGCGGGCTTTCCCTGGCAGGCATCAAGCGCTCGGGCTTGTGCTTGATCACACGTTAACACGTTCCCCTGACAGATGCACGGCCGCCGAAGCCCCATCCAAACGTGCCTGTCGGTGGACGCCCGCAGGATTGACACCATGCCCGAGCACAAGTGGGCTCCCCCGGAGCATCCCGACGTCACGCTGCACCAGCCCGTCACGCTCGACGCAGGGACCGCTGGTCAGCTGCGGACACTGGATCCGGTCGCTCCCGTCTGGGCTGACATCGAGTTCGTGAACGTAGGGATGCTGCACCTCAAGTGCTTCGCTGCTGCGGAGTCAGATAGCGCGGTGCTCGTGCAGACCGCCTGGCAGGGCCGGCTGCAGCAGGTGCTGGTGTCGCGCGACAGGGTGACGCGGCGCGCACTCGATCTGCGGGCGCGGTGATGGCCCATAGACGGCGCGATAGGTGGTCACTCGGGCCGGCGTACACGCTTCCAGAGATCGCGCGGGGAGGCCCTGACTACGACGTTTCACCGCCCGACCCTGTGTTCGCATGGTTGCAGTTCCCGGATCGCATCCTTGAGGTTGAAGCCCGTGCCATCGCTCATACCGAGCGGGCAGTGCTCGTCGAGTGGGGATTTGCACAGGCAGCAGATTGCGCCTGGGTCTGGCGCGACGCCGTCCGAAATCGGTAGAACTGGTCGGTGCACACTCTCGCGGGAAGCCCGTTCGCCCCTGACGCAGCTTCGGACTGGGCGAACGTCATCATCAACGCCCTCATCGGTCTGGCCACACTCGCCGCACTCGCGCTGACTATCCGGCAGTCTCGTCAGGCCTCTCGCGACTCGATGGCCGCTCAAACGGCGGCTCGGCAATCCGAGGCGCGGGAGCGGGCTAGAGAATCGGCCGCGCGACTCAAGGCCATAGAACAGCGCGCGTCCCGTCAAGCCACCGCCGTGACGGTTGCTGCTGCGATAAACTTTGACGGTCAGCACAGCCACGTTGCGGTCGACATCAGGAACGACTCCGACGCGGCGATCCGCGATATCACCGTCACCAGCACCGCCGGCGGCGAGACCTTCACCTGGCCATTGAGCAGCGTCGGGCCTCACGGGCAACAGCGCACGAATCAGACGCACATCGTCCCGGAGAGCCTGGTTGAGCCGGTGGAAGCGAACCTGGTCATCGACTTGACCGACGTCTATATGGACCGATGGCGAATTCATCCGTCCGGCAAGGTTGAACTGCTCGAGTCGGCTCGGATAGTCGATACACGCGCGAGCGACGCCGCTCCTGCTAACTAGCGCGCTTCGGGACGGTCTTGGTTCCAGTGCCCCGGCTTCCACTCCCCTGTTTCTTCGAAGTGCGCACGCGTCTTGTAGTGGTCGTTGAGCGCAGCCAAGACTAAGGCGTGCACCACCCAGTAGGCGACGAAGATGCCGGTGATGAACAGAACGATCGTGAGAAGACCCATGCCGCTCTTTTTCCGGGTTGGTCGAGCGGGCGCACCACCCCGAACGGTCGCGCCAGGTGGGCGACGCCTCCCGAAGAGGGGCGGCGACGGCGAACGTGAGCCGTCCTATGCTTCTTCTGTGAAAGCACTCACGGTAGTCATCCTCATCGCCGCGCTCGGAACACTCATCACTGGTTGCGCCTCGCAAGGACACGATGAGCCAACTCGGACGGCAACTCCGACAGCAACAGCCGCCTCGGAGAACGAGGTGGCCTCGGTCGTCGCGGAGTACGCGCCGGACTGGCGAGATGTCATCGACAATGCTTCTGGATGCCGACTTGAATTTGTGATGGGGTCTGACGTCGCCCGCTCATACGTGTGCGAAACTAGTGAAAAGACAATGGGCATAACTGCGGGGCTCGCAGCTCGGAGCCTCAACGAACTCAAAATCCCCGAGGCAATGTCATCCCTCGTTTCAGAAACCGGAAGCATTCTAGAGGGAATTGCTGCGGACGACCTCTCGGTCTTATGCGGAGACGATGGCTGGAACGGCACCGACGAGGACGACAAGGCATGCACCGCCGCCCTTGGCAATCGATTCGCACTTTACCAACAGCTTGACGCAAAGCTCTCCGCATGGTCACCGTACCTTTAGCCAGCGCGATCTACCAAGGGACAATGGCTTGAGCACCGACATCTGGCTCGGCGCGGCCCTCGGGTTTGGAACCAATTTAATCACATCCCTTCTTGTATGGGGCGTGTCTCGTTGGGCGTACAACAAGCGTCGAGCCCCCGCCTGGAAGCTAACGCACCTCCACGACGACATCTGGACACTCCAACGCTTGGTCGGCCCAAGCGCCGAGCGCGTTCAAGCGACTCCCTGGGGAGCGGGACCCGCAAGCCCAAGCCTCGTCACACTAAATGACCTGCAAACGTTCGGGCTAGAGAATCCCACCCCGGAGTACAGATGGCAACGGCAAGCCATGCGGAGGGGCGGATCGAATTCGTTCGAAATCTCCAGTGAGGGTTTTGCCTTCCGGTTAACTTGGTATAGCCGGAAAAAGCGCTACTACTGCAGCATGCTTCCAATCCGTGCTGAAAGCACGTTTGCTACTCCCGCCGACATTGTCCGCGACAAGGATCCTGATTGGGTCGACTACTTTCAGTGGGATCCTTACTGGGACTACGACCCGGCCACTGTTGCGCCGTATCTCGGAAGGAGAAAGGCGATATAAGCCGCGCTGGCTCAGTCTCAACCGGGCCAGCGCGGCTTATCATATGATCAGCGACCCCCTCGAATCTTCGTACGCAGCAGGAACATCGCTTCGGCCATGTCTTTCTGCTGGTTCCCGGACGACGGGAACGAGAACGCGACTGACTGCGGCCCGTCATAACCAGCTGCCTGCACCGGCATCGAGAAGTACGGAGCGGCTGGCTGCGTGGTCGGGATGTTGAACCCACCCGACGCGAACGCCTGCAGCCGCTTACCCGTCTCTTCCCACACCGCCAACGACCTGGCACGCTTTGACGGCGCTAGCGGGATGTATGCCTCACCGCCTGTCTCCGGTTCAGCCCACACCCGCCATGCACCCGCAGGCGCAATCTCCGCAAGGTGGTCTTCACGCATGCCACCATCGGCGTAGTAATCGACCAGGCCGCCGTCAGCCTTCGTCACACCACCAGTCCACGACGACGCCGGGCTGTCGTTCGTGGCCTGCACCGAGATGCGAACCACGCGCCCATTGTTCAACGTGATCAGGTTGTTGATCTTGTTCTGCGCATCCGACGTTTCCGCCAAGATCTTGATGTCCTTCGACGACGGCAAAGCGAACACCTGATCGGCGAGCTTCTTCACCTCAGCCTTGTTGAACCCCGCCGCAGTAGCCGACTCGATGAACTTCGCACGCTGATCACGCAGCGTCGCAATGTACTTGTCCGCAGCATCCTTCGACGACATCGTGGACGAATCCACCTGGAACTGCGCCTTAGCCGCCTCCTGCGCCTTACCGGCCACATCAGACAGCATGGACGCGTTCGCGGAGCCCGACTCCGTGCTCTGATCCAGCGACAACTTGAAGCCGTCGAGAGTCTTGTGCGACTCTTCGTACGCTTCCTTCTGTCGCTCAACCTCTTCGGAAATACCGGCTAGGCCAGCCTGGTAGTCGGCGTTCGACGACACCGCGTCCTGGTTCGCGCCATTGACGTCATTGAATGACTCGAGCAGCTTGTTCAGCTGATCGGTGAGCTGCTCAACCTTGTCCTGCTCTTCCAGGTACGCATCGCCGGTTTCCTTGGCGACCGTCGCGGAGTCTTCCTGGGCCAGCTTGAGCAGGTTGTGCATGCTGTCCGACTCACCCAAAGCGGTCGCCTGCTCGGTCAGCGCCTTCTTGTAGGCAGGCATCGCGTTCAGCAGGGTCTCGAGCTGGCCCTTGGATCCGTCGGTCTCCGCGGCAAGCAGCGAAAACGCATGCTGGGCAGTCGGGAGGTCCGTGGCCGCCAGCACACCAAGCTGCTCACCGACATCCTTGATGGCGTCCGTGGCTCCGAAGTAGTCGGAGCTGAAGCGGGCCATGACGTTCTTGTTGCGTTCCTCGATGTTGTCGAGCACCGCCGGCAGGTCCTTCAGCTGCCCGGCAACATCAGCCGTCCAGTACTTGAAGCCCTTGCCCTGAGCTGCCGTCTCAAAGACATCCGACGCGTCCTTGGCCGTGACGAGGCTGTTGGTGAGCTCATCCGAGCTGGCCTGCAGCGACTCGATGTACTTGCTCAGCAGGTCCACGCCTACCGTCGCTGCGGCCAGAGCAACACCCCACGGACCGGTCAGGAACGTCGCCACTGCCTTCATGGCAGCACCCGAACGCGTGACAGCCCCACGGACCGACTCGACACCCTTCGACACTGCAGGGATCGATGACCCCTGCAGCGTGTCGAGCGCCAGCTTGAATTCAGCGATCTTCGGGACCACCAGCAGGAAGCCGCCCGCAGCAAGCGCAGCAGCGCCCGCGATCGCCGTCAGAGTCAGCGCCGTGGACTGAACGATCGGCGGAGCGTCCGAGAACGCATCCACCATGCTTGTGACCAGCTGCACCAGAGGGCGCAGCGTGCCATCAGCAGCCGCACCAGCCTTGATGGCGGCAGTATCGAATGCGCCGCCCAGCTTCTCGAGGTCGCCAGCCAGGTTGTCCTGCATGATCGCAGCAGTCTCAGCGGCGTACCCGGAGTCGTTGACCTTGTCGATCCACCCCTGCACACCCGACTGTCCCTGCTCGAACAGGACCGACGCAGCACGCACAGCATCCGCGCCGAAGATCGTCTTAAGGGCAGCGTTCTGCTGCTCAACAGACATGCCCTTCAGCGCGTCCTGCAGAACCCCCGCGTACTGCGCAAGACCAATGAAGTTGCCCTGCGAGTCGTACGCGCTGATGCCAAGCTGATCCATCACATCAGCGGCCTGCTTCGAGTTCGGAGTCAACGCCTGCAGCATCGACTTGAACGACGTGCCGGCGTCGGAACCAGTCAGGCCAGCCTTAGCGAATGCCGCCAGCCCGCCAGTGGTTTCCTCGATCGAAAGACCCGTCTGGTTCGCAACCAGACCAGCCTGGTTCAGCGCCTCACCGAGATCATGTACGGTGCCCTGCGCCTTGCCTGCACCAGCCGCAAGAAGGTCGGCGATGTGGGGAACTTCCGAACCGGACTTGCCGAACTGCGTCATCGCGGTTGCAGCGGTCTCCGCCGCTTCACCAACATCGAGCGACCCCGCCGCAGCGAGATCCAGCGAGCCCTTCAGGCCGCCGTTCAAAACGTCCTTAGTTTGGATACCCGCCTTCGCGAGCTCTTCGATGCCACGAGCAGCCTCCTGAGCAGAGAACGCAGTCGCGCCCCCAGCATCAATCGCCGCATCACGCAGCAGGTTCATGTTCGCGGCGGTCTCATGCGTCGCCGCCTGCACCGCAGACATCTGCTTGTCGAACTCGGTGTACTTCGCCACCGCAATACCCACCGCAGCAAGTGCAACGGCGCTGAAGGCCGTCAGACCCCGGCCAACCTGCTCCATCGCCTGGTTCTGCTGCTCAAAGCGCTGCTTGGCGTCCTCAGCGGACTTCGAGACCTTGCGGTTCGCAGCTTCCGCTTGTGCGAACCCCTGCACGTAGCCGGCAACCTGAGCGGTCAGCGTTACGCTCGTGTTCCTTTCGACCATTCCTTCATCTCCAACCGGAGAATCAAGGCGCACAAAAGAAACCCGCCGGAGACCCGAGCGCGCCGAGACTTCTCATCTCGTTCACGCCCGGGTGGTTTCCGGCGGGCTTACTTACAGGTCAATTCTACCTTGGAAGAGGACAAAAAGATCATCTCTAAACTTCGCGGGAGCCACTTGCGACGCAATATTCAGTTATTCCCCGAACTGCACCCAGGGCCTGCCCCGACCCCCAGGTGAAATCCGAGCATGAGCTGCGAGCACAAGCGGCCTAGCCGCCGCGCCGACGCCACAAGCAACTCTCTCCAGCGTTCCCAGCGGAACGTGTTGTTGAGATGGGGCAAGCTCGGAACCATCCAAAGTCGTGCGGCGTGGGCCTTGCCGAGTGGCCGCGGAAGCGACAGGATCAACCCATGGATCGCCTATATCGAGTCTTCGTGAGCTCCACGTTCACCGACCTCATCGAAGAACGACGGGAGGTGATGCAGGCATTGCTGGAACTCAACTGCATGCCGGCGGGCATGGAGCTTTTTCCATCCTCCGACGCCCAACAGTGGGACATCATCGAGCGCATACTTCGCACCTGCGACTATTACATAGTGATAGTCGGAGGTCGATACGGTTCGACGACAGAGGAAGGAATCAGCTACACGGAAAAGGAGTACGACCTGGCGAAATCCATAGGCATTCCGGTTCTCGGTTTCATTCACGGCAACCCTGACGACATTCCAGCAGGCAAGACGGAACTGGACCAAGAAGCTCGCGAACGCCTACAGGTATTTCGTGAGAAGGTGCAAGGCAAGCACATCAAGAAGTGGACAAATGCCGATCAACTTGGAGCAGTGGTATCCCGGTCACTTACCCAGGAGTTTCAAACCAACCCCCAACCTGGCTGGGTAAGGGGCGGGCATGCACTAACCCCCGAGATCGAAACCGAATTGCGCAACCTCCGTGCCGCGAAACGCGAGGGAATGTTGATACCCGTGGCGGGTGACGGGCGCACTCTCAAGCAAGGCAGCGACACGTACTCCATCAAGATGCTTTCACGGTTCGGTTCGAACGAGCCCGGGGATATATTCGAGCGGGACGCTACCTGGGATGACATCCTCATCGCTGTCGGTGATCGCCTGCTTACAGAAGCCTCAGACTCGACATTGCGTTGGGCCATTTGCATTCGATTCGGTGAGATTGACTGGGACGCCCATGAGGAGGTCACGCTCACCCAGGAGAGCTGGCAGCAAATAGTCCGGCAGTTTCGAGCTCTCGGCTATATCGAACTTGGTGTTCGAGAACGGCCGATAAATGACCATGATGCGTACTGGAGGCTTACACCCACTGGCGAAGCGCATCTGTCATCAATTATGGCGCTATACCGGGAAGAATGAAGGAGCCACCCCGTCGATGCTCGAGCCGATGGTCTGCATGTAAGAGTGCGAAACGCTGGCGCGGCTCGGGCATCGTGGAAAAACTGCCACGGACAGAAGTCACCTAGCCCCGGAGGGATTCCTGGCGGCGCTGAGGGGGCCTCCGCCCACCCTCAGCGCTCACTGTGGGAGTCGCGTTGGGAGCACTGAGGGCATCTTCGGCGGAGTTCAGACCATGTACGCCATCGTGCGGCTGAACGACTCGTTGAGATGCTGCGCGAGGATCTGGATCTCCTTCGCGGTCGTCGCAGCGTCAGGGTGCTCGGCGGTGAACTGCTGGGCCACGCCGTTCCACCCCTTGTCGATGGACTTGCGGAAGAGTGCGTGGGCGAGGGTTCGGTCGTTGCTCCGAATGGCGAGGCCCATGAGCCGTGCAGCATCGTCGGCGTCGTCCAGTCGGTCGGCTCGCTCCTGTGCGTCTCGGAAGGCGATCAGGTCGGTTGGGCCGGAGCCAATCTTGGCGTCGAGCTGCGTCTCGAGGCTGCGGAGGTGGTTCTTCACCAGCTGAACCTCCTTGTCGCGGAGGGCGTTCGCACGGCTGCGAGCGCCGGCCACAACCTCTTCCGTCTGGTGCCGCTTGCCTTCCTCGGACAGAGTGACGTTCGCGGCAATGTCCTTCTTCTGCTGCTGCGTGTACTTCTGGAGGCGTGATGCCTGCTCGCGCAGGTCGTCGAGCTGGGCGTCGAGTGCGTCAAGGCTCATGGTGTTCCCTTTCGTGCTTTGAAGTGCGCGAGTTGTTCTCGGTTGATTCGGTACGCGTGACCGACGGTATTCGCTTGTAGGCGGTTCTCGCGGATGGCCTTACGGATCGCTCGGTCTGTTATCGCGAGGGCATCAGCTGCCTGCTTCGTGCTGAGCCATTCCAATTGTGGAGGCAGTTCCGCATCCGTCGCATTCTTAGTTCCGGTGGCGGACTCGCGCCAAGACAGTGCTGCGACCTTCAGCGCAATCAACGTCTGATCGATTTCTGGATTTTCGCCGCGGTGATTTGCGTGGTAACGATCTAGTTCCGCGTATCGAAGCAACCAAGCGGCAGCCCGCCCAGTCACGAGCACTACAGCTCCGTCCACGCCGTGCACCATCTCCCGCGCCTGGCGGATCATGAGTCCGCCTTACTGTCGACGAGCTCTGGCCGATAACGGTTAACGTGAATCCTGATACTTCCGCCGCCCTCGTTGGGGTGTTCTCTGTCCTGCTTTTGGTGGTCCCGCTTGAGGGCCGCTCTCTTCGCGCCAACTTTCGACGCCGCAGGGGCTTCTTGCTGCTTCCTGCAGGATCGCTCGTCTGCTCTTTCGCCGGACTCGTTGTTGCGGTGAACGGGGTTTATTACGGAGAGCTGGTCGCCCCGTGGGAAGGCGTGGCCTGGATCGCTTTTATCCTCGACCTGGCAGTGACCGCTGTCTTCCTCTTCGCTCTTGTCCAGCAGGACAACGATGAGTTGGCTGCGAATAACGACCCAGAAGCGCAGGCCCGAGCGGAAGGGTTTGCGCTTCGCCAGCGCCTTCAGCAGACCTGGTGGGGTCGCCGCTATCTCCAGTTCACGCGTCACGGTCGGCGTCTTCCGAAGCTCCCTTGAGCATGCCCCACCACGCACGAGCGGCGGACCGCATGTCGAAGTCGCTCGCGTCGGTGATCTTGTACGCGGGCTCGAGGTACAGGACGGTGAGGTGCAGGGTGACTCCGAAGAGGACGTCGGGCCAAGCGTCGGAACCGAGTGTGTGGTCCACGTGCCATTTGTGCTTGGAGACGATGGCGCTGAGCTCGGGTGGGTTGTCCGACGTAGCGGCGAGCTCGGTGGCGAGCGTGAACGCTGCGAGGCCGATGGATCCCATGCCGGCGACGCTGCTGGGGCTGCCGTCCTCGTCTTCGTAGAGCTGACCGGCGAGTGCCCGGTTGCCCGCCGCTTCAAGTTCGCTGAGGTAGGTGTCAACCCAACTCTTGCTGTCGTTGGTCATCGTTTGTCCTAACGGTCGTAGTGCAGCCCGAAGGCTGGGTGGTTGAGTCGCGGGCACGTCTCGTCGTGCTCGAGGACGGCATGGGTGATGCCGGGGCCGGAGATGTCGATGACTGCAGTGGCAGAGCAGTCGGGGCAGGCGACGGTGATCGGGTTCATGCCACGCCCTCGAACATGTCGCTCTCGTAGGGGGTGTTAGAAGCGTTAGGAGTGTTATAACCGTCTTCGGAACTAACAGATCTAACGGAACTAACAGCAGGGCCATACAGGCCCCGTGCTGGCTTCAAGATGCGCTTCGCGTCGACCGCGCGCTTGAGGTAGACGTCGAGCTGCGTCACCGGGATCGTCGGCAGCAGGTGCTGAATCTCCTGACGGGAGACGGGAGCATCGGCCTGGTAGACGACGCCGATGATGTCGGCCATCCGATCCCCCACTCCTGCGGACACCTTGATTGCGTCAGCAGCAGCGCGGGCAGCTTCCAGCCCTCCGCCGTTGAGTGCCCAGGCTCCCGAGTCGGACAGCAGCAGTGCGTACTCGCCCTCTTTCGCATCGCGCGAGGTGACGTGCAGTGTCGCGCTCTGCTCTTGTCGCTCACGGCGCAGCACCAGCACAGTGTCGGCAGCTCCTGCGATGCCCTGGGTGCCGCTCACGGCGTCCAGGAAGTCCTCTCCGCCGCTCTTTCGGGTGTGGTGGACGATGATGAGGGACGAGCCCGGTTCCGCGTCTGTGGTGGCCTTGAGCGCGCCAAGGAACTCGTAGTCTGCGGCGTACTGCGACTTCGTTGCTGCGGTACTCGGAAGTACCTTCCCGAGGGTGTCGAGGATGACGACGGGGTTCTGGTCGATGTTCCGGGAGATGAACTCCTTGATGGCAGGGATCACCTGACCGCCTTCGAGCGCCGTGACGAACTCGAGCCGCGGGGTGACCACCTCAGGGTCCAGCGTGCGAATGCGCTGCTGCAGGCGGCGGGGACCGTCTTCGAGTGCGAGGTACAAGACGGGTCGGGGCGCGCCCGTAGGTACACCGCCCAGTGCTTTCTCGCCAACGTGGAGCGAGAGCGCCAGCCCGAGCACTAGCCAGCTCTTGCCGATCTTCGGCGCTGCGACGAGCAGGGTCATGCCTTCGGGGATGATGCCGGGGACGACGTACTGAGTGGGCGGGAAGTCCTGCGCCATCAGCCAGCGGGCATCGAAGGTAGTTGGGGGTCGGGTCATTGGGTCTCCTGTCCGGAGTAGATCTGGGCGCGGATTGCGGCCGCTCGTTTGGCTGCGGCTTCAGCGCCGCGATGCTTCTGCGCCTCGAGGAAGGCGTTTGTGGTCTCGTGGTCACGCGACGGCTGGCGTCGGGACACTTCGGCGTACAGCCGGTCTGCGTCGTGGTTCACCTGGTCGACTTCGGGTTGCCGTGACGCGCTCCCCTGCTCGAACGCGAAGACGTAGAACTGCCGAAGCGAGGGCGGCAGCTGCCTGAGCTCGACGACGCCAGCTGTGAGGTCGATCGCCAGCTGGTGCATGTACCGCTCTGCGGCCGGAGAGAGCTCGATGGTGTCCGGGTACGAGAAAGCCCCCTCGTCCTCGTTCTGTCGAGGATCTGGGGGCTTCCTGGTGCCGGACTGGCTTACGGCCACTCAGGCGGCTCCGGACGTTCGGCGTCTTGCGCAGCTTCGAGCAGGCAGATAGCGAGGCGTCGTGCCTGGTCCCCAGCTAGCTCCGTCAGGGGACGTTCGGCACGCAACCCCACAACGCCGTTGATGGCGAGCACCGCGAATCCGTCGACCGTCGTCTTGCCAGCCGGCATCAGGCGGCCACCTGCAGGGTCGGGACCACCATGGGGACGGCGAGAGGCTGCGTCCGCACATCGGAGACACGAGCGACGATGGCATGCGCCAATCGCAGCGCTTCGGAGGGCGTCAGGATGAGCGAGTAGCCGTCGCTGAACTGGCTCGGCTGAGCGTCGATGATCACTTCGGCGCGCCCAGTCAAAGTCGTCTCGACGTCGACGAGCTTGATCACGTCGTCCATCAGGCATCCCCCTCGACTCGCTCGAACTTCCCGGTGATGATCCCTTCCCCCGGGTCCAAGGAGTAGCCGACGAGCTTGTACAAGCCGACGTACGTCATGACGAACTCGTTCGGGCGGCTGGTCACCTCATCTTCCGGGTAGTCACCCCACTGGTACCCCGGAGTCGTGTGCAGCTGGTACTCGACCGGCGTCAGGTGACCCCATGTCGTTGCGTCGGGCATCGCGCTGATCTCTTCGCGGTTGCCCTCGTACCGGCGGTGCGTGCTGATGACCCTGTAGAGACCGTTGGGGTCAGGCTGCTTCCACTGCTTGTGGTGCCAGCCCTTCAGTTCGAGCTTCGCGGTGCCGACCCGCGCAGCTACAGCGTCCCCCGAAGGGGCGCTTGCGTGGATGTCAGTGGGGCGTGCGATGATCATGTTGTTGAGAGACAATGTCTTTTGTCCTTCGGTTTCGTGATGGTTACTGGTTGGACTTGGCCCCTGGTGTTGGCGCACCTGGGGCCTTCTTCTTGAGACGAGCACGGACGTTCCGTCCCCGTCTGGTCTCCTTCATCTCGGCTTGGCGTCCGAGGAACTTCAGGAGCTCTAGGGCGAGACGCGAGTCAAGCAGCACCGTGATGGGCTGCTTGTCGTCACGCCACGGGCCGACCAACTTCCAGTCGGCGTGCGGCGACCAATCGGCGCCCGTCAGGATGTTCCTGACGGCTTGTTCGCCAGTCGGGTCGCCGTAGGCGGGGGGCGCGAGGCTTTCGTCGATCGCGCGGTCTGGCAGGTTCAGGACGCTTCCGTGAACTGGGCGTCCAGCCAGGCGGCTACTTCATCAGCGTCGAACATGATTCGACCGCCGACCTTTGCGTGACGCGGTGCAGCCTTCGTCTTGATCATCCAGCGCAGTTGGTCCGGCGTCTTCCGAAGCAACTCTGCCGTTTCGGCGAGCTTGAGAAGCTTCCGGATCCGTGGCTGCGGAGTTGGAGTGAAGGTGGTCATCGTTGCCCTTCCTTGTCGCGGTGCTCTCGGGTGACCACCGCTGGTTCCCATTCTGCACCAAACCCCGTCGCCCTGCAACCAATCACTACCAATCGTGGTGTCGTTTCGATACCATTCCAGCATGCCCACTACTCTCAACGCCCGCATCGGCAGGAACCTTGCGCACTACCGAGGGGACATGTCGCAGCGCGAACTGGCCAATAAGGTGCGTGAGTACGGGCCCCGCTGGACTCATTTGACCGTCGCAGCCGTCGAGAAGGGTGAGCGACCGTTGCGGGCCGACGAAGTGGTTGTGCTGTTGGACCTGCTGCGGATCCCATCGTTCAAGGCTCTGATTGCTAGGGAAGAGACAACTCAGCTCTCGAGCATCCTCGAGTCATGCAAGAAGGCGCTGTTCGGCGTCCGACGAGAGTCGACCTTCCTCGTCCGGGCACGAGGAGCGCTGCAGAGCGAACTCGATCGCACTCAGGCAGGTCAACCTGACGAGCTGCTCGAGGAAGCGGCGCGCATCCTCAATGAGTCAAACGAGATGCTGGCAGCACTTGAGGCCGGCGGACAGCTCCCAGAGCGCGTCTGATGGCAAGCATCAAGCAGCGCACAAACGGCTCTTGGAGAGCTCGCTACCGAGACGACGAGGGCAAGGAGCACGCAAGGCACTTCCCCCGGAAGCGCCATGCGCAGGACTGGCTCGATGAGGTCACTACCTCTGTGCGAACCGGCTCGTACGTCGACCCCAAAGCATCGCGATCCACTCTCGCTTCGTTCTATGCGGAGTGGTCAGGTCGCCAGGTTTGGACTGAAGGCACCGTCAGGGCTGCGGACCGTGCGGTCGCGTCGTGCACGTTCCGAGACGTTCCGTTTGGGAAGCTGAAGCGCTCGCATGCGGAGTCATGGATCAAGACGCTCGAACAGGAGCTCGCAGCCTCAACTGTTCGCACCCGAGTGAAGTACGTCCGCGGCGCGCTGCGCGGCGCGATTCTCGACGGCTACCTCGGCAAAGACCCGACTCTCGGACTCCGGCTGCCCGCAGTCCGCAAGCTCGAGCACACGATGCGGATCCCAACACCGGCAGAGGTAGGTGCAATTCGAGAGCTCGCGGAGCCTTTCTTGCTGCCACTTCTCGACCTGATGGCCTTCGCCGGCATGCGCATCGGTGAAGCTTCCGCGGTTCAGGTGGGCGACGTCGACTTCATGCGCAGGACTGTCCACGTTGCGCGACAGATTCAAAATCGAACCGGCCGTCGCGAGATCTGCGCGCCCAAGCATGGGAGTGAGCGAAGCATCCCGGCCCCCGATGCGCTCATGAACCGGCTCGGCGTGCACCTGAGCGAGCACGGCGTCTACGAGGGTGGTTGGTTCCTGCCGGGCGGTCCGCCCTCGCCCGCTGCGCTTCGAGCGTGGTTCAACAAGGCCTGTGCGGCAGCAGGAGTGGTTGGCCTCACCCCGCACGACTACCGGCACTTCTACGCGTCAGGCCTCATCCGCGCTGGACTCGATGCGGTTTCTGTCGCACGAGCGATGGGGCATGCGTCTCCGACGATCACTCTCAGCATCTACGCCCATTTGTTCCCTGACGCGGCCGACCGAACCAGGTCCGCGGCTGCGGACCTGATCGGGTCGACCGAGCATTCTGCGGACGATCTGCGGACTATCGCCGCTGAGGCGTGAGCCCTAGGGCTTCCAGTTCGGGCTCCGTGAGCATGCGTGAGCGCGTCAGGAAGCGCTTCCCATCAGGACTTTCGACCGAGAACCCGCCGCCCCGACCGTCGACGACGTCGATCGTCAGGTGCGTGTACTTCCAGTACTCGAACTGCGACACCGACATGTAGACCTCGACCGGGTCCAGCCCGTCGACCTGCAACGCGCCGAGCAGGACGTCCCCCGGGCCGGTCCGGAACATGCCGACGGGGTAGCACATCGGGCTCGAGCCGTCACAGCAGCCGCCGGACTGGTGGAACATCAGCGGGCCGTGCCGGGCGGTGAGGGTGCCGAGGAGCTCCCCCGCCGCCGGCGTCACCGCGACGCGTGCGGTGTCGGGCATCAGAAGAAGCCCATCGGTCCGTCGGCGTAGGAGACGAGCAGGTTCTTCGTCTGCTGGTAGTGGTCGAGCATCATCTTGTGGTTCTCGCGCCCGATGCCGGACTGCTTGTAGCCGCCGAAGGCCGCACCCGCCGGGTACTGGTGGTAGGTGTTCGACCACACCCGCCCGGCCTGGATGTCACGTCCGGCGCGGTACAGG
This sequence comes from Curtobacterium sp. WHRI 8282, assembly GCF_040223925.2. Lineage (NCBI taxonomy): Bacteria > Bacillati > Actinomycetota > Actinomycetes > Micrococcales > Microbacteriaceae > Curtobacterium > Curtobacterium sp. WHRI 8282. The sequence continues at coordinate 732,169 of NZ_JBEHCD020000002.1, forward strand.
GTCGTGACGTCACGGCTCCACACCCCGGCGCCGAGCCCGTACAGGGTGTCGTTGGCCGTGGCGATCGCGTCGTCGTAGCCGCTGAAGGACGTCAGGGCGAGCACTGGCCCGAAGATCTCCTCCTGGAAGATCCGCATCGAGTTGTCGCCCTCGAACACGGTCGGGGTGACGTAGTAGCCGCCCGAGAGTTCGCCGCCCAGGTCGGCGCGTTCACCACCGGTCAGGAGCGTCGCACCCTCCTGCTTGCCGATGTCGATGTAGCTCAGGATCTTCTCGAGCTGGTCGTTCGACGCCTGGGCGCCGATCATCGTCGACAGGTCGAGCGGGTGTCCCTGCTTGACGGCACGGACGCGTTCCAGGCCGTCGGCGACGAACCCGTCGTAGATCTCCTTCGCCACGAGTGCCCGGGACGGACACGTGCAGACCTCGCCCTGGTTCAGGTTGAAGAACGTGAAGCCCTCGAGCGCCTTGTCGTAGAAGGAGTCCTTCTCGGCCGCCACGTCGGGGAAGAACACGTTCGGGCTCTTGCCGCCGAGCTCGAGCGTCACCGGGATGAGGCTCTGCGAGGCGTACTGCATGATCAGGCGGCCGGTGGTGGTCTCCCCGGTGAAGGCGATCTTCCGGATGTCCGGGTGCTGCGCGAGCGGTGCGCCGACCTCGATGCCGAAGCCGTTGACGACGTTGAGCACCCCGGCGGGCAGCAGGTCGCGGATGAGCTCGACGAGCACGTGGATGGACGCCGGGGTCTGCTCGGCGGGCTTCAGCACGACGCAGTTGCCGGCGGCGAGGGCCGGTGCGAGCTTCCACACCGCCATCAGGATCGGGAAGTTCCACGGGATGATCTGCCCCACGACGCCGAGCGGTTCGTGGAAGTGGTAGGCCACGGTGTCGTGGTCGATCTCGCCGGCGGAGCCCTCCTGCGCACGGATCGCCCCGGCGAAGTACCGGAAGTGGTCGATCGCGAGCGGGATGTCCGCGCCGAGGGTCTCGCGGATCGGCTTGCCGTTCTCCCACGTCTCGGCGACGGCGAGCATCTCGAGGTGCTCCTCCATGCGGTCCGCGATCTTGTTGAGGATGACGGCGCGCTCGGCCGCGCTCGTCCGGCCCCAGGCCGGGAACGCCTTCCATCCGGCGGCGACGGCGCGGTCGACGTCCGTCGAGTCGCCGCGGGCGACCTCGGTGAACACCTTGCCCGTGACGGGCGTCGGGTTCTCGAAGTACTGCCCACTGGCGGACGGCACGTACTCGCCGCCGATGAAGTGGTCGTACCGGGATCGGTACTCGACCAGGGAGCCTGGCTCGCCGGGTGCGGCGTAGCTGGTGGGCGAGGGTGCGATGGTCATGGTGGTGCCCTTTCGACGACGCTGTCGGGGCGCACGGGTCGCGCGCCTGCTCCGCACGGTACGACCGCGGGGGTTGCAGGTCGTTGCACGGTCCGGGGCTCCGACGGGTAGCGTGCTGGACACCAGCGCTGGCGATCAGGGAGGAGCGCTCGTGGATTCTCGTGCCGTCAGGACGTTCCGGGTGTTCGTCGTCGTCACCGCCGTCGTCGCCATCGCACTGGGCATCGTGGCCATCGTCTGGCCCCGCCCGTCGCTCGTGCTCGTGGCGCTGCTGTTCGGCGTGTACCTCGTCGTGGCCGGGGCACTGCGCGTCTTCGCCGCGGTGCGGGGCCACGGCACTCGGCCGGTGTGGCGGTGGACGTCCGGCATCGTCGGCGGCCTGGTCGCGGTCGCGGGGCTCGTGACGCTGCTCGACCCGGCGATCCCGCTCGTCGTCTACGCCGTGCTCGCCGGGGTCGGGTTCCTGATCGAGGGGGTCGCCGCGATCGTCGGCGGCTTCGTCGGCCACCCGGGATCGTCTCGCGTCCCGACCGTCGTCAGCGGTGTGCTGTCGATCATCGGGGGCATCGTCGTGCTCGTCGCGCCCGGACTCGCGCTGACCGTCTTCATGGTCTTCGCCGGCATCGCGCTCATCGTCGTCGGGGCCGCTGCCCTGCTGCTCCTGCCGCCGCGCGCCGCCGTCCGCCGGTAGCCGCCACGCGCCGCCGTCCGCCGCTAGGCCGACCCGGTGCCGAACAGCAGCCCGAGTGCGTAGGTGACGATCGCCGCACCGAACCCGATGGCGAGCTGCCGGAAGGCGCGCTTGCCGGGAGACGCTCCGCTCAGCACGCCGACGACGGCACCGGTGCCGAGCAGGGCGATGCCCACTAGCCCGCCGGCCACCGCGATCGCCGGCCACCCCTGCATGCCGAACAGGAACGGCAGCACCGGGATGATCGCGCCCGAGGCGAAGAAGCAGAAGCTCGACACCGCGGCGCTCAGCCCGGTGCCGACCGCCTCGTGGTCGTCCGTGACCGCGGTCGAACCGGTCGCCGGCCGCCGCTCTCCGATGCCGGACAGCACCTGCGCGGCGTGCTCGGTCGCCTCGGCCTCGGACATCCCGCGCGCCCGGTAGACCAGGGCGAGCTCGTTCGCGTCGACGTCGAGGTCCGACACCGCCCTGCCTGCCTCGGGGTGCGGCGCCGACGCCTCGAGCAGCTCGCGCTGCGACCGGACGGAGACGTACTCCCCCGCCCCCATCGACAAGGCGCCGGCCAGCAGGCCGGCGATGCCGCTCAGCAGCACGAAGTGCCGGTCGGCACCGGAGGCGCTGATGCCGATGATGAGCGCCAGGTTGGACACCAGGCCGTCGTTCGCGCCGAACACCGCCGCCCGGAACGTGCCGGACAGCCGCATCCGGCCGCGGTTCGCGAGCCCGCGCACGACCTCGCCGTGGATCCGCTCGTCGGCGGCCATCCGCGCGGTCGCGTCCGAGTCGTCGGCGTACGGCGAGCGGTCCTCGGCGCGCTGCATGAGCGCGAGGACGAAGACCGACCCGAACCGCTTGGCCAGCACGGCGAGCACCCGGGTGCGCAGGCTCCCCCGCCGCGGCCGTCCGACGTCGTCGCCGAGCAGGTCGAGCCAGTGGTCGGCGTGCCGTCCCTCGGCCTCGGCCAGCGCGGCGAGGATCTCGCGCTCCTCGCCGGAACGGCGGGCGGCGAGGTTGCGGTACACGGCCGCCTCGGCACGTTCGTCGGCCAGGTAGCGACGCCAGCGGCGGACGTCGGCGCGCGGCGCCGGGGTGTCGGATCGGAGGCTCACAGCGACCATCCTGCCGCCTGCGGCCGACGTCCGCTCACCACCGGGGCCGTGGAGACGCGGCAGGGCGCGGACCGGAAGCGGTCGGCGCTGCTCGCACCGGGCCTCCAGTCCGCGCCCTGGTGGCGACGGATCCTCGGGATCAGTCCCGGACGTACGCCGGCGCGGCCTCGGCGTGGGCGTCGCCCACCCGGTGCACGCGCAGGTCGTTCGTCGAGCCCTCGATGCCGGGAGGGGAACCGGCCGTCACGATGACGCGGTCGCCGGGGGCGGCCAGGCCGTTCTCGAGGAGGACGTCGTCCACCTGCGAGAAGAGCTCGTCGGTGTGGGTCTTCCGCTCCACCAGGAACGAACGGACACCCCACGTGAGGGCCATCCGGCGGCGCGTGGCCTCGTTCGGAGTGAAGGCGATGATCGGCAGACCGTGGCGCAGGCGCGACATGCGGCGGGCCGAGTCGCCGGACTCGGTGAAGACGCAGAGGTACGACGCCTCGGTGAACTCGGCGATCTCGACGGCGGCGAGGGTGATCGCTCCGCCGAGGGTGCGCGGCTTGGTGCCGAGCGGGGCGATGCGCTCGAGGCCGTGGTCCTCGGTCGACTCGACGATGCGTGCCATGGTGCGGACGGTCTGCACCGGGTACTCACCGACGCTCGTCTCACCGGACAGCATGACCGCGTCGGCACCGTCGAGGACGGCGTTGGCGACGTCGGACGTCTCGGCGCGGGTGGGGATCGGCGACGAGATCATCGACTCGAGCATCTGCGTCGCCACGATGACCGGCTTCGCCATGCGGCGGGACAGCTCGACGGCGCGCTTCTGCACGATCGGGACGGCCTCGAGCGGGAGCTCGACGCCGAGGTCACCGCGGGCGACCATGATGCTGTCGAAGGCGTCGATGATCTCCTCGAGGGCGTCGACGGCCTGGGGCTTCTCGACCTTGGCGATGACCGGAAGGCGCTTGCCCTCTTCGTCCATGATCTCGTGGGCACGCACGACGTCGCTCGCGTTGCGCACGAACGACAGCGCGATGAGGTCGGCGCCCTGGCGGATGGCCCAGCGCAGGTCGGCCTCGTCCTTCTCGCTCAGCGCGGGGACGTTGACGGCGACACCGGGCAGGTTGATGCCCTTGTTGTTGGACACCGTGCCCGGGACGACGACCTCGGTGCGGACCCGCACGCCGTCGGTGTCGAGGACACGGAGGCGGACACGGCCGTCGTCGATGAGCAGCGGGTCACCGGGCTTGACGTCCTGCGGCAGGCCCTTGAACGTCGTGCCGCAGATCTCCTTCGAGCCGGGGACGTCCTCGGTCGTGATGGTGAAGATGTCACCGACCGCCAGGTCGTGCGGACCGTCGGCGAAGCGTGCCAGACGGATCTTCGGACCCTGCAGGTCCACGAGGATCGCGACGGGCTTGCCGAGTTCTTCGGCGGCACGACGGACGTTGACGTAGTTGGCCTCGTGGACGCTGTAGTCACCGTGGCTGAGGTTGAGGCGGGCGACGTCGACGCCCGCCTCGATGATCTCCTTGACGGTCTCGTAGTCCGACGTTGCCGGTCCGAGCGTCGAAACGATCTTTGCGCGTCTCAATGGATTCCTTCGTGGTGGTGGATGGAGCTTGGGTTTCCGCGCTGTGGGGCCGCGCGGAACGAAGCGAGGCCACCAGCACCCTACCGAGTGCTGGTGGCCTCATGCTCACGGGAGCGTGAGCATCTGGTGGAGACGGTCCGCCGTCTGGCGGCGGCCCGACATCTGGTGCGCGTCCGACATCAGACGGAGATCGCCCGGTCGGTCGCCTTGACCGGTGCCGGCAGGATCGTGGAGCCCTCGAGGTACTCGTCGACCTGTGCGGCCGCGGCACGGCCCTCGGCGATCGCCCACACGATGAGCGACTGCCCGCGACCCGCGTCGCCGGCGACGAACACGCCGGCCTCGTTGGTCGCGTAGTCGGCACGGCGGTCGAGCGCCCCGGAGACCGTGGTCGGCAGACCGAGCTGCGGCTCGATCGTGTCCGACTCGGGGCCGGTGAAGCCCATCGCGATGAGGACGAGGTCGGCCGGGATCTCCCGCTCGCTGCCCGCCTTCGGGACCCGTCGGCCGTCGAGGTACTCGGTCTCGGCGACCCGCAGTGCGCGGACCTCGCCGGCGTCGTTCGACAGGAACTCGACGGTGGAGGCGAGGAAGTGCCGCTCGCCGCCCTCTTCGTGGGCGCTCGTGATCTCGAACACGGTCGGGAACATCGGCCACGGCTGGTCGGACGGACGCTCGAGCGGCGGCTGCTTGCCGATGGCCAGGTTCGTCACGCTCAACGCGCCCTGGCGGTGGGCGGTACCGATGCAGTCCGCGCCGGTGTCGCCGCCGCCGATGACGACGACGTGCTTGCCCTCGGCCGTGATCTGGTTGTCGACCGTCGTGCCCGCGTTCGCCTTGTTCTGCTGGACCAGGTAGTCCATGGCGAAGTGCACGCCCTCGAGGTCGCGCCCCGGGATCGGCAGGTCGCGCGGCACCGTGGCACCGGTGGCGACGACGACCGCGTCGTAGCGCGACTTCAGGTCGTCCCAGGTGATGTCCCTGCCGATCTCGACCCCGGCACGGAACCGGGTGCCCTCGGCCTGCATCTGGGCGAGGCGCGCGTCGATCTGGCGCTTCTCCATCTTGAAGTCCGGGATGCCGTAGCGGAGCAGGCCGCCGATGCGGTCGTCCCGCTCGTAGACGGCGACCGTGTGGCCGGCACGCGTGAGCTGCTGCGCGGCGGCGAGTCCGGCGGGGCCGGAGCCCACGACGGCGACGGTCTTGCCCGTCAGGCGCTCCGGCGGGTGCGGGGTGACCCAGCCGTTCTGGAACGCCTGGTCGATGATCGAGACCTCGACCTGCTTGATCGTCACCGGGGGCTGGTTGATGCCGAGCACGCACGACGACTCACACGGGGCGGGGCAGAGCCGGCCCGTGAACTCCGGGAAGTTGTTCGTCTCGTGCAGGCGCTCGATCGCCTGTCGGCCCTCACCGCGCCAGGTCAGGTCGTTCCACTCCGGGATCAGGTTGCCGAGCGGGCAGCCCTGGTGGCAGAACGGCACGCCGCAGTCCATGCAGCGGCCGGCCTGGCGCTTCAGGACACCGGACTCCTGCTGCTCGTAGACCTCTTTCCAGTCCATGAGCCGCACGGGCACGGGTCGCCGGGGCGGGAGTTCGCGTTCCTGGACCTTCAGGAATCCCTTGGGGTCAGCCACCGGTCACCTCCATGATCCTGTTCCAAACGATGTCACCGTCGGGGTCGAGCCCCTCGTCGACGGCCTGTCTGCGCGTCTCGAGCACCGCCGCGTAGTCGCGCGGCAGCACCTTGACGAAGTCGCTCAGGTCTCCGGACGCCAGCAGGTCGGACGCGAGCGTCGACCCCGTCTCGTCGGCGTGCCGGGTGAGCAGGTCGGTGACGATCTCGACGTCGGCGCTGTCGAGCGCCTCGAGCCGGAGTTCGCCGGACGCCAGGGCGTCGGTGTTGACGTGCTCCTCGCGGAGCCCACGGACGTACGCCGTGCCGCCGGACATGCCGGCACCGAGGTTCCGGCCGGTCTCGCCGAGGATGAGCGCGAGCCCGCCCGTCATGTACTCGAGCGCGTGGTCGCCCACACCCTCGACGACGGCCGTGGCGCCGGAGTTCCGCACCAGGAACCGCTCGCCCACGATGCCGCGGATGAACATGCTGCCCTGGGTGGCGCCGTACCCGATGACGTTGCCGGCGATGACGTTCTCGGCGGGGTCGAAGCCCGAACCGGCGTCGGGGCGGACGACGATCTGGCCGCCCGAGAGCCCCTTGCCGACGTAGTCGTTGCTGTCGCCGATGAGCCGCAGCGTGATGCCCGCCGGCAGGAACGCGCCGAGCGACTGCCCGGCGGAACCGCGCAGCGTCACGTCGATCGAACCGTTCGGCAGACCGTGTTCGCCGTGCCGCAGGGTCACCTGGTGGCCGAGCATGGTGCCGACGGCGCGTTCGGTGTTGCGGATGGGCAGGTCGAGCGCGATCGAACCGCCGTGGTCGAGCACGTCCGCGGTCTGCTGGATGAGCTGCACGTCGAAGTGCTGGTCCAGCTCGTGGTCCTGCTCGCGGTGGTGGCGGCGCGGTTCGGCGTCGTCGAAGTGCGGTCCCTTGAGCACGGGCGCGAGGTCGAGCCCTGAGGCCTTCCAGTGCTCGACGGCACGGTCGACGTCGAGCGCGTCGGTCTGCCCGATGGCCTCGTCGAGGCTGCGGAAGCCGAGCTCGGCGAGGAGCTCGCGGACCTCCTGCGCGATGAACTCGAAGAAGTTCACGACGAACTCGGGCTTGCCGGAGAACCGCTTGCGGAGCTCGGGGTTCTGCGTGGCGACGCCGACCGGGCAGGTGTCCAGGTGGCAGACGCGCATCAGGATGCAGCCCTCGACCACGAGCGGCGCGGTCGCGAAGCCGTACTCCTCGGCACCGAGCAACGCGGCCACGACGACGTCGCGCCCGGTCTTCATCTGCCCGTCCACCTGCACGACGACGCGGTCGCGCATGCCGTTCAGCATGAGCGTCTGCTGGGTCTCGGCCAGGCCGATCTCCCACGGGGTGCCGGCGTGCTTGAGCGAGTTCAGCGGGCTCGCGCCGGTGCCGCCGTCGTGGCCGGACACGAGCACGACGTCGGCCAGGGCCTTCGTCACACCGGCCGCGACCGCACCGATGCCGGACTGGCTCACGAGCTTCACGTGGACGCGGGCGGCCGGGTTGGCGCGCTTGACGTCGAAGATCAGCTGCTTGAGGTCCTCGATGGAGTAGATGTCGTGGTGCGGCGGCGGCGAGATGAGGCCGACGCCCGCGGTGGCGTGCCGGGTGCGGGCCACCCACGGGTAGACCTTCGCCGGGGGCAGCTGACCGCCCTCGCCGGGCTTCGCGCCCTGCGCCATCTTGAGCTGGATGTCGGTGGCGTGCGTGAGGTACATGCTCGTCACGCCGAACCGGCCGGAGGCGACCTGCTTGATCGCGCTGCGGCGCTCGGGGTCGAGGAGCCGGTCGACGTCCTCGCCGCCCTCACCCGTGTTCGATCGGCCACCGAGCCGGTTCATCGCGATGGCGAGCGTCTCGTGGGCCTCCTTCGAGATGGACCCGTAGGACATCGCACCGGTGTTGAACCGCTTGACGATCGACTCGATCGACTCGACCTCGTCGAGCGCGATGGGCTTCCGGGCGCCCTGCTTGAACCGGAACAGCCCGCGGAGCGTCATGAGCTGCTCGGACTGGTCGTCCACGGCGCTCGAGTACTCGCGGAAGATGTCGTACCGGCGGGCACGCGTGGCGTGCTGCAGGCGGAACACCGTGTCCGGGTTGAACAGGTGCGGCGGGCCCTGACGGCGCCACTGGTACTCGCCACCGATCTGCAGCCGCTCGTGGGAGAGCACGGCACCGTCCTGCGGGTACGCCTGGGCGTGCCGCTCGGCGTTCTCCTTGGCGATGACGTCGATGTCGACGCCGCCCAGGATCGACGAGGTGCCCGTGAAGTACCTGTCGACGAACTCCTGGCTGAGCCCGACGGCCTCGAACGCCTGCGCACCGGCGTAGCTGGACACCGTGGAGATGCCCATCTTCGACATGATCTTCAGCACGCCCTTGCCGAGCGCCTTGATGACGTTCTTGACGGCCTGCTCCGGGGTGATCCCGGGGATCATGCCGGCGCGGACCAGGTTCTCGCAGGTCTCCATCGCCAGGTACGGGTTGATCGCCGAGGCGCCGTACCCGATGAGGGTCGCCACGTGGTGGACCTCGCGCACGTCGCCGGCCTCGACGATGAGCCCGACCTTCATGCGCTGCTCGGTGCGGATCAGGTGGTGGTGGACCGCGGCGAGGAGCAGGAGGCTCGGCACCGGTGCCTGCTCGGAGTTGCCGTCGCGGTCGGACAGCACGATGAACTGCTTGCCGGACTCGATCGCGGCGTCGACCTCGTCGCACACGGCGGCGATGCGCTTCTGCATCGCCTTCTCACCGGCGTCGACGCGGTACAGGCCCTTGATCGTGACGGTCAGGTGGCGACCCGACTCGGTCTCGAAATGCTGGACTTTGGCGAGCTGGTCGTTGTCGATCACCGGGAAGTCGAGCGTGATCTGCTTCGCGTGCTCGGGACCGGCGGAGAGCAGGTTGCGCTCCGGACCGAGCCCCATCCCCATCGAGGTGATGACCTGCTCACGGATCGAGTCGAGCGGCGGGTTGGTCACCTGCGCGAACTGCTGCGTGAAGTAGTCGAAGAGCAGTCGCGGACGCTCCGACAGCACGGCGATCGGGGTGTCCGAGCCCATCGCACCGAGGGGTTCGGCCCCCGCTGCCGCCATCGGGCGCAGCAGTATCCGGACCTCTTCTTCGGTGTACCCGAACGCGCGCTGCCGGCGGGTGACCGAGGCCGGGGTGTGCACGATGTGCTCGCGCTCCGGCAGGTCGTTGAGGTTGATGCGGCCGGCTTCGAGCCAGTCGCCCCAGGGACCCGAGGCGGCGAGTTCGCGCTTGACCTCGTCGTCCTCGATGATGCGGCCGGCCTCGGTGTCCACCAGGAACATCCGGCCCGGACGCAGGCGCCCCTTGCGCACGACCTTGGCGGCCGGCACGTCGATGACCCCGGTCTCGGAGCCCATCACGATGAGGCCGTCGTCCGTGACCAGGAAGCGTCCGGGGCGCAGGCCGTTGCGGTCGAGGGTGGCGCCGACGAGCGAGCCGTCGGTGAAGGTGATCGCGGCGGGGCCGTCCCACGGCTCCATGAGCATCGAGTGGTACTCGTAGAACGCGCGGAGGTCCGGGTCCATCCCGACCTGGTTCTCCCACGCCTCTGGAACCATCATCGACACGGCGTGCGGCAGGGTCCGGCCGGTCAGGGTCAGCAGCTCGAGGACCTCGTCGAACGAGGCCGAGTCGCTCGCCCCCGGGCTCACGATGGGCAGGAGCGGGGCCATGTCGCCGAGCAGTTCGCTCTCGAGCTGCGACTGGCGGGCGCGCATCCAGTTGCGGTTGCCGCGCACGGTGTTGATCTCACCGTTGTGGGCGATCGTCCGGAACGGCTGCGCGAGCGGCCACGACGGGAACGTGTTGGTGGAGTAGCGCGAGTGCACGATCGCGAGCTTCGACGCGAAGCGCTCGTCGCTGAGGTCCGGGTAGAACGGCTCGAGCTGCAGCGTCGTGACCATGCCCTTGTAGACCATGGTGCGGCTCGACAGCGACACGAAGTACAGGTCGTTGTCGTGCTCGGCGCGCTTGCGGAGCCGGAAGGCCTGGCGGTCCAGCGCGATGCCGCTCCACGAGGCACCGTGCACGTCGTGCCGGATGGAGGCGACGAACAGCTGCTCGAACGCCGGCATCGCGGCACGGGCGAGCGTTCCGAGGACCTCCGGACGCACCGGGACCTCGCGCCACCCGAGGACCTTCAGGCCCTCTTCGCGGGCGAGCCGCTCGACGGCACCCTTCACCGCGTGGCGCGCGTCGTCGTCCAGGGGCAGGTAGGCGGTACCGACGGCGTACTCCCCCGCGGCCGGCAGCTCGAAGGGCACGACGGCCCGGAGGAACTCGTCGGGCACCTGGCACAGGATGCCCGCGCCGTCACCGGTGCCCGCGTCGGAGCCCACGGCACCGCGGTGCTCGAGGTTCCGGAGCGCACCGAGCGCCGCGTCGACGATGTCGTGACCGGGTGTGCCGCGCAGGGTCGCGACCATCGCGAGTCCGCAGGCGTCCTTCTCGTTCGCCGGGTCGTACATGCCCGTGGCGTCCGGGATCGCGGAGAAGCGGCGGTGCGGCGGCACGAGGCTCGTCGGTGCCGAGGGCTGGGTTGGCTGGAGCGCCATGGGGAACCGTCCTCACGAGGAAGTGGAACAGGGACAGCGGTGGCCCGGTGGTGCGTTCCGCCCGAGCGGGCGGGACTGGTGCCCGTGCCCGCCGTCAGTGAGTTGCCCTGCCGGCCGGCGAGGTTGCTGGGCCCCGCTTGTGGCGGAGACCGTCTGGTGCTGCTGCTGGTGCTGCACGTGACCGGTGGTCGTCGGGAGCGGGTGCTCCCACCACGGGATCAGCGAGTGGTCGTGACCGGTTCGTCGCTCGAGACGCCGTCTGCTGCGTCGTCGTCGTGCTCCGAGAAGGTGTCCTCGGAGTCTACAACGGAGGTCGGACGGGGCCCGCGACCCGGCAGGTACGGGCTCGGCTCCTTGCCGGTGTGCCGGCGGCTCTGCACCACGAAGATCAGGATGCCGATGACGACCGCGGCGAGGGCCACCCACACGTTGGTGCGGACCCCGAAGAAGGTCTCGCTCGTGTCGACGCGGATGGACTCGAGCACCGAGCGTCCGGCGCCGTACCAGATCAGGTACAGGCCGAGGACCTTGCCCCACTGCAGCGTGAACTTGCGCGCGAGGAACAGGATGACGACGACACCGAGGACGTTCCAGATGATCTCGTAGAGGAACGTCGGGTGGAACAAGGTGCCCTCGGGCAGACCCTTCGGGAACGCGGCGTTGCTCGAGTCGATCTCGAGGCCCCAGGGAAGGCTCGTCGGCATGCCGAAGAGTTCCTGGTTGAAGTAGTTGCCCAGGCGGCCGAACGCCTGTGCGAGCAGGACGCCCGGAACTACGGCGTCGATGAACGACGTGAAGCGCAGGCCCACCTGGCGGCAGCCGATCCACGCGCCGACCGACCCGAGGATGAGCGCGCCGAAGATGGCGAGCCCGCCCTCCCAGATGTACAGGAAGGACAGCGGGTCGATGCCGGGGCCGAAGTAGTCGGACACGTGGGTGAACACGTGGAAGAGGCGACCGCCGATGATGCCGGCGGGCACGGCCCAGATCGCGATGTCGATGATGATCCAGCGCTCGACGCCGCGGGCGTTGAGTCGGCGGTTCGCCAGGACGACCGCGGCCACGATCCCGATCAGGATGCAGATCGCGTACGCGTGGATGCGGAAGTCGAGGGGCAGCGACCAGCCGAACGCGTCGCGCAGCCAGGCGGTCAGGTCGAAGTACTGCCAGGCGGTGCTCGGGCTCGGGATGCTCAGGAGGGGCATGGAGGTGCTGTCGCCTTTCGGAACTGACGGGGCGCGGTCGACGTGGCGTCGGCCTCGCTCACTGTAGCGCGGGTCGCGGGCCCGACAGGAACTGGACTAGCGGCGGCGGGCGCCGGTGGCGAGGTCGGCGGCACGGTCGGCCACACCCTGCACACCGAGGTCGGCCAGCGCGCGGACGAACGCGGACCCGACGATGGCGCCATCGGCGTACTCGAGCACCTCGCCGACCTGCTCGGCCGTCGAGATCCCGAGACCCACGCAGGTGCGCTCGACCCCGGCGTCGCGCAGACGCGACACCACCGTGCGTGCGGCGACGTCGACGCCGGCCCGGGCACCGGTCACACCCATCGTCGAGACGGCGTAGACGAACCCACGGCTGGCCTCGACCGCCTGGCGCATGCGCTCGTCCGACGAGGACGGTGCGGCGAGGAAGACCCGGTCGAGCCCGGTGCGCTCGGAGGCCTCGGTCCACGCGGAGGCCTCGTCGGGGATGAGGTCGGGCGTGATGAGGCCGGCGGCTCCGGCGGCGACGAGGTCGTCGGCGAAGCGGTCCACGCCGTAGCGCAGCACCGGGTTCCAGTACGTCATGACGAGCACCGGCACGTCGGCCCGCTCGGTGATCTGCTGCACGGCGTCGAAGACCTGTGCGACCCGGAAGCCGTTCGCCAGGCTCTCCTCGGCCGCCCGCTGGATCACGGGGCCGTCCATCACCGGGTCGGAGTACGGCAGGCCGAACTCGATGACGTCCACGCCGTTCTCGGCGAGGGCGACGGCGGCGTCGACGCTGGTCTGCAGGTTGGGGTACCCGGCGGGCAGGTAGCCGACGACGGCTCCGGCGCGCTCGGCGTTGGCGGTGTCGATCGTCGTGGCGACGGTCCGGTTCGTGATCACAGCTGCACCGCGTTCTCGTCGAGGATGCCGAAGTAGCGACTGGCGGACGCGACGTCCTTGTCGCCCCGGCCGGACAGGTTCACGAGCACGACGCCCTCGGGGCCGAGCTCCTTGCCGAGCTTCATGGCACCGGCGAGGGCGTGGGACGACTCGATCGCCGGGATGATCCCCTCGGTCTGGCTCAGCAGGCGGAACGCCTCCATCGCCTCGGTGTCGGTGATCGGCTGGTACTTCGCGCGGCCGATCGACGCCAGGTACGCGTGCTCCGGTCCGACGCTCGGGTAGTCGAGTCCGGCGGAGATGCTGTGGCTCTCGATCGTCTGGCCGTCCTCGTCCTGCATCAGGTACGACTTCGCGCCCTGCAGCACGCCCTCGCGACCGAGCGTGATGCTCGCCGCGTGCCGACCGGTCTCGACGCCGTCGCCGCCGGCCTCGAAGCCGTGCAGTGCGACGGACTCGTCGTCGAGGAACGCCTCGAAGATGCCCATCGCGTTCGATCCGCCGCCGACGCAGGCCGCGACGGCGTCCGGCAGGCGCCCGACGCGGTCGAGGACCTGCTGGCGCGCTTCCTCGCCGATGACCTTGTGGAACTCGCGCACCATCTCGGGGAACGGGTGCGGACCGGCGACCGTGCCGAGCAGGTAGTGCGTCGACTCGACGTTGGCGACCCAGTCGCGCAGGGCGTCGTTGATGGCGTCCTTCAGGGTGCGCGAACCGGTCTCGACGGGGATCACCTCGGCGCCGAGCAGGCGCATCCGCGCCACGTTGAGGGCCTGTCGCTCGGTGTCCACGGCGCCCATGTAGACGACGCACTCCATGCCGAACAGTGCGGCAGCGGTCGCGGTGGCGACGCCGTGCTGGCCGGCACCGGTCTCGGCGATCAGGCGGGTCTTGCCGAGCCGACGGGCGACGAGGGCCTGGCCGAGGACGTTGTTGATCTTGTGGGACCCGGTGTGGTTCAGGTCCTCGCGCTTCAGGATCACCCGGGCACCACCGGCGTGCTTCGCGAACCGCGGCACCTCGGTGATGATCGACGGGCGCCCGGTGTAGTCGCGCTGCAGCTCGTCGAGCTCCGCACGGAACGCCGGGTCCGCCCAAGCCTGACGGAAGGCGGCCTCGAGCTCGTCGAGCGCGAGGACGAGGGACTCGGGGACGAAGCGTCCGCCGAAGTCACCGAAGTAGGGGCCGTGCAGGTCGCGGAGTGAGGTCACGATGTGTCTCCCGGGACGAGTCCGACGCGGCCGGTGGGCCGCGTCGGACGGGTGGAACGTGCGGCCGCGGTCGGCGGCCTCGATGCGTGGGCGGTCCGGGCCGCTGGTCAGCGGCCCGGTGGGCCGGTCAGGCCTGGTCGGCGGCGTCGACGAACGACGCCAGAGTCGCGGCGGGGTCGTCACCCGTCACGAGCGCTTCGCCGACCAGCACGACGTCGGCACCGGCTGCCCGGTAGTGGGCGACGTCGGCCGGACCGGAGACCGCGGACTCGGCGACCCGCACGACCCCGGTGGGGATGCGGTCGGCGAGCGACCCGAACAGGTCGCGGTCGAGCGAGAAGTCGGTCAGGTCACGGGCGTTGACGCCGAGGATGCGGGCGCCGGCGTCGAGGCCACGCGTGACCTCGTCACCGGAGTGCGCCTCGACCAGCACGCGCATGCCGAGTTCTTCGGCCAGGGTGTGCAGTTCGACCAGGCGGGCCTGGTCGAGCGCCGCCACGATGAGCAGCACGACGTCGGCTCCGGACGCCCGGGCCTCGATCACCTGGTACGGGTCGGCGATGAAGTCCTTGCGGAGCACGGGGACCCCGACGCGGGCCTTCACGGCTTCGAGGTCGGCGAGGCTGCCGAGGAACTTGCGGCCCTCGGTCAGGACGCTGATCGTCGAGGCCCCGCCACGCTCGTAGTCGGCGGCGAGGGCAGCCGGGTCGGCGATCGCGGCCATCGACCCGCGGGACGGGCTGGCTCGCTTGACCTCGGCGATGATCTTCACCCGGTCGCCCGGGCTGAGGAACGCGAGGGCGTCGAGCGGCGACGCCACCCGGTCGAGGTCGCGTTCGACGTCCGAGTACGGACGGTCGACACGACGGGCGGCGGCGTCCTCGAGCGCGCCCGCGACGAGGGTCTCGAGCACGTTCGGCATCGGGAGACCCCTACTCGCCGTGGTGCTTGGGGACGAACTTCGGACCGTCGACGCCGTAGCCGGCCTTCTTCATCACGCCACCGACGATGAGGCCGATGAGGACGACGCCAGCGGAGGCCCAGACGCCCCACGGCTGGTCGAACCAGAAGAACAGCGTGCCTGCCGCGAATCCGATCAGCATGATCACGACGGCGGTCCAGGCGGCCGGCGAGTGGCCTTCGCCGAGTTCTGCGGGCTCAGTGTTGCTCACGGTGCTCCTCGTTCTGCTCCGGCGTCGTCGGTCGAGCGACGCCCTGTCGATCCTACCGTGTCGTCACTCGGCGCCCCCGCGCCCGCGCCGTCGGCGGTGGTCGGGTCCACGCCCGCGCTCAGGTCGTCCCAGTCGACGACCGCGTCGCGCTGGACGGGTGCTGCCGCGCGTGCCGCCGCGGCGGCTCCGGCGGTCGCGGCGCCGTACTTCCGGCTCGGGCCGGGCCAGGCGCGCTGGACCACGATGACGACCACGCCGAGCAGCACGGCGAGGACGCCGCCCGCGATCCCGACGGCGGGCCACGGGCTCACGGAGACGCTCGACACGACACCGCGGACGGCGCCGAGGTCACTGACCCCGGCGACCTCGCCGACGGCACCGCGTGCAGCGGCGATCGGGTCACGGAGTGCGTTGATCCCGCTGACGACGACCCCGAGGCCGAGCAGGATCTCGACGGCGGCGAGCACGATGCGCAGCACCCGTCCGGCGATGGTCATCGCCAGGAAGAGCGCGAGGCTCGCGATCGCCAGCGCCGTGTACTGCGGCACGACCGCCGCCCCATCGGCCGAGACCGTCGAGGTGACGGCGGCGCCCGCGTGCAGGCGCACGGTGAACCAGGTCTGGGTCCAGGCGAGCATGATGACGCCGGCGACCAGGAGCCCGGCGACGACCACGATCGGACGCGAGCGCTTCACGAGCGGACCTCGCGCATCCGGTTGGCCGTGGCGACGGCACGCAGCGGGGCGGCGGCCTTGTTGACCGCCTCGACGTGCTCGGTCTCCGGGTCGGAGTCCGCGACGAGTCCAGCACCGGCCTGCACGCGGGCGACGCCGTCCTTGATCAGGGCGGTGCGGATCGCGATCGCCAGGTCGGCGTCACCGGCGAAGTCGAAGTACCCGACGACACCGGCGTACGCACCGCGCTTCGCCGGCTCGAGCTCGTCGATGATCTCGAGCGCACGCGGCTTCGGTGCACCCGAGAGCGTGCCGGCCGGGAACGTTGCCCGGAACACGTCGATCGCCGAGGCGTCGGGACGCACCCGCCCCTCGACGCTCGACACCAGGTGCATGATGTGGCTGAACCGCTCGACGGTCATGAACTCGGTGACGCTGACGGTGCCCGGCTCGCACACCTTCTGCAGGTCGTTGCGGGCGAGGTCGACGAGCATCAGGTGCTCGGCGCGCTCCTTCGGGTCGCCGAGCAGGTCCTCGCCGAGGTGGACGTCCGCTTCCGGGGTCGCACCACGCGGGCGGGACCCGGCGATCGGGTGCGTGATGGCGCGGTCGCCCTGCACCTTGACCAGAGCCTCTGGTGAAGCGCCGACGATCCAGAACCGCTCGTCGGCGGTGTCCGCGAGGGCGAGGAAGTACATGTACGGGCTCGGGTTCAGTGTCCGGAGCACCCGGTAGACGTCGAGCGGGTCGGCCGTGACCTCGTGGTCGAACCGCTGCGAGATGACGACCTGGAACACGTCACCGTCGCGGATGAAGCCCTTCGAGCGCTCGACGGACGCCATGTAGTCGGCCGGGCTCGTGCGGTGGGTCGGGGTCGGCTCGGCGATCTCGAACGCCTCGGCGACGGTCGCGACGCTCGGCTGCACCAGGTCGCCCTGCATGCGGTCGAGGCGCTGCTGCGCGTCCGCCCAGAGGGTGTCCGCGTCGTCGGTGCCGTCGTTCAGCACGCTCGCGACGAGCAGCACGAGACCGGTGCGGTGGTCGAGCGCGGCGAGTTCGGAGACGAACGACAGCGCCTGTCCGGGGACGTCGAAGTCGGCCGGCGGCACGTTCGGCAGGTGCTCGAGCTGGCGCACGGCCTCCCACCCGATGAAGCCGACGGTGCCGCCGACGAGGGGCGGCGAGCCGGGCACGCGGGGCGTCGCCCAGCGCTCGTGCAACCGTGCGAGGACCTCGAGGGGGGCGCCGTCGAGCGACCCGACGGCGCGCTCGGCGTCGATCCCGGTGTCGATCCAGGCCGCTCGGTCGCCGTCCTGCGTCAGGACGCCGAAGCTCCGCACACCGACGAACGACCAGCGTGACCACAGGCCGCCCTGACCGGCGGACTCGAGCAGGAAGGACCCGGGGCGGCCGTCGGCGAGCTTGCGGTAGACGCCGACCGGCGTCTCGCTGTCGCCGTACAGCGCGCGGACGACCGGCAGGACGCGGTGGTCGCCGAGCAGGCCGTCGAACTCCGGTCGGGAGGTCGTGTGCGGGGTCTCGGAGATCGTCGCGGTGGTCATCGGGTCGGCTCCACGGCCGTGTCCGCCGGGGCAGACATGGTCACGGGCGCGAGCGGGTCGACGTCGAAGCACCGGTGCGCACCGGTGTGGCACGCCGCCCCGACCTGGTGCACCGTGACGAGGAGCGTGTCGTCGTCGCAGTCCAGCGCGGCACCACGGACGTACTGGGCGTGTCCCGACGTGTCGCCCTTCCGCCAGTACTCGTTCCGCGACCGCGACCAGAAGGTCACACGGCCTTCGGTGAGGGTGCGGCGGAGGGCTTCCCGGTCCATGTAGCCGAGCATGAGGACGTCCTTCGACGATTCCTCCTGCACGATGGCGGGGAGCAGGCCGTCCGCACCGAAGTGTGCGCGGTCGAGGACCGCCTCGGTGTCGGTGCTGGTGCTGTCGGTCATGAGGCTCCTAGCCTACGGCGGCGGATCAGCGGACGGTGTGGCCGGTCGCGCGGAGCGCGGCCTTCACGTCCCCCACGGTCATCTCGCCACGGTGGAAGACACTGGCGGCGAGGACCGCATCCGCTCCCGCGTCGACGGCCGGGGCGAAGTGCTCGACGCGACCCGCGCCTCCCGAGGCGATCACCGGGACGGACGAGACGGCGCGCACCGCGGCCACCAGTTCGAGGTCGAACCCGTTCTTCGTGCCGTCGGCGTCGATGGAGTTGACGAGCAGTTCCCCCGCGCCGCGCTCGACGGCCTCGCGTGCCCACGCGATGGCGTCGAGGTCGGACTCGGTCCGCCCGCCGTGGGTGGTGACCACGAAGCCCGATGGCATCCGGTCGGATCGCTTGACGTCGAGCGACAGCACGACGGCCTGGGCACCGAACCGGTCGGCGATCTCGCCGATGAGCTCGTGCCGGGCGATCGCTGCGCTGTTCACGCCGATCTTGTCCGCGCCGCACTGCTGCAGGCGCGAGACGTCGTCGACGCTGCGCACCCCACCACCGACGGTGAGCGGGATGAAGACCTGCTCGGCCGTCCGGGTCACGGTGTCGTACATCGTCGCCCGGTTCTCGACCGTGGCGCCGACGTCGAGGAAGGTCAGCTCGTCGGCACCCTGCTCGTAGTACCGAGCCGCGAGCTCGACGGGGTCACCGGCGTCCTGGAGGTCCAGGAAGTTGACGCCCTTGACGACGCGGCCGCCCTTGACGTCGAGGCACGGGATGACCCGGACCGACACGCCACCGGCGGTCACAGGCGTGCCGCGTGGATCGGGCTGACGAGGATCGCCCGGGCGCCGAGGTCGTAGAGCGCGTCCATGATGAGGTTCGCGTCGTCGCGCGGGATCATCACGCGGACGGCCGCCCAGTCGCGGTCGTGCAGCGGCGACACGGTGGGCGACTCGATGCCGGACGCCACCGCCGTCGCCTGCTCGAGCAGGGCCGTGGGGACGTCGTAGTCGAGCATCACGTAGCCACGGGCGACGAGCACGCCCTGCAGGCGTCGGCGGAGCACGTCGATGCCGGGGATGGTCTCGTCGGTGGAGACGAGCACCGCGGTCGACTCGAGGATCACCGGGCCGAAGATCTCGAGGCCCGCCTGCCGGAGCGTGCTGCCCGTCGACACGACGTCGGCCACGGCGTCGGCGACCCCGAGCCGGACGGCGCTCTCGACCGCGCCGTCGAGCTTCACGAGCGTGGAGCTGACCCCGTGCTCGGCGAGGAACGCACCGACCAGTCCGGGGTAGCTCGTGGCCACCCGCACGCCGTCGAGGTCCTCCAGCGAGGCGAACCGACCCGGGGTGCCGGCGAACCGGAAGGTGGAGTCGGCGAAGCCGAGCGCGTCGACCTCGTGCGCCTCGGACCCGGAGTCGAGCAGCAGGTCGCGGCCGGTGATGCCGACGTCGAGTGCGCCGGAGCCGACGTAGGTCGCGATGTCCCGCGGGCGGAGGAAGAAGAACTCGACGCCGTTGCGCTCGTCGAGCAGGTGCAGCGCCTTCGGGTCGCGGCGACCGGCGTACCCGGCCTCGCGCAGCATGTCGGACGCGGTCTCGGACAGGGAGCCCTTGTTGGGCACGGCGATGCGGAGCATCAGGGGGTCTGCTTTCTGGTCGGGGTCGTGGCGGATCGAGGTCGGTGCGCGGGCGGTGCCCGAGCGCGTCCTACAGATGTCGCCAGATGTCCGCCGGGGACAGCCCCTTCGCGACCATGAGGACCTGCAGGTGGTACACGAGCTGCGAGATCTCCTCCGAGGTGCGCTCGTCGCCCTCGTACTCGGCCGCCATCCAGACCTCGGCCGCTTCTTCCACGATCTTCTTGCCGATCTGGTGCACGCCGGCGTCCAGTTCGGCGACGGTGCCGGAGCCCTCGGGGCGCGTGCGCGCCTTCTCGGTGAGCTCCTGGAACAGGTCGTCGAACGTCTTCACGGGGTCCAGGCTACCGGTCTCCGCCGACGCTGCCGACGCACCGTCCGGACGGGAGGCAGTGGTCGCCTCGGTGCCGCCGGTGCGCTCCGGCGCTCCCCCGGTCACGAGCGCGCCCGAGCGGCGGCCTCGCGCAGGTCGGCGATGCGCGCGGCGGGTTCGCCGCCGTACACCGCGGAGCCCGCCACCAGGGTGTCGGCACCGCTCCGGACGGCCTCGGGCACGGTGTCGACCGCGATCCCGCCGTCCACCTCGAGCCAGACGTCGAGCCCGGACGCGTCGACGGCGGCGCGGGCGTCGGCGAGCTTCGGCATCACGGACGGCATGAAGGACTGGCCGCCGAACCCGGGCTCGACCGTCATCAGCAGGATCATGTCGTAGGCGTCGAGGTGGTGCAGCACCTGCGTGATCGGGGTGCCGGGCTTCACGGCGATCGCCGCGCGGGCACCGTTCGACCGGATCGCCGCGGCGGTCGCCACCGGGTCGTCGGCTGCCTCGAAGTGGAACGTGACGCTCGACGCGCCCGTCTCGGCGTACTTCGGCGCATTGCGGTCGGCGTCGGTGACCATCAGGTGCACGTCGAGCGGCACCGGCGACACCTGCTGCAAGCGCTGCACGATCGGCAGCCCGAGCGTCAGGTTCGGGACGAAGTGGTTGTCCATCACGTCGACGTGCACCAGGTCGGCGGTCTCGATGCGCTGGAGTTCGCGCTCGAGGTTCGCGAAGTCTGCGGACAGGATGCTCGGCGAGATGCGGATCGTCACCGGGCAAGCCTACCGGCGCGAGCCTGCCGGGCCGCTCCGTGGCGACGTCAGCGCCCGCCGACCACCCGGGTGCCGAGCTCCGAGCCGAGCATCGTCTCGAGCGCGGCGTCGACGAGCCGTTCGCCCTGCATCCGGTCGATCCGGTGCGAGACGACCAGGGTGGCGATCCCCTGCATGGTCGCCGCGAACAGGAGCTTGAAGAGGAGTCGGGCGTCCGCACCGTCGTCCCCCGTCGTCGCGGTTCCCACGGCACCCTCGAGCACCGCGAACAGCGACTCCGCGGCAGCCTGCACGGGGCCTGTCCGGCCGGTCGTCTTCGCGTGGAACATGAGGTCCATCAGCGCCGCGTCGTCGATTGCGAAGTCCACGTACGCCAGGGCGACCCGGCGGAACCGGTCCTCCAGCCCGTCGGCACCCGACAGTGCCCGGCGCACGGCAGCGGTCAACCGGTCGAAGCCGAGTTCGGCGAGGGCGTCGAGGAGCGCCTGCCGATCGACGAAGTGACTCCGGGGGGCGCCGTGACTGACCCCGGCGCGGCGGGCGAGGTCGCGGAGCGAGAGTCCGTCGATCCCTGACTCCCGAAGCACCGCGACGGCCTCGTCGAGGAGCACCGCCCGCAGGTTCCCGTGGTGGAAGGGCCGCTCGGTCATGGGGACATCCTAGTCCCGAACTAGGCATTGACTATTTTCTAGGCAACGCCTATTTTGACGACATGCCTTCGGAACAGACCCTCCTCGTGTTCGGCGCGACCGGCCAAACCGGCCAGCACTTCACCCGACTCGCACTCGACGCCGGGCACCGCGTCCGAGCAGTCGCACGGACGCCGTCGAAGCTGGCTGTCCAGCACGACGACCTGCAGGTCGTGCAGGGCTCGGTCGCCGACGACCTCGACCTCGATGCACTGCTCGACGGCGTGACGGGCGTCGTCGTGATGCTCGGGGACGTCGCCGCGCAACGCGAGCGACCCGTCAACACGCAGTTCGTCCGCGCCCTCGTCCCCGCCATGCGCCGGAACGGCACCCGGCGCCTGCTGTACCAGGCCGGTGGGCTGAGCGCCCCTCCCGGCAAGCGGCTCGCCCCCGTGCTCCGCCTCGTCCGATCGACGCTTGCGCGGGACTACCGCGGCCAACACGCGGACAACGAGGCGGTCATGCGCTACCTCGACGCCGAAGCGCAGGACATCGCCTGGACCGTCCACCGGGCTGGCATCGGCTCGGACGACCCCACGAAGGGCGAGCTCCGCCGGTCGGCGCGGCGGATCAGCATCGGCACGTTCCGGGACTGTGCCGCGTACAACCTACGGGCGCTGTTCGACGACTCGGCCGTGCACACCTGCGAGGGCAGCGTCTACCAGTGAGGAGCCTGAACGCCGTGGGCCGGGGCCTCAGTCGACGCGACGGAACAGCGCGATGAACATCGCGTCCGTCCCGATCCGGTGCGGCCACAGCTGCGCCGTGGCACCGTCCGCGATCTCGGGGTCGCGCGCGGCGACAACCCGGACGATCGTGGCGGTGTCGAGCTGCTCGAGCCGGTCCCCGTGCCGCCCCATCAGCGCGTCGACCTGCCCGCGGGTCTCGGCGAGGTGCGGCGAACACGTCACGTACGCCAGGGTCCCACCCGGTGCGAGCACCCGGACGGCGGCGTCGAGCAGTTCGGTCTGCAGGGCAGCGAGCTCCTCGACGTCCTCGGGGAGCTTTCGCCAGCGTGCTTCCGGTCGGCGACGCAGCGCGCCGAGCCCGGTGCACGGGGCGTCGAGCAGGATGCGGTCAAAGGTCATCCCGGTGCCGTCGCGTCCGTACCGACGGGCGTCGCCCTCGACGACCCGCACGTGGTCACCGAACACGCCGAGGGCGTTCCGCACGAGTCCGGCGCGGGCGGGCACGAGCTCGTTGGCGACCAGGGTCGCCCCGCCCTGCTGCGCCTCGGCGGCGAGCAGCGCGGCCTTGCCGCCGGGCCCGGCGCACATGTCGAGCCACCGCTCCCCCGCACGCACGTCCGACGAGCGGCTCAACGCCAGCGCGGCGAGCTGCGAGCCCTCGTCCTGCACGCGCAGGCGTCCGGCGGCGACGCCCGGCACGCGCGCCGGGTCGCCGCTGATGCCGCGGATGCCGACGGGCGACACCGGCGCGGCATCCGCCTGCACGACGGGCTCCTCGGCCCGGACGGGAGGCACGGTGCCGGTCGCGCCGTCGGCCTCCGGTTCGTCGTCGGCGGGCACCAGGGCCGCGGGCACGTCGTCCGCACCGGTCGCGTCGGCGAACGCGGCATCGGTGTCGTCGTCCGGAGCGGTGCGGGCGGTCGCGGTGGCGATGTCCTCGTCGGTGGCGAGGCCGGGCAGGGCCGCGAGCTGCACCCGGGGTGCGGCGTTGTCGGCGGCGAGCAGGGCGGCGAGCTCGTCGCGGGAACGTTCGGCGGCCAGGGCGTCGCGGAGCGCCGAGACGACCCAGACGGGGTGCGACCAGCGGGTGGCCAGCAGGGCGTCCCCGGCGCGACCCTCGGTGATCAGGGCGTCCCACTCCTGGTCGGTTCGGGCGGCGATCTTGCGCATCACGGCGTTCACGAACCCGGTCGCGCGGCGGGCACCGACCTCGCGGGCGAGCTCGACCGTGGCGTCGACGGCGGCGTGCGTCGGCGTGCGCATGGCGAGCAGCTGGTGGGCACCGAGGCGCATCACGTCGAGGACGTCCGCCTCGATGTTCTCGGCCCGGCGACCGGAGGCCAGCGCGATGATCACGTCGTAGCGGCCGAGCATCCGGATCGACCCGTAGGTGAGCTCGGTCGCGAACCCGGCGTCGCGGGCGGTGAGCCCGGCGCGGCGGATGCGCGTCGGCAGCAGCAGGTTCGCGTAGGCGTCGTCGACCTGCACGGCGCGGAGCACGTCGAACGCCACGCGGCGGGCGCTGGCCGGACGCGGGCCGCGGCGGGCACCCTGGGGCTTCGTCTGGGGGCTCATGCGAGGACCTTCCCGTCCAGTTCGCCGAGGCCACGGGCCCAGGCGGCGGCGTCCATCGCCTTCTTGCCGGCCGGCTGCACCTCGAGCAGCACCAGCGGGGTGTCGGCGGTCCCGACCAGCAGCCGACCGCCGTGGAGTGCGAGCGCACCCGGCGCGAGCGACGGGGCGGGGTCCTGCGTGCCTCCCGGCTGGAGGGTGCTGCGGAGCAGCTTCACGCGGGTCTCGCCCAGGTGGGCGTACGCGCCGGGCTCGGGCGTGACCCCGCGCAGCCGGGCGTGCACGACGGTGGCGGGCGCGGCGAAGTCGATGCGGCCGTCGTCGATCGTGAGCTTCGGGGCGACCGTGGGCTCGCCGGACTGCTCGGTCGCGACGGCGGTGCCGGCGGCGATGGCGTCCACGACGTCCGCCACCACGTCGGCGCCGACCTCGGCCATCGCCGCGAGGACCTCGCCCGAGGTCGCCTCGTGGTCGATCTCGAAGGGCCGCGCGGCGTAGACCGGACCGGCGTCGAGCGCCTCGACCAGCTGGAAGACCGTCGCGGCGGTCCGGGTGTCGCCGGCCATCACCGCACGCTGCACGGGAGCAGCACCGCGGTACGCCGGCAGGTCGGAGAAGTGCAGGTTGATCCAGCCGTGCCTCGGGGCGTCGAGCGCCGGGCGGCGGAGCAGTGCACCGTAGGCGACGATCACGCCGAGGTCGACGTCGAGGTCCGCGATCCGGGCGGTGACGGTGTCGTCGACGCGCGAGGCCTCGATGACCGGCAGACCGAGCTCCGCGGCGACGACGGCCACCGGGGTCGGGGTGAGGACACGCTTGCGGCCCTGCGGAGTGGCCGGCCGCGTGAGCACCGCGACGATCTCGTGGTCGGACGCCGCCAGACGGCGGAGGGTGGGGACGGCCGCAGCGGGGCTGCCGGCGACGACGAGACGCATGGGTTCGATCCTCCCACGCGCGAGCCACTGCGCCTTGCCCGGTCGCCGGCATCACGGTGCGCGTTCCGGCTCACCTTGGGGACAGCAGAGCATCGGCTGCGTACGGTCTGAACCACATCAGGAGAGGAAACCCCATGAGCGACGTCACCACCGCCACCAACCGCTACGCCGGTTCGTCCGTCCAGAAGGCCGCCCTCGTGGTCGGCATCGTGTTCCTGCTCGTCGGGATCGCCGGGTTCATCCCCGGCATTACGACCGGCGACCTGGCCGGGGCCGGACACGAGTCGATGGGCATGCTGCTCGGCATCTTCCAGGTGTCCGTGCTGCACAACATCGTGCACCTGCTGTTCGGCGTCATCGGGCTGCTCGCCGCCAACCGTGCCTCCGGCTCGCGGATGTACCTGGTGATCGGCGGGATCGTCTACTTCGTGCTGTGGATCTACGGCCTGTTCACCGCCGGCCACAGCTCGGGTGCGAACTTCGTGCCGCTGAACAACGCCGACAACTGGCTGCACCTCGTCCTCGCCATCGGCATGGTCGCCCTCGGCGTCGTGCTGCCGCGCGAGCGTCGCCGGCCCGCCAACGCCTGACCGACCCGCACCAGCCGGTCGCCGCACGGCGGCAGACCCCGAACGACACCGCCGACGTCCCAAGACGTCGACGGTGTCGTTCTGCATCTGGGCCACCAGTCGTGCCCAAGCGGGCCCGACGGCGTCAGACCTCGGAGAACGGTTCGGCGTCGTCCAACCGCACCCGCAGCGTCGGAGCGGCGCGTCGGCGGTTGCCGCCCTTGAGCACCCGCCGGGTCGACGAGCGCCGGATCACCTCGGCCTTGAGCGTCGCCGCGACCTCGGCCCCGTGCGCGTACGGGAACCGCACGATCGCCCGGACCGTGCCCGGCAGGGCGTCGTCCTCGACCGGGACCGGGCCGAGCACCGGACCGACGACGGCGTCGCCGAGCGCTTCGACCGCCGCGGTGACGGCTTCGTCGGTACCGGTCATCGTCGCCACCCGGACCGCCGGTGGGAAGTGGAGTTCGCGGCGGTCGGTCAGCTCGTCGTGCGCGGGTCCGTCGAGTCGCCACAGGGCCATCGCCGAGGCCAGCCGACCGCCGATCCCGACCAGGTACACCTCGGCCCCGGGAGACGACTTCGCCGCCGCGTTCGTCCAGAAGCGCAGGACGTCCTCCTGCACGCGCAGCCCCTCGCGGGCGAGCATCTTCTCACCGTCCAGCAGCAGCACGCAGGCGTAGCCCCCCGGCACCGACGGCTCGGCCCCACGGGTGGCGACGACGACGGACGGGCGGGCGGGGACCTCGTCGAGCGGGCGAGAGCCGTCGGCGACGACGATCCGCGTGCCGGGGAACGCCCGCCCGAGTTCGTCGGCGGTCCGTTGCGCTCCCTGACCGACCGGCTTGACGGTGCCGTTGCCGCACGTCGGGCAGCGGAACCCGACGGCCAGGGCGCCGCAGAAGCGGCACTGGGGAGTGGCGCCACGGTGCGGGCTGCCGAGCGGCCCGCCGCAGACCCGGCAGTGCGCGCGTTCGCCGCACTCGGCACAGACCAGCCCGGTGCCGAAGCCGGGGCTCGCGACCTGCACCAGGACGGCACCGTGCTGGCTGGCCTCGCGCGCGGCACGCCACGCAGAGCTCGGGATGCGCGCCTGCGCGGCGAACCCCTCGGCCCCGGTCTGCTGCACGGTGGGGATGACCTTCGGGGTCTTCACGCGGTACGGCACGACGTCCTGCAGCCAGTGCAGCTCGACCAGGCGCTGCACGTCGGTGCTGCGCGCGTGTGAGACGAACAGCAGCGCGGCACCGGACTGGGCGGCCCGCACCAGGGCGACGTCGCGCGTGTGCACGTAGGGCGCCCGCTGCTCGATGAACGAGGCGTCGCCGTCGTCCCACATGGCGATCAGGCCGAGCTCCGTCGCCGGTGCGTACATCGCCGTGCGGTTGCCGATCGCGACCACCGGGTGCGTGCGGGCCTGCAGCAGTGCCTTCGCGCGCTGCCCGTTCGTCTGCTTGGCGTCGAAGCGCACCACCCGCTCCGGTGGCAGCACGGCGAGCAGGGCACGCTCGAGGTCGATGACGTCGCGGAAGTCCGGAACGGCGATCACCGCGGACTGCTCGGCCGCCACCGCGTGCGCGGCTGCCTGGGCGAGCGTCGCGGCCCACCCCGGGACCCAGACCGGCGCGTCCGCGTCACCCAACGACACGGGCTGGGGCACGGCGGCGACCGCAGCGCGTCCGTGCTCCGTCACCACGGCCTCCAGGACGCCGTCGGCGTAGCCGGTGACGGGCGGGGCGGTCACCGGCGGCGGCGACCACGCGGTGTCCCGGGCGAGCCAGGCCTTCTCGGCGCGCACCTGCCGCGGGGGCACGGCGAGGCGCAGCACGTCGGAGGCGACACCCGCGGCCCGGTCGGCGACGGCGCGTGCGAGGGTCCAGATCTCCGGCGCCAGGACGGGCACCGGGGACAGGACGGCCTCGATCTGGCTCAACTCACCCGGGTACTCACCCTCGGTGACGATCTCGACGACGTAGCCGTCGGACATCCGTGCCCCGGTGCGCAGCGGCACCTTGACGCGGACCCCCGCGACGCAGTCGTCCTCGAGCTCGGCCGGTACCCGGTAGTCGAACAGACGGTCCAACTGCGGGAGCGGCGAGTCGAGGACGACGCGCGCGACGGTGGTCACGCGGTGCTTCAGACGGTCGCGGCGACGAGTCCTGCGGCGGCCCGGAGTTCCTCGACACGGTCGAGCTGCTCCCACGTGAACCCGGGGAGCTCGCGGCCGAAGTGGCCGTAGGTCGCGGTCTGCGCGTAGATCGGTCGGAGCAGGTCGAGGTCGCGGATGATCGCGGCCGGACGCAGGTCGAACACCTGGCGGATGGCGGCCTCGATCGTGGCGTCGTCGACGTGTCCGGTGCCGAAGGTCTCGACGTAGAGCCCGACGGGCTTCGCACGGCCGATCGCGTACGCGACCTGCACCTCGAGCCGGTCGGCGAGCCCCGCGGCGACCGCGTTCTTGGCGACCCAGCGCAGCGCGTACGCCGCCGAACGGTCGACCTTCGACGGGTCCTTGCCGCTGAACGCGCCGCCACCGTGACGGGAAGCCCCGCCGTAGGTGTCGACGATCACCTTGCGGCCGGTCAGCCCGGCGTCGCCCTGGGGGCCGCCGATCTCGAAGCGACCGGTCGGGTTCACGATGACGTCGACGTGCGACGAGTCGAGGTCGACCAGGTCGAGGACCGGACGGATCACGTGCTCGGTGATCGAGGCGGTGAGCTCGTCGAGCGTGACGCTCGGCGAGTGCTGCGTGGAGAGCACGACGGTCTCGACGGTCTTCGGCACGACGCCGTCGTACCCGATGGTGACCTGGGTCTTGCCGTCCGGGCGCAGGAACGACAGCTCGCCCGACTTCCGGACCGCGGCCAGGCGCTCGGCCAGGCGGTGCGCCAGCCAGATCGCGACCGGCATGTACTCGGGGGTCTCGTTCGTCGCGAAGCCGAACATGATGCCCTGGTCGCCGGCGCCCTGACGGTCGAGCGGGTCGACCGCACCGGTGCGGGAGTCGAGCGACTCGTCCACACCCTGCGCGATGTCCGGCGACTGCGCACCGATCGAGACCTCGACACCACAGGTGGCACCGTCGAACGAGACGTCCGACGAGTTGTAGCCGATCCCGGTGATGACGTCACGGACGAGCTTGGGGATCTCGACGTAGCCGGAGGTCGTGACCTCGCCGGCGACGTGCACGAGCCCGGTGGTCACCATCGTCTCGACGGCGACGCGCGCGTTCGGGTCGACCGCCAGCAGTGCGTCGAGGATGCTGTCCGAGATCTGGTCGCAGATCTTGTCGGGGTGCCCCTCGGTCACCGACTCGGACGTGAAGAGGCGGAGAGCAGCTGCAGTCACCGGGATCAGTCGGTGGGCTGCTGCTGCTTGGTGACGGTGAGCTTGTCCTCGTTGATCTCGTGGAGCGCGACGGACAGCGGCTTGTCGTCGATCGTCGAGTCGACGAGCGGTCCGACGTTGTCGAAGAGCGAGCCCTCGTGCAGGTCGGCGTAGTAGTCGTTGATCTGGCGGGCGCGCTTGGACGCGAAGATGACGAGCGCGTACTTCGACTCGACCTTGCTGAGCAGGTCGTCGATGGGCGGGTCGATGATGCCCTGGGGGTTGGCCATGGTGTCTCCTCGAAGTCAGTGCACCCGTCAGGGCGCAGAGAACAAGTCTACGACCTCACGTGCCGCGGTGCCGACATCGGAGTTCACGATCCGCACGTCGAACTCGTCCTGGGCGGCCAGCTCGACCTTCGCGGTCTGGAGGCGACGGGCCTGTTCCTCCGCGGATTCGGTCCCGCGGCCGATGAGCCGGCGCACCAGTTCCTCCCACGTCGGGGGCAGCAGGAACACGAGCACCGCCTCGGGCATGGCGTCGCGGACCTGCCGGGCGCCCTGCAGGTCGATCTCGAGCATGACCTTCTCGCCGGCGTCGAGCGCGCGGTCGATCGGCGGGCGCGGGGTGCCGTAGCGGTACGAGTTGTGGACGGTCGCCCACTCGAGCAGCTCACGGTCGCGGATCATGCGGTCGAACTCGTCGTCGTCCACGAAGTAGTAGTGCACGCCGTCGACCTCGCCGGGGCGCGGCTTCCGCGTGGTGGCGGAGACGCTGAGGTTGACGTCCGGGTAGTGCTGTCGGATGTGCGCGCTGACCGTGCCCTTGCCGACCGCGGTGGGTCCGGCGAGCACGACGAGCTTCGAGGCACCACGCTTGCGACCGCGGGCGGCGAGCCAGTCGGCCAGGGCCGCGCGCTGCCGGGTCCCCAGGCCACCGAGGCGCTTCGACCGTGCGATCCGCAGGGACCCCATGATCGCCTCGGCTCGCGCGGGGCCGATGCCCGGCAGGCTCACCAGCAGGTCACGGACCCGCAGCGAGCGTTCCGCCGAGGTCGTCTCGACCAGCGAGTCGTCCCACGCGGTACGGGCGACGTCGAGTGCGGAGCGCTCCCCCGACGCGATCGCGGCCTTCACCGCGGCCCGGGCGCGTCGCGCGGCGACGGCGGCCTTCGCCGCGGCGACGCGGTCGACCTCTGGCGGGGTGCGGTGGGCGGGCAGGCCCTCGTGGTCGTCGGTCACGCTGCCGCCGCCAGTGCGGTGCGGATGCGATCGGCGCGGTCGGCGACGAGCGCCGCGGCACCGTCCGGACCGTCGGTCAGCAGGCCGCGCGACTCGCTCACGAGCACCTGCTCGGCACGCGCGCCGTACAGCGCACGGAGGTCCTCGATGCGGGCGCCCTGGGCACCGAAGCCCGGAGCGAGGACCGGCGCCGTGCCGATCGCGTCCGCGTCGATGCCGAAGTCGTCGAGGTGAAGGGTCGCGCCGAGCACGAGCCCGACGTCGCCGAGGGCCTGATCGCCCACGGACCGGTTGTCGTCTGCCACGTCCAGAACGATACCGGCCGCGACCGTCCGGCCGGTACGCGGTCCCTCGGCCAGCACCGCGGTCTGCAGCACCCGGGCCTCGGGGTTGCTCGTCGCCGCGAGCACGAAGACCCCGGCACCGTTCCGGCGCGCGACGTCGATCGTGCCCCGGAGCGAGCCGTACCCGAGGTACGGCGACACGGTCATCGCGTCGGCCGCGAACGGCCCGTCGCGGTCGAGCCACGCGAGCGCGTAGTCGTCACCGGTGGTCCCGATGTCGCCCCGCTTCACGTCGGCGACGACCAGGAGGCCCGCATCGCGTGCCCGGCGGATCGTCGCGTCGAGCGCACGGTAGCCAGCCACCCCCGCCGCCTCGAAGAAGGCGACCTGCGGCTTCACGATCGCCGCGCGGCCGGCGGCCGCGTCGACCAGCGTCGCGCCGAACGCCGTGAGGCCCTGCTCGTCGCGGGCGAGCCCCCACGCCGCCAGGGTGGCGGCGTGGGGGTCGATCCCGACGCAGAGCGGTGAGCGCTCCCCCATGGCGGACGCGAGGCGGACGCCGAAGGAGGCCGGGCCTCCAGACCGGGGCGTGTCCACGCCGGCAGCCGTCACCAGGTCGCGCGCTCGCGCGCGTAGTCCTGCAGGCTGCGGACGTTGAGCGGCGAGCCGATCGTCTCGATCGCCGCGACGGCCGCCCCGATCTGCGCGATCGTCGTGAAGAGGGGCTTGTCCGCCGCCACCGTGGCCGCACGGATCTCGTACCCGTCCGCACGACCGGCGGCACCCGACGGCGTGTTGATGACGATGTCGACCTCGCCCGTGGCGAGCAGGTCGACGACGCTCTCGCCGCCCTGGCTGTACTTGCCGACGATCCCGACCTCGATGCCGTTGCGGCGGAGGATCTCCGCCGTGCCCTCGGTCGCGATGATCGTGAAGCCGAGCTGCTGCAGGCGGTGCACCGGCAGCACGATCGCACGCTTGTCGGTGTCGGCGACGCTCACGAAGACCGTGCCGCTGGTCGGCAGGCCGCCGTACGCGGCGTCCTGCGACTTGAGGAAGGCCCGCGGGAAGTCGCGGTCGATGCCCATGACCTCGCCGGTGGAGCGCATCTCGGGGCTGAGCACCGAGTCGACGACCTGGCCCTCGCGGGTGCGGAAGCGACGGAAGGGCAGCACGGCCTCCTTCACGGCGACCGGCGACTGCGCGGGCACGAACGCGCCGTCACGCTCGGGCAGCATGCCCTCGGCGACGAGCTCGGCGACCGTGGTGCCGGTCATGATGCGGGACGCGGCCTTGGCCAGCGGGATGCCGAGCGCCTTCGAGACGAAGGGCACCGTGCGGCTGGCGCGCGGGTTCGCCTCGAGGACGTAGAGCACGCCGGCGCCGATGGCGAACTGCACGTTGAGCAGGCCCTGCACGCCGATGCCGCGGGCGATCTTCTCGGTCGCGTCGACCACGCCCTGGATCTCCGCGCGGCCGAGGCCGACCGGAGGCAGGGTGCACGCCGAGTCGCCGGAGTGGATGCCGGCCTCTTCGAGGTGCTCCATGATGCCGCCGATGTACAGCCGCTCGCCGTCGAAGAGCGCGTCGACGTCGATCTCGACGGCGTCGTCCAGGAACCGGTCGACGAGCAGCGGGAGCTCCGGCCCGATGATCGCCTGGTCGGCCATCCGGTCGAAGTAGTCCGCGAGCGACGGGGAGTCGTAGAGGATCTCCATGCCGCGGCCGCCGAGCACGAACGACGGGCGGACGAGGACGGGGTACCCGATCTCCTCGGCCACCGTGGTCGCGCTCGCCAGGTCGTGGGCCGTGCCGTTCCGCGGTGCGAGCAGACCGGCGGCGTCGAGGATGGCGGAGAACTGTCCGCGCTCCTCGGCCGAGTCGATCGCGGTCGGGCTGGTGCCGAGGATCGGGATGCCAGCCGCCTCGAGCGGCTTCGCCAGGCCCAGGGCCGTCTGACCACCGAGCTGCACGACGACGCCGACGAGCTCGCCGGACGCCGCCTCGGCCTCGATGACCTCGAGGACGTCCTCGGCGGTCAGCGGTTCGAAGTACAGGCGGTCCGAGGTGTCGTAGTCGGTCGACACGGTCTCGGGGTTGCAGTTGATCATGATCGTCTCGAACCCGGCGGCGCTCAGCGCGAAGGACGCGTGCACGCAGGAGTAGTCGAACTCGACGCCCTGTCCGATGCGGTTCGGGCCGGAGCCGAGGATGACGACCTTCTTGCGGTCGCTCGGGACGACCTCGGTCTCGGTGTCGTACGACGAGTAGTGGTACGGCGTCAGGGCCGGGAACTCGCCGGCGCAGGTGTCGACCGTCTTGAAGACGGGCCGGATGCCCTGGGCGTGCCGCTCGTCACGGACCTGCTGCTCGGAGACCGGTGCCGCGTCCGAGCTGCGCAGGCTCGCGATCTGGGTGTCGCTGAAGCCGTGCTCCTTCGCCCAGCGCAGGGTGTCCGCGTCGAGGGACTCGGCGGCACGGACCTCGTCCGCGACCTCGTTGATGAGCACGATCTGGTCGATGAACCAGGGGTCGATCTTGGTGGCCTCGAAGACCTCGTCCGCGGTGGCACCCGCGACCAGGGCCTGCTGGACCGTCACGATGCGACCGTCGGTCGGGATCGACGACTTCGTCAGCAGGGCGTCCTTGTCGAGCTCGGCCGCCGGGGTGTCCCAGTGGAAGCTCGACCCGCGCTTCTCGAGCGAGCGCAGCGACTTCTGCAGTGCGGTGGCGTAGTTCCGGCCGATGGCCATCGCCTCGCCGACGCTCTTCATCGTCGTGGTGAGGGTGGCGTCGGCGGCCGGGAACTTCTCGAACGCGAACCGCGGGGTCTTCACGACCACGTAGTCGAGCGTCGGCTCGAAGCTCGCCGGGGTGACCTTCGTGATGTCGTTCTCGATCTCGTCGAGCCGGTAGCCGATGGCGAGCTTCGCCGCGATCTTGGCGATCGGGAAGCCCGTGGCCTTCGACGCGAGGGCCGACGAGCGGGACACGCGGGGGTTCATCTCGATGACGATGACGCGGCCGTTGGACGGGTCGACGGCGAACTGGATGTTGCAGCCGCCGGTGTCGACACCGACGCGACGGATGATGTCGATGCCGATGTTCCGCATGTTCTGGTACTCGCGGTCGGTCAGGGTCAGCGCGGGGGCGACCGTGATCGAGTCACCGGTGTGGACGCCGACCGGGTCGACGTTCTCGATGGAGCAGATGACGACGGTGTTGTCGTAGTTGTCGCGCATCAGCTCGAGCTCGTACTCCTTCCAGCCGAGGATGGACTCCTCGAGCAGGACCTCGGTCGTCGGGCTGGACTGCAGCCCGTCGCCGACGAAGCGGACGAGTTCGGCCTCGTTGTAGGCGAAGCCCGAGCCGAGGCCGCCCATGGTGAAGGACGGGCGGACGACCAGCGGGTACCCGAGGTCCTTCGCGAACTCCTTCGCTTCTTCGAGCGTGTGCGCGATGTGGCTGCGGGCGACGTCGGCACCGGACTCGAGCACGAGCTCCTTGAAGAGCTGGCGGTCCTCGCCGCGCTGGATCGCCTCGACCTTGGCACCGATGAGCTCGACGCCGTGCTTGGTGAGGATGCCGGCCTCGTCGAGCGCGATGGCCGCGTTCAGGGCCGTCTGGCCGCCGAGGGTCGGCAGGACGGCGTCCGGCTTCTCGATGCGGATGATCTCCTCGAGCGACGCGTTCGTGATCGGCTCGATGTAGGTCGCGTCGGCGAAGTCGGGGTCGGTCATGATCGTCGCCGGGTTCGGGTTGACCAGGATGACCCGGACGCCCTCGGCCCGGAGGACGCGGCACGCCTGGGTGCCGGAGTAGTCGAACTCGGCGGCCTGACCGATGACGATCGGGCCGGAACCGATGACGAGGACGGAGTTGATGTCTGCGCGCTTGGGCATCAGTTCGCTTCCTTGGTGATGTCTGCTGCGGGGGTCGTGGCATCGGCGGTGGCCGCGTCGAGCGGCTCCCCGTCGCGACGCTCGCGCACCATGTCCGCGAACCGGTCGAAGAGGTACATGCTGTCGTGCGGTCCGGCGGCGGCCTCGGGGTGGTACTGCACGCTGAACGCCGGCACGTCGAGCGCGCGGAGGCCCTCGACCACGTTGTCGTTCA
The DNA here is from genome assembly GCF_040223925.2 of Curtobacterium sp. WHRI 8282. Classification (NCBI taxonomy): domain Bacteria; kingdom Bacillati; phylum Actinomycetota; class Actinomycetes; order Micrococcales; family Microbacteriaceae; genus Curtobacterium; species Curtobacterium sp. WHRI 8282. Next base: position 766,390 of record NZ_JBEHCD020000002.1, read on the forward strand.
GCGAGTAGTGCGAGACCTCGACCCGACCGAACCCGGCCGGGGACTCGAGGACCTCGCCGAGGGGCGCGTCGACCGCGAAGCCGTGGTTCTGGCTCGTGATCTCGACCTTGCCCGTGGTCGTGTCCAGCACCGGCTGGTTGATGCCGCGGTGACCGAAGGGCAGCTTGTAGGTGCCGAAGCCGAGCGCACGGCCGAGCAGCTGGTTGCCGAAGCAGATGCCGAAGAACGGCCGGCCGGTGCGCAGGCTGTCCTGCAGCAGTTCGACCTGCGCGTCCGACGCGGCGGGGTCGCCGGGGCCGTTCGAGTAGAACAGGGCGTCCGGTGCGAGGGCTTCGAGCTCCGGCGCGGAGATGTCCTGCGGCACGACGTGCACCTCGAAACCGCGGGCGGCGAGGTACCGGGTGGTCGAGGCCTTCACGCCGAGGTCGAGCACGGCCAGGGTGCCGATCTGCTCGCCCTCGGCGGGGACGACGTAGGTCTCCGGGGTGGACACGACCGCCGAGAAGCTCGCGCCGGCCATCGTCGCCTGCGACACGACCGCGTCCAGCTGCTCCGACTCCGGCAGTGCCGCGTCCGCACCGCTGAAGACGCCGCCCTTCATGGCGCCGGCGTCACGGATGCGGCGGGTGAGCGCGCGGGTGTCGATGCCAGAGATACCGACGATGCCGTCGCGCACCAGGTGGTCGTCGAGCGTGGCGTTCGCGCGGTGGTTCGACACCACGCGACTGGGGTCGCGCACGACGTACCCGGCCACCCAGATGCGACGGGACTCGGGGTCCTCGTCGTTCACGCCCGTGTTGCCGATGTGCGGCGCGGTCTGCACCACGATCTGCCCGGCGTAGGAGGGGTCGGTCAGCGTCTCCTGGTAGCCGGTCATGCCGGTCGCAAAGACCACCTCACCGAGCGTGCGCCCACGGGCGCCGTAGGCCCAGCCGTCGTACCGGGTGCCGTCTTCGAGGACCAGGACGGCCCGTTCGCGTGTCATGCTTTCTTCCCTTCGCCCGCGGTTCGCGGAGCATCGGCCGCAGTCGCCTGCGGCCCGGTCTCGGTCAGTCCCTGCAGGGCGTGCAGCGCGGCTGCGTCGCCCTCCGGGAACCGGAAGTAGGTGTCCAGGTCCGTCGCACCTGCGGCGCCGGTCGCCGTCCATCGCAGACGGACCAGTCCCCCGGGTTCGACCACTCGGTCGATCGCCCACGTGGAGCGGTCGGCGCCGCGGACCGCGTCACGCGCGATCCAGCGGTCGTCCGTGCCGGCGAGGCGCATCACCACGCCGGTCGCGTGGACCGTCACCCCGCCGCGGCCGCGGAACCCGAGGCCGCCTGCGGTGATGCGTTCCAACGGCTGGTCGGCACGGGTCGTCGCGACGGTGAACCCGTCCCACGACCCGACCGCAGGTGCCAGATCGGCCGGTACCCGGACCGGAGGCACGGCTTCCGCCTGCTTCCTGGTCCGCGTCCGCCAGGTGCGCGCCATCGCCACGAACAGGGCGGCGACCGCGAGCAGGATCACCGCGCCGAGGAGCCAGCGCTGGGCGTCGCCGCTCATGCGCGCGCCCCCGTCCGGAGCGCCGCGGCGTGCGCCGCGATCGTCTCCGCGTCGACGACCCGGCCGTCGAGCACCGTCGCGTACCCCTGGTGGAAGGTGGCGACGACCCGGCCCGGCAGCGTCATGCCGAGGTACGGCGAGTTCTGCGACTGCCCAGCGAGGTCGGTGACCGCGAACTCGCGACTGGCCGACGGGTCGTAGAGGGTGATCTCGGCGGGGGCTCCCGCGGCGATCCGCTGCCCGTGCCCCTCGACCTGGCCGATCCGCGCCGGTGCCTCGGACAGCACCCGCGCGACGTCGGCCCAGTCGAGCCGGCCGTCGTCGACCACCGCGGCCTGCACCACGCTCAGCGCGGACTCGAGGCCGACCATGCCGTTCGCAGCGGCGGGCCACTCGCAGCACTTCGCCTCGGCGGTGTGCGGTGCGTGGTCGGTCGCGACGATGTCGATGGTGCCGTCGGCCAGGGCCGCGCGGAGCGCCTCGACGTCCTCGCGGGCGCGGAGCGGCGGGTTCACCTTGTAGCGGGCGTCGTACCCGGGGGCACCGTCGTGGCCGGCGATGAGGTCCTCGGTGAGCACCAGGTGGTGCGGCGTGACCTCGGCCGTGACGTCGATGCCGCGGGACTTGGCCCACCGGATCACCTCGACGCTGCCGGCCGTCGAGACGTGGCAGACGTGCAGGCGTGCTCCGACGTGGTCGGCGAGCAGGACGTCGCGAGCGATGATCGCCTCTTCCGCAACGGCGGGCCAGCCGGCGAGGCCGAGCTCCGAGGACAGTCGGCCCTCGTTCATCTGCGCGCCGATGGTCAGCCGGGGCTCCTGGGCGTGCTGCGCGAGCACCCCGCCGAAGCCCTTGATGTACTCGAGTGCGCGGCGCATGAGCAGCGGGTCGGCCACGCAGGAGCCGTCGTCCGAGAAGACGCGGACCTTCGCCCGGGAGGTCGCCATCGCGCCGATCTCGGACAGGTGGGTGCCCTGCAGCCCCTGTGACACGGCGCCGATCGGGCGGACCGTCACGTAGCCGGCGTCGTCCCCGAGGGCCTGGACCTGCTCGACGACCCCGGCGGTGTCCGCGACGGGGCTCGAGTTCGCCATGGCGTTGACGGCGGTGAACCCGCCGGCAGCCGCGGCACGCGACCCGGTGAGGACCGTCTCGGACTCCTCGTGACCGGGCTCGCGCAGGTGCGTGTGGAGGTCCACGAGACCGGGCAGGGCGATGAGGCCGTCAGCGTCCACGGTGGTGGCGCCGGCCGTGTCGAGACCGGTCCCGACCGCGGTGATGCGCCCGCCCTCCAGACGGATGTCGGCACGCGAGCCGTCGACCAGCTGCGCGCCACGGATCAGGTGAGCGGTCATGCGGCGGACTCCTTCGCGTCGGTGCCGTTGCCGGCGCTGCCCGTCAGGGCGAGGTAGAGGACGGCCATCCGGACCGAGACGCCGTTCTCGACCTGCTCGACGACGGTCGAGCGGGGGTCGTCGGCGGCGACGCCGGCGATCTCGAGTCCGCGGTTCATCGGACCGGGGTGCATGATCAGCGTGCGCTCGGACAGCCGCCCGAAGCGCGCCGCCGTCAGGCCCCAGTGCCGCGTGTACTCGCGCGGGTTCGGGAAGAAGGCGTCGTTCATGCGTTCCTGCTGGATGCGGAGCGTCATGACGACGTCCGGGTCCTCGGCCAGGGCGGTGTCGAGGTCGTGGTGCACCGCGGCGCCGAACGGGGTCGGGGTGGCGGGCAGCAGTGTCGGCGGCGCGGCGAACGTCACGCTCGCCCCGAGGGTGCGGAGCAGCCACGCGTTCGACCGGGCGACCCGGCTGTGCAGCACGTCGCCGATGATCAGGACGCGCACGCCGTCGAGGCCCTGGCCGCGCGAGCCGGTGCCGTGCAGGCGGCGGCGCATGGTGAAGGCGTCGAGCAGCGCCTGCGTCGGGTGCTCGTGGGTCCCGTCACCGGCGTTGACCACGGGGACGTCGATCCAATCGGCGTCGGCGAGCACCCGCGGGGCGCCCGAGGCACCGTGGCGCATGACGATGCCGTCGATGCCCATCGCGCCGAGGGTCTGCACGGTGTCCTTCAGGGATTCGCCCTTCGAGACGCTCGAGCCCTTCGCGGCGAAGTTCAGGACGTCGGCGGACAGGCGCTTCGCCGCGGCCTCGAACGAGATGCGCGTGCGCGTGGAGTCCTCGAAGAAGAGGTTCACCACGGTCTTGCCGCGCAGGGCCGGGAGCTTCCGGACCTCGCGCGTGTTGACCTCGGCCATCTCCTCGGCGACGTCGAGGATGTGGACGGCCTGGTCGCGGGACAGGTCGGCGGTGGAGAGCAGGTGCCGCATCACGCCACCCCCTGCTCGATGAACACGGTGTCGTCGCCGTCGGTCTCGGCCAGGTGCAGCGTGACCCGCTCGTCGGACGCGGTCGGCAGGTTCTTGCCCACGTGGTCCGCACGGATCGGCAGCTCGCGGTGGCCGCGGTCGACGAGCACGGCGAGCCGGACGGCACGCGGCCGTCCGATGCCTTGCAGCGCGTCGAGCGCGGCGCGGACGGTGCGGCCGGAGTAGAGCACGTCGTCGACGAGCACGACGACCTTGCCGTCGATGCCGCCGGCGGGGATGACCGTCCGGTGCGGCGCGCGACCGATGCCGCGGCCGAGGTCGTCCCGGTGCATGGTGACGTCGAGCGTGCCGACACGCTCCGTCCCGATGCCGCCGGCGGCCGAGGACCACTCCGGCTCGATGCCGGCCAGGATCCGGCCGAGGCGCTCCGCCAGGACGGCACCCCGGGTCGGGATGCCGAGGAGCACGAGGTCCGAGCCCCCGTGGTTGGCTTCGAGGATCTCGTGCGCGATGCGTGTCAGGGCACGCGTGATGTCGGGCTGTTGCAGGACCGTTCTGGTTCCCACGTCGACCCCCTTCCCCGCCTCACTGGACGGCATTAAAGGATGCTGACGTGGTCAACCCTACCGGGACTCCTGGTCTCCTGCGACCGTCCGACCGGACGGTGCGCGACCGCCGGCGACGGCCCCGAGCACGCCGTTGACGAAGCCCGCCGAGTCCTCGGTGGACAGCGACTGCGCGAGCTCGACCGCCTCGGCGATGGCGACGGCGTCGGGGACCTCCGGGTTGAACCGGAGCTCCCAAACGGCCATCCGCAGGATGCAGCGGTCGAGGACCGGCATCCGGGCGATCGACCAGCCCTGGGCGTGGTCGACGATGACGGAGTCGATCTCGTGACGGGCGTCGTCGACACCCGTGACGATCTGACGCGCGTAGTCCCAGCTGGAGGCACGCTCCGGCTGGTCCAGGTGCCGGACCGTCTCGGTGGCGAGCACGTCCGCGATCGGCAGCTCGCGCACCTCGGCCACGTACAGCATGTCGAGGGCGCGCTTGCGGGCCTTCGAACGAGCACTCATACGGTCAGCGCCTAGGAGTTGACGCGGCCGAGGAAGCTGCCGTCGCGCGTGTCGATCTTCACCAGGGTGCCGCTCTCCAGGTACAGCGGGACCTGGATGCGGTGGCCGGTCGCGATGATGGTCGCGTCCTTGGTGCCACCGGAGGAACGGTCGCCCTGCAGGCCGGGCTCGGTCTCGACCTCGGTGACGATCGACGTCGGGAGCTCGACGTACAGCGGGTTGCCCTCGTTCATCGCGATGGTGACCATCGCGGACTCGAGCAGGTAGTTCTTGGCGTCGCCGACCACGGTCGCGGAGACCGGGATCTGGTCGTACGTGTCGGTGTCCATGAACACGTAGGAGTCGCCGTCCTCGTAGAGGAACTGGTAGTCACGACGGTCGACGGTCGCGGTGTCGATCTTCGCGCCGGCGTTGAACGTGCGGTCGACGACCTTGCCGGAGACGACGTTCTTGAGCTTCGTGCGGACGAACGCGCCGCCCTTGCCCGGCTTGACGTGCTGGAACTCGACGACCGACCACAGCTGGCCGTCGATGATGAGAACGGCGCCGTTCTTGATGTCTGTGGTACTGGCCATGAGTCGTCGGTGTCCCGTTCGGTCGTGTTGTGAAGTGTCCTCGGGCCGCGGACGGCCCCGGACGAGTGTAGCGGACGCCCGCCCGGCGGCCGGAGCGGTGCGCGCCGCGGTCAGCGTCGCCGTCGGGCGAGCCAGGCGTCGATCGCCGCCCAGCCGAGCAGCACCACCGCCCCTCCCCCGAGCAACCCGCCCGCGACCCCGGTGGACAGGGCCGCCGTCGGTCGCGCCGGCAACGCCAGGTAGACGATCGCCAGGATCCCCGCCCCCGCGCCGAGCAGCACGAGCAGGATGCGCCGGATCATGCCGGACACGAGCTGCCGGTCGCGGCTGTCCGCGAAGAGCCGGATGTTCACCGTGAACCGTCCGGTCTCGATCGCCTCGCCGATGCGGTCCACCCGGCGGGGCAGGCGACGGGCGGCCGACACGACGCCGAGCAGTTCCTTCGCCGCGAGGTCGCGGAGCTTGCCGGGCCGGAGCTGGTCGGTGATCTGCTCCCGGGCGAGTCCGCGGGACTCCTCGAGCAGGTCGAACGACGGTGCGAGCGTGCGGAGGGTGCCCTCGAAGATGGCCAGGGCACGGGCCGCGGCGACGAAGTCCGGCGGCGGCTTCAGCCGGTACCGCCCGAAGACCTCGACCGCGTCGTCCACGGTGTCGACACCGATGCGTGCACCCGGGCCGAGCTCGTCCGCGACGAAGCGGGCGATGTCCCGACGGAAGTCGGGCTCGTCGTGCGCATCGCGCACGGGGGCCATCCGCAGGACCGCATCGGCGATCCGCGACGTGTCGTCCTGCAGGTAGGCGGCCAACAGGTCCTGGACCGTGTCCCGGAGACCCGGGTCGAGCCTCCCGACCGATCCGAAGTCGATCAACGCGGGCCGCCCGTCGGGGAGCACCAGGACGTTCCCCGGGTGCAGGTCCGCGTGGTACAGGCCGTCGAAGACGACCTGGCGCAGGAAGGCGCGGAGGATCGCGCGCATCGGCGCGTCGAGGTCGCGCTCGGAACGCTCGGCGCGGATCGCGCTGAGGGTGTCGCCCTCCAGGAACTCCATCACGAGCACACGCCGGCCGGACAGGTCCGGGTAGGGGTCCGGGAACCGGACCTCGTCCGGACGCGCGCTGCGGGCCTGGGCCGCACGCAGCGCCGTGAGGTTCCGGAGCTCGGAGACGAAGTCGACCTGCCGGATCAGGTCGTCCGCGTACTGGCCGGCGATGTCCTGCACCCCGACCTGCCGCGCCTCGGTCGACCACCGGGCCATGAACCGGACGACCCGCAGCGCGATGTCGACGTCGCGGCGCACCGCGGCGTCGATCCCCGGCCGCTGCACCTTCACGGCGACCGCGGTGCCGTCGGGCAGCCGGGCGCGGTGCACCTGCGCGATGGACGCCGCTGCGACGGGCGCCGGGTCGAAGGTCGCGAAGACCTGGTCGACCGGGGCACCGAGCTCCTGCTCGAGGAGCGCACGGACCTCGTCCGCCGGCGCCGCCGTGACGTTCCGCTGCAGGTGTGCGAGTCCCTCGGTCCACTCCTCGGGCAACAGGTCGTCGCGGGTGGAGAGCAGCTGGCCCATCTTCACGAACCCGCCACCGGCTTCCTCGAGCGCCCGGCGCAGGTGCTCGGCCTGGTCGCGACGCAGGTCCGAGGTGGCCGGGTCGTGCGAGAAGTCGAGACGACGGAACGGCACCAGGTGGTGGCGGCGGGCGATCGAGAGGAGTTCGGTGAAGCGCCGACCACGGGAGCGCAGGGTGCCGGTGTCGGCATCGCGCGGGCCGGAGAGGTCGCTCAGTCGGGGTGGGGTGGGCACGCCCGCCAGTCTGCTCCCCGGTGCTGGGTCCGCAGCGTGCGGGTGGCCCGGTCCGTCGCGTCGCCCCATCCTCCTCCACAGCCTGGAGGCCCGGCGCGGCTTCCACAGGTCGGCGCGGGCCCGGCGCGGGGCTCGGCATAGGAGCGGACACTCGTGCTGTGGAGACAGCACTGATCGCGGCGTGCATCGCCGCCGGAGCGGCGATCGTCGCGGCCGTCGTCACCTGGTCCGGGGCGTGGCCTGGCATCGGTTCACCTGGGTCACCGTCTCGACGAGTGTCACCTGGTGGTGGCGCAGGACGCGACGGGTCCTGCGCTGACCGGCGTGGCTAGACGCCGACCTCCTGGTAGGCGGTGAAGAGCAGGTGGTCCTCGGGGCCCTCGAGCACGACGGGCTTGCCGACGCCGTCCAGGATGATGAACCGCAGCATGCCGGCACGGGCCTTCTTGTCGCGGCGCATCGTGGCGAGCAGCCCCTGCCACCGACCGACACCGTACGAGGTCGGCAGGTCGAGCGACTCGAGGATCGCCCGGTGCCGGTCGACCGTGGCGTCGTCCAGGTGGCCGGTGAGTCGGGCGAGTTCGGCGGCGAACACCATGCCGACCGACACCGCCGCCCCGTGGCGCCACTGGTACCGCTCGGCGTGCTCGATCGCGTGCCCGAGGGTGTGCCCGTAGTTCAGGATCTCGCGTCGGCCCTGCTCGGTGAAGTCGTCCGAGACGACCTCGGCCTTGAGCGCGATGGCGAGCTCGACGACCCGCCGGAACTCCGGCGTCGTCGGGTCGGTCACCCGGTCGACGTCGGCCTCGACGATGTCCAGGATCTCGGGCACGGCGATGAACCCGGCCTTCACGATCTCCGCGAAGCCGGTCAGGATCTCGTTGCGCGGCAGCGTGCGGGCGAGGTCGAGGTCCACGACGACGGCGCGGGGGGCGTAGAAGGCGCCGACCAGGTTCTTGCCCTCGTTCGTGTTGATGCCCGTCTTCCCGCCGACGCTGGCGTCCACCATGCCGAGCACGCTGGTCGGGACGGCCACGTACGGCACACCGCGCAGCCAGGTCGCGGCGACGAAGCCGGCCAGGTCGGTGACGGCACCGCCACCGAGGCCGATGACCGCGTCGGTGCGGGTGAAGTCGGCCTGTCCCATGATCTGCCAGCAGAACGCCGCGACCTCGACGCGCTTGGCGCCCTCGGCATCGGGCACCTCGGCGATCAGGGCTTCGAGCCCGGCCTCGACCAGCAGCGCCCGGAGCTCGTTCGCCCGGGCACCGAGCGTCGGCGAGTGCACGATGAGGACCTTGGCGACACGCGGGCCCAGGATCGCGGGCAGGGCGCCGAGCAGGTCCGTGCCGACGGCCACCGTGTAGCCGTCGTCACCGCCGACCCGGATCTCGGTGGTCCCGGCGGGCAGGGTCGACTCGGTCACGGTGCTCCTTCGGTGCTGGTGGTGCTGCTGGTCGTGCTGCCGGGCGCGGCGGTGGTGCCGCTGCGCTCGGTGGTGCCTGCGTCGCTGCGCTCGGTGGTGCCGGCGTCGCTGCGCTCGGTGGTGCCGGCGTCGCTGCGCAGCCACGTGACGACCTCGTCGACCACGCGGGACATCGGCCGGCGGGACGTGTCGACCACGACGTGCGCGAGCTCGGCGTAGGTGGCGGCCCGCTCGTCCATGATCGTCTGCCAGGCGTCGATCCCGCCGTTCGCCAGCAGGGGCCGGTCGGACCCGGCGATGCGGTCGGCGACGGCCTCGGGCGACACGGTGAGCAGGACGATGCGCGCCCCGCTCAGGGCCTGCCGGGTGTCCGCGTGGGTGACGGCTCCCCCGCCCACGGCGATCACGCCGCCGGTGGCGAGCGCTGCCCGGACGGCCTCGGCTTCGAGGGTGCGGAACGCCGGCTCACCGCGGTCGGCGAAGATCCCGGGGATCGGTCCGTGCTCGCGCACGATGACCCGGTCGGTGTCCGTGAACGGGACGCCGAGGGCCTTCGCCACCCGCTTGCCGACGCTCGACTTGCCGGCACCCATCGGGCCGATGACGACCACGGGCGCGTCGGCGCGTCGGACGTCGGTGCTCACAGGTCGGTCGAGGTCGCCGACGGTTCGGTCCGGCGCGTCCGCAGGGTCTCCGGGATCGCCGCGAGGTAGGCGTCGAGGTTGCGCTTCGTCTCGACGACGTTGTCGCCGCCGAACTTCTCGAGCACCGCGTCGGCGAGCACCAGGGCCACCATCGCCTCGGCGACGACGCCCGCCGCGGGCACGGCACAGACGTCCGAGCGCTGGTGGTGCGCCGAGGCGTCCTCACCGGAGACGACGTCCACGGTGTGCAGGGCGTGCGGGATGGTCGCGATCGGCTTCATGCCGGCGCGGACCCGCAGCACGGTGCCCGTGGACATCCCACCCTCGGTCCCACCGGCGCGGTCGCTCGTGCGGTAGATCTCGCCGTCCTCGCGGTACAGCTCGTCGTGGGCGGCAGAGCCCCGGCGCCCGGCGGTCGCGAACCCGTCGCCGACCTCGACGCCCTTGATGGCCTGGATCCCCATGATCGCCGCGGCAAGGCGGGCATCGAGCCGGCGGTCCCAGTGCACGTGCGAGCCGAGGCCCGGCGGGACGCCGTAGAACAGCACCTCGACGACGCCGCCGAGGGTGTCGCCGTCCTTCTTCGCGGCCTCGACCTCGGTGACCATCCGTGCGGAGGTCTCGGGGTCGAAGCAGCGCAGCTGGTCCTCGTCGAGGCGGTCCACGTCGTCGGGCAGCGGCAGCTCCGTGCCGTCCGGGACCCGGACGGTCCCGACCTGCAGCGTGTGCGCCACCGAGCGGATGCCGAGTTCGGCCAGGAACGACTTCGCGACGGCGCCGAGCGCCACACGGGCAGCGGTCTCGCGGGCGCTCGCGCGCTCCAGGATCGGGCGGGCCTCGTCGAAGCCGTACTTCTGCATGCCGACCAGGTCGGCGTGACCCGGACGCGGTCGGGTGAGCGGGGCACTCCGCCCGCGGGACATCTCGGTCGACTCGATCGGCTCGGGGTTCATGACCTCGACCCACTTCGGCCACTCGGTGTTGCCGATGCGGATCGCGATGGGGCTGCCGAGCGAGTAGCCGTGCCGGACGCCGCCGGACACGTGCAGCTCGTCCTGCTCGAACTTCATCCGCGAGCCACGGCCGTAGCCGAGCTTTCGGCGCGCGAGATCGGCACGGATGGACTCGAACGACACCGGGACACCCGCGGGCAGGCCCTCGAGCATGGCGATCAGTTCGGGTCCGTGGGACTCACCAGCAGTCAACCAACGAAGCATGCGGCAATCCTCCCACAGCGCACCGCCGTGCGACGTCGCCGTCCTACTGGTAGTCGGGGTGCGCCCGGAGCCACGCCTGGAACTGCTTCACCGCGACGAGGTGCTCGTCGTAGGTGTTCGAGAACACCGTCTCGCCGGTTTCCAGGTTCACCGTCACGAAGTACAGCCACTTGCCCGGGGCCTCGTTCGTCACGGCCTTGATCGCGATGTCACCGGGGTTCGAGATCGGTGCCGGCGGCAGCCCCTCGTGCACGTACGTGTTGTACGCGTTCGACTCGTCGGCCCGTTCGGCGTCGGTCGTCGTCACGGTGTGCGTGTTGCCCGTGCCGTAGGCGACGGTGGCGTCGGACTGCAGCTTCATGCCCTGGTCGAGGCGGTTCTGGAACACCCGCGCGACCTTCGGGTAGTCGGCCGCGAGACCGGCTTCCTTCTGCACCAGCGACGCGAAGACGATGGTGCGCTCCTGGTCGGCCTCCTTGACGCCGGCGGCGGACAGGCGCTCCTTCATGGTGTCGACCATCGACTTGAAGTACTGCTCGGCGGTCCAGCCCGGGTTGATCGGGTAGGTCGCGGGGAAGAGCCAGCCCTCGAGCGTCGTGACGCCGGACGGCAGGTCGTAGGCCGACAGGTCCTTCGCGGCCGCGTCGACCTCCTGCTTGGTCAGGCCGGCCTTCGAGACCATCCCGGCCTCGATGTCGGCGAGGGCGGTGCCCTCCGGGATGATGATCGACGCCTGCACCCGGTTCTTCGTGTCCTGCAGTGCCGCGAGCGCGGACTTCGAGCTCATCTGCTTCTTCAGCGCGTACGAACCGGGCTGGAACTGCACGTCCGGCGAAGCCAGCAGGAGCTTGTAGAACACCTTCGAGTCCTTGACGACGCCGCTGCGCTGCAGCGTCGCGGCGACGTTCTCGCCGATGTCGCCCTGCTTGATGGTGATGGTCACCTTCGAGGTGCCGTCGCCGGTGTAGTCGTCGGGCTCCTGCGCGCCGCTGATCGCCGCGATGAGCTGCTGGATCTTGGGGGCGGCGAAGGTGTACGCCCCGACGCCGACGGCGAGCACCACCGCGACGATGACGAGTCCAGCGACGAGCGGTCCGCGTCGGCGCTTCGGCCGTGGCTCCCGGGGCGGCCTGGAGGCGCGTCCTCCCCCGCCTCGTCCCCCGCGGCCACCGCCTCCCGCGGCGCCACCGCCGCCGGTCACGTCACCGTCGTCCGTCCCGTCGGCCCCGGATCCGCCGCCCGAAGCGGTCGCCGCGGGCTCGGTCGGCAGCTCGCCGGTCAGCAGTGCGGCGACCTCGGGGTGCAGGTCTTCGGGGCGGGTGGCGATCGGCGCGTCGGCGGGTGACGCGGGGCGTTCGTCGCGTGCGGCTGGCGGGGGATCGGTGGGCCGCTCGGGGACCGGCGACTCGTCGGTCGCTGCGACTCGGGCTCGTTCGGCCTCGAGGGCGCGGGCTTCGCGTCGGGACATCGGAGGTACCGGCGGTGGGGTCACCTGACCAGCGTCGTCGCGGTCATCGGTGCCTGTCGTGCGGTCGGAAGTCGCCTTCCGCCGCTCGGCGTCGTTGCCGGGCGCGATGATCGCGTTCCAGTCCAGATCGTCTGCCAACGTCCTCGGTCTCTCGGTCGGGAACTCCACCTGGGCACCGTCGTCCTCGCAGCTGACGACGAGAGCACCCATGTGCGGTACCGGGCAGCCCTGTCAGGGAAGCGTGGCGCCCGGAGGGGCACCGGCACTGCGCTCGTGGTCGAGCGCGTGTTGCAGAATGATAACAGCGGCTGCTTGGTCGATCACGGCCCGGGACTTCTTCGTGTTCTTGCCGGCCTGGTGCAGCCCCCGCTGGGCCGTCACGGTCGACAGTCGTTCGTCGACCAGGCGCACCGGCCGACGCGCCGCGATCCGGGCGGCGAAGACACGGGCGTCCTCGGTGGAGGCCGTGTCCCCGCCCGACATCGACAGGGGCAGCCCGACGACGACCTCGAGCACGTCGTACTCGTCCGCGAGCTCGAGGATCCGCTGGAGGTCCTTCGAGTCGTCACGACGGACGGTCTCGACCGGCGTCGCCAGCAGGCCGTCGCGGTCGCACACGGCGACCCCGATCCGGGCGCGTCCGACGTCCACGCCGAGGCGACGCCCGGACCGGATGCCCACGGTCAGCCCGCGAGCCGTGCGGTCACGGCACGCAGCGCAGCGGGGAGCGCGGCCGCGTCGGTCCCGCCGCCCTGCGCCAGGTCCGGCTTGCCGCCGCCACCGCCACCGAGCACGCCGGCGGCCTCCTTCGCGAGGGGGCCCGCCTGCACGCCCGCAGCACGAGCGGCGTCGTTGGTCGCGACGATCACGATCGGCTTCCCACCGACGACCGCCCCGAGCACGACCACGGCCGCGCCGTCACCGAGCTGGCCCCGCACGCCGGTGGCGAGCGAGCGCAGGTCGTCGCCGGACTGCAGGCCGTCGACCGTCTCGGCGACCACGGTGGTGGCACCGACGGTCGTGGCGTTGCGGGCGATGGCGGGCACGCGCTGCTGCAGGTTCGCAGACTCGTACTCGGCGAGCTTCTTCTGGGCGGACCGGAGGTCCTCCATCAGGTTCTGGACGCGGGCCGGCAGGTCGGCACGGGGGGCCTTGAGCGCGCTGGAGAGCTGCGACACGATCGTGCGCTCGACGGCGAGGTCGCGGAACCCCTCGAGCCCGACCAGTGCCTCGACTCGGCGGTTGGTCGAACCGACGCTCGACTCCCCCACCAGGTTGACGAGCCCGATCTGCGCGCTCGAGGCGACGTGCGTGCCACCGCAGAGCTCGCGGGACCACGGGCCGCCGATGTCGACCATGCGGACCTCGGCGCCGTACTTCTCACCGAACAGGGCCTGTGCCCCGAGGGCCTTCGCCTCGTCGATGGGCAGGATGCGCGTGGAGACCTCGAGGTCGGTGCGGATCGCGGTGTTCACGACCTCCTCGATCTCGGAGCGCGTCTCGAGCGAGACCGGCTGCGACCACGAGAAGTCGAGGCGCATGTAGCCGGACTTGTTGTACGAGCCGGCCTGCAGTGCCTCCGGCCCGAGGATGTCGCGGAGGGCCGCGTTGACCAGGTGCGTCGCGGAGTGCGCCTGGGTCGCACCGCGGCGGTACTCCGCGTCGACGACGGTGCTCGCGGCGTCGCCGACGCCGACCTCGCCGGAGCGGACCTGCACGGTGTGGCTCCACAGTCCGGAGACCGGTCGTTGGACGTCGAGGACCTCGAGGTCGAACCCGTTCCCGACGATCGAGCCCTGGTCGGCGTCCTGGCCGCCCGACTCGGCGTACAGGGAGGTCTCGCCGAGGATGACCTCGGCGATGTCACCGGCGACCGCACGGTCGACGCTCACGCCGCCGACGATGATGCCGAGCACGCGCGTCTCGGCCTCGAGCGCGTCGTAGCCGAGGAACGTCGTCTCGCCCTTCGCCCGGAACGCGCTGTACACGCTCAGGTCGGCGATCGCGGTCTTCTTGCTCTTCGCGTCGGCCTTCGCCCGGGCACGCTGCTCGGACATCAGGGTCTCGAACGCCGTGCGGTCGACGTGGACGCCGGCTTCCTCGGCCATCTCCATCGTCAGGTCGATGGGGAACCCGAAGGTGTCGTGCAGCAGGAACGCCGTGTCGCCGCCGATCGACGGGGCGCCGTCCTGCTTCGCGCGCTCGACGGCGACGTCGAGGATGGTCGTGCCCTGTGCCAGGGTGCGGAGGAAGGTCTCCTCTTCCGCGTAGGCGATGCGGGAGATCCGGTCGTAGTCGGACGCCACCTCGGGGTAGGCGTCGCGCATGGCGTCGCGGGACGCCGGGAAGAGCTCGGGGAACGTGGGGGCCTCGACACCGAGCAGGCGCATCGCGCGGACGGTGCGACGGAGCAGCCGACGGAGGATGTACCCGCGGCCCTCGTTCGACGGGCTCACGCCGTCGGCGATGAGCATCAGCGAGGAACGGACGTGGTCGGCGATGACGCGCATCCGCACGTCGTCCTCGTGCACGGCACCGTAGCGCCGGCCGGAGATCTCGGCCGCACGGTCGAGCACCGGGCGCACCTGGTCGATCTCGTACATGTTGTCGACGCCCTGCTTGATGAAGGCGACGCGCTCGAGCCCCATGCCGGTGTCGATGTTCTTGTTCGGCAGCTCGCCGGTGATCTCGAAGTCGTACTTCGACCGCACGTCGGCGATCTGGTACTGCATGAAGACGAGGTTCCAGATCTCGACGTACCGGTCGTCGTCCGTCGCCGGGCCGCCGTCGATGCCGTACTCGGGGCCACGGTCGAAGAAGATCTCCGAGCAGGGACCCGCCGGTCCGGGCTGTCCGGTCGACCAGTAGTTGGTGTCCTTGCCGAGGCGCTGGATCCGCTCGTCGGGCAGCGAGGAGTGCTGCTTCCAGAAGCCGATCGCCTCGTCGTCCTCTTCGTAGACGGTGACCCAGAGGTCGTCCGGCGAGAAGCCGAGCCCGCCGTCGGTCTCCGGCTTGGTCAGGAACTCCCAGGCGAACTGGATCGCCTGCTCCTTGAAGTAGTCGCCGAACGAGAAGTTCCCGTTCATCTGGAAGAACGTGCCGTGGCGAGGGGTCTTGCCGACCTCTTCGATGTCGTTCGTGCGGATGCACTTCTGCACGCTCGTCGCCCGCGGGAACGGCGCAGGGATGAGACCGGTCAGGTACGGGATGAACGGCACCATGCCGGCGACCGTGAAGAGGAGCGACGGGTCGTCGGAGACGAGGGACGCGGACGGGACGACGGTGTGGCCGCGGTCACCGAAGTACTGGAGCCAACGGCGGCGGATCTCTGCGGTCTGCATGGTGCTTCCTGGGTTCAGGTCGTGGGTGGAGGAGGGTCGTGGCTGCTCGGTCGGAGCGCTCAGACGTCGGTACGGAGCTCGGCCTCGCGCGACCGGTAGCCGTCCGCGACGGCTCCCGTGAAGGCCTTCGTCTTGGCGTTCACCTCGGCGAAGAGCCGGGCGCCACCGGAGGTCTGGGCGACCCGGTGTGCGACGGCGAACCCGATGACGATGCCGACGGCGACGAAGAACAGCTGCTTCACGGTGCCTCTCCCTCTGTGCACCCGGGCGGTGCATGCCCGGACAAGCTTAGTCGCCGGTGCCGGAACGCCGAACGGCGGGTCGCCCTCGAGAGGACGACCCGCCGTTCGGGTGTGATCAGTGGATCAGCGAGCTGCGTAGTACTCGACGACGAGCTGCACTTCACACGTCACGGGGACCTCGGCGCGCTTCGGGCGACGCACGAGGCGGGCCTGGAGCTTCTCGATCTCGACCTCGAGGTAGCCCGGGACCTTCGGGAGGACTTCCTGGTGGCCACCGGCAGCGGCGACCTGGAAGGGCTCCATCGACTCGGACTTCGCCTTGACGTGGATCAGCTGGCCCTCCTTGACGCGGAAGGAGGGGCGGTCGACGAGCTTGCCGTCGACCAGGATGTGGCGGTGCACGATCAGCTGACGTGCCTGCGCGGTGGTGCGGGCGAAGCCGGCACGGACCACGAGGGCGTCGAGGCGCTGCTCGAGGAGCTCGACCAGGTTCTCACCGGTCAGGCCCTTCGTCTTGCGGGCCTCTTCGAAGACGATGCGGAGCTGCTTCTCGCGGATGCCGTACTGGGCGCGCAGACGCTGCTTCTCACGGAGGCGGACGGCGTAGTCGCTGTCCGCACGACGGCGCGTACGGCCGTGCTCACCGGGCCCGTAGGGGCGCTTCTCGAGGTAACGGGCAGCCTTCGGCGTCAGCGGGATGCCGAGTGCGCGCGACAGGCGGGTCTTGCTGCGGGTACGTGACTTGGTAGACACAGGGTCCTTTTCTCTGTTCGAACTGAATACTCACCGGAGGCCGGGCACGCGAGTGCCGGTGGCCCCGACGACGGGATCCAGAGGGATGAGCCTGTGGGATCGGACGGCTACAGTCCGAACCTCTGCCCCCGTACCACCGGAGTGGCACTCTGTCCTCGACGCAGCCGTGCTCGAGGACCAGGACGTAGGCCCGGCAATGCTAGCAGCATCGGGGCGAGCGCAGAAGCACCGACGCTAGTGGCCGCGTGTGATCTTCCGGAGTCGTTCGAGCCGCGGCCCGACCTCGCGCTCGTAGCCGTTGGCCGTCGGCGTGTAGTACTCGGTGCCCTCGAGTGCGTCCGGCAGGTACTGCTGCTCGGCGACTCCGTGCTCGGCGTCGTGGGAGTAGACGTACCCCTTGCCGTGCCCGAGGCGCTTCGCCCCGGCGTAGTGCGCGTCGCGCAGGTGCATCGGGACCGTGCCCATGCGCCCCGCCTTGACGTCGGCCATCGCCTGGTTGACCCCGTTGTAGGCGGCGTTCGACTTCGGCGCCGTCGCCAGGTAGACGACCGCCTCGGCCAGCGGGATCCGCCCCTCGGGCATCCCGATGAGCTGGACGGCCTGGGCCGCCGCGACCGCGATGGGCAGCGCCTGGGGATCGGCCATGCCGATGTCCTCGGACGCGGAGATGATGATCCGGCGCGCGATGAACCGGGAGTCCTCGCCGGCCTCAATCATCCGGGCGAGGTAGTGCAGGGCGGCGTCGACGTCGCTCCCCCGCACCGACTTGATGAACGCGCTGATGACGTCGTAGTGCTCGTCACCCTGTCGGTCGTAGCGCAGCAGGGCCCGGTCGACCGCAGCCGCGACGGTGTCGGCGTCGACGACGGGCACGGTGTCGTCGTCCTCGTCCTGCGCGGCGGTGGCCGACGCCGCCGCGGCCTCGAGCGCCGTCAGGGCACGTCGGGCGTCACCGGACGCGAGCCGGATGATCGCGCTGCGGGCTTCGTCACCGAGGACGACGGCACCGCCGAGCCCGCGGGGGTCCTCCACGGCGCGGTCGACGAGCATGCCGAGGTCGGGATCGGTGAGCGGTTTGAGCGTCAGGAGCAGCGAGCGGGACAGCAGGGGCGAGATGACCGAGAACGACGGGTTCTCGGTGGTGGCGGCGATCAGGATGACCCACCCGTTCTCGACACCGGGCAGCAGGGCGTCCTGCTGGGCCTTGCTGAACCGGTGGATCTCGTCGAGGAACAGCACCGTGGTCGACCCGTACAGGTCGCGGTGGGTCAGCGCCTTCTCCATGACCTCGCGCACGTCCTTCACGCCGGCGGTCACGGCGGAGAGCTCGACGAACTCGCGACCGGACTGCCGTGCGATCGCCTGCGCCAGCGTGGTCTTGCCGGTGCCGGGCGGTCCCCACAGGATCACGGAGACCCCGCCGGGGTTCTCACGCGTGCCGGTGGCGAGCTGCACCAGGGGCGACCCCCGGCCGAGCAGGTGCTGCTGACCGGCGACCTCGTCGAGGCTGGTGGGGCGCATCCGGACGGCGAGCGGGACGGAACCCTGCGCGAGACCGGCGCGACCACCCGTCGTGGGTGCGTGCATTCCCGAACGATCCGCTGCCATCCTGCAATCGTAGGCCGGTCCACCGGCTCAGGCCGCGCCTCCCGGCTGGTGACGGCGACCGTTCGGCTACGCTCGTTGCACACTGCGACGAGAGGGCAGACCAGCACCGTGGCACCGAAGAACCCAGCGCGTGACAACCGTGAGGCGCGCGAGCGCCTCCGCCTCTACCAGGCCCGCCAGGGCCTCCACGAGCGGCAGCGACGCCGCCGCGTGCGGGACAACCTGATCGGCGCCGGTGCCCTCGTCCTCGTCGCGGCCCTCGCCACCGGGTCGCAGCTCGCCTTCGCCGGATCGCGGGGGTCGGACGCCCCGGCCCCGAGCGCCTCCGCGTCGTCGACGGCCACGCCGTCGGCCAGTGCCACGGCCGGCAACACCGGCGACGTGCCGAGCAAGTCGATCGCCAAGGGCGCGACCTGGACCGGCACCCTCACGCTCAACAAGGACATCGACCTCGGCATCGAGCTGGACGGCGCGAAGGCGCCGCAGGCCACGAGTGCCGAGATCTCGTTGATCCGTGAGCAGTTCTACAACGGCACCACCTGCCACCGGCTCGCCGACAGCGACGGACTGAAGTTCCTGCAGTGCGGCTCCGCGAACGGCGACGGCACCGGCGACGCCGGCTTCGAGTACGGCCCGCTCGAGAACGTGCCGGAAGACGGCGTCTACGGGAAGGGCACGATCGCGATCGCACGGTCGGACTCCCCGTACTCGCAGTCGACGCAGTTCTTCATCGTCTACGGGGACACCACGCTCGACGGCTCGACGGGCGGCTACACGGTCGTCGGCAAGGTCACGAGCGGGCTGTCCGAGCTCGAGTCGAAGATCGCCGCGAAGGGCATCGCGTCTCCCGGCAGCGACGGCACCGGCGAGCCGAAGGTGGCGACGAAGATCACCGACGCGACCATCGCGGAGCAGAAGTAGTCCACAACCCGTCGCACCGGTCGGGCGGCGGAGCCCGTCCGTGCAATAGGCTGACGACCTGACCGTGCCGACGGTGACGTCGGCGATGCACGACCACGATCGAGGCGAGACCTGTGGGATCTGACGAAGCAACGACCTGGGGGCGGGTCGACGAGAACGGGACCGTGTACGTCCGGTACGAAGAGACCGAACGTGCTGTCGGTGAGTACCCGGACGCCACCCCCGAAGAAGCCCTCGCCTACTTCGCGCGGAAGTACGCCGACCTCGAGGGGCAGGTGAAGATCGCCGAGCAGCGCGTCCAGCGCGGTGCGTCGGCGAACGACGTCGCCCGGACGGTCGAGCACCTGACCGCCCTGGTCGCCGACGCGCGCGTGGTGGGTGACATCAAGTCGCTCGAGACCCGCGTGGGTGCTCTCACCGAGCAGCTCGGCTCGCTCACCAAGGAGCAGGCGGAACAGGCGCAGCAGGCGCTGCAGGACGCCCTGGCGCACCGCACCGCCCTGGTCGAGGAAGCCGAGGCACTCGCCGCGGTGGACCCCGCACGCGCACAGTGGAAGCAGATCACGGCGCAGCTCGACGACGTGTTCGCGCGCTGGCAGCAGCACCAGCACGACGGGCCGCGGATCCCCAAGAACGAGGCCAACGACCTCTGGAAGCGGTTCCGCGCAGCGCGGTCCACCGTCGACCAGCACCGTCGTGCCTTCTACTCCGAGCTGGACGCACAGCACCGTGACGCCCGGACCCGCAAGCAGGAGCTCGTGGCGCAGGCCGAGGCCCTCGCACCCCGCGGCTCCGATGCGATCCCGGACTACCGCCAGCTGCTCGACGACTGGAAGAACGCCGGGCGTGCCGGCAAGCGGCACGACGACGCACTCTGGGCGCGCTTCAAGGCCGCCGGAGACGTCCTGTTCGAGCAGCGCCACGCCGAGAGCGCAGCCGAGAACGAAGAGTTCTCCGCCAACCTCGAGGCGAAGCAGGCCCTGCTGACCGAGGCCGAGCCGCTCCTGCAGGCGACCGACCGGGTCGCCGCGCGCAAGACCCTCACCGGCATCCAGCGTCGCTGGGACGAGATCGGCAAGGTGCCCCGCGGTGACGTCCGTCGGGTCGAGGACCGCCTGCGTGCCATCGAGGACCACGTCCGTGGGCTCGAGGACGCGCACTGGAAGGAATCGAACCCGGAGCGCAAGGCCCGTCAGAACGGCCTCGCGAGCCAGCTGGAAGACGCGATCGGCAAGCTCCAGTCCGAGCTCGCCGCGGCGCAGGCCACCGGCGACGCCCGGAAGATCAAGGACGCGCAGGAAGCCCTCGACGCCCGCAAGATCTGGCTCGACGCCCTGGGCGGCTGAGCCTCCGCACCACGAACGACGCCCCCGTGACCGATCGGTCACGGGGGCGTCGTCGTACCAGGGGCACCAGCGGGCGAACCAGGCCAGCGTGCCGGCAGGTCAGACCGGAGCGGGCAGTCCGAGCAGCAATCGGATGTCGAGGTCGTCCTGCCGCATCTGCGCGGCGAGCTCGTCCATCGACGAGAACTTCACCATGCCGCGCACGTACGACACGAACAGCACCGAGATCCGATCGCCGTACAGGTCGATGTCGACGTCGAGCAGGTGCGCCTCGATCTGCTTCGCCGGCACGCCCTCGAACGTCGGGTTGTTGCCGACCGACACCGCTGCCGGGTAGACGGTGCCGTCGTGCAGCACCCGGGCGGCGTAGACGCCGTCGGCGGGGACGAAGCCCTCGCACGCCGGGTCGAGGTTCGCGGTGGGGTACCCCATCGCCCGGCCGCGCTGGTTGCCGTGCACCACGACGCTCCGCACGGCGTGCTCCCGCCCCAGGAGTCGTGCGGCCTCGGCCACGCGACCCTGGCCCAGGAGCTCCCGGATCCAGGTGGAGGACACCCGGCGCTCACCGTCGGGTCGGACGTCGTCGATCAGGTCCACGTCGTCGATGAGCTCGACCGTGAACCCGTGCTGCTCCCCCAGGGCACGCAGCAGCGCGACGTCGCCGGCGCCCTTCGCGCCGAAGCGGAAGTCGCTGCCGACGAAGACGAGCCGGGCGTGCAGGGTGTCGACGAGGATCTCGGACACGAACGCCTCGGGCGACTTCGACTGCAGTTCCTGGTCGAAGCGGAGCAGCAGGGTGGCGTCGACCCCGGCGTCCTCGAGCAGTTCGCGGCGCTGCGCGGTGCTCGTCAGGGCCGGCGGGACGTGCGGCGGGTCGATGACGTTGAGCGGGTGGCGGTCGAACGTGACCACGGTGGCCACGAGGTCGTGCTCGCGGGCGGCACGCTCGAGGTGTGCGATGACGGCTCGGTGCCCGACGTGCACGCCGTCGAACTTGCCGATGGTGACCGCACTCGGCCCGAACCCGTCCGCCACGTCGGCGGTGTCCTCGTAGAACTGCACGGTGGCTCCTACTCGCTCGCCGGGGCGGTGGACGAGGACGCAGCCGGTGCCGTCGACTCGGTGACGGCGGTGCGGTGGTGCTTGCGGAGCCACCAGAGCCCGGCGATCGGCAGCACGAGCGGCGCGAAGGCGTAGCCCATGCCGTAGTACGACCAGATGGTGTCGTCGGGGAACAGCTGGCGGTCGAACAGCGACAGGGTGCCGATGACGAGCACGCCGGTCATCTCGAACACGATCGTGACGCAGGCGACCCGGTACCAGAACCGACCGGGCACGATGAGGGCGATCATCGCGACGATGTAGACGACGGCAGCGATGGCACTGAGCGTGTAGGCGAACGGTGCGAACGAGAACTTCTCGATGATCTGCACGACGCTGCGTCCGGTCGCCGCCAGCGCGAGGATGCCGTACACGGCGATGAGGACGCGGCCGATGCCGGTCGCGAGTGAGGATCTGGTCGCCATTGCACCGATTCTACCGACGCGCGGCTCCGCGCATGACCTCCGGCGTCAGTTCAGCGCGAACCAGATCTGGTACATCCGGTAGACCATCACCGCGACGGTGAAGGCACCGGCACCGAGCACCACGGTGCTCCACTTCGTGCGGTCGATCAGTGCCCACACGACCGCGGCCGGTGGGACGAGCAGCACCGACACGGCGTACACCCCGAACTCGAGCGCGTTGCCGTCGGGCGGACTGCCCGTCGCCGGCAGCACGATCGAGATGACGCCCTGCACCAGGAGCAGCAGTTCGATGAGCACGAGGGCGCCGACGGTGTAGTCGTTCGGCTTCCAGCCGATGAACCCCACGACGACCGCGAAGAGCCCCACCACCACGGCGAGCACCAGCTGCACCCACATGAACCACTCGATCACGCGCGGGCTCCGGTCTGCGAGGAGGACGACGCACCGGGCGTCGGGAAGTTCGTGATGACCCGGAGCAGTCCACGGCGGACGGAGACGAGGCCGACCAACCGGTCGTCGGACGCGGTGACCGCTGCCACCGGACCGTCCGAGTCGGGGTGCTCGGCCGCGACGCGCTTGCCGTCGGTGAGGTCCTTCGCCGAGGCTGCGTCGAGGGTCACGGACGAGAAGAGTCGCCGGGCGATGTCCGCCGGACGTGCGAGCGCGGCGCGGACGTCGACGGCGTCGTCTTCGAGGTCGACGGCGTCCTGCACGTCGAACGGTCCGACGCGGGTCCGCCGGAGCGCGACGAGGTGTGCCCCGGTGCCGAGGGCAGCGCCGACGTCACGGGCGAGCGCGCGGACGTAGGTGCCCGACGAGCAGGTCACGACGACGTCGAGGTCCACCACGGCGACGTCGGTGCCGTCGACGGCGACGGTCCGCTCGTTCCGCGTCGTCACGTCGAACTGCGAGACGGTCACCGTGCGGGACTTGAGCTCCACCGCCTCGCCCTTGCGCGCCAGGTCGTAGGCGCGGCGCCCGTCGACCTTGATCGCACTGACCGTGGACGGGACCTGGTCGATCACGCCCCGCTGTGCTGCGACGGCGGTCTCGACGGCGTCGTCCGAGACGTCGGCAGCGGCCACACCGACAGCAGCGGTCGGCGTGCCGTCGGCGTCGTCGGAGTCCGTCGAGACGCCGAGCCGGATGGTCGCGGTGTAGGTCTTGTCGAGGCCCACCAGGTGCGTCAGCAACCGGGTGGACGGCCCGATGCCGAGCAGCAGCAGCCCGGTGGCCATGGGGTCGAGGGTCCCGGCGTGGCCGACTTTCTTCAGGCCGAGGCGCCGTCGGGCGATGGAGACCACCCGGTGGCTGGAGATCCCCTGCGGTTTGTCGACGAGGAGGATGCCGTCCGGCGCGGTTTCGAGCACCAGGCGAGATTACCAGCGCCGGTCAGCAGGCGTCGTTCCACTCGCGGCGGGGGTGCTCGGGATCGGTGACGTCGAGCACGGCGGAGGCTGCGATCTTCACGTCGGCGCGGCGCTCGAGCCGACCGGACTCCTGCTCCACCCACAGCGACCAGCGCCACAGGGTGCGCACCCCGGGGGCCAGGACGCCCCGTCCGTGCACGATCAGGACACCGTCACCGGCTCCGGTCGTGCGGAAGGGCGTCACCAGGTCGGACCGCAGCGTGTCCTGGTCGGCGGACGGCGCGGCGGCCGCCATCGCGGAGACCCCGTGCTGCTCGAAACCGGTGACGAGCGCGGCCGCGACCCGTTCGAGGTCGGTGCCGTCCTGCCCGTCGACGCCGATGACGGTGCGGTTCGTGCCGACCTGCGCAATCGCCTCTGCGGCGATCGCAGCCATCGTGTCGGTCTCTTCGGGTGCCCAGCGTGCCATGCGTCCACCGTAGGCTGTCGAGGTGAACGCGAGTCGGGCCTCCAGACCGGATGTGGACAAACCGACCGCGCGACGCGGTGTGCAGGAGCCGGCCACGCCGGAACGGCCCGACATCGCGACCCCGCTGATCGCGTGGTTCCGGCAGCAGGCGCGGGACCTGCCGTGGCGCCGCCCCGGCTTCCCCGCGTGGGGGACGCTCGTCAGCGAGATCATGCTGCAGCAGACGCAGGTCGCGCGCGTGATCCCCCGTCTGGAGGCGTGGCTCACCCGGTGGCCGACGCCTCGCGACCTCGCGGACTCGCCGCCCTCCGAGGCGGTGCGCGCCTGGGATCGGCTCGGCTACCCGAGACGCGCGCTCGCGCTCCACGCGGCGGCGACCGCGATCGCGACCCACCACGGCAACGTCGTGCCGCGCGACGTCGACGCGCTGCTCGCACTGCCGGGCATCGGCGACTACACCGCGCGGGCCGTCGCGGTCTTCGCGTACGGCGACCGGCACCCGGTCGTGGACGTCAACGTGCGCCGTGTGCTCGCTCGTGCCGTCCTCGGCCAGGGCGAACCCGGGCCGGCGAAGGCGAAGCAGGACCTCCCGCTGATGGAGTCCGTGCTGCCGGCGGACCGCGACGACGCAGCTGCCACGAACGCGGCCGTGATGGAGCTCGGCGCGCTCGTGTGCGTGTCCCGCTCCCCCGCGTGCGATGCGTGCCCGATCGCGGACCGCTGCGCGTGGCGTGCGGCCGGGTACCCGGAGCACGACGGGCCGCGGGCTCCGCGGCAGGCGAGGTTCGCCGGCAGTGACCGCCAGGTGCGTGGCCTGATCATGGCCGAGCTGCGCGCCAGCGACGTGCCGGTCACCCGGTCCGAGATCGAACCGGTGTGGCCGGACGCCGACCAGCGCGACCGGGCGCTCGCGTCGCTCCTGCGTGACGGACTGGCCGTCGGGGACGACGCGAGCGGCTACCAGCTGCCCGGGATTTAGGAACGCGGCTCGGCGGAGCCGTCGGTCTCGGCGGCGTCGTCGGTGTCGTCGTCCTCGTCGCGCTTGTACGGGTCGGCGTCGCCGGCGTACGTCGCGCCGACCGAGGCTGCCCGCACCTGCTCGTCACGCACCTGGGCCTGCACGAGCAGGTCCTCCATGTGCGCTGAGGTCTCGGGCAGGGCATCGGCGATGAACTCGAGCGACGGCGTGAGCCGCGCGGTGATGTTCTTGCCGACCTCGGACCGGAGCATGCCGGTCGCGGCCTTGAGCGCCGCGGCGGAGTCCGCACGCTCTTCGTCGGTGCCGTACACGGTGTAGAAGATCGACGCGTGCTGCAGGTCACCGGTCACACGGACGTCGGTGATCGTGACGAACCCGAGTCGCGGGTCCCGCAGACCCTTGTCGAGTCGACGTGCGACGACTTCCTTGATGCGGTCCGCCATCTTGCGTGCGCGCTGCGGATCGGCCATTGGGTGCCTCCTGAGGCAGTGGCGGGACGCTTCCCGCCGGTGGTCCTGCGTGGGAAAGGGGTCGGGCCCCGGCCTCCCACACGGGGAGGCCGGGGCCCAGAGGAGTCACGCGATCAGTCGCGCGGCTTCTCGACGAGTTCGGTCGTCTCGACCTCGTCGCCGATCTGGATGTCATTGAACTTGCCCAGACCGATACCGGCTTCGAAGTCCGTGCGGACCTCGGTCACGTCGTCCTTGAAGCGACGCAGCGACTCGATGGCCAGGCCATCGGCGATCACCACACCCTCGCGGATGACGCGCGCCTTGGCGTTGCGCGTGATCGTGCCGGAGCGGACGATGACACCCGCGATGTTGCCGAACTTCGAGGAACGGAACACCTCGCGGATCTCGGCGACGCCCGACTGGACCTCTTCGTACTCGGGCTTGAGCATGCCCTTGAGGGACTGCTCGATGTCGTCGAGTGCGTTGTAGATGACCGAGTAGAAGCGCACGTCGATGCCTTCACGCGCCGCACGTTCACGGGCCTTGACGTCCGGACGGACGTTGAAGCCGATGACGATGGCGTTGTCGATCGTGGCGAGATCGATGTCCGACTCCGTGATCGCACCGACACCGCGGTGCAGGATGCGGAGCTGGACGCTGTCGTCGACCTCGATGTCCAGGAGCGACTGCTCGAGTGCCTCGACGGCACCGGAGACGTCACCCTTGATGATGAGGTTGAGCGACTCGACCTTGCCCTCTTCGAGCGCACGGGTGAAGTCCTCGAGCGAGATGCGCTTGCGCGACTTCGCCAGCAGGGCGTTGCGCTCGGCGGCTTCACGCTTCTCGGCGATCTGACGAGCCGTGCGGTCCTCTTCGGTGACGAGGAAGGTGTCACCGGCGCGGGGCACCGACGACAGACCCTGCACCTGGACCGGGCGGCTCGGCGTCGCGGCCTTGACCGCGACCCCGTTCTCGTCCGTCATCGCACGGACTCGGCCGTAGGCCGTGCCCGCCACGATGGCGTCACCGACGTGGAGCGTGCCGGACTGGATGAGGACCGTGGCGACTGCACCGCGACCCTTGTCGAGCCGGGCCTCGATCGCGACACCACGGGCGTCCTTGTCGGGGTTCGCACGCAGGTCGAGACCGGCGTCCGCGGTGAGCAGCACGGCGTCCAGGAGCTCCTGGATACCGATGTTCTGCCGCGCCGACACATCGACGAACATGACGTCGCCGCCGTACTCCTCGGCCACCAGGTTGTACTCGGTGAGCTGCTGGCGGACCTTGGCGGGGTTCGCGCCTTCCTTGTCGATCTTGTTGACCGCGACGACGATCGGCACACCGGCCGACTGCGCGTGGTTCAACGCCTCGATGGTCTGGGGCATGATGCCGTCGTCCGCCGCGACCACGAGGATCGCGATGTCCGTCACCTGGGCACCACGAGCACGCATGGCCGTGAAGGCCTCGTGACCCGGGGTGTCGATGAAGGTGATCGGGCGGTCGATGCCCTCGTGCTGCGCGACGATCTGGTACGCACCGATGTGCTGGGTGATGCCACCGGCCTCGCCCTCGACGACCTTCGAGTTGCGGATCGCGTCGAGGAGGCGGGTCTTGCCGTGGTCGACGTGACCCATGACGGTGACCACCGGCGGCCGCTGCTGCAGCACGTCGTCGTCTTCGTCCTCGAGTTCTGCGTCGAGGTCGATGTCGAAGCCCTCGAGGAGCTCCTTGTCCTCGTCCTCGGGCGAGACGATCTGGATCTTGTAGCCCAGCTCGTCACCGAGGACCTCGAACGTGGCCTCGTCCAGCGACTCGGTCGCGGTCGCCATCTCACCGAGGTGGAACAGCACCGTCACAAGGTTGCCGGGCATGGCGTCGATCTTGTCCGCGAAGTCCGAGATGCTCGCACCACGACGGAGTCGGACGACCGTGTTGCCGTCGCCGCGAGGGACCTGCACACCGCCGAGCGACGGTGCCTGACGCATCTCGTACTCGGCGCGCTTCGTCCGCTTCGACTTGCGGGCACGGCTCTTGCCGCCACCGCGACCGAACGCACCGGCGGTACCACCACCGGGGCCGCGACCACGGCCACCGCCACCGGCGGGACGCGGGCCGCTGAAGGCCGGACGCGGGAAGCCGCCACCGGCACCGCCGCCGGCACCCGGACGGGCACCGGGGCCGCCACGGCCACCACCCTGGCCCGGGCGCTGCCCGAAGCCGTTGGGACGGTTGCCCTGACCGGGACCACCCGGACGCGGAGCACCCGGACGGGGCGTGCCCGGACGCGGGGGCTGCGGACGCGGGATGCCACCGCCACCGGCTGCGCCGGCGGCCGGGCGCTGGCCCATGCCCTGGTTGGACGAGTACGGGTTGTTGCCGGGGCGCGGCGGGCGCGAGCCCATGCCCTGGTTCGACGAGTACGGGTTGTTGCCCGGACGTGCACCGGGCTTGGGGCCACCCGGCTTCGGACCGGCGGCCGCGGGAGCCTTCGGGCTGGTGCCCGGCTTCACGGCGTCGGACTTCGGCGCCGCTTCGGTCGTCCCGCCAGCCTCGGCGGCCTGCTTCTCAGCGGCCTGCTTCTCGGCGCGGGCCTTCTGCGCGGCCTCGGCCTCGGCCTGTCGCTGGGCGACGGACTTCGGTGCGGCCGGCGCGGGCACGTCGGCAGCGGGTGCTGCCGGGGCCTCGGGCTCGGGAGCCGGTGCCGGACGAGCCGGACCCGGACGGGGGCCGCCGGGCTTGGGCGCACTCGACTTCGGCGCGCTGGCCTTGGCGGGTGCGCTCGGCGCGGAGGCCGAGGCGGCGGGCTTCGCCGCGGGGGCGCCGTCTGCCTGGAGGGCGGCACGGAGCTTCCGTGCCACGGGGGGCTCGATGCTCGAGCTGGCACCCCGGACGAACTCGCCGAGCTCCTTGAGCTTCTCGAGTGCGGTCTTGCTGTCGACGCCGAGTTCGCTTGCGATCTCGTGTACGCGTGGTTTAGCCACTGTTCTCCTTCACGGGTCCCACCCCGTGAAGGGGCAGGACTCAATGGATGACGGGTCTCATTTCGAGCCGCTCATCAGTTGTCCATAAGCCGTTCAGCCTGTTCTGTCATGTCCGGGCGCTCGGCCGGTTCCTGTGGGAGACCGACGATGTGGTCGAGCACCGCGGACGTGTCGGGATCGCGATCCAACCGGAGCGCACGGCGGAAAGCCCTGCGCTTGACGGCCAGATCGTAGGCATCGACGGTCGGTGTGAGCCATGCTCCCCGCCCCGGCATGACTGCCTTCGGATCCGCCACCACACGACCGTCGCTCAGGGCGACGACTCGGAGGAGGGAGGATCGGGAAGCGCGACGACGACTGCCGATGCACGTTCTGACGGGAACCACTCTACTCCTTGCCTCGGACGTGCGCGATCCGGCGCGCCCTCGCAGGGCGCGCCGGGAGCGAAACCGTCCTAGTCCTCGCCGTCCAGGATGGAGTCCGGCTGGATGTCGATGCGGGCACCGGTGAGCTTCGCGGCGAGGCGGGCGTTCTGCCCTTCCTTGCCGATCGCGAGCGACAGCTGGTAGTCCGGCACGAGCGCGCGGACGGCCTTCGTCGAGGCGTCGAGAACGAACGCGCTCGTCACCTTGGCGGGCGACAGGGCGCTCGCGACGAACGACGCCAGGTCGGACGAGTAGTCGACGATGTCGATCTTCTCGGCACCGAGCTCGTTCGTGACGGCCCGGACACGTGCGCCGAGCTCGCCGATGCAGGCACCCTTCGCGTTCACGCCGGGCTCGTTCGCCTTGACGGCGATCTTCGTGCGGTGTCCGGCCTCGCGGGCGAGCGACGTGATCTCGACGACACCGGACGCGATCTCCGGGACCTCGAGCGCGAAGAGCTTGCGGACCAGACCCGGGTGTGTGCGCGACACGATGATCTGCGGGCCCTTGTTGCCACGGGCCACGCTCGTCACGTAGACGCGGATGCGGGAGCCGTGCGTGTAGGACTCACCCGGCACCTGCTCTTCGGGTGGCAGGATCGCCTCGATCGTGCCGAGGTCGACGTGCACCATCTTCGGGTTCGGGCCCTGCTGGACCACGCCCGCGACGATGTCGCCTTCCTTGCCGCGGAACTCGCCGAGGATCTTGTCGTCACCAATGTCGCGCAGGCGCTGGTTGATGACCTGCTTCGCCGCGAAGGCCGCGATGCGACCGAAGTCGCTCGGCTGGTCGACGGCTTCACCGATGACGGTGCCCTCGTCGTCGAGCTCGGGGACGTAGACGCTGACCTCGCCGGACTTGCGGTCGAGCTCCACACGCGACTGCGCGTGGGCCGGCTCGCCGTTCTCGTCGGCGTGCTTCTGGTAGGCGGTCAGGATGGCAGATTCGATGATCTGGACGAGCTCGTCGAACGGGATCTCCCGCTCGCGCTCCATGAGTCGCAGGACTGCGAGATCGATCTTCACCGAGGTGCCTCCGTATTCAGATGAGTCGCTCCTGCGGGGTGGAACTGCGCAGAAGTCGGCCACAAGCGTACCCCAGAACCAGGAGACGGACAGGAGGTCCGTGGCGGCGTCGCACCCCTCCCTCGCAGGCTCGGTCGGCGCGCCCCGCGTGACGCTGGCGCGTCACCGCTGAGCGGGGCGCGCCCGTCCGTCAGGGGGCGCGTCTAGATCGCGCGGACCGCGTCGAGCAGGTCGGCCACCGGCACGTCGCGGCGGTCGCCGGTCGCGCGGTCCCACAGCTCGACGACGCCCTCGGCGGCGCCGCGGCCGGCGACGACGACGATCGGCATGCCGAGCAGTTCGGCATCGCGGAGCTTCACGCCGGGCGACACCTTCGGGCGGTCGTCGTACAGCACGTCGAATCGCTCGCCCTCGAGCTCGGCGACGACGGAGGCCGCCAGCTCGTAGGCGACCTGGTCACGGCCGGTGGCGACGATGTGCACGTCGAACGGCGCGACGTTCTTCGGCCAGACCAGGCCCTTCTCGTCGTTGTGGGACTCGGCCAGGATCGCGAGGATGCGGGTCACGCCGATGCCGTACGAGCCCATCGTGACCGTGGCGAGCTTGCCGTTCTCGTCCTGCACCTTGAGACCGAGCGCCTCGGCGTACTTCCGACCGAGCTGGAACACGTGCCCGATCTCCATGCCGCGCGCGGTCTCGAGCGGGCCGGAGCCGTCCGGGGACGGGTCACCGGCGCGGACGTCGGAGACCTCGACGACACCGTCGGCCACGAAGTCACGGCCGGCGACGAGGCCGGAGACGTGCACGCCGCGCTCGTTGGCGCCGGTGATCCAGCTCGTGCCGTCGACCACACGGGGGTCGACGAAGTAGCGGAGGCCGGTGGCGCTGTCGGCGCCGAGGACCTGCGGGCCGATGTAGCCCTTCACCAGGCCGCGGTGCTTCTTGAAGTCGTCGTCGCCGGCGGCCTCGACCTCGGCCGGGGCGAACGACACCTCGGCGCGCTTCAGGTCGACGTCGCGGTCACCGGGCAGGCCGACGACCACGACCTCGCGCGTGCCGTCGAGGTGGGTGAGCGCGAGGACGACGTTCTTCAGCGTGTCGGCCGCGGTCCACGGGGCGCCCTCGCGCGGCGCCACCTGGTTCGCGTGGGCGACGAGCGTGTCGATCGTCGGGGTGTCCGACGCCGGCAGCAGCACGGGCTCGGGCTGACCCTCGATCGGCAGCGACTCGGGAACGGGGGTGACGTAGGCCTCGACGTTGGCCGCGTAGCCGCCGGCGCTGCGGACGAAGGTGTCCTCGCCGACGCCGATCGGGTGCAGGAACTCTTCCGACTTGGAGCCGCCCATCGCGCCGGCGTCGGCCTTGACGATGACGTAGTCGAGGCCGAGGCGGGCGAAGATCTTCTCGTACGCGTCGCGCATGACCTGGTAGCTGCGCTCGAGGCCCTCGTCGGTGAGGTCGAACGAGTACGCGTCCTTCATGGTGAACTCGCGGCCGCGCAGGAGTCCGGCGCGGGGCCGGGCCTCGTCGCGGTACTTGTCCTGGATCTGGAACAGCGTCACCGGCAGGTCCTTGTACGACGAGTACAGGTCCTTCACCAGGAGCGCGAACATCTCCTCGTGCGTGGGCGCGAGCAGGTAGTCGGAGCCCTTGCGGTCCTGCAGGCGGAACATGCCGTCGCCGTACTCGGTCCAGCGGTTCGTCGCCTCGTACGGCTCACGCGGCAGCAGCGCCGGCAGCAGGACCTCCTGCGCGCCGGCGGCGACCATCTCGTCGCGGATGATCGCCTCGATCTTGGCGCGCACCCGGAGTCCGAGCGGCAGCCAGGCGAAGATCCCCGGGGACTGGCGACGGACGTACCCGGCGCGGACGAGCAGCTTGTGGCTCGTCACCTCGGCGTCGGAGGGGTCGTCGCGGAGCGTACGGAGGAACAGATGCGAAAGCCGTGTGACCACGGGGCAAGCCTAGTGGCGGCGGGCAGGGAGCGGTGGTCGCGCCTACGGCGCCATGATCACCTGGGGCGTGCCCGTGGCGGCGGCCGGACCCATCTCGTCCGCGATGCGGTTCGCCTCGTCGATGAGCGTCTGGACGATCTCGGCCTCGGGCACGGTCTTGACGACCTGGCCCTTGACGAAGATCTGCCCCTTGCCGTTGCCCGAGGCGACACCGAGGTCGGCCTCGCGCGCCTCGCCCGGGCCGTTCACGACGCAGCCCATGACGGCGACGCGGAGCGGGACGGTCATGCCCTCGAGCCCCTTCGTGACGTCGTTCGCGAGCTGGTAGACGTCGACCTGCGCGCGACCGCAGCTCGGGCAGGAGACGATCTCGAGCTTGCGCTCGCGCAGGTTGAGCGACTGCAGGATCTGCAGGCCGACCTTGACCTCTTGCGCGGGCGGGGCGGAGAGCGACACGCGGATGGTGTCGCCGATGCCCTCGGCCAGCAGGATGCCGAACGCGGTGGCGCTCTTGATCGTGCCCTGGAACTCCGGGCCGGCCTCGGTCACGCCGAGGTGCAGCGGCCAGTCACCGGCGGCGGCGAGCTGCCGGTAGGCCTTGACCATCACGATCGGGTCGTTGTGCTTGACCGAGATCTTGAAGTCGTGGAAGTCGTGCTCCTCGAACAGGGAGGCTTCCCACACGGCGGACTCGACGAGCGCCTCGGGGGTGGCCTTGCCGTACTTCTGCAGCAGGCTCGGCTCGAGCGACCCCGCGTTCACGCCGATGCGGAGCGAGACGCCGGCGTCCTTGGCGGCCTTGGCGATCGCGCCGACCTGGTCGTCGAACTTGCGGATGTTGCCCGGGTTGACGCGGACGGCTGCACAGCCGGCGTCGATCGCCTGGAAGACGTACTTCGGCTGGAAGTGGATGTCGGCGATCACGGGGATCTGCGACTTCTTCGCGATGATCGCCAGCGCGTCGGCGTCGTCCTGCGTGGGCACGGCGACCCGGACGATGTCGCAGCCCGACGCCGTGAGCTCGGCGATCTGCTGCAGCGTCGCGTTGATGTTGGTGGTCTGCGTCGTGGTCATCGACTGCACGGACACCGGGGCGTCGCCGCCCACGAGCACCTTGCCGACCCGGATCTGCCGCGACTTGCGACGCGGAGCGAGGGTTTCGGGGGACTTGGGCATACCGAGGTTGACTGCGGGCACGTGAGCACTCTACGCGCTCGGTCTGACCGTGCCGGGTCCGGTCCCCGTGCGTCCGTTCAGAGCTCCCTGACCGAGTCCACGACCGTGATGAGCGGGGCGTAGAGCCGCATCACCGCGAGCGCACGGTCGTGGTCCTCGTCGGTCCCGCCGGCGCAGGCATCCGCCACGACGGTCACCGTCGCACCGGCGTCGGCCGCCGCCAGCGCGGTCGACAGCACGCAGCAGTCGGACGAGACCCCCGTGAGCACCAGGTGCGGGTGGTCGCCGACGACGGCCTGGAGGCTCGTCCCCCACTTGCCGAAGGTCGGTTCCGTCACGACGGGGTCGTTCCGGTCCGCTGCCGCCGACGCGAACGGCTCGGTGAGCGCGTACAGCGGGTCGGCGTCCGGGACCAGTGCGAAGGGCCAGTCCCGGTAGTACGGCACCCACGCACCCTCGGGCTGCGCCGGAGCCACGAAGCGGGTGAAGACCGTGCGGCCGGTGAACCGCGGCAGGAGCCGCTCGATGCCGGCGCCGGCGTGGTCGTACCGCGGTGCGGCCCACGGGTTCTCGCCGGTGAAGACCTGCTGCATGTCGATCACGACGAGCCAGGCGTCGTCGGGGATCTCCGCGCTCATCGCAGGTCGTCCGGGGTGGCGAGTGCTTCCTGACGGCGGATCGACCCGCGCGCGAACAGCAGCGTGCCGAGGAACCCGACGACCAGGGCGACGAGGACACCGAGGTTCGCGTACGCCCAGGGCCCCTCGCGGCCACCGAGGCCGAACGGGCCGAGCAGATAGCCCTGCCAGTTGAGCCAGGCCGGGACGCCGTAGGTGTTCGTCACCAGGCCCCACCCGAGCACGGTACCGAGCACGACGAGCGCGATGGGCAGCCACCGGACGTCGCCGTAGCGCCCGCGGCGGTCGTCGAGCTCGGCTTCGGCGTAGGCGCGTCGACGGAGCAGGACGTCGGCGACGAATATCCCGGCCCACGCGGCGATCGGGACACCGAGGGTCACGAGGAAGGCCTGGAACGGCGAGATGAAGTCCTGCGCGAAGAAGGCGACGTAGACGGCACCGGCGACCATGATCACGCCGTCGACGCCCGCGGCGGCCGGACGCGAGATCTTCACACCGACGCTCAGCAGTGCGAGGCCCGACGAGTAGATGTCGAGGACGGCTCCCCCGACGAGCCCGAGGATCGCCACGATCGCGAACGGGATGAGGAACCAGACCGGCAGCACCGTCGTGAGCGCGCCGATCGGGTCGGCTCCGATCGCGTCGTTCAGGTCCGGTGACGACCCCGCCAGCATCACGCCGATCACCACGAGGACCGCCGGTGCGAGGGCACCGCCGAACGTCGTCCAGCCGACGACGCCGCCCGTCGAGGCGTTCCGTGGCAGGTACCGCGAGTAGTCAGCGGCGGCGTTCACCCAGCCGAGTCCGAACCCGGTCATCACGAGGACGAGCGCCCCGATGACGTTCTGCCCGCTGCCGGACGGCAGGGCACCGAGCGCTGCGAAGTCGATCGTCGGCGCGGCGAGCACGATGTAGACGACGGTCAACACGGCGGTGACGACGGTGATCACGGTCTGCAGGCGCATGATGACGTCGAACCCGGCGATGCCGGCTCCGACGATCAGTGCGGCGACCACGACGAGCGCGACGATCTTCGTCAGCACCCCGCCGTCCCAGCCGAGCTCGGTGAACACCGTCGAGGTCGCCAGGACCGCCAGCGCGGCGAGCGACGTCTCCCACCCGACGGTGAGGACCCAGCTGAGGAACGACGGCACCCGGTTGCCGCGGACCCCGAAGGCCGCGCGGCTGAGCACCATCGTCGGCGCGGACCCGCGTTTGCCGGCGATCGCGACGACGCCGCACAGCAGGAACGAGAACACCACCCCGATCACCGAGACGATCGTCGCCTGGGCCAGCGAGATGCCGAAGCCGAGGACGAAGGAGCCGTAGCTCAGGCCGAGGACGGAGATGTTGGCGGCGAACCACGGCCAGAACAGCCCCCTCGGCGTGCCCTTCCGGTCGGACTCGGCGATGACGTCGAGCCCCTGGCGTTCGACGGCGCGAACCTCGGGCGGGTTCGTGGCGGCTGTGCTCATGCGCTGAGCGTAGTGGCTCGGCAGGCCTACCCGAAGAGGTTCACCGGACGAACGATGTCGGCGTAGATGAGCAGGGCGCTCATGCCCGCCAGCAGAACCACGACCACCATCGTCAGCGGCATCGTCTTCGCCAGGTCGATGGGCCCCGGGTCCGCCTTGCCGACGAGCTTGAACGACCGTCG
Source organism: Curtobacterium sp. WHRI 8282 (assembly GCF_040223925.2). Lineage (NCBI taxonomy): Bacteria > Bacillati > Actinomycetota > Actinomycetes > Micrococcales > Microbacteriaceae > Curtobacterium > Curtobacterium sp. WHRI 8282. The sequence continues at coordinate 801,333 of NZ_JBEHCD020000002.1, forward strand.
CTTGATCGCCTCCCAGAGCGCACCGGCGATGTGTCCGCCGTCGAGCGGCAGCAGCGGCACCATGTTCAGCACGAACAGGCCGATGTTGAGCGAGGCCAGCAGCCCGAGGATCGTGTACGCCTTGTCGACCACGGGGACACCGCTCATCGACGAGACCTCGCCGATCGCACGGCCGACGCCCACCACCGACACGGGGCTGTCCTGCGACCGCTCCTGGGCGCCGAACGCGGCGTTCCACACCGCGACCAGGCGCTGCGGCAGGTCGATGATCAGGTGCGCCGACGCCGCGATCTGGGTGCCGGTCGCGGGCAGCACCTCGGCCGGGGACTGCCGCACCAGGGACTGCCCGATGCTGACGCCGACCACGCCGACACGCTGGGTCTTCGTGGTGCCGTCGTCGTTCTTGACGACATTGCCCTCGGCGTCGTAGACGTCGCGGGTGGCGGTCGTCGGGGTGATCTCGAGGGTCTTCCGGGCACCGTCGCGCTCGACCACCACGGTGACCTGCTCACCGGCGGACTCCTGGAAGACCTCGGAGACGCGGGTGATCGTGGGGTCCTGCTCGCCGTTCACCGAGAGCACGACGTCGCCGGACTCGATGCCCGCCTGCTTCGCCGGGGACACGGCGTCGCCGGGCGAGCACTCGGTCGTCCGGCTGTTCGGCAGCACGCACCCGACGCTCGACGTGAAGGTCGTGGTCGGCGCCCCGAACCCGCACAGCAGGACACCGAACAGCACGATGCCGATCACCAGGTTCATGGCCGGACCCGCGACCATCACGATGATCCGCTTCCACGGCGTCAGGCGGTAGAAGGCACGGGAGTCGTCGCCACCGGAGTCCGCGATCTGCTCGGCGCTGGCCTGGCGGGCGTCCTGCACGAACGCGCCGTACATGCCGGTGTTCGTGATGGCGCTCGCCCGGCCCGAGGCGCGCGGCTTGAGCATGCCGACCATCGAGATGTACCCACCGAGCAGGATCGGACGGATCCCGTACTCGGTCTCACCCCGCTTGAACGACCACATCGCCTTGCCGAAGCCCAGCGAGTACTGCGTCACCTTGACGTTGAAGAGCTTCGCGAAGGACAGGTGTCCCAGCTCGTGGAGTCCGATCGAGACCAGCAGGCCGATGATGAAGACGACCACGCCGAGGACGAAGAGCAGGACGGATTCGACGGTCACCGGGAAAGAGTACGGGACTGATTCCATGACGGAGCCGAGCGCCGTCTGAGAGGTGATGTGGGCCTCCCCTCCGTCGCCGTCCGCGGTCTGCCGCCGCCGCGTCGGACGGGAGGCGCGACTCGCGTCAGCGGGTCAGCGCGCGGTCCGCAGCGGTGCGGGCCCACTGCTCCGCCGCGAGCACGCCGTCGAGTGACGGCTCCCCCGCGGTGTGCTCCTCGACGATGCGCTCGACCGTGTCGACGATGTCCAGGAAACCGATCGCGCCGGCGTGGAACGCGGCGACGGCCTGCTCGTTCGCGGCGTTGAACACGGCCGGGAACGTCCCACCCAGCTCGCCCACCCGCTTCGCGAGGGCGACGGCGCCGAAGGCGTCCTGGTCGAGAGGCTCGAACGTCCACGTGCTCGCGGTCGTCCAGTCGAGCGGCACGCCGACGCCGGGCACCCGGTCCGGCCAGGCCAGGCCGAGTGCGATCGGCAGCCGCATGTCCGGCGGCGACGCCTGGGCGATGGTGGAACCGTCGACGAACTCGACCATCGAGTGCACGATCGACTGCGCGTGCACGGTGACGTCGATGCGGTCGTACGGCACGTCGAAGAGCAGGTGGGCCTCGATGACCTCGAGCCCCTTGTTCACCAGGGTGGCGGAGTTCGTCGTGACGACGAGCCCCATGTCCCAGGTGGGGTGCGCCAGTGCCTGGGCAGAGGTGACGTCGTGGAGCTGCTCGCGGGTGCGCCCGCGGAACGGGCCCCCGCTCGCGGTGAGGACGAGCCGCTGCACCTCGGTGTCGACGCCGGAGCGGAGCGCCTGCGCGATCGCGGAGTGCTCGCTGTCGACGGGGACGATCTGCCCGGGTGCCGCGGCCTGCTGCACGAGGGAGCCGCCGACGATCAGGCTCTCCTTGTTCGCCAGGGCGAGGGTGGCACCGCTCTCGAGTGCGGCCAGCGTCGGACCGAGCCCGACCGAACCGGTGATGCCGTTGAGCACGACGTCGGCCTCGACACTCCGGACGAGCCGTTCCGAGTCGGCCGCGCCGAACGCGGTGTCGCGCACGCCGAAACGGGCGGCCTGCTCGGCGACGAGGTCGCGGTTGCTGCCCGCGGTGAGGCCGACGACCTCGAACCGGTCGGGGTTGCGGGCGACGACGTCGAGCGCCTGGGTGCCGATCGAACCGGTGCTGCCGAGGACGACGATGCGTCTGCGGGCCGGACCGGTGCTGCCGAGGCCGCCGTCCGTCACGATCAGCCCTTGGCGAGGATGTCGACCACGAAGACGAGCGTGGCGTTCTTCGGGATGCCCGAGCCCTCCTGCGGGTTGGCGCCGTAGGCGTCCTCCGGCGTGGCGACGATCAGGACCTGCGAGCCGACCTTCTGCCCGACGAGCCCGGTGACGAAGCCCTTGATGAGCGCGCTCTCCGACACGGTGAAGGTGGTGGGGACGCCCTTCGACCACGAGGAGTCGAACTCCTTGCCCGTGTCGTAGACGACGCCCTTGTACTGCACGAGTGCGGTGTCGCCGTCGGCGATCGCGGAGCCGTCGCCCTGCTTGAGCACCTCGACCGTGGTCTTCGTGGGCGCCTTCACGCCGTCGGGGATCGTGATCTCCGGCTCGCCGCTCGACTTGTCCTTGACCGTGGGCAGGGCCGGGTCTTGGTCCTTCGGGGTGCCGTTCGCCTTGGTGGGGGTCTGCGCGACGACGTCGGCGACGACCACGATCTCGCCGCCGGTGTTGAACCCGAGTGCCGAGGACTGTCCGACCGCGGCGATCCGGTCGCCCACCTTCGAGCAGGCGAGGAGTGCGCCGAAGCCCGACCCACCGACGGACAGGACCTGCGGGTTGCCCTCGTCGAAGCCGACGGTGCCGAGCTTCTTGGCGTCCGACGTCTTGTACACGCTGTAGGACACCTGCGCGTAGTCGCCCTCGTCGAGCGCCGCGCCCTTGCCCTTCACGAGCCGGGTGGCCTGCGGCGTCTTCGCGGACAGGCCAGAGGCGAACTTGACGGTCGGGGCCTTCGTCCCACCGAACGACCCGGTCGCCTGGACGGCGTCGGAGGCCTTGCCCGGGTCGGGGCAGGAGGTGATCGCCGAGGCCGTGGCGCTGGCCGACGGGGTCGGCGAGGCCGAGGACCCGTTCGAACCGGAGCCGGAGCAGGCGGCGAGTCCCAGCACGACGGCGGGGACGATGGCGATCGGGAGCAGGCGGAGACGCTTCACGAGGACCTAGTCTGCCCCACCAGTCGAAGAGTCCCCTGCCAATGACGCAGGTCGGACGACCAGCTGCGGCTCGTGGTGCACCGGGAACGCCACGGAGCGTGCGATGAAGCAGAGCTGGTTGGCGGTGACGTGTGCGGCTTCGGCGTCCGCGACGCGGTCGGCCTCGAGGATCGTGACGACCGGGTGCAGGGTCGCCTCGGTCAGTTCACCCGAACCGTCACGGTTCAGGCGGAGCGACGCGGTCGCGGTGTCCTGGTAGTCCACGACGGTGAAGCCCTTCGTGACCGCGACGTGCAGGTAACTGAGCATGTGGCACTGGGCCAGCGCCGCGACCACCATCTCCTCGGGGTTCCAGCGGTCACGGTCCCCGCGGAACGTCGGGTCGGCAGAGCCGGGGACGTCCGGCTTGCCCGTCGCCGAGACCACGTGTTCGCGGCCGTAGTCGCGGTACCCGGACGTGCCGGTCCCGCGGTCGCCGGTCCAGCTGACGGAGACCTCGTAGGAGTGGTCGTGCACGGGTGCGCCCCTTCGCCTTGGCTAGCATGGCGGCATGACGGTGAGCCCCGAAGTCCGCAGTGATCGCCATCCTCTCACCGCCGACGGTTCCGTCGAGCTGGCGGTGCTCGAACGCTCAGGGTTCGACGAGAGCCGACACGTCGGTGCCGGCGTCGTCGTCGACGCGACCGGCACGGTGATCGACTCCGTGGGTGACGTGACGGCGAGCATCTACCCGCGTTCCACCATGAAGCCGTTCCAGGCCCTGGCGGTCCGACGCGCCGGCGCGCTGTTCTCCGACGAGGAGCTCGTCCTCACCACCGCGAGCCATGCCGGGACCGCGGCGCACCAGGCGCTCGCCCTGCACATGCTCGAGTCCTTCGACCACGTCGAGGCCGACCTCGGTTGCCCGCCGGACATGCCGTTCGACCGCGGCACCGCCCGCACGATGGACGGACCCCGCCGACTGGCGATGAACTGCTCCGGCAAGCACGCCGGCATGCTCGCGGCCTGCCGGGTGAACGGGTGGGACGAGGCCACGTACCTCGACATCGAGCACCCGCTGCAGCAGCGGGTGCGTTCCGTGGTCGAGGAGTACACGCACGAGACCGTCGACCTGGTCGGCACGGACGGCTGCGGCGCCCCCGTGTTCCCGCTGACCCTGACGGGGTTGGCACGCGGGTTCGCCGGTGTCGTGGCACGGGCCGACGACGACTCCGCCGCGCTGACCGACGCGGTCCTTGCGCACCCGTGGGCGATCGACGGTGTCGGGCGTGCGAACACGGTCACCATCGAGCGGCTGCAGGTGCTGGCGAAGCTCGGTGCCGAGGGCGTCATGGTCATGGGGTTGCCCGGCGGCGCGGCGGTGGCGGTGAAGGTGCTCGACGGCTCGCAGCGGGCCGGCACCCTGGCGGCCCTTGCCCTGCTCGAGCGGAACGGGCTCGTCGCGTCCGACGGCGTGGCCGAGGTGCTCGAGGCGACCGGTGAGCGGGTGCTCGGCGGTGGCGTCCCCGTCGGTGCGGTGCGCGTCGGTGCCGGGCTGCGCTGATCCGTCGCGGGTGCTGATCCTCGGTCTGCGCTGATCCTCGGTCCGCGCTGCTCCTCGGCGCTGGTCATCGGTCCGCGCTGTCGGGGTCGGGGGCGAGGACCGGCAGCGCCGGGGACACACGGACGACCCCGTCGCCGTCGAGTCGACGGACGGAGCAGCCGTACCGCGAGACCTCGACGGTGACGTCCCGGTGTCGGGGCGCTGCTCCGAGTCCGGGCACGAGCACCACCGTGCCGAGAGGTCGGCCGTCGGTGCCCATCCACACCGCGACCGACGTCCCCGACGGGAGGGGCTCCACTGACGGCGCGCTCGAGGTGGTCAGGGCCGGATCGTCGCTGCCGGAGCCCGCGGCGTCGAGGAGTCCTGGCGCGACGGCCCACCGCAGGTCGTCGTCGGCGTGGACGGCAGCGGCGCGGAGCTGCTCGGCGAGCCCGCGGAACACCGCGACGGCGAGTGCTCCGGCCCCGACGACCACGATGTGGGAGCCGGCATCGACGCGGAGCAGGTTGCCGCCCGACCCGTGCCCGAGGACGAGTGCCGGGGTGCCGTCATCGTCCGCAGAGGTCGTGCCCGTCGCCTGCGCCGTCGAGCCGAGGGGATCGGCCGCGGCGGGCTGGTCCGGCGCACGCGGCGCAACGACCGGGGCCGGACGGGTTCCGGGATCCGGCGGCGCCGATCGGTGCAGCACGACGTCGACCAGGGCGCAGCACGCACCCGCGCCGAGCAGGACGCTCTGCCCGGCACCACTGATCGGCGCGAGGACACCGGCCACGACGAGCGCGACCGCTGCCCCCACGATCACACAGCGGGCGGTGAAGCGGGACATGTCCCCATCGCACCAGGTGCGAACGGCCCAGCGCTGGTCCGCGACGGGATCTGTGGAGAAGTCGCCTACTGCACGAGGAAGAACTGCTCACCGATGTCGACGCGCGCACCACGCTCGACGCGGTACCGCCGACCGGGCTCGCAGCGGCGGATCGATCCGTCGATGTGCCGGACCACCGTGCCGTTGCCGGAGAACCGGTCGGAGACCCACAGGTCGTCGCCGTCGCGGCCGAGCTCGAGGTGGGTCTTCGACACGGATTTGCCCGGATCGTGCACGGTCAGCAGGTCGTCGTACCGCTCCCCCGGCTGCGGTCGCGGCAGGCGGCCGAGCAGGCCCGTGCCGTGCACCCCGAGCCGTTCACCCGTGCTGAAGTGCAGGACGAACGGCGCCCGGGTCGGGGTCTTCGCGACGATGCGGGTCTCGTCGACGTCGTCGTCGGGGTCGTCGGACTCATCGGCTCCGGCGTTCGACTCGGACGGGCTCGCCGGCGGGAGCGGCAGCGCGGGTCCGGTCGCTCCCGAGATCGGGGGCAGCGGCGCAGCCAGTGGCGCACCGGGCGCGGTGGCGGACGGCGCGGAGGACGGGACGGTCGCGGAACCGGGCACCGGCGGGAGCGGGACGCGCGGTACGGCGGACGCCTCGGGCTCGCTGACCGGGGCAGCGTGCGCCCTCCGGGCGCGACGGCCCGAACCGGCCTGCTCGACCCCGGCGCGGACCGGCTCGTCGTCCACCGGGATCTCGTCGTGCGGCTCATCGCCCTGCTCGTCGTGCGCAGCGAGTTCGTCGGCGCTGTTCTCGTCGGACTCGTCCGAGCCCGCGGGGTCGGACGAGCCCGCGGGGTCGGACGAGCCCCCGGCCGGCTCGCCCACATCGTCGGCCGTTCCGGACGTCTCGGTGCCGTCAGGCCCCTGGGTGCCGTCAGACCCCTGGGCGCTGTCAGATCCCTGGGTCTCGTCGGAGCCTTCTGCTGCCCAGTCGGGTCGGGTCATCGGCAAGGGCATGACCGGGCCGGTGAAGGCCGCGGTGACCGCCGGGCGGACGGCTCCGCACTCGCCGCAGAAGATGTCGTCGGGCTCGAGCCGGTTGCCGCAGACGTGGCAGATGGTCGTCTCGTGCATGCCGGGGGTGACGAGCGGGGCCGGACGCGGCGGCCGTCGGTCGATGAGCGGCTCGACCACGGCGGTGTCCCCGGGCTGCGGGGGCGACACGACGGCGGGCTGGTCGTCGGCGGCACTCGTCTCCGACGCCGCCACGATCACCTCGTCGCGCTCCGGCTCGGAGCCGGCCTGGGCATCCTGTTCGCCCTGTGGGTCCGGTCCGTCCTGTGTGTCCTGTCCGTCCTGTGGGTCCGACGCAGGAGCCGCGGTGCCCTGCTCGGCGGCCGGGTCGGCAGGTGCTCCTGGCACCGGCGGAACGACCGGCTCGGACGGCGTCTCGGCAGCCGGGGTACCACGGCCCACCCACCAGGACGGACCGGCGGGTGCCGCTGGGGGTGCGGTGGCGGCCGGCGGTGCCCACACGGGCAGAGCGGGCTCCGCGGTGTGCGGGGGTGCGACGGGCTGCTGCGCCGTCTGCTCAGGACCGGGCGTCGCGGCATCGCGCACCGGGGCGGAGGATGTCGCCGCGCGACCCGGAGCCGGGGCGATGCGGGTGCGCTCGGGGTCGTCGGCGTCAAGGGGCTCGGACGGGTAGGCGTCGGGGTCGAGAGCCGGCTCCGGATCCGACTGGCCCGGCGCGCCCGACCAGTCCCCGAGTCCGGATCCGGCGCCGTGCACGTGGGAGGGCGCCTGGCGCGGCGCGAAGTCGTCGGGACGCTGCACCGGCACGGGTGCCGGCGGTTCGGTTCCACGGCGGTCGGCACCGGTGAGCCAGGCGCGGGTGGCGGGGTCGAGCGTGGCTTCGGGCAACCAGGCGTCGGAGGCCGGGTCGGACCGTCGGCCGTGGGCGTCGGGCTGCTGCAACGGTGGCGGCGGTGCCTGTTCGACGGGGGTCGGCGCGACCGGGCGACGGCTCGCCGCGGCGGTGACCGCGCGTCCGCACTCACCGCAGAAGATCGCCCCGTCCGGGAGCATCGATCCGCAGTGTTCGCATCTGATCACGTGGTGCCTCTGTCCTCACTCGGCCGTCCACGACGCTCGTCCGGCCTCTGGACATCGTAGTCGCCGTGCCCCGACGCAGCCTGGCCGTCGGTTCCACGACGGGACCGCGCCGTCGGACGACGCCCGGCTCCCCGCAGCGACCGGAGCGACACGGCGGTGCGGAACCGCTCCCGCCGGGTCCGCCCGGTCCGGAGCGAACCGATCGCGTCGTCCGTCGCCGCCCACATGCGATCGGCGGTGGACTGGTCGGCATCGCTCGGGCCGAACACCGCACGGTCGGCCAGCGCCGCGAGTCCGGTCCCGCCGTCGCCCGGTGCACCGACGACGGCTTCACGCCGGGTGGCGGATCGCCGTACGTCGTGCCCACGGTCGAGCAGCGCGTCGCGGTACTCGTCCCAGGCGCCGACGATGCGACCCCGGTGCGTGGTGGCGTTCCGCCGTCGTCGCCGTCGCAGTCGCTTCAGCAGCACGATCACGGCGAACGGCAGCAGGACGAGTGCGACGACGCCGAGGGTCCCGAGGGCCCAGGGCAGCACCGCGAGCAGGATCCGGAGCCAGAGCGGCTGCACCGGCGGCGTGTTCCGGTCACTCTCCGGAGGCGTCTGCTGGTCCTGGTCCTGCTGGTCCACCGGGGGCGGCGGCACGACCGTCTCCGGACGGGTCACCGGCTGCGGGGTCTGCTGCTGCTCGTCCGGGATCTCGCGCACCTCGGGGTTGGGGTTGAGCATCACCCACCCCCACTGCGCGGTGTCCACCTCGATGCGGGCCGTGACGTCGGACCCGCGGAAGGTCGTCGTCCCGCCACGCGCTGCGGTGTCGTCGCTGCCCGAGTCGCCCCCGGCCGTGAAGCCCATCACGACCCGCGCGGGGAACCCGATCTGGTCGGCCATCAGCGCGGCCGCCGCGGCGTACTGTTCCTGGTCCCCGATCATCAGGGGCGCGGTGAGGAGCTCCTGGACACGGTCGGCGCCGTGACCGGACCGGCTCATCCGGTCGTCACCGACACCGTGACTGACGTACCCCTTCCGCTGCAGTGCCTGCACCGCGGCGAGGAGCTTCGCACCGGGTGCCGAGACGTCCTTCGTCGTCGACTCCACGGTGTCGCGCACGGCGTCGGGGACGTCCCGTGCGGTGGGGACCGCTGCGCTCCCCGGCCGCGCGGTGGCCAGCTGCCGTTCCGTCGGCTGGTCGGGCAGCACCGCCGTCAGGTCGTAGGACGTGCCGTCCCCCACTCCGCCGACCACGGCGCCGGTGCGGGTCGATCCGTTGTAGAAGAACGCGCCGCGCTCGTCGTCGGCGTCCTGCCCGGTGAACTCCACGCGCTCCAAGTCGCCGACCGTCGGCAGCCACACACCGCGGTACCCGTCGACCGTCACACCGACGTCGACCGTGGTGCCCCGGACGCCACGGACGTCGACCGAGGTCGGCACGCGTTCGAAGGTGCCCGAGCCCGCCGAGCCGTCGGCGCCGCCGACCCGGTAGACCACGCCGTCGTAGGTGTCCAGCGTCGCGATGCGGACGAACCCACCCTCGGGCAGGCCGGTCACCCGGAGCTGGGTCGCGTCCGAGGCGGTGGATTCCTCGTAGGCGCGGAACCCGCTGAGCGGACTGACGTAGTCGCGGGGATCGAACGGCTTCACGACGTCGGTGCGAGCGACGGTGCGGTCACCGGAGGGCGGTGCGACCAGGCCGAGCCCGGTCGCGACGACCGCCGCGGCCACGATGGTGCCGGTGCCCACGAGCGCGGGTCGGACGATGGACCGTGCGACCGGCACACGGGAACCGATGGTGGTCGCCACGGCGACCGCGCGACGCGCGTGCCGGACCGTCAGCGCCCAGACGAGGGCGAGGCCGACCAGGACGACCGCCGTCAGGATCGACGTGTCGAGCCGGCTCGGCCCGACGACCACGCCCACCGCGAAGAGCACCAGTGCCGGGATGCTCGCGAGTTCCTGCCTGGAGGCGCGGGTCGCCACGCTCACGGCGGTCACCGTCGCCACGAGCAGCGTCACGAAGTAGGGCACGAGGAGCGCTTCGTAGGAACCCACCGGAAGGCTGATGGTCACCAGCTGCTTCCAGCCGAGGGCGACGCCGGCGAAGAGGTCGAGGAGTCCGTGTCCGGTGGGCAGCAGGCCGTTCGCCTGGCTCGGCACGGCGGCTGGGACGCCGGTCAGCGTGAACGCGGCGACGGTCGCGATCGCCACGACGGCCATCGGGAGCCGGAGCAGGGTGCCGAGGAGCGCGACGACCGTCCCGATCACGATCGCCGTGACCGCGGCGGTGATCATCGCGCCGTCCCGGTACACCGGCCACCAGGACGTGCTCGCGACGGCCAGCAACAGCCAGACCGCGAGCGTGCCGCCGGCGAGGCGGAACGGGACGAGCCGGCGGGCATCGCGACGGTCGGACCGTCGAGTCGAGCGTCTCGCCCGGTCCGGGGCCGGGGTCGTCACGGGTGCGGCGCTCATGCTGCCGACGCCGATCGGTGCAGGGCATGCCGGAGGTCGTCCAGGTAGCCGATGGTCATCACCGTCAGACCCGCGACACGCAGGAACCGCGGCTGGGCCTCGGGCTCGCAGATCACCGCGACGACCTCCACCCCGACGGGGAACCGCGTGGCGGCGAGTCGGAGCGCGGGCAGGCCGACGGTCGAACCCACGACGAGGAACGCGACGGAGATGCCGTCGGTGTCGCTCCCCACGATCCGGGAGACCTCGGCGATCGGCAGGCACGCGTCGGCCAGGCCGACCGAGGCGAAGTCGTCGAGCAGGCGCGTCGGCGTGACGGTGGGGAGCGTCCGGACGGCGTACACCGCACGCTTCGCGAACTCCGGCGTGCGCTGGGACACCACGACCGAGACCTCGCGGCCGTCACGGATCGCCCGCGCGCCGAGGGAGGCGGCCGCGCTCACCGCGAGTTCGAACTCCTCGTCGTCGGCGAACTCACCGCGGGCGATGCCGAGCGCGACGACGAGGTGCGAGCGACGGGTGTCCTCGAACTGCCGGACCATGAGCGCGCCGGACTTCGCGGTCGACTTCCAGTGGATGGTGCGCGGGTCGTCGCCGGGCATGTACTCGCGGATGGCGTGGAATGCGATGTCCGCGGGCGACAGGTCCGTCGTCGCCTGCCCCTCGAGGTCACGCACCAGCCCGGTACTCGTCGACGGGATCGCGATGGTGCGCGGGTGCACGATGACCTGCTCGCGGGCGGTCCAGACGAGTTCGCGGCGGACGAGTCCCACGGGGTCGGCGCGGACCCCCGTCACGGGCCCGACGTCGAGCACCCCGCGGCGGAGCGTCGGGACGGGGACCTGCCGCTCGAAGGTGCCGTGCGGCCCGATGGCCGGGATGGCGACGTCGACCAGACCGGACCCGACCGGCACCTCGACGGTGGTCGGCACCGACGGCAGGCGCGTGGGGTTCTCCGCCGTGATGATCACACCGGCGTCGTCGCCGACCGCCACACGGTGCTGCGGGAGCCGCATCCGGATCACCAGCCGTGACCGGCCGATCAACGCCACCGCAGCGACCACCGCGAGCACGGCGCCGGCGAAGCCGACGACGACGATCTCCCGCAGACCGAAGCGGTAGCCGGCCACGAACGCGACGAGCGTCAGCGCGGCGACCGTCCACCCGAGCCCGGTGACGACGGACGAGACCTCGCCCCAGAGACGCAGGACGAGCCTCCAGGCCGTTGCCCAGAGCCGGACGATCCCGATGACCGCATCCGCTGCGACGCCCTCGCGGTCACCGACGATCCGCGTCCGGACGTTGGTCATGCCGGTGACCGTCCCCGTGCGCTCGTACGCCGTCGTGCCACGACGCGACCGCGTCGAGGACGGACGGCGCGAGCGCGTGGAGACGGACCGGCGGTCCGTCACGTCGTGACTCGGTCGGCGGGCGGCGGGGTCTCCACCAGGAGCTGCGCGATGACGCTCGGTGCGCTGACGCCGTCGAACTCGGCCTCGGCGTCGAGCACCAGGCGGTGCGCGAGGACCGGGACGGCCAGCGCCTTCACGTCGTCCGGTGTGACGTAGTGGCGACCGCTCAGCGCCGCGAGGACACGTGAAGCGCGGATCAGGCCCATCGCCCCTCGAACGCTGACGCCCAGCCGGACCTCGCTCGCGGAGCGGGTCGCGTCCACCAGGCGGGCGACGTAGTCGGCGATCACGGCGTCGACGTGCACGGTGCGCGCCAGGGCGGCCATCTCGGTGATGGTCGCGGCGGGCACGACGCTCGCCAGCGGGACCGACGCCGACGGAGCCGACGAGGTCTCGAGGATCTTCACCGTCGCCGCGTGGTCGGGGTAGCCGATGGACGTCTTCATGAGGAAGCGGTCGAGCTGTGCCTCGGGCAGGCGGTAGGTGCCGGCCTGCTCGATCGGGTTCTGGGTCGCGATGACCATGAAGGGCGCGGCGAGACGGTGGTTGACGCCGTCGACCGTGATCGCGGACTCCTCCATCGCCTCGAGCAGCGCGGACTGGGTCTTCGGGCTCGCACGGTTGATCTCGTCAGCGAGCACGATGTTCGCGAACACGGGTCCGCGGTGGAAGTCGAACTCCTGCGTCCGCTGGTCGTAGACACTGATCCCGGTGATGTCGCCCGGCAGCAGGTCGGGGGTGAACTGGATGCGGTTCGTGGTGCCCTGCACGCTCTGCGCCATCGCTCGGGCGAGGCTCGTCTTGCCCGTTCCGGGAACGTCCTCGAGGAGCAGGTGCCCCTCACTGAGCATCGCCGTGACCGCGAGGCGGATCACGAACGTCTTCCCGAGGAGCACCTGCTCGACGTTGGTCACGATGCGGCCTGCGACGTCGGCGAACCAGGTGGCCTGCTCCGGGGTCATGCTCATGCGGGATGGTCCTTCGGTCGTGGCGGGAGGGCGGCGTTGGCGGGTCGGGCGGCGGGTGTCAGCCGCCGGGGGCTGGTTCCGGGGCAGGCTGCTCGGGAGCGGGGGCATCGGCAACCGGGAAGGCCTCGGTGGGCTCACCCTCCTGGGACAGCTCGGACCCGTCCGCTGTCCTGACGGTCGCGCGGACCTTCACGGAGCTGGCACCGACCGGAGGGGTCGGAGCGGTCTCCCCGGCGTTCCAGCTGTCGGTGCCGACGAACACGTTGCCGCCCTCGTCGAGGAACCAGTCGGCGGTGAACCGGACCGTGCCACCGCTGGGACCCGAGACCACCAGCGGCTTGCCCTGCTGCGCCGCGGTCACGGCCACACGGGTGTCGAAGGCGGCGGCGGCACCGGTCCAGGACTGGTCGTCCGTCGTGCAGAACGTGCTCCCTGGTCCGCCGCACGCGCGGAGGACCAGCTGCGAGGAGACGTTGCGACCGCCCGTCCCAGGAACACCCGTCCACGTCTGACCCGGCTGCAGCCTGACCGTCTGTCCGCCGGTGTCGAGCTGGTAGTGGTCCACGCTCCGCGACGGTGCCGTCACGGAGACGTTCCAGAGGTTGGTGCTCGTCTGGGTCGTCCCCACGTCCGGCCGGTTCGTCCCCGACGGACGCTCGTAGGTCACGGCGTCGACGTACTCGACGTTGCAGAAGAAGCCGTTGGAGACGGTGACGGCGTACCGCGTCGAGCCGCCACCGACGCCCGAGTCACGGGCCGGACTCGAGCTGCCGATCGAGTTCGAGGACGGGGCCGCGCAGTCCACGTTGCCGGATCGGAACACGGCGTACCGGAGACCGGAACCGCCAGCGGCATCGCCAGCGCTCCAGCTCACGGTCACGGTCGAGCGACCCGACGAATCCGCCTGGTCGCCGGCTACCGCCTGGAGGTTCGTCGGCTTGCCCGGCGTCCCGACCGCGCTTCCGGTGGCGGACGCGGAGTTCCACTGCACGACGGTGCCGTTGCGGTCGGCGGCGTTCCGGGCCGACACGGTGACCGTGTACTGGGCGGCACTCTGGGCGCCGGTGAACGAGGTGCTCGTGGCGGTGCCGGTGTTGCGGGTGTCGGACAACCCCGGACCCTCGATCGTCACGACGTAGTTGTCGACCGCGCTGCCGTTGTTCGGCGCGGACACCTTGCCCCAATTGACGTCGAGCTGGTTCGGCGTCGACCTGCTGGGTGTGACCGTGATGCCCTTCGGCGGTGCCGGCACGAAGTCCGCACTCATCGGACCCGAGCGGGCCGAGGGCTTCGAGTCACCGATCGCGTTGGTCGCCACGACCTGGAACCGGTAGGACTCCTTCGGGTCGAGGCCGGTGACCGTGCACACCGTCGCGGTCCCGCAGTTCTTCGAGACGCCGTTGGTCCCGACGACGCGGTAGCCCGTGATGGGCGAGTTGTTGCTCTGCGGGGTCGCCCAGGTCAGCGTGGCCTGACCACCGTCGTAGGAGCCGGTGCGGGTGGGCGCCCCCGGCGCGTCCGGGACGTCCTGCACCGAGATCGTGACGTCGCCCCAGACGTACCGGTCGGGGTCGTTCGTGGCGTCCGCCACCTGGTACTGCAGGTGCGCGTCGCCGGGCTTCGCGGTTCCGGCGACCGCGACCTGCAGACGCGAGCGATCACCGCTCGGTGTGACGGTGACACCCTTCGGGAGTCCGCCGGACAGACCGCGGATGTTCACGACGCGCAGCCGCTCGCCGGGGAACGGGTTGGTCGGCTGGTCGTTCGTCAGGACGTCGAGGGTGGTGGTCGCCCCGCGCTTCGTCACCGCGCGGTCGGCGCCCGGCTGGACCACCGGCCGGGTGGAGCCGACGACGCCCACGGCGACCGTGCCGGCACGACCGGCGTTGGCGTCGTCCGCGACGCCGATCCCGATCGATGCGGTGGTGTTCTTCTTCGCGGTGTCGGCGACCGCGATGGTGAGCTGCTGCTTCGCGATCGACGCGGTCGTCCCAGCGGCGGGCCGGCCGACGATCGAGTACCGGAGCTCCGGCAGGTCCTTCGGGTACGGGTAGTCGGTGAGCTTCCTCAGGTCGATCTTCCGCGTCTCGCCCGGCTGCATCTCGATCGAGGAACCCGCGAACGCCGGCGGCTGGTTCGACCGGGGCGTGACCGTGATCGGGAGCACGAGGGTGGCGACGCGGCCCTTGCCGCCGTTCGCCGACGAGCCGTCGGTGACCTCGAAGGAGATCGACGCCTTGCCGTAGTAGAGCTTCGACGACGTGAACTGCAGCGTCGACGAGTCCACCACCAGGCTCTGCCCGTTCGCGTGGGTGGCCTTGACCGTGCCGCGGTCGGTGATCTTCGCGGTCTCGCCGTTCGCCGTCACGACGAAGTCCTGCAGCGGGATGCGGACCGTGGCCTCGCTCTTCACCGTGACCGCGCCGGCGCTGCGGTTGATCTGGGGCAGGGCGTCGTCGAAGCCCGGCACGTTGATGAAGCCGTAGGAGACGATGTCCGGGTGGTCGAGCCGGGCGACCGAGAACGGGATCACCTGCGAATCGTCGGTCAACCGGACCGTGATGCGGCCGTCGCCGGTGGGCGTCGCCGTGTCGCCGTAGCCGGGGACGACCCCGACCCGGAGGTCGGCCGCGGTGCCCTCGGCGAAGAAGACGTTGTCGAGCACGTCGACGGTCACGCTCTTCCGGCGGAGGATGTCCTGCAGGTCGAGGGTCGTGTCGTCGACCTCGGGCCGGAGCGGCTGGGCGTCCGGGTCGACGGTCACCGTGAGGAAGGTCGTGCTCGATCCCCCGCTGCTGTTCGCGACGGTGTAGAGCACGGCGTAGTCACCGCGCTTCGCCGACTTCGGGGGCGTGACGCGGATCTGCTGCTTCCGGAGGATCTTCGCCGTGACGTCCTCGGCCGTCGGCTCGGCCTGCGCGACGGTGAGCTGCCCGCCCTCGGGGTCGGAGTCGTTCTGCAGGACACGCACCGTCACCGACCCACCGGGACGGATCGTGACGTGGTCGGCCTCGGCCACGGGCTTCGAGGCCTGCTCGGCGCGGGGTGCGATACCCACGCGCACGGTGCCGGACGCGCGGGCCCCGAGAGCGTCCACGACCGTGTAGGTGAACTCGTCGGTACCCGCCGAGTAGTCGCCGGCCTCGTAGGTCAGGGCGTCCGAGGCGACGTCGGCGACCGATCCCTTGTCGGGGTTGGAGCCCACTCCGACGAGCTGGACGGAGTCGCCGTCCGGGTCGATCCCGTTCAACGGCACGCTGATCCGCACCGACGACCCGGCGACCACGCGCGCGGTGACGGTCTGCGGGACCGGCGGGTTGTTGGTCGCGGCGTCACGCTCGCGCACCGAGATCGACACGGCGGCATCGGCGTACTGGCCGTCGGGGCCGGCCACTCGGTAGACGGCGGTGTAGTTGCCCGGCGTCTTCGGGGCGAGGTAGCGCAGGTGGTCACCGGAGACGAACAGCAGGCCGCCGTTGCCCGGCACGTTCTGCACCAGTTCGGGCTGGAGCGTCAACGGTTCGCCCTCGGGCTGGGTGTCGTTGCCGAGCACGTCGATGTTCGCGACGTCTCCGACGCGCACGGTGGCGGTGTCGGGCTGGGCGACAGGAGGCTGGATGCGGTCGGGCTTGGGGATCTCGACGACGGTGATCGTGCCGGGGGACGACGCCAACCCGTTCGTCTCCGTGTACCCGAACGAGACCGGACCGTCGAGCGGCGCCGTGAGCGTGACGCGGACCTTGTGCTGGTCGAGGATGGTCGCCTGCACCCCGCTGCCCCGTCCGGGTCCGTCGAGCGCCGTCACGAGCAGCACCCCGCCCGCCGGGTCGATGTCGGTCGCGGTGACGTCCGTGTCCTTGGTGGACAGGGTGTTGACGAACACCGTCTTCGGCGTGGTGATCGGCGCCGTCGAGGCGTCCGGTGGCGCGAGGACGGTCACCCGGACGATGCCGCTCGACGTCTTCACGCCGTCGGTCACCGTGTACTCGAGCTGGTGGTCGCCCGCCCGCTCCCCTTGCACCCGGAAGGTCCCGGCGTCGTAGCTCGGGGTGACGGTGAGCCCGGATGCCGACGACACGCTGGTCAGTGTCACGGTGCCGTTGCCACCACGCACGTGGTCGAGTGGCTCGACCGTGAAGGCCTTGCCGGCGTACCCGGACACGGGGAACGGGTCGGCGCGCAACGGGACGGTGCCCTGCTTGGCCACCCGCACCGTCACGGCGCCCCGGCCGTCAGCGCGTCCGTCGCTCACGACCAGCTGCACCGACCGCTCACCGGTGCGGCCGCTGTCGTTCCGGAAGTCGAGCAGGCCGTCCGGTGTGGTGGACACCCGGTCGCCGTTCGACGCGGTGGCCGACTCCAGGTACACCGGGTCGCCGTCCGGGTCGATCCAGTCACCGAGCACGTTCGAGACCACGTGCCCGTTCTGGACGACGTCGGCCGAGGTGTCACGGACCTGCCGCGGCGCCTCGTTCTCGCTGTCGGGGCGCACGCGGATCCGGACCGTCGCGGTGTCCGAACCGCCGTTGCCGTCGGTGATCGTGTAGGGGAACGTCACGGTCCCGGTGGCTCGCGGCGACAGCGTGACCTGCAGACGTTGTCCGTCGCCGACGATCGCGACGTGGCCGACGGACTTCGAGATGGTGCCGACCTCGCTCACGATGATCGGGTCACCGTTCGGGTCGTAGTCGTTCAGCAGGACCGGGAGGCTCGTGGTGCGTCCCGGACGAGCGCCAAGTTCGTCGTCCACCGCCACCGGCGGCTTCTGGTCCTTGTCGACCTCGGGGTCGTCGTCGGAGACCTGCTCCTGCTGCTGCTCGTCGTCCTGCTTGATCAGGTCGGCCCAGTTGTCGATGAGCTGACCACTCCGGTCGATCGCCCAGGATCGGCCGCTCGTCGGGTCGTTGGCGACGACGGTGTCGCCGTTGTGCAGGATCTGCAGTTCGCTCGTACCGCCGGTGCTCGCCAGCCGCTGCAACGCGCTGCCGTCGCACGTGTCGATCGCCTGTCCGCCCGCCCACGCGGCGTATGTGCAGGAGCCGTCGACGTAGGGCCGCGCGGCTCGACCGGACACCTCGAGCGCGGTGCCGTCCACGGTGCCGGAGGCACTGACGCGGACCAGGCCCGCCGTGCCGGCGACCGTGACCTGGGCCGTGGTGTCCGACGACCGCTGGAGGGCCGGCGACGACCCCACCCGGTCGCCGAGCTCGACGGTGCGCCCGTCGACCGACAGGGCACCGCTCGTGCGGTCGAGCACGGCGAGGTGCCCGTCGAACGTGGCGACCTGGAAGTCGTCGCCCCGGTCCATGTCGACCTTCCACCGTTCGGCGACGGTGAGTGTCGTGCCGACGTCGACCAGCGACGCCGTTCCGGTCTTCGCGGAGTAGACCGCGACGTGGCCGTCGGAGGCGTCGAAGACGGTGTCGGCGCCCAGGGTCAGGTCGGCCCTGGCCGACGCGTCGAACTCGGCGAGGTCGCTCGCGGGGGTCGACCAGAGCTCACCCGTGTCCGCGTTGCCGATGACCGCGGTGTCGCCCGCGAAGAAGACCTGCGGCGTCCCGGCAGGCAGCGTGATCGCATCACCCACGGTGGCGTCGGCGACGTCGACCCGGGCGACCGTGCCCTTGGTCTCGTCGACGCTGTAGACGGTGGAGCCGCGCTGCAGCACGGACAGGTCGTCGCTGGCCGTCTCGACCGCGGTGTTGAGCTGCAGGATGCCGGTGTTCGCCCGGCCGACCGCGCCGTACTCGGCCGAGGGCACCCAGACGGTGCCGTCACCGAGGTCGACGCGTTGCGTGTGGTACCCGGTGGAGACGATGGCCGTGGTCGCGACGACGGCGGCGACGAGCAGCGAGGCACCGGTGGTCACGGCTGCGGAGCGGTGCTTCGCGAGGAGGGCGCGGATCACCCGGCGCTCCCGATCGTCGCGCACTTCTGCGCGCTCGCAGCACCCGTCTTGCCGTCGCGGTTCACCGCGACGGCGATGCACTCCTCGTCGCCGCGTTCACCGGAGACGACGAACGTCGTGCCGGTCTGCTGGCTCGAGGACCCGTTGGACGAGATGACGTACGTGTCGCCGCTGCGCAGCCCCGGGTCGGTCCAGCTGAAGGACACGGACTGCGGCGACGGCTCGGCACGGACCTCGGCCACGACCGGGATCGCCCCGGCGCCGAGCCGACCGACGACGACGACCGTGGCGATCGCGAGGGCCGCGACCACGACGACGGCAAGGGACGTCGCCCAGACCAGGGTCGAACGGGTTCGGCGACGGGCACGGGTCACGGACCCGGTGCGGTGCACGGTGCCGACGCTGTGCGAACCGCCGGCCACGACCCCGCCCTGCACCGCGCGGCGGGTCCGACGACGCGCACCGACCCGGGTGGGTGGCTGCAGCTCACGGATCACGGTGCGGTCCCCGTGCGGGGTGGGCGTCGAGATCGCCCAGGCCTCGACCGCGACGTCGGCGGACGTCTGCGGGATGCCGAGCTCGGCCTCGACCTGCTGGAACCCGCGCACGAGTTCCATCACCGTCGCGGGGCGTCCCTGCGGCTTGCGGGACAGCGCCGAGGCGAGCAGACGCTCCAGCGAGGGCGGCACGTCGGTGCGACCGGTCGGCTTCACGCCGCCCTTGTCGATCCGGTGCATCAGGTCGTTGGCACCGTTCTTGCCACCGCGGACCTCGAACGGGCTGCGCCCGGCGAGGAGCGAGTACACCGTCGCAGCGAGTGAGTACACCTCGGACTGGATCGTGCCGCGCGACTCGTCGATCAGGACCTCGGGCGCGGACCACGGGATCGACATGCCGATCGGCTCGTCGGGGTCGGTGCCCCCGATCGTCGCGGCGATGCCGAAGTCGGAGAGCACGGGGTTGCCGTAGGCCGTCAGCAGGATGTTCGAGGGCTTGATGTCGCGGTGCAGCACGCCCTCACGGTGTGCGGTCTCGAGCGCCGAACCGATGCGGATGCCGATCGACAGCACCTCGGACACCGGGATCGGTTCGCGACGGTAGCGCTCGCTGAGGGACGACGAGCAGAGCTCCATGACCAGGTAGGGACGGCCGTCAGCGGCGACGCTGGCCTGGAAGACGGTGAGGATCGACGGGTGCGTGCTGAGCCGGGCCATCAGGTTGGCCTCGGCCTGGAACATCTGCCGGACGCGGTCGTCGACCACCTCGTCCAGCAGCACCTTCACCGCGACCTGTCGTCGGGGCATGTCCTGCTCGTAGAGGAAGACGTCGGCGAAGCCACCGGACCCGAGGACGTGGACGGGACTGAAACCGCCGATCACGGGCGGGTTGGACGGCAGGCGTCTCGCCATGGTCCTCTCCTCCCCCGGCCGAGCGGCCAGCTCTCTCGACGTGGCCATTTCATTGTACGAAGCGTGGGTGACGGACATTCCGCACGCCGATCCCCCACAGCTCGACGCGTTCCCCCAGTTCGGGGGCCAGTCAGTGCCTCGGCAGCGTGTCCTCGAGGTCGCCGTCGTCCGGTGCGGCATCGACCTGCAGCACCACCACGGTGACGTTGTCACGACCGCCGGCCACGACGGCGTCGCCCACCAGACGCTCCGCCAGGTCCTGCGCGCCCGGCTCACGTGCCGCGATGCGCGCGATGCCGGCGTCGCCGAGCTCCTTGGTCAGCCCGTCGGAGCAGACGATGTAGCGGTCACCGGCTCGCAGGGGCAGGGTCCACCAGTCCGGTGCCGGCGGTTCGCCGAAGCCGACCGCACGCGTGATGACGTTGCTGTCCGGGTGCTGCTCGGCGTCCTCGGCACGCAACAGACCGGCGTCCACCATCTCCTGCACCACCGAGTGGTCGACGGTGACGCGGCGGAGCACGCCGTCCTCGATGCGGTAGGTGCGGGAGTCACCGACGTTGAACACGAGCGCTGCGGGCTGCCCGAGCGAGGCCACGAGCGCGATCCCGGTGACGGTGGTGCCCGCGCCGATGGCGTTGCCGCCGGCTGCGCGCTCGATGTCGGCGGTCGCGAGGAGCAGTGCACGCTGGATGCCCTGGCGCGTGGTGAACGGTTCGGCCGTCACCTGTTCGAGCCGACGCACGACCGCGTCGCTGGCGCGGTCGCCCGCGAGGTGCCCGCCCATGCCGTCGGCGACGACGAAGAACGGCGCGCCCACGATGTAGCTGTCCTCGTTGTGGTCACGCCGTCGACCGACGTCGGTCGCGGCTCCCCACGAGAGCGTCAGGGTGGCGCCGTCGGCACCGGGGACGTCGATGGCGTGCGCAGTGGCTGCTCGGCCGAGTTCGGTCACGTGTCAGGATCGCTCTCTGGTGGGTCGGGGCGTGCCGTGTGCTGTCTGATCGGAGGGCCACGGGGGAACCGGAGGCAGCCCCTCTGCCGTCGGTGCGACCCGGAGGTACGGCGAGAGGACCTCGATGGCGTTGCCGTCACCGATCTCGACTACCGTACCCGTCAGCGCCACGATCGACGCACCCGACGCCATGCGGTAGGCGGGCGCACCGGCCGGGCGGACGACGGTGCCGTTCGTGGACCGGAGGTCCTGCACGACGACGGCTTCGCCCTCGGCGTGCATCCGGACGTGGGACGACGACACCTGCCCGTACGCCGACCGCACGGTCACGAGTTCGGGTTGCGGATCACGTGTGACCCGGGGCAGCGACGGCCGGCGGCCGATGACCACCGGGTGGTCGAGCCGGAAGGTGCGGTCGCCGATGCGGATCGAGGGCACGCGTGCCGCGGGTGCGGCGGGTACCGACGGGACGGCCGGGAGGCCCGGGGCAGCACCCACGAACGGGCCCGCTCCGGCGCCGGGTCGCGCCGGCACCCGGACGACGGTGTCCTCCGGATCGACGTCGTCCACCGCTGCCGGTGCCTCGGCGGGTGCACCGACCGGGGGCCGGATGACCGTGTCACCGAGGACCCCGTCGTCGGCCCCGGGGGCGGAGTCCGGACCCGCTCCGGGGAGGACGGGACCTGCGCCGCGGATGACGGTGTCACCGACGGCGTCCGCCGTCCGGTCTCCCGCCGGCGATCGTCGGGGTCGCCGGATCACGGTGTCCTCGATGTCGTCGTCGTACAACCGGAGCCCTCCCAGTGTGGTCTCCCCCACCGTAGACGATCCGGTCGACCCCACGTCATCGACGCTCCCACGACGGCCCGCTGCCCGCGACGACCGAGCGCAGGACGAGCCCCGCGAGCGGGTCGTCGGCGCGCGTCTCGAGGGCGTACCGGGCACGCGTCTCCGCCCGGGCCCAGGACCCCAGCGCCCACGCACACCAGGCACCGAGCGACAGGGCACCGGCGGCACCCGACGATCCGTCGAAGGGGCCGTCCTGCGCCCGCCACACTCGCCACGCGTCGGCGCACCGGTCACCGGCGAGCCGCACGCGGGCACGATCGGGAGCCGGGCCGAAACCGAGGAGCGCCGGTGGTGTCGGGTCGGCGAAGGGGTCGAACACCCGGATCGACCGCGGGTCCGGCGTGCCCTGCGCCGCGATGAACGGCACCAGGGCCATCCGGGGCGCGAGTGCGCCGCACGCGGTCACCACGGCCGTCGCAGCCGCCGTCGACAGGTCCGCACGGCCGGGCGCGACCAGCGCGGCCGCTGCGGCGGGGAGGGTGACCGCCGCGGCGATCTCGCGAGGAAAACGGACTGCGGAGCCGGGGCCGGACTGTGCCGTGAGAGGGATCATGCACGCCATCGAAGCGTGCTGCGGGCCTCCAGGCAGGGGCGCCCCGGCCATCTGTGGACCGGAGCTGCCCCACCCACGCCTGTGGAGGACGAGCCGGCGGAACCCGCTCAGGCGGCGACGGGCTCCAGGCTCTCGGCGACCAGGTCCCAGCCGCCCTCGTTGCGTTCGACCACCACGCCGTTCGCCGCCGCCCAGACGACCAGGTCGTCCATGCTGCCGATGCTCGCGCCGGTGCGGGCGAGCAACGCCACCAGGCGGCCCTTCGCGGTCTTGTTCCAGTGGTTCAGTGCACGACGACGACCGGAGCCGTCAACGCTCACCACCCGTGGTGTGACCGCTCCGGACAAGGGCCCGAGCTGCCGGTACCCCTCGGACCGCAGGTCGAGCACCAGGCCGTCCGCACGGGTCAGCAGCGAACGGGTCGACACCGTGGGCCAGTGCGCGGCCAACCGGATCGAACCGAGCCGCGAGTCGTGCGACAGCCGGTACGCCGGGATCGGGTCACCGGCGCCGATCGGGCCGAACATCGCGGACTGCACGATCACGTGCTCCGCCCACCACGCACGGGTCGCCGCGTCCGCGTCCTGCACGCCCAACGGGTCGTAGAGGACCCCCGTGTACCGCTCGATCGCGGGCATGGTGCCCGAGGTGTCGAGCTCGAGGTTCCGGAGGCGCTCGGCGATGGACTTCGGACCGAGCTTGAGTGCCGTCCTGGCCGAGGACTCCTCGGAACTGACGAAGCGGGCCGCGGTGATCACCGCGGCCCGCTCATCGGCCAGTTCCGGGAACGAGAGTGCACGCAGATCGAGCGTGCGGCTCGTGTCCCCGCCCTCCCGCTTCGTCTCCGAAGGCGGGAGCAGGACGGTCAGTCCGGTCAGGACGCCAGCGCGGCCTGCCGCGCGACGATCGTCACCGTGTCGTGCTCGACCGACAGGAAGCCGTCCTCGGCGTCGACCGCGACGGTCGACCCATCGGCCCGCGTGATGCGGACCTGACCCTGCGCCAGGATCGCGAGCATCGGCTCGTGTCCGGCGAGGATGCCGATCTGGCCCTCTGTCGTCCGTGCGACGACCATGGTGGTGTCGCCCGACCAGACCTCGCGGTCAGCCGAGACAACGCTCACGCTGAGACCCGCCATGTCAGCGGTTCTCCTTCTGGATCTGAGCCCACTTCTCTTCCACGTCGTTGATGCCACCGACGTTGAAGAACGCCTGGGTCGCAACGTGGTCGAACTCGCCGTCGGCGATGGCGCGGAAGGACTCGATGGTGTCCTTGAGCGGCACCGTGGAGCCCTCGACGCCCGTGAACTTCTTCGCCATGTAGGTGTTCTGCGAGAGGAACTGCTGGATACGACGAGCGCGCTCGACCGTGATCTTGTCCTCTTCGGAGAGCTCGTCGACACCGAGGATGGCGATGATCTCCTGCAGTTCCTTGTTCTTCTGGAGGATCTGCTTGACGCGCGTGGCCGTCTCGTAGTGGTCGGCACCCAGGTAGCGCGGGTCCATGATGCGCGACGTCGACGCCAGCGGGTCGATCGCGGGGTACAGACCCTGCGACGCGATCTCACGGGAGAGCTCGGTCGTCGCGTCGAGGTGCGCGAACGTGGTGGCCGGAGCCGGGTCGGTGTAGTCGTCAGCCGGCACGTAGATCGCCTGCAGCGAGGTGATCGAGTGACCACGCGTCGAGGTGATGCGCTCCTGGAGCACACCCATCTCGTCGGCGAGGTTGGGCTGGTAGCCCACGGCGGACGGCATGCGGCCGAGCAGCGTCGAGACCTCGGAGCCGGCCTGCGTGAAGCGGAAGATGTTGTCGATGAAGAGGAGCACGTCCTGCTTCTGGACATCGCGGAAGTACTCCGCCATCGTCAGCGCCGACAGGGCCACGCGGAGACGCGTTCCCGGCGGCTCGTCCATCTGGCCGAACACGAGGGCCGTCTTGTCGAAGACACCCGCCTCTTCCATCTCACCGATGAGGTCGTTGCCCTCACGGGTGCGCTCACCGACACCGGCGAACACCGACACACCGCCGTGGTCCTGCGCAACGCGCTGGATCATCTCCTGGATGAGGACGGTCTTGCCGACGCCCGCACCACCGAAGAGGCCGATCTTGCCACCCTGCACGTACGGGGTGAGGAGGTCGATGGACTTGATGCCGGTCTCGAACATCGAGGTCTTGGACTCGAGCTGGTCGAAGGCCGGGGCCTTGCGGTGGATCGGCCAGCGCTCGGTGATCTCGAGCTTCTCGTCCGTGTTGAGCACGTT
This sequence comes from Curtobacterium sp. WHRI 8282, assembly GCF_040223925.2. Taxonomy (NCBI): domain Bacteria; kingdom Bacillati; phylum Actinomycetota; class Actinomycetes; order Micrococcales; family Microbacteriaceae; genus Curtobacterium; species Curtobacterium sp. WHRI 8282. The sequence goes on from NZ_JBEHCD020000002.1 coordinate 825,971, forward strand.
GCCGAGGACGTCGAAGACCTTGCCCTTGGTGACGTCGCCGACGGGGACCGAGATCGGAGCGCCCGAGTCACGGACCTCCTGGCCACGGACCAGGCCGTCGGTCGGCTTCAGGGAGATGGCACGGACGAGGTCGTCGCCGAGGTGCTGGGCGACCTCGAGGCCGATCTCCTGCGACGAGTCACCGATGGTGATGGTCGTGAACAGGAGGTTGTACATCTCCGGGATTGCGTCGTGGGGGAACTCGATGTCGACGACGGGGCCCGTGACACGGGCGATCCGGCCGACACCGGGCGCCGACGACGTCTCGACCGCGGTGGTTGCGGTGTCGGTCATGGCTGGTGCCTTCCTGAGGGTGGGTATCTGTCCGCGAACGACGCGGACTACTTCTTCTTCGACGAGAGGGCGTCGGCGCCGCCGACGATCTCGGAGATCTGCTGGGTGATCTCCGCCTGACGCGCGTTGTTCGCGAGTCGGGTGAAGTCACGGATCAGCGAGTCGGCGTTGTCGCTGGCCGCCTTCATCGCCTTCTGACGCGCGGCGTGCTCGGAAGCAGCCGACTGCAGCATGGCGTTGAAGATGCGGCTCTCGATGTAGACCGGGAGCAGCGAGTCGAGCACCGCATCGGCGTCCGGCTCGAACTCGTAGAGCGGCAGGGGCTCGTTGCCCTCGGGCTCGTCGATGCCCTCGACGACCTCGAGGGGCAGCAGGCGAACGACCTGCGGCTCCTGGGTCGCCAGGCTGATGAACCGGTTGAACACGATGTGGATCTCGTCCACGCCGCCGTCAGCGGTGTCCTGGAGGAACTTCGCCACGACGGCGTCGCCGATCTCCTTGGCCGTCGAGAACTCCGGCTGGTCGGTGTTGCCGACCCACTGCTGCTCGGACGGACGCTCACGGAACGCGAAGTACCCGACGGACTTGCGGCCGACCAGGTAGTAGACGACGTCCTTGCCCTCGCTGCGGAGCAGGGAGGCGAGCTCCTCGCCCTGCTTGAGGACGTTCGTGCTGAACGCACCGTTCAGGCCGCGGTCCGAGGTGAAGAGCACGACGGCTGCACGGGTCGACGACTCCGGCTCGGTGGTCAGCACGTGATCGACGTTCGAGAACGTCGCCACGGCCGACACCGCACGCGTGACGGCCCGCGAGTACGGACCGGACGCAGCCATGCGGGCCTGCGCCTTCTGGATCCGCGACGCCGAGATCAGCTCCATGGCGCGGGTGACCTTCTTTGTGGTCTTCGCCGACTTGATCCGCTGGCGGTAGACCCGGACCTGCGCTGCCATCTAGCGACGACCCTTGACGATCTGCTCCTGGTCGACGTCCTCGGCGTCAGCCGCGTCGAACTGCTCGGAGCCGAGGGTCTTGCCGTCGCTCGTCTGGAAGCTCTTCGTGAACTCGTCGATCTGCTTGTCCATCTCGGCGACGGTCTCGTCGCTGAGCTGGTTCGTCTCGCGCAGGGTCGTGAGGACATCGGAGTTGCGACGCAGGTGGTCGAGCAGTTCGGACTCGAAGCGGAGCACGTCCGGCACCGGGACGGTGTCGAGCTTGCCGTTCGTGCCGGCCCAGATCGAGACGACCTGCTCCTCGACCGGGTACGGCGAGTACTGCGGCTGCTTGAGGAGCTCGGTCAGACGCGCACCGCGCTCCAGCTGACGACGCGACGCCTGGTCGAGGTCGGACGCGAACATCGCGAACGCCTCGAGCGAGCGGTACTGCGCCAGCTCGAGCTTCAGCGTGCCGGAGACCTTCTTGATCGACTTCACCTGGGCGTCACCACCGACGCGGGACACCGAGATGCCCACGTCGACGGCCGGACGCTGGTTCGCGTTGAAGAGGTCCGACTGCAGGAAGATCTGGCCGTCGGTGATGGAGATGACGTTCGTCGGGATGTACGCCGAGACGTCGTTCGCCTTGGTCTCGATGATCGGGAGACCCGTCATCGAACCGGCGCCGAGCTCGTCGGACAGCTTCGCGCAACGCTCCAGCAGACGGGAGTGCAGGTAGAAGACGTCACCCGGGTAGGCCTCGCGGCCCGGCGGACGACGCAGGAGGAGCGACACCGCGCGGTAGGCCTCGGCCTGCTTCGACAGGTCATCGAAGATGATGAGGACGTGCTTGCCCTGGTACATCCAGTGCTGGCCGATGGCCGAACCGGTGTACGGGGCGAGGTACTTGAAGCCGGCCGGGTCGGAGGCCGGAGCGGCGACGATGGTGGTGTACTCCATCGCACCGGCGTCCTCGAGCGCACCCTTGACGGAGGCGATCGTGGAGCCCTTCTGACCGATGGCGACGTAGATGCAGCGGACCTGCTTCTCCTCGTCGCCGGACTCCCAGTTGGCCTTCTGGTTGATGATCGTGTCGATCGCGATGGCCGTCTTGCCGGTCTGGCGGTCGCCGATGATCAGCTGACGCTGACCACGGCCAACGGGGATCATCGCGTCGATGGCCTTGATGCCGGTCTGCAGCGGCTGGTGGACCGACTTGCGGGCCATGACGCCGGGAGCCTGGAGCTCGAGGGCGCGACGGCCCTCTGCGGCGATCTCGCCGAGACCGTCGATCGGGGCGCCGAGCGGGTCGACGACGCGACCGAGGAAGGCGTCGCCGACGGGGGCGGAGAGGACCTCACCCGTGCGGGTGACCTCCATGCCCTCCTCGATGCCGCCGAACTCGCCGAGCACGATGGCGCCGATCTCGTCTTCGTCGAGGTTCTGCGCCAGGCCGAGCGTGCCGTCCGCGAAGCGGATGAGCTCGTTCGCCATGACGCCGGGGAGACCCTCGACGTGGGCGATGCCGTCACCGGCGTCGGTGACGTGCCCGACCTCGGCCGTGGAGGCCTTCGTCGGCTCGTAGTTCGAGACGAAGTCCTTCAGGGCATCACGGATCTCATCGGGGCTGATGGTGATGTCTGCCATGGGATTTTCCTTGTGGTTTTCCGGGGCCCTTCGGCTCCGAGAGGGTGACGCTGCCGGACTCGGCAGTTCCCGTTGTGGACTTGGGGAGGAGCGGCTTCGACCGTACGCCTAGCCGGCGAGCTGGAGCCGGAGCTCCGAGAGTCGCGTGGACACGGTGCCGTCGATGACGTCGCCGCCGATCTGCACCCGGACCCCGCCGACGACCGTGGGGTCGACGACCTGGTTGATGCTGATGTCCTTGCCGTACCGCTCGGAGAGACCGCGCGTGACGCGGGCCGACTGGGCGGGGGTCAGTGGCGTCGCCGTGACGACCGTCGCGACGAGCTTGCCGGCCTGCTCGGCCACGATGCGCGAGGCGTCGCGGACGATCTCACCGATGCGGCGGCCGCGGGGCTGCTGCACCAGGGCTGACACGATAGTGATCGTCTGCTCCGAGGCCTTGGCACCGAGGAGCCGCTCGACGAGCGCGCCCTTCTGCTCGGGGCTGCCGAGCTTGGTGCCGAGCGCCAGCTCGAGTCCGGCGTCCGAACGGACGGCGGTCTCGAAGGCGAACAGCTCCGACTCGATCGACGAGTCCGGACCCGCGGTGGCGGCGACGGCGCGGATGCCCGCGTCCTCGATGCCAGCGAGCAGGTCCTGCTGCGAGGACCAGCGCGAGCCGGCCACCGCGGTCAGGACCGCACGCGTCGCGTCCGACTGCCCGGCGAAGACACGGTCGATGAGGACCTTCTTGCCGGCCGCGTCGGCCGTGGGGTCGGACAGCAGCCCGAGCAGCTGCGGCGCACCGGCGATCGCACGCCCGGAGGCGAGGATCTCGGCACCCGCGGCCAGGCCGGCGCTCGGACCGAGGTCCGACAGCACCGCCCTGGTGGACGCGAGTGCTTCTCTGGTAGCGCTGCGCATGCTCAGTGCTCCCCCGTCTTCGTGGCCTGCGAGGCCTCGAGGTCGGCGAGGAAGCGGTCGACCACTGCGGTCGACTTGGCGTCGTCCTTGAGGGACTCACCGATCACACCGGACGCGAGGTCCAGCGCGAGGGTGCCCACTTCGGACCGGAGTGCCTGGACGGCGCTCTGGCGCTCGGCCTCGATCTGCGCCTGGGCGTTGGCCGTGATGCGTGCTGCATCGGCGGCCGCCTGCTCGCGGACCTCGTTGCCGATCGCCGTGGCGTCGGCGCGGGCCTGCTCACGGATGCGCGAAGCCTCGGCGCGTGCATCGGCGAGCTGCTTGTTGTACTCGTCGAGCGCAGCGGCGGCCTGCTCCTGAGCGGCCTCGGCCTTCTTGATGCCGCCCTCGATGGCCTCGGTGCGCTCATCGAGCATCTTCGTGATGCGCGGCGTGACGACACGCCACATCACCACGAAGATGATGACGAAGGCGAGCGCCGACCACACGATGTCGTACACCGGCGGGATCAGCGGATTGTGCGCTTCCTCCGCCGCGATGATGAGTGCGTTCTGCATCGAGGAACCTTAGTTGGTGAAGATGAAGTACGTGGCGATACCGATGAAGGCCAGGGCCTCGGTGAAGGCGATACCGATGTACATGAGGGTCGTCAGGCGGCCCTGGAGCTCGGGCTGGCGAGCGACGGACTCGATCGTCTTACCGACGACGATGCCGACACCGATGGCCGGGCCGATCGCTGCGAGGCCGTAGCCAACCGTCGCGATGTTGCCGTTGATCTCCGCGAGAACGGTCGTTGCGTCCACGTGTTTTCCTTTCGAGGTGCGGGTCCGACGGTCGCCGGTCCCGTAGGGGGTCAGTGAGGAATCAGTGCTCGTCGGCCAGCGCCAGCTGGATGTAGACGGCGGTGAGGAGCATGAAGACGTAGGCCTGCAGCAGCGCGACGAGGACCTCGAAGAAGCTGAACGCGATGCCGAACGCGATGGTCCCGACGCCGAAGGCCTTGAAGCCGAGCGAAGCGTCGAAGAAGAAGAACTGCGTGGCCGAGAAGAACAGCACGAGGAGCAGGTGCCCCACAACCATGTTCATCAGGAGTCGCAGCGTCAGGGTGACGGGACGGAGCACGAAGGTGGAGACGAGCTCGATCGGCGTCACGATGATGTACAGCGGCCACGGCACCCCGGGCGGGAAGAGCGAGTTCTTGAGGAACGTGCCCGGGTGCTTGCGGAGACCGGCGTAGATGAAGGCGAGGTACGCGACGATCGCCAGGATCATCGGCATCGCGATGCGGCTGGTGCCGGCGAGGTTCATGCCCGGGATCAGACCGGTCAGGTTCATGAACAGCACGCCGAAGAAGATCGTCGCCAGGAGCGGCAGGAAGCGCTTGCCGTCCTTCTCTCCGAGGTTGTCGAAGGTGTTGCGACGGACGACGTCGAACGCGTACTCGATGAACGCCTGACCGCGGTTCGGCACGAGCTTCAGTGCACGGGTACCCACGAACGCGAACACCAGCAGAACGGCGACGGCGAAGAAGCGGATGAGGACGACCCGATCGATCTCGAACGGCGTCCCGGCGAAGAAGATCGCATCCGGGAAGAACTCGTTGATCGACGGACCATGGAACTCGGCGGCCTTGCTGCTCCCCGCCGCGACGGTGTCAACCGCAGCGGAGAGGGACAGGGGAAGAGCGTGGGATAGCAGCGCTGTCTCCTGTGTCGGCGCGCGCACATCATGGCACGCGATGGTGGACGTTGTGGAGGCTCGTCCGCCCCGAGCGAAAGGCTCCGGTAGCGGACTTCGAGAAGCCTATCAGGTGCGAGAGGCTTCCCGGCTTCTCAGACGCGGGGGGTCGGGTTCCCAGCGTCCGCGGAGTCGTCGAGGCCGTCGCCCGGCAGCCGGACGCCGATCGGGATGCGGGCCTTCGCGACGGCGACGACGTCGATCACCAGGGAGCCGACGACCCCCGCGATGATCACGATCGCCAGCACCGGGAAGTCGACCCAGTCGCGGTCCTTGAGCAGGACCAGCAGCACGATGAAGACGATGAACTTGAGCAGCCAGGTGCCCATCACGATGCCGAAGAAGGCACCGGAGATCATCTGCCCCTTGGAGACGCGCAGCGCGACGAGGACACTGACGGCGGTGAGCCCGAGGAACACGACGCTCAGCACGGCGCCGAGCAGTCCCCCGACCAGCCCCGGGCCGTCCGCGACGAGGAACCCGATGAGCCCGCCGACCACCGCCAGGGCGACGGCGAGGACCGCGCCCCAGGTGATGATGCGGCGGAACACCGGCCGGACGTGGTCGAGCGCGTTCGGTGCGGTCACGTGATGTCTCCAGGGATCGTGCGGTCGTTGGCGGCCCGGTCGAGCGGGTCGAGGCTGGCATCCACCACGGCGGCGGAACGGTTGGCGGTCTGGGCGGCGATCTCGGTGCGTTTGCGGCCGAGCGGCGCGAACGTCGCGACGGCGCAGACGGTGAAGCCGACGGACACGAAGACGACGACCCAGTACCAGTCCACGAAGAGGAACAGCAGGCACCCGAAGGCGACGGTCGCGGTCCACGCGTAGAAGATCAGCACCGCGTGGAAGTGCGAGTGCCCCATGTCGAGCAGGCGGTGGTGCAGGTGCTTCCGGTCGGCCGAGAACGGCGACTTGCCCGCGCTGAGCCGTCGGGTGACCGCGAGCCCGAAGTCCAGGATCGGCACGATCAGGATCGCGAACGGCAGCAGGATCGGGATGAACGCCGGCAGCAGCGCCTGGCGTGTCTGCACCGCCGCCGGGTCGATGTTGCCCGTGACCGACACTGCGCTCGTGGCCATCAGGAACCCGACGAGCAGCGCGCCGGCGTCGCCCATGAAGAGCTTTGCGGGGTGCCAGTTCAGGATGAGGAAGCCGAAACAGGCCCCGACGAGCACCGCGGTGAGCAGCGACGGGAGGTTGAAGAAGAACTCGGTCTGCACGACCACGCGGTTGATGAAGAACGTGTAGAGGAAGAAGACCCCGCCGGCGATGATCGCGACGCCGGCCACCAGGCCGTCGAGCCCGTCGATGAAGTTCACCGCGTTCATCACGAGCACCACCGCCAGCACGGTGAAGATCAGGCTCATGTACGACGAGCCGACGCCCAGCGTGTTGCCGATGGGCAGCGAGACGATCGCGACGCCCTGCCAGGCCAGGATGCCCGCCGCGATGATCTGCCCGGCGAGCTTCGTCATCCAGTCGAGGTCCCAGATGTCGTCCGCGACACCGAGGACCACGATGATGGTCGCTCCCCCGAGCACCGCGAGCACGCGACCCGGTTCGGAGAACACGAGCCGGAAGTAGTCGGTCCCCGCTATCGACGGGAACAGGAACCAGGCCGCGAGCAGCGAGACGATGACGCCGATGTACATCGCGATGCCGCCGAGCCGCGGCGTCGGGGTGCGGTGCACGTCCCGCTCGCGGACCTGCGGGTACCACTTGTACTTCAGCCCGAGCTTCCAGACGATCAGGCTCATCACGAAGCTCACGACCGCGGCGATGGCCCCGGCGAGCAGGTAGTACTTCATGTGACGAGGTCGGCTCCGACGACCCGGATGATCTCCTCGTCGGGGATCACCCCGTGCCGGACGATGCGGAGCTTCCCGCCGTCCGACAACCCGGTGGCGTCGACGATCGTCGAGCCGGTGCTGGCTTCGAAGCCGCCGTGCACCTCGACGGGTCCGCCGTCCAGGTAGATCGCGACGCTGTCACCGAGCATGCGCTCGGCGGCGTCGACGTCCATCGCGGCCGGGTCGCCCGTGGAGTTCGCGGACGAGACCGCGAGCGGCCCGACCTCCTGCAGCAGCTCGAGGGCGATCCGCGAGTCCGGCATGCGCAGCGCGACGGTGCCGCGTGTCTCGCCGAGGTCCCAGTCGAGCGACGGCTGTGCGTGCAGGATGACGGTCAGCCCGCCCGGCCAGAACTCGGCCACCAGGTCGCGCACCGGCTGCGGGACCTCGCTGGCGAGGGCGTCGAGCGTGGGCGGTCCAGGGATGAGCACGGGCGGCGGCGACTGCCGCGTGCGGCCCTTCGCGTCGAGCAGCCGCTGCACGGCCGTCGCGCTGAAGGCGTCCGCGGCGAGGCCGTAGACGGTGTCGGTGGGGACCACGACGAGCTCTCCGCGTCCGAGGGCGGCACGTGCGAGCCGCATCCCGGTCAGGAGCCCGTCGGAGTCGGTGCAGTCGTATCGGGATGCCATGACTCGACGATGATAGTGCGACACAATGGTGGACATCGTGAACGAGACGCCCGCACCCCCGCTCCTGTTCCTCTTCGACATGGACGACGTCCTGGTCCGGTACGACTGGCAGGTGCGCATGGCCGCACTCTCCGAGTTCACCGGACACGAGTTCCAGGAGCTCCGTCGCCGCTGGTGGGACTGCGGACACGAGATGCGTGCCGAGGCCGGTGGGTTCGCCGACGGCGACGAGTACCTGGCCGCGTTCGAGCGCGCGATGGAGTGCGACGTCCCCGAGGCCGACTGGGCCCGGATCCGCGGATCCGCCATGACCGAGCTGCCGGAACGCATCGAGGCGGTCCGGATCGCGAGCGAGCACGGGCGTGTCGGACTGCTCACGAACAACGGTCCGCTGGCCGGCCGCTGGATCCACGAGTGGGCGCCGTCCCTGCCCGAGGTCTTCGGCGAACACCTGGACACGTCGAGCAACTTCGGTGCCCGGAAGCCCGAGCCCGAGGTCTTCCAGCGTGCGGTCGCGCACCACGGCGTCCCCGCGGAGCGCACGTTCTTCGCCGACGACATGCCCGAGAACGTCGCGGGAGCGCGGAGCATCGGCATCCACGCGGTCCTGGTCGAGCACGACACCGACCTGCGCGAGCACGTCCGCGCGTTCGTCGCGGCACAGCAGCGCGAGGCCTCCCCCGTCGCGTAGCCCGCCACGCCCGTTCCTTCCCATCGCGGTCGCGGTGGAAAGCAGGAACGGGCACACCTGGTCATTCCGGACGACCCGGTACGCCCGATCCCACCAAGTACGCCCGGACCCACCCGGCACACGCACGCACGAGTGAGGGACGGGAGGCCCGCCCCGCGCCCGCCACGCCCGTTCCTTCCCATCGCGGTCGCGCTGGAAAGCAGGAACGGGCACACCTGGTCATTCCGAACGACCCGGTACGCCCGATCCCACCAGGTACGCCCGGATCCACCCGGCACACGCACACACGGACGAGTGACGGGAGGCGCGGCCCGGCTCCGGCTAGCGCGTCGCGGTGGTCGTGCGGTTGCGCCCCGTCAGGTCGACGTGCGTCTCCGGCGTGCGGAACCCCCGGCGCGCCAGGACCTGCCGCACGCCGGCGCCCTGCGGCTCGGCGTGCTCGACGACCAGGACTCCCCCGGGCACCAGCAACCGCCAGGCCGTCTCGGCGAGAGCCCGGACGGCGTCGAGGCCGTCGGGACCGCCGTAGAGGGCCATCGCCGGGTCGTGGTCGCGGACCTCGGGGTCGATCGGGATCGCGTCGTCCGGCACGTACGGCGGGTTCGACACGACGACGGACACGGTGCCGTCGAGTTCCGGCAGCGCGTCGGCGAGATCGCCCTCGACGAGCCGGACGGTCCCACCGTGGGCGTCGACGTTCCGCCGGGTCCAGGGCAGGGCCTCGGCCGACCGCTCGACGGCGTAGACCACGGCGTTCGGCACCTCGGTGTCCATCGCGATCGCGATCGCACCGCTGCCGGAGCCCAGGTCCACGGCGATCGGTTCGGGGACCGCGTTCGCCCGCAGTGCGTCGATGCCGAACTGCACCACGCCCTCGGTCTCCGGACGGGGCACGAACACGCCCGGTCCGACGGCCAGGGTGAGCGCGCGGAAGTACGCCTGCCCGGTGATGTGCTGCAGCGGCTCACGGGTGGCTCGGCGCGCGACGGCGTGCCGGAAGCGCTCGACGTGCTCCGGCGCGATGCCGCCACCGATGAGTGCACGGGCCTGGACGGCACCGCGCGAGGTGTCGGTCGCCCACGCGAGCAGCAGCTCGGCGTCGACCCGGGGCGTCGGGACGCCGACGGCGACGAGCGCCGCGGTCGCCTGCTCGAGCAGGCGATCCGCGGCGTACGTGAGGGGCGTGTCGGCGGTGATCCGGGCCTCCAGGCTGGGTGTGCGGTTACGCGTCCTGGTCGCCGATGGCGGCCAGACGTGCCTCTTCATCCGCCTGGATGGCGGACTGGATGACGGGCTCGAGGGCACCGTTCATCACGCGGTCGAGGTCGTACGCCTTGTACCCGGTGCGGTGGTCCGCGATCCGGTTCTCCGGGAAGTTGTACGTGCGGATGCGCTCCGAACGGTCCATCCCGCGGATCTGGGACTTGCGCGCGTCCGAAGCGATCGCGTCGAGCTCCTCCTGCTGCCGCGCGAGGATGCGTGCGCGGAGCACACGCATGCCGGCCTCGCGGTTCTGCAGCTGCGACTTCTCGTTCTGCATCGCCACCGTGATGCCCGTGGGCAGGTGGGTGATGCGGACTGCGGAGTCCGTCGTGTTGACGGACTGCCCGCCCGGGCCGGAGGACCGGTAGACGTCGATCTTGAGGTCGTTCTGGTTGATCTGGACCTCTTCGGGCTCGTCCACCTCGGGGAACACCAGCACACCGGTGGTCGAGGTGTGGATGCGCCCCTGCGACTCGGTCTGCGGCACCCGCTGGACGCGGTGCACACCGCCCTCGTACTTCAGGTGCGCCCAGACGCCCTGGGACGGATCGGTCGTGTTCGACTTGATCGCGACCTGGACGTCCTTGTAGCCACCCAGGTCGGACTCGGTGCGCTCGAGGAGCTCGACCTTCCAGCCCTTGGTCTCGGCGTAGTGCGAGTACATGCGCAGCAGATCGGCCGCGAACAGCGCCGATTCCTCGCCGCCCTCGCCGCCCTTGATCTCCATGATGACGTCACGGCCGTCGTCAGGGTCGCGCGGGATGAGCAGCCGGCGGAGACGCTCCTGGCGCTCCGACAGCTGCTCCTCGAGCCCGGGGACCTCGTCCGCGAACGCCGCGTCTTCACGCGCGAGTTCCTGGGCGGCGGCGAGGTCGTCCCCCGCCGCCTGCCAGGCCTCGTACGCGGACTTGATCTGGTTGAGCTCGGCGTACCGCCGGTTCACCTTCTTCGCCCGGGCCGCATCGGCGTGGAGCGCGGGGTCCGACAGCTGCAGCGTCAGGTCCTCGTGTTCCGCCAGCAGCCCCGCTACCGACTCGAACACGCGTTACTCCTGGTGACCGTTGTGGTGGGCGCCGGTCGTGGGGACCGACTTCTGCACCTGCACCAGGAACTCGACGTTCGACTGCGTCTCCTTGAGGTTCCGCAGCACGATCTCGAGGGCCTGCTGCGGGTCGAGCCCGGCGAGGGCCCGGCGCAGACGCCAGGTGATCTTGACCTCGTCGGCGGAGAGCAGCTGCTCCTCGCGACGGGTACCGGAGGCGTTCACATCGACGGCGGGGAAGATCCGCTTGTCGGCGAGGTGACGGTTCAGGCGGAGCTCCATGTTGCCGGTGCCCTTGAACTCCTCGAAGATGACCTCGTCCATCTTGGAGCCGGTCTCGACGAGCGCGGTCGCGAGGATGGTCAGCGAGCCGCCGTCCTCGATGTTGCGCGCGGCACCGAAGAAGCGCTTCGGCGGGTACAGCGCCGCCGAGTCGACGCCACCGGAGAGCACGCGGCCCGACGGCGGGGTCGACAGGTTGTACGCACGGCCCAGGCGGGTGATCGAGTCGAGCAGGAGCACGACATCGTGGCCCAGCTCCACCAGGCGCTTCGCACGCTCGATGGCGAGCTCGGCGACGGTGGTGTGGTCCTCGGCGGGACGGTCGAAGGTCGAGGCGATGACCTCGCCCTTCACCGTGCGCTGCATGTCGGTGACCTCTTCGGGCCGCTCGTCGACGAGGACGACCATCAGGTGCGCCTCGGGGTTGTTCTTGGCGACGGCGTTCGCGATGGCCTGCAGCACGACGGTCTTGCCGGCCTTCGGCGGGGACACGATGAGACCGCGCTGGCCCTTGCCGATCGGCGACACGAGGTCGATGATGCGGGTCGACAGCTTGCCCGGCTCCGTCTCGAGACGCAGGCGCTCGTTCGGGTACAGCGGGGTGAGGTCGTTGAAGTCGACGCGGGCCGCGGCCTCGTCGGCGGACTGGCCGTTGATCGACTCGACGGCGACGAGCGCGTTGTACTTCTGGCGGCTCTGCTGCTCGCCGTCACGCGGCTGCTTGATCGAACCGACGACGGCGTCGCCCTTGCGCAGGTGGTACTTCTTCACCTGGCCGAGGGAGACGTAGACGTCGCTCGGGCCCGGCAGGTACCCGGTGGTGCGGACGAACGCGTAGTTGTCGAGGACGTCGAGGATGCCCGCGATCGGGATCAGGACGTCGTCCTCGGTGACCTCGGGCTCGAAGTCGTCGTTCTGGCCGCCACGGCCGCGCTTGCGGTCGCGCTGGCGACGGCTGCGGCCGCTCTCGGCCTCGTCAGCGTGCTGTTGCTGCTGCTGCTTCTGCTGGCCGCTGGTCTGCTGCTTCTGCTGACCGGCGTTCTGCTGCTGCTTCTGGTCGGCCTTGTCGTCCTGCTTGGCCTCGGCCTGCTTCGGCTGGTCGTTCTGCTTCTGGCCGCCGTTCTGCTGGCCGTTCTGCTGCTCGCCGCCGTTCTGCTTCGGCTGGTTCTGCTGGTCGGCGCCGTTCTGCTTCTGCTGGCCGGTGTTCTGGCCGCCGTTCTGGCCGCCGTTCTGCTGGTCGGCGCCGTTCTGCTGCTCGCCGTTCTCGGCGTTCTGCCCACGGCCACGACCGCGACCACGGCTGCGACGACCGCGACGCGAGCCGCCCTCGCCCTGCTCGGAGTTCTGGTCGCCCTGGTCGTTCTGGTCGCCGGACTCGTTCTGGTCCTGGTCGGCCTGGACGGCGGACGTCGGGGCCTGCTGGCCCTGCTGGGCCGCCTGGCTCGGCTGCTCGGCCTCGGCGGGTGTCGACGCCTGCTGGCCCTGCTCGGTGCCACGCTGGTCGGTGCCACGCTGCTCGGCGTTCCGCTGGCCACGGCCACGGCGCTGCGAGCCGGACTGCGCGGCTTCCTGGGCGTCCTTCTCGGCGCGGACCTGGTCGAGCCCGGCGAGGAGGTCCTCGGTGCCGGTCTGGCCGTGGTTGGTGTGCTCGGCGGCCGAGGTCGGCCCGGCGTTCACGGTGCCACCGGACGACGCGCGGCGCGAACGACGGGCACGGCTCGGGGCGGCCGACTCGGCGGGTGCCTCGGAGTCGGCGACGGGTGCCTCGGCAGCGGGCTGCGCGGGGGTCTCGGCGGGCTCCGGCAGGGTCGGCTGCTCGGTGGCGGCCGGCTCGGCGGGGGTCTCGGCGACGACGGCGGCGGCCGGGGCGGCCGGCGTCTCGTCGACGGGACGCTTGTCCTCGATGGAGGCGATCAGGTCGCCCTTGCGGAGCTTGGAGAGCCCGGTGATGCCGAGCGAGGAGGCGATGCGCTGGAGCTCCGGGAGACGGAGGGCACGCAGGTCGCTGGGGATCTCCACCTGGGCGGAGTTGTTGTCGGTCAAGGTCGGTGTTTCCTTTCGAACCGCAGAACGCGGAGAGTTTCCACCGTCCCGGATGCAGGGTGAGCATCGACCGCCGTTCAGACGACGGATCGGGATTCGGTGATCAGAAAGAGATGCACACTCGCGCACCGGACCCTGCGACGTCGCAGGAGCTGTCCTGAGGACGAGCGATCCGTACGGTTACGCGGGTTCGGCTTCGAGCGCCGAGTGCGCTGCCACTGTAGCACCACCGAGATCGACGGCCAGCATGAGCGGCCGCCAGTCGGATTCGGCGTGTCGCTGCACCAGTTCGGCGGCGGTCAGGCGCTGTGCCGGGTCGCTGCCGAGGACGAGCAGGCTCGGCCCGGCACCGGAGACCACCGCGGCGAGGCCGTGCTGCCGGAGCAACCGGATCAGGGCGTCGGTCTCGGGCATGGCGCTGGCGCGGTACGCCTGGTGCAGACGGTCCTCGGTCGCGGCGAGCAGCAGCTCGGGGCTCTGGATGAGCGCGGCGACGAGCAGCGCCGAGCGGGAGACGTTGAACGCGGCGTCGGCGTGCGGGACCTGCTCGGGCTGCAGGGAGCGCGCGAGCTTGGTCGAGAGCGTCGAGGTCGGCACGAACACCACCGGGGCGACACCGCGGTGCACCAGGAGCCGCTTGTAGGCCGGGCCCTCGGCGGTCATCCACGCGATCGTCAGGCCGCCGAAGAGCGCCGGCGCGACGTTGTCCGGGTGGCCCTCCATCTCGGTGGCCAGGGTCAGGAGCGTCGAGGCGTCCAGGTCGACGATGCCCTCGAGCAGACCACGGGCAGCCATCAGCCCGGCGACGATCGCCGCGGCGGAGGAACCGAGACCGCGGCCGTGCGGGATCGCGTTCGTGGCGTGCAGCTCGAGTCCGGGCTGGTCGACACCGGCGTGCTCCAGGCCCCGGCGGACCGCACGGACGACGAGGTTCGTGTCGTCCGTGGCGACCTCGCCGGCACCGACGCCCTCGACGGTGACGGTCGCGCCGGGTTCGCGGCGGACGCGCACCACGACCTCGTCGTAGAGCGAGAGCGCGAGGCCGAGCGAGTCGAAGCCGGGGCCGAGGTTCGCCGACGTGGCCGGCACCCGGACGCGCACCGCCGATCCGGTCGGCAGCGCACGGACCGCCCGTCCGGCCGGTACAGCACTGCGGGCGGTCATGCCCTCACCCGGTCCGGACGAGCGGTCGGAGATCACTGCTCGCTGACCAGACCGAGCACGTCGGCGATCGACTTCGTGTCGACCGGCACGCTCGTCGGGGTGACCTCGCCGCCGTCCGGCGTGCGGAGGGCCCACTGCGGGTCCTTCAGGCCGTGGCCCGTGACCGTGATGACGACCTTCGCGCCCTTCGGCACGACACCGGCGTCGGCACGCTCGAGCAGCCCGGCGACACCGATGGCCGATGCGGGCTCGACGAACACGCCGACCTCGGCCGACAGGATGCGGTGCGCCGCGAGGATGGCCTCGTCGGTGATGGCACCGAAGTAGCCGTCGGTCTCCTGCTGCGCCTCGAGCGCGAACTGCCACGAGGCCGGGTTGCCGATGCGGATCGCCGACGCGATGGTGTCGGGGTGCCGGACGACCTCGCCGTGCACGATCGGGGCGGAACCGGCGGCCTGGAACCCGAACATGCGGGGCAGCTTCGTGCTGCGGCCGGCGGCGACGTCCTCGCGGTAGCCGCGCGAGTACGCGGTGTAGTTGCCCGCGTTGCCGACGGGCAGGAAGTGGAAGTCCGGTGCGTCACCGAGGACGTCGACGACCTCGAACGCGGCGGTCTTCTGCCCCTCGATGCGGTCGTTGTTGACGGAGTTGACGAGGTGCACCGGGTAGTTCGCCGCCAGGTCGCGGGCGATGTCGAGGCAGTCGTCGAAGTTGCCCTGCACCTGCAGCAGCTGGGCGTCGTGGGCGACGGCCTGGCTGAGCTTGCCCATGGCGATCTTGCCCTCGGGCACGAGCACCGCAGCGGTGATGCCGGCGTGCGTGGCGTACGCGGCGGCCGAGGCGCTGGTGTTGCCGGTCGAGGCGCAGATGACGGCCTTCGCGCCGTGCTCGACGGCCTTCGAGATCGCCATCGTCATGCCGCGGTCCTTGAACGAACCCGTCGGGTTCATGCCCTCGAACTTCACGTAGACCTCGGCGCCGGTGCGCTCGGAGAGCCGACGAGCCGGGATGAGCGGCGTGCCGCCCTCTCCGAGCGTGACGATGGGCGTCGCCTCGGTCACGTCGAGTCGGTCGGCGTACTCGCGCAGGACTCCCTGCCACTGGTGGGCCATCAGGCTTCTCTCTCTGTCCGGTGGGGTGGATCTGGTGGTGGTTCGGCTCGGTGAGCCTGCTGGTCGGTCTGGAGGCCCGTGGTCGCGTCAGCGACCGACGACGCGCAGGACGCTGGTGACGTCCAGGACGACGTCCTCGCCACGGAGGGCGACGACGGTGTCCGCCAGGTCGGCCTCACGCGCCAGGTGGGTGCCGATGACGAGCGTCGCGGTCCCCTCGGCTGCGCCGGTGGTGGTCTGCTCGACCGTCTCGACGCTGACGCCGTGCTTCGCGAGCACGCCGGCGACCGTCGACAGCACGCCGGGGGCGTCCGTGACGTGCAGGGTGATCTGGTAGCTCGTGCGGACGGTGCCGATCGGGAACACCGGCAGCTCGGACTGCGTCGACTCGGCGACACCCGGGCCGCCGATGACGTGCCGGCGGGCCGCGGAGACCAGGTCGCCGAGGACCGCCGAGGCCGTCTCGACGCCACCGGCACCCGCGCCGTAGAACATCAGGTCGCCGGCAGCCTCGGCCTCGACGAACACCGCGTTCTTCGCACCGTGCACGCTCGCGAGCGGGTGCGACTCGGGCACGAGGGCCGGGTAGACGCGGGCGCTGACGCCCTCGCGGCCGTCCTCGTCGGTCAAACGCTCGGCGGTCGCCAGGATCTTCACGACGTAGCCGGCCTTGCGGGCGGCGCGGACCTGGTCGATCGTGACGTGGGTGATGCCCTCGCGGTGCACGGCGGCGAGCGGCACCGAGGTGTGGAACGCCAGCGAGGCCAGGATCGCGGCCTTCTGCGCGGCGTCGTAGCCCTCGACGTCGGCGGTCGGGTCGGCCTCGGCGTACCCGAGCTCCGTCGCGGTGGCCAGGGCGTCCTCGAACGTGGAGCCCTTGCGGTCCATCAGGTCGAGGATGAAGTTCGTGGTGCCGTTGACGATGCCCATGATCCGGACGATGCGGTCACCGGCGAGCGAGTCGTGCAGCGGACGGATGATCGGGATCGCCCCGGCCACGGCGGCTTCGTAGTAGAGCTGCGCGCCGACCTGCTCGGCCGCGGCGAAGAGCTCCGGGCCGTGGGTCGCGAGCAGCGCCTTGTTGCCGGTGACGACGTCCGCGCCGGACTGCAGGGCCTGGAGCACGAGGGTGCGCGCCGGCTCGATGCCGCCGATGAGCTCGACGACGATGTCCGCGCCGAGGATGAGCGATGCAGCGTCCGTGGTGAAGAGCTCCGCCGGCAGATCGACGTCGCGCTGCGCGTCCACGTCGCGCACGGCGATCCCGACCAGCTCCAGCCCAGCACCGGCGCGCGAGGCCAGCTCGTCGCCGTGCTCGAGGAGCAGTCGCGCGACCTGGGAACCGACCGAGCCGGCCCCGAGCAGCGCGACACGGACGTTGCGGTATTCGATCATCTGGTAGCGGTTCCTGTCGGTGGGGGTGCGCCCTGCGGGGTGGGCGGACCCGGTCGGGTCGGGGGTCAGCGGCCGGTGCCGTCGGCGGGCGCGGCGGCGACCCCGGTGTCACGGGCGAGGAGGTCGTCGATCGTCTCGCCCCGCACGAGGATACGGGCTGCGCCGTCCGCGACGGCGACGACCGGCGGGCGGCCCACGTGGTTGTAGTTGCTCGACAGCGCCCAGCAGTAGGCACCGGTGGCCGCGACGGCCAGCACGTCGCCGCGCTGCACGTCGCCGGGCAGGTACTCGTCGTCCACCACGACGTCGCCGCTCTCGCAGTGCTTGCCGACGACGCGGCTCAGCACCGGCGGGGCGTCGGAGGTGCGGGCGAGCCGGGCCGTGTAGTCGGCGCCGTACAGGGCGGGACGGATGTTGTCGCTCATCCCGCCGTCGACCGAGACGTACGTGCGGGTCGCGCTGCCGCCGTCGTCGGTCTCGAGCGTGACCGGCTTGACCGTGCCGACGCGGTAGAGCGTCACCCCGGGCGGGCCGATGATGTAGCGGCCCGGCTCGACGGCGATGTCCGGCACCGGGATGCCGCGCTCGGCGCAGGCCTCGCCGATGATCGTGGCCAGTGCGTCGGCGACGTCCTCGGGGGCGAAGGCCGAGTCGGCCTCCGTGTAGTCGATCCCCCAGCCGCCGCCGAGGTTCAGCTCGGGCACCGGACCGGAGGCCACGAGCGTCGCGTGCACGTCCATCAGTCGGCGTGCGGCCTCGCGGAAGCCGGCGTCGTCGAAGATCTGCGAACCGATGTGCGAGTGCAGCCCGACGAAGGCGAGCGAGGGCTCGGCGCGGACGGCTGCCGCGGCCTCGACGGCCTCGGACAGCGGGATGCCGAACTTCTGGTCCTCGCGAGCGGTCGCCAGGTACTCGTGGGTGGACGCGTGCACGCCGGTGTTGATCCGGATGCGGACGCGCTGCACGACCCCGGCGTCGGCGGCGGCACGGGCGACTCGCTGCACCTCTTCGTGGCTGTCGAGCACGATCGTGCCGATGCCGACCTCGACCGCGCGGGTGATCTCGGCGTCGGACTTGTCGTTGCCGTGGAAGCCGAGCCGGCCGGGGTCGATGCCGCCGGCCAGGGCGACCGCGAGCTCACCGGCGGTGCAGACGTCCACGCGCAGGTCGGCCTCGGCCATCCACGCGACGACCTGCGTCGTCAGGAAGGCCTTGCCGGCGTAGTAGACGTGCGCGTGGCTGCCGATGCGCTCGAACGCCTCGGCGAACGCGTTCCGCACGCGGACGGCGCGGGACTGGACGTCACGCTCGTCGACGACGTACAGGGGCGTGCCGAACTGCGCGACCAGGTCCGTCGCGCTGATGCCGCCGATCGCCAGGGTGCCGTCGTCGGTCCGCGTCGCGGACGCGGGCCAGATGCGGTCCACCAGTTCGGAGGCGTCCGTCGGGAACCGCAGCCGCGGCGGTGCAAGGGGGTTCTCGCTCACGGGACCCGATCCTACCGACGCGAGCCGTTTCTCCAGGCCGCGTTACGCACCCGTCCGCTCAGCCGCAGCTGCCGACGGTCCGCAGGCCGTCCTCGTTGAGCGGCAGCGCATCCGCGGTGATCCGGACCGTCGCGTCCGACTTCGACACGTCGAGCGAGCGCACCCGCAGCGCCTCGGGCAGGAACTGCGCGGTGCAGACCTGCACCGGGACACCGGTGACGCCCGGGATCGAGTCGACCTTGAGGCCGAGGTCGGAGTTCGTGATCCGGACGCTCTCCGGGGTGATGGTGATGCCGCGGCCGTCGTCCTGCGCGACGACGGCCCCCTTGGCGGCGTAGGTGATGTCGTAGCCGAGCACCGACGACGACCCCGTGAGTTCGACGCCGCCGTCGACCAGGTTCAGCCGGTCGAACAGCGGGCTGTACTTCGCCAGGTCCTTGACGCTCGACGACGCCAGGGTGACCGTGCCGTCGACGTCGCGGACGTCACCCTTGCCGTCCACCGGGACGTCCTGCGCGGTGACGTCGGCGGCGAGCGGGATGCCGTCGACCGTGAGCTTCGCCGAGGAGATCTCGACGCGGTCGAGGGTGCCGCTGATGAGCTGCGGGATGACGATGCCCTCGGCGTGGGCGTCGACCTCGCCGGTCGTGCCGTCCGGCAGCGACTGCTCGACCTGCTGGGCGATGATCCGGTCGACGACGCCGCGCAGCACGAACTCGGCGATCACGACGAGGGCGGCGAGCACGACGACGACCACGAGCAGGACGACGGGCCAGCGGCGGCGCGTGGTGGGGCGTTCGGTTGCTGCGGGCATGCGTCCTACCCTGCCAGTCCGTCCCGGCAGCCTGCCTGGAGCCCCGGTGCGCGTCCGGCGCAGCGGCTCCGTCGGATGGGCGGTCGCCGTGCACAACCGGCGGATGGGCGGTCGCCGTGCACGACCGGCGGATGGGCGGTCGCCGTGCACAACCAAAGTGAGCCCGAACTGCGCGACTGCGTGGTTCGGGCTCACTTTGGTTGTGCGGACAGCGGCGGCGCCGCTGCCGGCGTCACGCCGCTACATGCGGGACGGCGCCGACACGCCGAGCAGGCCGAGACCGTTCCGGACGACCTGCCCGGTGGCGTCGTTCAGCCACAGGCGCGTGCGGTGCAGGTCGGTCACGGGCTCGTCGCCGAGGGGCGTGACACGGCAGGAGTCGTACCAGCGGTGGTACAGGCCGGCCAGCTGCTCGATGTACCGCGCGATGCGGTGCGGCTCGCGCAGCTCGGCGGCGTGCCGGACCACCCGCGGGTACTCGGCGAGGGCTCCGAGGAGCGCGCTCTCGGACTCGTGGGTCAGCAGCGACGCGTCGAACACGGACCGGTCGACCCCGGCCGCCGCGGCGTTCCGGGCCACCGACTGCGTGCGGGCGTGGGCGTACTGCACGTAGAAGACGGGGTTGTCGTTCGTGCGCTTGGTGAGCAGGTCGAGGTCGATGTCGATCGCGGTGTCGCTGGCGAACCGGACCAGGGCGTACCGGCCGGCGTCGACACCCACGGCGTCGACGAGGTCCTCCATCGTGACGATGGTGCCGTTGCGCTTCGACATGCGCATCGGCTCGCCGTCCTTGAGCAGGTTGACCATCTGCCCGATCAGGATCTCGAGGTTCTTGCCCGGCTCGTCCCCGAACGCGGCGCACATCGCCATCATCCGGCCGACGTAGCCGTGGTGGTCGGCGCCGAGCATGATCAGGTTCCGCTCGAACCCGCGCTCGCGCTTGTCGAGGTAGTACGCCAGGTCGCCGGCGATGTACGCGGGCTCGCCGTCCGACTTGATGACGACGCGGTCGCGGTCGTCGCCGAAGTCGGTCGTGCGGAGCCACTCGGCCCCCTCGGCCTCGTACATCACGCCGGCCGACCGCAGTCGGGCGATGGCACGCTCGACGGCCTTCGACTCGTGCAGGGCGTTCTCGTGGAAGTAGACGTCGAAGTCGACGCCGAAGTCGTGCAGCGACGACTTGATGTCCGCGAACATGAAGTCGACGCCCTCGCGACGGAAGAGCTCCTGCGCCTCGTCGCGCGGCAGGTCGCGGACGTCGATGCCCGGCTCGAGGGTCGCGATGACCCGTGCGGCGATCTCGGCGATGTAGGCGCCGCCGTAGCCGTCCTCGGGCGTCGGCTCACCGAGTGCGCTGGCGACGAGGGAGCGGGCGAACCGGTCGATCTGCGCGCCGTGGTCGTTGAAGTAGTACTCGCGGGTGACGAGTCCGCCCTGCGCCTGGAACACGCGGGCCAGGCTGTCGCCGACTGCGGCCCAGCGGACGCCGCCCATGTGGATCGGGCCGGTGGGGTTGGCGGAGACGAACTCCAGGTTGATCCGGACGCCGTCGTACAGGTCGCCGGTGCCGAAGGACTCGCCACCGTCCACGATGGTGCGCGCGATCTCACCCGCGGCGGCGGCCTCGAGCGTGATGTTGATGAAGCCGGGGCCGGCGACGTCGACCGAGTCCACGCCGTCGAGCTCGGTCAGCTCGCCGGCGATCTCGGTCGCGAGCTCGCGCGGGTTCGTGCCGAGCCGCTTCGCGAGCTGCATGGCGGCGTTCGAGGCCCAGTCGCCGTGGGCGCGGTTCTTCGGACGCTCGAGCACCACGTGGGACTCCTCGATCGTCACGGTCTCGGACGCGCCTCGGCGCTCGACGATCCCGGTCAGGATCGACAGGTACGCGGCGGAGAGTTCGGCAGGAGTCACGAGGACCGATCCTACCGGGACGCCCAGGTCCGCACCGGTCGATGCAGCATCATGTCGGGATGACCCCCCGCAGCCGTGCCCGGGCGCTCACCGTCGCCACGCTCACCACCGCAGCAGCCGTCGTGCTCGCCGGCTGCTCGGGCGGCGGCGACAGCACCCCGTCGGCCACCGCCACCCCGGCGGGCAAGCCGGTGTCCGAGACCTGCGCGGAGCTCCTGCCGACCAGCGCGCTGTCGGTGTACGGGCAGACCTTCGAGCTCGACGACTCCTTCACCCCCGCGAAGGGCTCCCCCGCTGCGACCATCGCGAAGCAGCAGGGTCGCGTGTGCCGGTTCGTCAGCACCGACGCGGACGCCACGGCGATCACGCTCGCGGTCGCCGACCTGCCTGAGAAGTCGCTCACCAACCTGAAGGACGCCCTGTACGAGCGGGGCGGGTCCGTCCCCACCTACCGCGTGGAGGGGTACTTCGCCCTGAGCGGCGACGTCGGCCGCGCGGACGCCTTCGCTGACCCGTACTGGATCACCGCGCAGTCGACGCTGTTCACCGAACCGGGCGGGGCGCAGCCCGTCGTCGACGCGGTGCGGGCAGCGCTGCAGCCGTCCGCGTCGGCCACGGCCACGCCCGCGGGCTGACCCGTGGTGCGGCCGCGCACGGTGCGAGGCCGCCGTCCGGTGCGAGGTTGCGCACGTGGTGCGCGGCTCGCAACGCCGCACGGGACACGGAACCTCGCACCGGATCGCGACGCTCACACGGTGCGGACGGGAGGCCCGTGGCGGGCCCGCACCGCGCCTCCAGCCCGGCGGCGGCCACGCACGGTGCGAGGGCGCCGTCCGGTGCGAGGTTGCGCACGTGGAGCGCTGCTTGCAACGCCGCACGGGACACGGAACCTCGCACGGAAACGCGACCGACGCACGGTGCGGACGGGAGGCCCGTGGCGGGCCCGCACCGCGCCTCCAGGCCGCCCGTCGTGACGTCCACGGCGCGACACGCGCTGTCCAGGACCACCCGCCGGACCTGCTACGGTTGTTGACACCCCTCGGCCCCCATAGCTCAGGGGATAGAGCACTGCCCTCCGGAGGCAGGGGCGGAGGTTCGAATCCTCCTGGGGGCACAGTCACATTTCCGCGCAAGCAGCTGTCTTCGCTTCGCTCAGTCAGCTGCGCGCGATGTCGCCTGCGGCGACCTTTCCCCGTTGAGACTCCTCCGGGTTCGTCGCCGGTCTCGTGGCTGGGTGCCTCGACGGTGAGCAGCAGGACCGACCCCGTGCTCCTCGAGGGTGAGCAGCAGGACGGACCGCGCGGCGAGCAACGGGCCCGCCCGGTAGCGTTCGGGCATGACCATGACGTTCCCGGTGCCCGGAGTCCACGCACTGCGGGGCGGATCCGTGCTCCGGTGGGGTGTGATCGGCCCCGGGGAGATCGCGAACGACTTCACCGCGACGCTGCACGCAAACTCCGACCAGCGCGTGGTCGCCGTGGGGTCCCGCTCCCCCGAGCGTGCCGCGGCCTTCGCCACCCGCCACGGTGTGCCCGGTGTGCACGGGTCGTACGAGGCCCTCGTGGCGGACCCGTCCGTCGACGTGGTCTACGTCGCCTCGCCGCACCCGCAGCACCTCGGGCACGCACTGCTCGCGATCGCCGCCGGCAAGCACGTGCTCGTCGAGAAGCCGATGACGACCTCGGCGGCGGACACGCGCACCCTCGCCGACGCCGCCCGGGCCGCGGGCGTCCTCGCGATGGAGGCGATGTGGACCCGGTACCTGCCGGGCACGACCGTCGTCGCCCGTCTGCTCGCGGACGGGATCCTGGGCGACGTCCGGCTCGCGACGGTCGACGTCGGGTGGCCGCACGACCCGGACCCGGCGGACCGGATGTTCGACCCCGCCGCAGGTGGGGGTGCCCTCCTCGACGCCGGTGTGTACGGGCACTGGTTCGCACGGTTCGCCACCGGCGCCCCGGTGACCAGCAGCACGACGGGGGCGGTCTCGGATCGCGGGGTCGACCTCCAGTCCGTCACCGTGTCGACGGCGGGCGGTGGCGCGCAGGCGGTGGTGGCCACGTCGATGACGGCGTGGACGCCGGGGCTGGCGGTCGTCGCCGGCAGCCGGGCCACGGTTCGGTACACCGACCACTTCGTGTTCCCGGCGTCGTTCGCGGTGCACCACCCGGGCGGGGAGGACCACTGGGCGGAGCCGACCGGGCTGCAGGGGCGACAGGGGCTCGTGTGGCAGGCCGCGGCGCTCGCGCAGTACGTGGCGGACGGCCGCACGGAGTCGCCGCTGCACTCGCTCGACGACTCGATCGGGATCGCCACGGCGCTCGACGCGGCACGTGCGGCGCTCGAGGTGACCGGTGCGGCACCGTCCGTTCCCGAGCAGGACACCTCGACCCTCTAGGATCACGGGCCGGTCGTCCCGCACTCGACCGGGAAGAGGCCTCGATGACCATCGGCACCGGGAACGCGCAGCTCGAACTCGCCCGCGGCGGCGACGCGCCCGCCCCACGGACCCTGTTCGACGTCCTGGCGGCGACCGCGGCGACCCACCCGGACGCGACCGCCCTCGAGGACCCCGCCGGCAGTGTCGACTACGCCGCCCTGCTCGACCTCGTGCGCGCACAGGCCGACGACCTGGCGCGCCGCGGTGTCCGACGGGGTGACCGGGTCGGGGTGCGGATCCCCTCCGGCGGGCGCGACCTGTACCTGTCGATCCTCGCCGTCCTCGCCGCCGGAGCGGCGTACGTGCCGGTCGACGCCGACGACCCCGAGGAGCGCGCCACCCTGGTGTTCGGCGAAGCCGGTGTCGTCGGGGTGATCGGCGCGAGCGGTGTCCTGCGCGACCGTGCCGGCACGGAGCTGCCGGTGACGGACCCTGCGGCGAGCGCCGAGCTCCCGCGCGAGACCGACGACGCGTGGATCATCTTCACGTCCGGGTCGACCGGGGTGCCGAAGGGTGTGGCGGTCACGCACCGCAGTGCTGCGGCGTTCGTGGACGCCGAGGCGCGGATGTTCCTGCAGGCGGCGCCGATCGGTCCGGGTGACCGGGTGCTGGCGGGGCTGAGCGTGGCGTTCGACGCGTCGTGCGAGGAGATGTGGCTGGCGTGGGGGCACGGTGCCGCGTTGGTGCCGGCGCCCCGGTCGTTGGTGCGGACGGGGGTGGACCTGGGGCCGTGGCTCATCGCGCACACGATCACGGTGGTGTCGACGGTACCGACGCTGGCGGCGTTGTGGCCGGACGATGCGCTGGAGCAGGTGCGGCTGGTGATCTTCGGCGGTGAGGCGTGCCCGCCGGAGTTGGCGGCGCGCATCGCGAGTCGTGACCGTGAGGTGTGGAACACGTACGGGCCGACCGAGGCGACGGTGGTGGCGTGCGGGTCCCTGCTCGACGGGAGCCAGCCGATCCGGATCGGGTTGCCGCTGGACGGGTGGGACCTCGCCGTGGTGGACGGCGCCGGACGACGGGTGGAGCCGGGCGGCGTCGGTGAGCTCGTGATCGGCGGGGTCGGGCTGGGGCGCTACCTCGACCCGGCGAAGGACGCGGAGAAGTACGCGCCGTTCCCGGAGCTCGGGTGGGAGCGGGCGTACCGGAGCGGGGACCTGGTGCGGTACGAGCCCGAGGGGCTGGTGTTCCAGGGGCGTGCGGACGACCAGGTGAAGCTCGGTGGCCGGCGGATCGAGCTCGGGGAGATCGATGCGGCGTTGCAGGCCCTGGACGACGTGGCGGGTGGTGCCGCGGTGGTGCAGCGGACCCCGGCGGGCAACCAGGTGCTGGTCGGGTACGTGGCCCCGGTGGCCGGGGCGACGGTGGACGTGGCTGCGGCGAACGCCCGGTTGCGGCAGGAGCTGCCGGCGGCGCTGGTGCCGTTGGTGGCCGTGGTGGAGTCGCTGCCGACGCGGACGTCGGGCAAGGTCGACCGTGCGGCGCTGCCGTGGCCGTTGCCGGGCGCCTCGGACGCGGCGATGCTGCCGGACACGGTGGCGTGGATCGCCGAGCGGTGGTCGGCGATCCTGGGGGTGCCGGTGGCGAGCGTCGACGACGACTTCTTCGCGCACGGCGGTGGGTCGTTGACGGCGGCGCAGCTGGTGTCGGCCATCCGCGAGCGGTTCCCGACGACGACGGTGGCGGACGTGTACGACCACCCGCGGATCGGGGCGTTGGCGGCGGCGCTGGACGAGTCCGGCCCGGTCGAGGCGTCGTCGCGTGACGTCACGCCGGTGCCTCCGGCGACGGGGTTGCTGATGACGCTGCTCGGGCTGCCGGTGCAGGTGCTCCGGGGGTTGCGGGTGCTGACGTGGACGGCCCTGGTGGCTGCGGTGCTGCACGCGACGACGCTGCCGTTCCTGCCGGTGCTGCCCTGGCCGGTGCTGGTGCTGGCGCTCCTGGTGTTCGTGACGCCGATCGGCAAGATGGCGCTGACGGTGGTGCTGGCGCGGCTGCTGCTCGCCGGGGTCCGGCCGGGGTCGTACCCCCGCGGTGGTTCCGTGCACCTGCGGGTGTGGTTGGCCGAGCGCATCGCCGAGGCGGTCGACGGCCCGTCGACGGCGGGTGCCCCGTGGATCAGCTACTACGCCCGGGCACTCGGTGCGCGGATCGGCAGGGACGTCGACCTGCACACGCTGCCCCCGGTGACGGGGATGCTCACGATCGGCAAGCGTGCGTCGATCGAGCCCGAGGTCGACCTGGCCGGGCACTGGCTCGACGGCGACGTGTTCCACCTGGGGCACGTCCGTGTCGACGAGGACGCCGTGGTGCGCAGCCGGACGACGCTGCTGCCGGGGGCGCACGTCGGTGCGGGTGCCGAGATCACGGCGGGTTCCGCCGTCGGCAGCCCGGTGCCCGCGGGCGAACGCTGGGCGGGGGCGCCGGCGGAGCGCACCGGGTCGGCTCGTGACGACCGGGAGGCCCGTCCCGCGACCCGTCGACGCTGGCTGCTCGCGTACGGGGCCGGGTCCCTGGCGGTGGCCGGGTTGCCGGTGGTCGGTGTCGCGGTCGGCCTGCTGGTCGCCCTCGCCCTGGTCGGGCGGGCGTCGACCCTGGGCGACGCGGTGCTCCGTGCGCTGGTGACGGTCCCCCTGGCGACGGTCGTCGCCGGTGCGGTGTACGCGCTGCTGGTGGTGGTCGCGGTGCGGCTGCTCGGCATCGGGCTGCACGAGGGGCGGCACCCGGTGCGCTCCCGGATCGGCTGGCAGGTGTGGTCGACCGAGCGGGTGCTCGACGCGGCGCGCACCCTGCTGTTCCCGCTGTACGCCTCGCTCGTGACGCCGGTGTGGCTGCGGCTGCTCGGTGCCCGGGTCGGTCGGGACACCGAGATCTCGACGGTGCTGCTCATCCCGGCGTTGACGCAGATCGCGTCGGGGGCGTTCCTGGCCGACGACACGATGGTGGCGACGTACGAGCTCGGCGGCGGTCGGGTGCGGATCGGTCGCTCGAAGGTCGGCCGTCGGGCGTTCCTCGGCAACAGCGGGATGACGGGCGCCGGACGCTCGGTGCCGCGCGAGGCCCTGGTGGCGGTGCTGTCCGCGGTGCCGAAGAAGGCCAAGCGCGGGTCGTCGTGGCTCGGGTCGCCCCCGGTGCGGCTGCGGCGTGCGGCGACGGAGTTCGACGAGGCGCGCACGTTCCGTCCGTCCAGGCGGCTCAAGGTCGCCCGCGGCTGCTGGGAACTGCTGCGCCTGGTGGCCCCGATGGTCTCCGCCGCCATCGCGCTCGGCGTGGCCGGAGCCCTGCTGGCGCTGTGGTCGGCCGTCGGGATCGGGTGGACGGTGCTGCTCGCCGGGCCGGTGCTCATCGCCGCCGGTGCGGTCGCCGCCGTGGTGTCGACGATCGCGAAGTGGGCGTTCGTCGGCCGGATCACGGCCCGGGAGCACCCGCTGTGGTCGTCGTTCGTGTGGCGCAACGAGGTGCAGGACACCTTCGTCGAGACCGTCGCGCGCCCCTGGTTCGCCGAGCAAGCCACCGGCACCCCCGCGCTGGCCGTCTGGCTGCGGAGCCTCGGTGCGACGATCGGCCGCGGCACCTGGCTCGAGACGTACTGGCTGCCCGAGGCCGACCTGGTCACCATCGGCTCCGGGGCGTCGGTGGCGCGGGGCACGGTCGTGCAGACGCACCTGTTCCACGACCGCGTGATGCAGCTCGACACCGTCCGGATCGACGCGGGTGCGACCCTCGGGCCGCACAGCGTGGTCCTGCCGGCGGCCGGCATCGGTGCCGGGGCGACCGTCGGGCCGTCCTCGCTCGTGATGCGCGGTGAGCAGGTGCCGACGGGTTCCCGCTGGTCCGGCAACCCGATCGCTCCGTGGACATCGGCAGCACCGTCGGTGACCGCCCCACCGGCGCCATGAGGTTGACTGTCCCCGTGCCCTCCGATCCCGCCGCAGACCCGTACACCCCGCACAGCGGCGACCGACGGTGGAGCGCCGAGCACTACGAGCTCCGTCTCGACTACCGCGTCGCCACGAACCGCCTGGACGGCACCGCCACGATCACCGCGCGTGCCCTCGAGCCGCTCGAGAAGGTCGTGATCGACCTGCACGGGCTCACGGTCGACCGGGTCGACGTCGACGGACGCCGGGCGAAGAAGGTCTCGACCGCGGCGCACAAGGTGACCGTCACCCCGGCCGACCCCATCGCCGCCGACACCGTGTTCAGCGTGCACCTGCGGTACCGCGGCACCCCGCACCCCGTCCGGAGTGCGTGGGGGCAGCTCGGCTGGGAAGAACTGTCCGACGGCGTCATCGTCGCCGCGCAGCCCACGGGAGCGCCGTCGTGGTTCCCGTGCAACGACCGCCCCGACGACAAGGCCACGTACCGGATCGAGATCGCGGCCGAGGCGGCGTACGACGTCCTGGCGAACGGGGAGCTGCTCGCCAAGGAGCGCGACCGCGTCGGCACCCGCTGGACCTACGCCACCACCGAGCCGATGGCGACCTACCTGGCGACCGTCCAGATCGGCCGGTACCGCACCACGAAGCTGCGCACGAGCGGGGTCCCCGTCACGCTGCACCACCCCGCCGACCTCGCCGCCGCCGCGAAGACCGACTTCGGCCAGGTGCCGGAGATGCTCGCGCTGTTCGGTGACCGGTTCGGCCCGTACCCGTTCGTGGCGTACGGCGTCGTGGTGACCGACGATGACCTGGAGATCCCGCTCGAGGCCCACGGCCTGGCGGTGTTCGGCCGGAACCACGTCGACGGCGAGCACGGCACCGACCGCCTCATCGCCCACGAGCTCGCCCACCAGTGGTTCGGCAACTCCGTCACGGTCACCCGGTGGCAGGACATCTGGCTGCACGAGGGGTTCGCCTGCTACGCCGAGTGGCTGTGGTCCGAGGACCGCGGGGACGACACCGCCGACCAGCTGGCCGAGCGGTACCGGCAGGGACTGCTCGAGCAGCCGGAGGACCTGGTGGTCGGTGACCCGGGCGCGAAGGACATGTTCGACGACCGCGTCTACAAGCGCGGCGCCCTCGCCCTGCACGCCGTCCGCCGCACGATCGGCGACGACGCCTTCTTCACCGGGCTGCGGAGCATCACCGAGCGGCACCGGCACGGATCCGTCACCGTGCCCGACGTGCTCCGTGCGTTCGCGGACGCCACCGGCCGCTCCGTCGCGGACGTCCGGGCGGTGACCGGACCCTGGATCGACGAGGCGTCGGTGCCGACGCTGCCCGCTGGCTAGCTCCGCCGCCGCGTCGACCAGCTCGCGACGCCGCCGCGTCGACTAGCCGGCCAGCTCGCCGTCGGCCGGGTCGCAGCTGACCTCGGACCACACCGCGTCGAGCGACAGTCCGACCACGCCCGCGACCGACGCGATCGTCGAGAACGCCGGCGTCGCGATGCGGCCGGTCTCGATCTTCCGGAGCGTCTCCGGCGAGATCCCCGCGGCCAGGGCGGTGTCCACGATCGATCGCGGACCACGGGCACGACGGAGCAGCGCACCGAGGCGACGACCGCGCTCGACCTCGTCGGGGCGGAGTGGGAGACGGACCATGACCACATAGTAATACCGGTATGATCATCCGCGTGATCGAGATCCTGACCCCCGCCGAGGTCGACAAGGGCCGCGCCACCGGAGCCCTCGTCGGCACGATCCTGCAGACCCTGCGCGAACGCACCCGCGTCGGCACGAACCTGCTCGAGATCGACCGGTGGGCGAAGCAGATGATCGAGGCCGCCGGTGCCGACTCCTGCTACGTCGACTACGCGCCCTCGTTCGGCCGTGGTCCGTTCGGCCACCACATCTGCACGGCCGTGAACGACGCCGTGCTGCACGGGCTGCCGCACGACCGGGTGCTGCACGACGGGGACCTGCTCACCCTCGACCTCGCGGTGTCCCTGGACGGCATCGCCGCCGACGCCGCGATCAGCTTCGTCGTCGGCACCCCGCGCCCCGAGGACCTCGCCCTCATCGACGCCACCGAACGCGCGCTGGCCGCGGGCATCGCCGCCGCCGGACCGGGCGCCCGCATCGGTGACCTGTCCCACGCGATCGGCACCGTCCTCGAAGCCGCGGGCTACCCGGTGAACGTGGAGTTCGGCGGACACGGCATCGGCTCGACCATGCACCAGGACCCGCACGTGTCGAACACCGGGCGCCCCGGCCGCGGCTACACGCTGCGGCCCGGACTCCTGCTCGCGCTCGAACCGTGGGTGATGGCGGACACCGACGTCCTGGTCACCGACGCCGACGGGTGGACGCTGCGGAGTGCCACCGGAGCGCGGACCGCCCACACCGAGCACACCATCGCGATCACCGAGGACGGCGCCGAGGTGCTCACGCTCCCCCGCTGACCGTCCCGACGACCTTGACGGACAGGCCACCCGCCGCGACGACGAGCACCACGTCCGGCGCGGGGTACAGCAGGGTGAGCGGTTGTCCGACACCCTCGAAGCGGGCGGTGCCGGCGGCCACGTCGACCTCGACCGCGAGCGGGTCGACCCGCAGCCCGCGACCGTCGCGTTTCAGCACGGCCTCCTTGGCCGCCCACGCGGCGGCGAGGAGCGCCGGGTCCCCGTCGGCTCGACGGAGTTCATCCGGGGTGAAGGCGTCGAGCGGTGCGGCGGCGACCCGCGACACCCGTTCGACGTCGACGCCGAGCGCCGACGGTCCGACCGCGAGGGCGACGAACCCCGGTGCGCGCGCCAGGCTCACGCCGACCACTGTGCCCGCGACGCTCGCCCACGGACGACCGTGGTCGGTCCCCGCGCAGTGCGGGCAGACGCGCCCCGCGCGCACCGCGACCGGCTCGACGCCGGTCGCCGACGCGACGGCGGCGACCAGGGCCTCCCGGTCGTCCGCGCGGTCAGCAGCCGGCGTCCGGAGCGTCACCGTGACGGTCTGGAGGCGCGACCCACCGGCCGGGGCAGCGCCCGTCGGTCGTGTGGTCGCGCCCAGAGCGGATCAGGCGTGCGTCAGCGCGATGAGCGCGACGTTCATGGTGCTGTACTGCCCCTCGGAGCGGGTCGCCTGGCGAACTCGTCCGCGCAGGACCTCGTAACGGCCGTCGTGCTCGCGCACGAAACCGATCACACCCGTCGCCGGAGTCGACACCCGGTGGTAGCCGTCCTCGAGCGGGACGACCTCGGTGCTCGTGGTGCGTTCCATCGTTCTTCCCCTTCCGTTCATCCTCGAACAGTGGCGCCAGCATACCCCGGTACGGGGGACAAGACGTCCACAGGAAGCACGGTCCGGAGCGTTCCCCCAGAGTCTGGCGGTGCCCCTGCGTGGCCTGGATAGACTCCGGGCGACAGCGCCTCGTGGCGCGGTCCGGTGCGGTGCCACTGGGTACCGACCGGCAACGGACGGAGGACGGATGCGAGCGGTCCAGCACGGATCGGGCACGGACGGATCGAGCGGGCGAAGGGGGACAACGCGGCTGTGGAGCCGTGTGACGGCGGCCCTGGTCGCGATGCTCATCGTCCTGGCTCCGGCAGCGACCGCACACGCCACGGCGCCCGTCGACCTGGGCGGCGCATATGTCCTCGACGAGGCCGACGCGCTGACCGCATCTCAGCAGTCGAAGGTCGAGCAGGCCGTGCAGGACCTGTACTCCGAGACCCAGACGCAGCTCTTCGTCGTGTTCGTGCCGTCCTTCACCGACCCCACCGACCACACCGAGTGGGGCCGGGCCGTGATGGAGCAGAACCAGATCGACACCGACGGCATCCTGCTCTCGGTCGCGGTCGACGAGCGCAACTACGACGTCCAGCAGACGAACGAGACCGCGATCTCCTCGTCCGACGTGGAGAACGCCGTCAACGACGCGCTGCTCCCCGAGCTCAAGCAGGGCGACTGGTCGGGCGCCGCCGTGGCCTTCGCCGACGGGCTGACCCAGTCGCAGGCCCCGGTGGACCTCACCTGGCTGTGGATCCTGCTGCTCGTCGTGGTCGTCGGGCTCATCGTCGTGGTCCTGGTCATCCGGACCCGGAACAAGCGCCGCACCGCCGCAGCGACCGAGGCCCAGGAAGCCTCGCTCGCCGACCTCGAACGCACCGCCGGCGGCGCCCTCGTCACCATCGACGACGAACTCCGCACCGCCGAGCAAGAGGTCGGGTTCGCGAGCGCGCAGTTCGGCCCGGACGCCGCCAAGCCCTTCGCCGACGCCGTGCAGGCCGCCCAGCGCGAGGTCCGCAAGGCCTTCACGATCCGGCAGCAGCTCGACGACGAGATCCCCGACACCCCCCAGCAGCGCGCCGAGTGGGCGAACCAGATCATCGTGATCTGCGAACGGGCGCACGCCGCGATCGAGGAGCAGACCGAGGCGTTCGACCAGCTCCGGTCGCTCGAGGACGGCGTCGAGGACGCAGCCGCGTCGCTCGCCCAGGCCGTGGCCGCCGCACCGGCATCGGTCGGGGCCGCCGCCGCCGCACTCGACCGCGTCCGCGCCCGCTACACCGGCCGCACCCTCGCCACCGTGGCGAACAACGTCGACCAGGCCCACCAGGTGCTCGCCTTCGCCACCGAACGCTCGAACGCCGCCACCGCCTCCATCGCCGCCGGCGACAAGGGCGAGGCGGTCGTCGCCGTGCGCGACGCCCAGCACGCGCTCGCCCAGGTGCAGCAGCTCACCGACGGCGCACTCGCCGCCGAGCAGTCCTTCGACGAGGCCACCGCCCGCGCCGAGGCGATGCGCATCGACATCCAAGGCGACGTCGCCGCCGCCCGCAGCCTGCGCTCGGGCGGCCCGGACCTCGCCGCCGCGGTCACCCGCGCCGAGGCCGTGCTCCGCCAGGGGCTCGACCCGAAGGACCCCGTGGCCGCCGTCGACGCGCTGACCCGGGCGAACACCGAGATCGACCAGGCCATCGCCGCGGCACGGGGTGCCGAGGAACAGCGTCAGCGCGCCACCCAGGCACTCGACGCGGCCCTGCGCGACGCCCGGAACCGGATCAGCCAGGCTCGCGACTACGTGTCCCTGCACCGCGGCGGCATCGGCCCGACCGCCCGGACCCGGCTGTCCGAGGCCCAGCGCGCCTACGACGACGCCGTCGAGCTCGCCCCGAGCAACCCCGGCCAGGCACTCAACGCCGCCCGCGCGGCCGAGCAGTACGCCGCCGCAGCGATGGACGCCGCCAACGACGACCTCGGCGGCTGGGGTGGCGGCCAGGGCGGAGGCGGTGGTGGTGCCCAGCTCGGTGGCCTCGTCACCGGACTCGTCCTCGGCGGCCTGCTCGGCGGTCGCGGCGGCAGCTACGGCGGCGGCTCCTTCGGGGGCGGTGGCTTCGGCGGAGGCGGCGGGGGCTTCGGCGGCGGCGGCGGTGGGGGCGGCGGCGGCTTCTCCGGCGGCGGCCGCTTCTGACGGGCACGCTCCCCCGCTCCCGACACGACGGACCCGACCGGAGCTGACCCGGCCTCCGGCACCCAGAACCAGACACGACCCGACAACACCGTCCACAGGACTTCCACGAAAGGGAACAGCAATGGCCAAGCAGACCATCTTCGGACGCATCTCCACCCTCGTGCGCGCGAACATCAACCAGATCATCGACGACGCCGAGGACCCGCAGAAGATGCTGGACCAGCTCGTCCGCGACTACACGAACAACATCGCCGACGCGAAGACCGCGATCGCGCAGACCATCGGCAACGTGCGCCTGCTCGAGCAGGACCACGAGGAGGACAAGAAGGCCGCGGTCGAGTGGGGCCAGAAGGCCGCCAACGCCTCCGCCGCCGCCGACAAGTACCGCTCCGAGGGCAAGTCGGCCGAGGCGGACAAGTTCGACAACCTCGCCAAGATCGCGATCGGCAAGCAGATCGCCGCCGAGCAGGAGGTCAAGGACGCGGAGCCGAACCTGGCGTCGCAGAACGAGGCCGTCGAGAAGCTCAAGACCGGTCTCGCCGGCATGGAGCAGAAGCTCGAGCAGCTCCGCGCGAAGCGGGACAACCTCGTCGCCCGCTCGAAGACCGCCGAGGCGCAGTCCCGCGTCAACGACGCCCTCGGCAACATCGACGTGCTCGACCCGACGAGCGACCTCGGCCGCTTCGAGGAGAAGGTCCGCCGCGAAGAGGCGAAGGTGCTCGGCCAGCAGGAGCTGCAGTCGTCCAGCCTCGACGCCCAGTTCGAGAGCCTCGAGGACGTCGGCAAGGACGCCGAGGTCGAGGCACGGCTCGCCGCGCTGAAGTCCGGCGGATCCTCGAGCATCTGACGAACGCCCTGACGACGCCGGACCCCAGCTGACAGACTGAGACGATGCACTTCCTCGTGGTCGGTCAGTGGCAGGGTTCGGCGTCGTCGCGCGCGATGCGGCTCGGGGACGGCGCGTCGGCGATCGCGGCCGACCTCCCCCGGGCGTCCACCACCGTGGTCGACGTCCCGGCCGGAGCGGGTGACCGCCTCGAGACCGCCGTCGCCCGCTACACCTCGGTGCTCGCCGTCGCCGAACGCGTCGCCGAGGAAACCGCCGTCGCCACCGAACCGGTGCTCGTCGTCGGTGGCGACGGCGCCAGTGTCCTCGGCGCGACCGCCGCCCTCGCACCGGACACCGCGTTCGTCCGCATCTCCGGGTCGAGCGGGTACCGCGCGCTCAACCGAGCCCAGCCCGTCGCCGCCGAGACCGCCGCCCTGCGCCTGCTGGTCGACCGCCCCGACGACCTGTTCCCCGGCCTGCCGCTGGTGCCGGCGTCCTCGGTCGTCGTCGCCGGGGTCCGCGGGGTCGAGGACGCCGAACGGGCCGCCCTCGACAAGGCCGGGATCGTGCACCTCGACGTCGACGCCGCCACCCCGGACGCCCTCGCCGCAGCGGTCGAGCGGACCGGCGCCGCATCGGTCTTCGTGCACGTCGACCTCGACGTCCTCGACCCGTCCGAGGTCGACGGACTCCTCGAACCCGTCCCGTTCGGCCTCGACGGCGCAGCGCTCGTCGAGCGCATCCAGGCCGCGACGCGCGGCCGCCGCCTCGTCGGCGCCGCACTCACCGGATTCGCCCCCGTCGACCCGGACCGGGCGGTGGACGACCTCGGCGTGATCCTGCGCGTCGTCGGAGCGGTGACCAGCGCCTCCCGGGTGGGCTGACCACGGGCACGACGCGACCGGCGGACCCCCTGCCGGTCCGCGTACGCTCGGCAGCATGACGGACTACGACCTCATCGTGATCGGAGCCGGCGCTGTCGGCGAGAACGTGGCGGACTACGCCAGGAAGCGCGACCTTTCGGTCGCGATCGTGGAGGCCGAGCTCGTCGGCGGCGAGTGCTCCTACTGGGCGTGCATGCCCTCGAAGGCGCTCCTGCGCAGCGGACACGCCCTGGCCGCCGCCAAGCGGCTCGACGGTGCGAAGCAGGCCGTGACCGGCACGCTCGACGCCGCCCACGTCCTCGCCCGCCGCAACTCGTTCACCTCCGACTGGAAGGACGACAGCCAGGTCTCGTGGCTCGAGTCCGCCGGCATCGACCTGATCCGCGGGCACGCCCGCATCACCGGCCCGAAGACCATCGACGTCGACGGCGAGACGCACACCGCGCGCGCCGCCGTCGCGGTCGTCACCGGTTCCCTGCACACGCTGCCCCCGGTGCCCGGTCTCGCCGAGGCGAAGCCGTGGGGCACCCGCGAGGGCACCAGCGCCCAGCAGGTCCCCGAGAGCCTGCTCGTCATCGGCGGCGGCGTCTCCGGCTCCGAGCTCGCAACCGCGTGGGCGTCCCTCGGCGCGAAGGTCACCCTCGTCGCCCGGCACGGTCTGCTCGGCGGCATGGAGCCCTTCGCCGGGGAACTCGTCGCCGACTCCCTGCGCGAACTCGGCGTCGACGTCCGCACCGGCGTCAACCCGGTCCGGGTCGACCGCGACGAGCACGGTCTCGTCACCACGGTGCTCGACGACGGCACCACGGTCATCACGAGCGAGGTGCTCGCCGCCACCGGCCGCGCCGCCCACACGCGTGACCTCGGGCTCGAGACCGTCGGCCTGACCGCGGGCGACTGGCTCGACGTCGACGACACCATGCTCGTGCACGGCACCGACTGGCTGTACGCCGTGGGTGACGTCAACCACCGCGTCCTGCTCACCCACCAGGGCAAGTACCAGGCACGCGCCGCCGGCGAGGCGATCGCCGCCCGGTACCAGGGCACGCCGCTCCACACCGAGCCGTGGGGTGCACACGTCGCCACCGCCGACCACGCCGCCTCGCCGCAGGTCACCTTCACCGACCCCGAGGTCGCGAGCGTCGGCCTGACCGAGGCGAAGGCCCGCGAGCAGGGGCTGAACGTCCGCGCGGTCGAGTACGACCTCGGTGCGATCGCCGGGTCCTCCCTGCAGGCCGACGGTTACACGGGCCGCGCGAAGATGGTCGTCGACGAGGACCGCGGGGTCGTCGTGGGCGTCACGTTCGTCGGCCAGGACGTCGCCGAGATGCTGCACGGCGCGACCGTCGCCGTCGTGGGCGAGGTCCCGATCGACCGCCTGTGGCACGCGGTGCCTGCCTACCCGACGATGAACGAGATCTGGCTCCGCCTGCTCGAGACGTACGGCCGCCCGGCCTGAGCGTGCGCAACCCGCTGCTCGACTCGCCCGTGTCCCGTGCGGGGTGGGTGTTCGCGACCGCCGTCGGGCTCGCCGTGGGCGTCCCCCTGTCGACGGGGCGGATCCGGGTGGAGGACGGGCTCGTGGTCTGCACGGGGCTGCCGCGCTGGGTGTTCCGGCGCGGCGGCACCTGCGTCGGTTCGGTGTACCTGACCCGCGACAACGACGGCCCGCGGGTGCTCCGGCACGAGCGGGTGCACGTCGAGCAGTGGCGCCGGTACGGCATGCTCATGCCGCTGCTCTACGCCGTCGCCGGGCGGGATCCCCTGCGGAACCGGTTCGAGGTCGAGGCCGGCCTGGAGGACGGCGGCTACCGCTGACGGGTGCGGCGGGTGCGGTGCGGGTGCGGCGTGGGTGCGGGTGCGGGTGCGGGTGCGGGTGCGGCGTGGGTGCGGGTGCGGGTGCGGCGTGGGTGCGGGTGCGGGTGCGGCGTGGGTGCGGGTGCGGGTGCGACCTCGGCGGACGTGTCGGCCGGCGGCTCGGTCGGTCACAACACCCCGCCGGAAGCGCGGCGAGCGGTCGTAGACCGTCGCCTGCGGCGCCGCCAACCGACAGTTCGTGACCACACGACGCCCGGGCCACGACGTGTCGTGACCACTCGGCGGCAGGCCCGCCAGGCGACGAAACGCGACCAGTCGACGGCCGGGAGGCGGGTGGCGGGCCCGCCCCGAGCCTCCCGGCCGCCACGCCCCGCCCCCACTGCACCCGCCCGTCGGTCACAACACCCCGCCGGGAGCGCGGCGAGCGGCCGCAGACCGTCGCCTGCGGCGCCGCCAGCCGACAGTTCGTGACCAAACGACGCCCGGGCCACGACGTGTCGTGACCACTCGGCGGCAGGCCGGCCAGGCGACGAGACGCGACCAGTCGACGGCCTGGAGGCGCGTGGCGGGCCCTCCCCGAGCCTCCCGGCCGCCGCACCCCACCCCCACTGCACCCACCCGCCGGTCACAACACCCCGCCGGGAGCGCGGCGAGCGGTCGCAGACCGTCGCCTGCGGCGCCGCCAACCGACAGTTCGTGACCACACGGCGCCCGGCCCACGACGTGTCGTGACCACTCGGCGGCAGGGCCCAGCGCGGCAGCCAGGCGGCAGCGCCGCCCGCGCCTCAGGCCGCGCGCCGCCGCGGCACCACGAGCGGCGTGCCGGTCTCGGGGTCGGGGACGACGACGCACGGCAGGCCGAAGACGTCCTCGACGAGGTCCGCGGTGAGCACCGACGCCGGCTTCCCCGCCGAGACGATCGCCCCGTCGCGCATCGCGATGACGTGGGTGGCGTAGCGCGCAGCCTGGTTCAGGTCGTGCAGCACCGCGACGACCGTGCGACCGGCGGCGTGCAGCGTGGAGGCCAGTTCGAGCACGTCGTACTGGTGGGCGATGTCGAGGAACGTCGTCGGCTCGTCGAGCAGCACGATGTCGGTCTGCTGCGCGAGCACCATCGCGATCCACACCCGCTGCCGCTGCCCGCCGGAGAGCTCGTCGACGCTCCGGTCCGCCAGTTCCACCGTCTCGGTCTGCTCGAGTGCGGCCTGCACGGCCTGCCGGTCGGACCCGGAGGACGGGTGCAGCAGGTCCTGGTGCGGGAACCGGCCCCGGGACACGAGGTCACGCACGGTGATGCCGTCGGGGGCGATCGGGGTCTGCGGGAGCATCCCGACCCGCCGAGCGACGGCCTTCGGGCGGTACGAGTCGATCGGCGCCCCGTCGAGGAACACCGTGCCGGCTCGCGGCTTCAGGGTGCGGGCGAAGGACTTCAGCAGCGTCGACTTGCCGCAGGCGTTCGGCCCGACGATGACCGTCAGCTCGCCGTCGGGGATGTCGACGTCGAGCGTGTCCACCACGACCCGGTCGTCGTAGGCCAGGGTCAGCCCGCGGGCCCCGAGCGCGGTGGTCGGGACCGGACCGAGCGCGGTGCCCGCGTCCGACATCAGTGCTCGGCCTTGCCGTGCCGCCAGTACCCCATGAACGCGACCTGCTTGCGGTCGATGCCGACGCCGCGCACCAGGTGGCGGCGGAGTTCCTTGACGCAGCCGGCCTCACCGGCGATCCAGGCGTACACGGGGCGCTCGTCGACCGGGGCGGGGACGTCCCACAGCACCTGCTCGTCGACGTCGACGTCGGTGAGCTCGGCGGCCGGCTCGCACGCGGCGGTGGACGACGGCGCGACAGTGGAGGCCCAGGCGTGCACCTGGTCGGTCATCCGGACCCCGTGGGTGGCGCCGTTGCGGGCGATCCAGCGGACCTCGACCCCGGCGGGCGCGGTGACCGGCAACCGGTCGGCGTCGGTGGGCACCTCGATGAAGACGTGGCCGACGGTCGAGACGTCGAGGGCTTCGAGGATGGCGCAGATGGCCGGTGCGGCGGTCTCGTCCCCGGCGAGCAGGATCCGGTTCGCGTGCCCGGGAGCGAACTCGGCGGCCCCGGTCGGCAGGTCCTCCGGCGACTCGGGGACCCGCGGCCCGACGATGCGCAGCTCGTCACCGACGCGGCAGGCCGACACCCAGCGCGACGCCGGGCCGGTGTCGCCGTGCGCGACGAAGTCGATGTCGAGCTCGCGGGCGTCCGGGCGGAACGAGCGGACCGTGTACGTGCGGAGCGGGTTGCGGGTCTCGTCCGGCAGCGCGCGCCAGGCGGCGTACCAGTCCTCGTCCTCCGGCAGTTCGGAGAAGCCGATGCCGGGCAGGGGCAGCACGATCTTGATCCGCTGGTCGAGACCGACCGAGGAGAAGTCGGCGAGCGCGTCGCCCGTCAGTGTCACCCGGACGAAGTTCGGGGTGAGCGACGTGACGGCGGCCACGCGGACGGAGAAGACGCGATACCGGGTTGCCACGGAATCGAGTATGGCATGCCTTACCTAACGTCTCCAGGCCCCCGGAACGGTGCGAGGATCGTCCCCGTGTCCGAAGCCCCTGACGACGAATTCGCCGACCTGCCCGCCCTCGCCAGCGCGAGCGGCGTGCACGCGCCGCTCCGCGCCTCCAGGCAGGTGGTCCGCACCGCGGACGGGCAGGAGATCTCCGCCATCCGGTGGGGCGACGACGGCCAGGAGGCCCGGATCACCTACCTGCACGGGCTCGGCATCGACGCCCACAGCTTCGACACCACGGCACTCGCCGTGGGCGAGCCGGCGGTCGCCCTCGACCTGCCCGGCCACGGCCGGTCGTCGTGGCGGGAGGACGCGGACTACGCGGCGACAGCGACGGCGCCGAGCGTGCTCGCCGCGCTCGACGCGCTCGCGGTGCCGCCGGGCATCGTCGTCGGCCACTCGCTCGGCGCCATCCTGTCCGCCCGACTCGCGGCCACCGCGCCGGAGCGGGTGACCGGGCTCGTGCTCGTCGACATGTCGCCGGACTTCGCACAGCGTGCGGTGGACCGGATCGCCCGCGCGCTCGAGGCCGAGGAGCCGTTCGAGTCGCTCGAGCAGGTCGTCGACCGGGCGATCGAGGCGCGGGTCGGCGACGACCGGCAGGTGCTGCTGCGCGAGGCCCGGCACACCACGGCCCTCGGTGCGGACGGGCGGCTCGTGCGCCGTCACCACTTCCCGCACCTGCCCGCCGGGCGGACGTCGTCGGTGGGGCGCTTCGCCGATGCGTGGCCGGACCTCGAGGCACTGCGCGTTCCGATCCTGCTCGTCCGGGGTGACCGCGGGTACGTCTCCCCGAAGCTGCACGCCGGGTTCGCCGAACGCCTGCCGGACGCCGAGATCGTGACGGTCACCTCGCGGCACGCGGTGCAGAACCAGGCGCCCCTCGAACTGGCTTCGGCGATCCGGGCATGGGCCGAGCGGCACGGATTGTTGCACCCGATCGAAGAACCGTCGCCGGACGGCGCCAGCCGCCGGTACCCTCGTGCGAGCGCGAGGCCCGATCCCAGCCCTCGTGCCCGGAAGGAACCCACCACCCCATGAGTCCGCTCCTGCCCCGTCGCACCGCGCGCACCTCGCGCATCGGGCGCGCTGCCCTCGCCGCCACCGCGGTCGCCGTCGTCTCCGCCCTGGCGCTGGCCGGCTGCTCCGGCTCGTCCGACACCACCGGGGGCAAGGACGCCACGGTGCGCGTCGGGCTGGTGCTCGAGCCGACGAGTCTCGACATCCGCACCCAGTCCGGGGCGGCGCTCGACCAGGTGCTCATCGACAACGTGTACCAGGGGCTCGTCGGCCGGACCGCCGACGGCGAGATCCGTGACGTGCTGGCCTCGTCGCACGATGTCTCGGACGACGGCCTGACCTACACGTTCACGCTGCGGGACGGCACGACGTTCCAGGACGGCAAGCCGGTCACCGCGGCCGACGTCGTGTGGTCGCTCGAGCAGGTCAAGTCGAACGACTCGTACGTCGACTCCGCCAAGCTCGCGGGCGTCACGTCGATCACCTCGCCGTCGGACGACTCCGTCGTGCTGAAACTCGCGAAGCCGGACTCCGACCTGCTCTGGAACCTGACCGGCCGCTCCGGTCTGGTGCTCGAGAAGGCCGCGGACAACGACCTGTCCGACAGCGCGAACGGCACCGGTCCGTTCGAGGTGGCCGACTGGAAGCAGGGCGACTCGCTCACCTTCGACCGCAACGAGGACTACTGGGGCACGAAGGCGAAGGTCGCGAAGATCGTCTTCCGGTACATCACGGACCCGTCGACCGCCGTCAACGCGATGGCGAACGGTGACCTCGACGTCCTGAACCCGGTCGACGGCACGCTCAAGAGCCAGCTGCAGGGCAACGCCGACATCGCACTGCACAGCGGCAAGACGACCGACAAGTACACGCTGGCGTTCAACAACCGCAAGGAACCGTTCACGGACGAGCGCGTGCGCCGGGCCATCCGGCAGGCGATCGACGCGAAGGCGCTCATCAAGGCGATCGGCGGCACCGGCGTGGAGCAGGGCGGCCCGATCCCGGAGCTCGACCCCGGCTACGAGGACCTCACCGACATCGACGCGTACGACCCCGCGAACGCGAAGAAGCTGCTGGCCGCCGCCGGCCAGCAGGACCTGAAGCTGACGCTCACCTACGCGAACATCTACCCGACCACGATCGGCGACGTGCTGAAGTCGCAGCTCGCCGACGTCGGGATCACCCTGACGGTCAAGCGTGTCGACTTCGCCACCTGGCTGTCCTCGGTGTTCCAGGCACCGAAGTCCGGCGAGCGGGACTTCGACCTGTCGATGGTCGACCACGTCGAGGCCCGTGACTTCGGCAACTGGGCGAACCCGGACTACTACTTCGGGTACGACAACGCGAAGGTGCAGGCGCTCTACGCCCAGTCGATCGCGGCGACCGACGAGGCCACGAAGACCGAGGCACTCCGCAAGGCTGCACGCATCGTCAGCGAGGACGCGGCCGGCGAGTGGCTCTACACGGCGACCGAGATCACCGCGGTGCGCTCCGGCGTGACGGGCTTCCCGGTCGACGGCGGGAACTCCCGCCTCGACCTGGCGAAGCTCGCGGTCCAGTGAACCGGAGCGGCCGCGGCGGGGTGTCCGTCCCCGTAGCATCGGTGTCGTGACCCGGTTCCTCATCGGGCGGGTGCTCCTGCTCGTCGTCGGCCTGCTCGTGGCGAGCGTCATCATCTTCGCCACGCTCCGCGTGCTGCCCGGTGACGTCGCCCAGGTCGTCGCCGGCACGCAGTCGACCCCCGCGCAGGTGGAACAGCTCCGGCAGCAGCTCGGGCTCGACCGGCCCGTCGTGGTGCAGTACCTCGACTGGATCGGTGGGGTGTTCCGCGGTGACCTCGGCCGCTCCCTGGTGACGAACGGTGCCGTCGCGCCGGAGATCGGGCAGAAGCTCGCGATCACCCTGCCGCTCGCCGCGATGTCACTGGCGACCGCACTGGTGATCGGCGTCCCGCTCGGGGTGATCGCCGCGGTGCTCCGTCGCCGCCCGGGCGGTGCGGTCATCGGGTTCGCGGCGCAGGCGGTCGCCGCCGTGCCCGTCGTGTGGGCCG
The DNA here is from genome assembly GCF_040223925.2 of Curtobacterium sp. WHRI 8282. NCBI lineage: Bacteria > Bacillati > Actinomycetota > Actinomycetes > Micrococcales > Microbacteriaceae > Curtobacterium > Curtobacterium sp. WHRI 8282. The sequence goes on from NZ_JBEHCD020000002.1 coordinate 868,144, forward strand.
GCATGCTCCTCGTCGCCCTGTTCGCGGTGACGCTGCACTGGCTGCCGACGCAGGGCTTCCCGCTCGACGGCTGGTCGGAACCCGGGCGGGCGTTCGCGTCGCTCGTGCTGCCCGCGCTGACGATCGGTGCGGTCGAGGGCGCCGTGATCCTCCGGTTCACCCGGTCCGCCACGCTCTCCGTCCTCGACGCCGACCACCTGCGCACCGCCGCCGCCGTCGGACTCACCCGCACGCAGGCGCTGCTCCGCCACGGTCTGCCGAGCGTCGCCCTCACGGTGCTCGCCGTGCTCGGGGTCCAGATCGCCGGGCTGCTCGTCGGTGCCGTCGTCGTCGAGCAGCTGTTCTCCCTGCCCGGGGTGGGCCGGATGCTCGTGACCGACGTCGGCCGCCGCGACATCACGAAGGTGCAGTCGGAACTGCTCGTGCTCACCGGACTCGTGCTGCTCGTCGGGTTCGCCGTCGACGTCGTGCACCGCACCCTCGACCCCCGACAGCGCGAGGTGCAGGGATGATCCGCCGTCTGGTGTCCCGACCGACCGGGGTCTTCGCCGTCGTCGTGCTCGGCCTGCTGCTCGTGCTCGCCGCCGTGTCGCTCGTGTGGACACCGCAGAACCCGTTCCGCGCCGACCCGTTCCATCAGTGGGAGGGGCCGAGCGCCGCGCACTGGTTCGGAACCGACGCCGCCGGCCGCGACATCGCGAGCTACCTGCTCGCCGGCACCCGCACCACCGTGCTCGTCGCCGTCGGCTCCGGGGTGATCGCGAGCGTCGTCGGCATCGTCCTCACCGCGATCGGTTCGCTCACCGCCCGCTGGGTGCGCGAGGGCACCGCGGTCCTGCTCGACATCCTGGTGGCGTTCCCGACCCTGCTCACCGCGATGCTCCTGACCGCGGTGTTCGGCGGGTCGCTCGGCGTGGTGATCGTCAGCGTCGGGCTGTCCTTCGGCGTGACGATCGCCCGCGTGGCCCGCGGTGAGATCCGGCGGATCGCCCGCAGCGACTACGTGACCGCAGCGCGGGCGTCCGGCGTCGGCGGTGCCGGGGTGCTCTTCCGCCACCTGGTGCCGAACGCGGCGCCGCTGTTCACCGTGCAGCTGTCGCTCGCGATGGCCACGGCCGTGCTCGCCGAGGCCGGGCTGTCCTACCTGGGCTACGGCGCCGGGTCGGACACCGCGTCGTGGGGCAGCCTGCTGTCCGACCTGCAGACCTACATCGGGGTCCACCCCTGGAGTGCGACCTGGCCGGGAGCCGCCATCGCCCTCGTCGTCGCGGCACTGTCGTTGCTCGGCGACGCGGTGCGTGACGCCTCGGACCCGCGGCTGACGACGAGCGACCGCACGACGACGAGCGACCGCACGACGGCCGACGTCACCGCGAGCGACCGGAGCGCCGACCCGGCGACGACCACGCCGGGGGTGACCGCATGACCGACCACGCAGCCGGCCCCGCCCACGCCACCGCAGCCTCCGGGCTCGAGGTGCGCGGGTTGTCGGTCCGCATCACGGGGCGGACGATCCTCGACGACGTCAGCTTCACCGTGCCTCCCGGCCAGCGCGTCGGCGTGATCGGCGCGAGCGGATCCGGCAAGTCGATGACCTCGCTCGCCCTGATGGGCCTGGCGCCCACCGGTGCCGTCGTGACCGGCAGCGTCCGCCTCGACGGCACCGAACTCGTCGGCCTGCCCGACCGCGAGCGCGCGCGGCACCGCGGCACGGGCATCGCGATGGTGTTCCAGGAGCCGGGGACGGCGCTCGACCCGCTGCGCCGGGTCGGCGCGCAGATCGCGGAGCCGCTCCGGCTGCACCGCGGGCTCGACCGGCGTGCGGCCCGCGCGGCGGCCGTCGACCTGGCGGCGTCCGTGGGCCTGCCCGACCCGGAGTCGCTGCTGCGGCAGTACCCGCACCAGCTGTCCGGCGGGCAGCGGCAGCGGATCTGCATCGCGATGGCGATGGCGGGCGAGCCGTCGTACCTGGTGGCCGACGAACCGACCACGGCGCTCGACGTCACCACCGAGGCCCGCATCCTCGACCTCTTCGAGCACCTGCCGGCGGGCATGGTGTTCGTCACCCACGACCTCGCCGTGCTCGCGCGCATCGCCGACACCGCCGTGGTGCTCGACGCCGGCCGAGTGGTCGAGCAGGGCCGCGTCGCGGACCTGCTCGCCGCACCGCAGCACCCCGCCACCGCCGCGCTCGTCGACGCCGCACGTGCCACCGCCAGGAGGGCCGCCCCGTGACCCTCCCCGTCCTCGAGGCCACCGGTCTCCACCGCACCTACCGACTCCCCCGCCGCGGCCCGTTCGAGCCCGGTCCGGTCCGCACCGCCGTCGACGGTGTCGACCTGACGGTCGCCCCCGGCGCACGGCTCGGCATCGTCGGCGAATCGGGATCCGGCAAGTCCACGCTGGTCCGGCTGCTCGCCGGCCTGGAGGCCCCTTCCGCAGGCACCGTCGCCGCCTCCGGCCGTCCGGTGGTCGCGTCCCGGTCCGCGCGTGCGTTGCGCTGGTTCCGTCGCGAGACCGGGGTGGTGTTCCAGGACCCGTACGCGTCCCTCGACCCGCGGATGCGCGTCGGCGCGATCGTCGCCGAGCCGCTGCGGGCCCTGCGGGTCCCGGGCTCGCACGACGACCTGGTCCGTGCCGTGCTGGAGCGCGTCGACCTGCCCGCCGACACGGTCGACCGGTACCCGCACGAGTTCTCCGGCGGGCAGCGGCAGCGGATCGCGATCGCCCGGGCCGTGGTGCACTCGCCGCGGATCCTGTTCGGCGACGAGCCGATGAGCGCCCTCGACGTGGTCGTCCGCGCTCGGGTGATCGAGCTGTTCCGGTCGCTCGCCGACGACCTCGGGCTCACGCTCGTGCTGGTGTCGCACGACATCGGCGTCGTGCAGCGGCTGTGCGACACGGTCGCGGTGATGTCCGACGGCCGGATCGTCGAGCACGGGCCGGTGTCGCTCCTCGACGCGCCGAAGCACCCGGTGACGCGGGCGTTGGTGGCGGCGGCGCCGACGCTGCCGTAGGCGGGCTGCGCGGGGGTCGCGCGGGGACGGGTGCGGCGCCGGCTGCAGACGTGGAACGACACCGTCGACGTCGTACGACACCGACATCGTCGCCCGCCCGCGCGTGCAACCGTTGCGGACGCGCTGGTGCGACAGGGTCGCTGTCGTACGACGACGACTTCGTCGCACCGGCTCGACGCACCCGACGCACCTCGACGCACCTGACGCACGAGCACGCCGCGTGCGTCAGGCGGTCCAGGCAGCCGGGTGCCGCCGCTGCCAGCGCAACCGGCGCTCGAGCTGCGCGCCGATCGCGAGCAGGACGCGCTCGCCTCCGGGGCGTCCGATCAGCTGCACGCCCATCGGCAGCCCGCCACCGTCGGGGTGGTCATCGTCGGTCACGCCGACCGGCAGGGTGATCGCGGGGAGCCCGGACACGTTCGCCATCGACGTCCACGGTGAGTACGCGCACTGCCGGCGGAAGTCCTCGTCCGGGTCGTCGCCGTACCAGCCGAGGGGCCGCGGCGTCATCGCGAGGGTCGGCGTGAGCACCGCGTCGAACCGGTCGAACGCGCCGATGAGCGTCGTCGAGAAGGTGTCGAGCGTCGTCATCGCGTCGAGGACCTGCGTGCCGGACAGTGCCCGTCCGCGTGCCACGAGCCACGCCACGAGCGGGGTCAGCGACGACAGGTCGATGCCGGGCACCTGCGGCATGCGGGCGGCCGAGCTCTCCCACGCCACCCGGAACGCGTCCGCGTACGGCACGCGGGGCATCCGGACGTCCTCGACGCCGTGCCCGACCTCGCCGAGCACCCGCACGGCGGTCTCCACGGCGGCCCGGGCCGCGGGGTCGACGACCACGTCGACGGTGTCGTCCCACGGCGAATCGTCGAGCACCCCGACGACGAACCGGCCCTCGCCGCGGACGGCGGCCGCGGTGAACGGCCCCTCGCCGACGTCGGGGGTGACGAGCGCGTAGGGCGACGGCTCGGGCAGCCCGGTCGGCGCGACCAGCGCGTCGAGGAGCATGCCCGCATCGGCGACGGACCGGGTGAGCGGCCCGGCGACGGACAGACCGCCGACGCCGGAGCGGCCGGGCATCGACGGCACGCGGCCGCGGCTCGGCTTCAGCCCGACGAGTCCGGTCGCCGCGGCGGGGATCCGCACCGATCCGCCGCCGTCCGACCCGACCGCGGCCGGCACGAGTCCGGCGGCGACGGCGACGGCCGCACCGCTCGACGACCCGCCCGGAGCGCGCGTGGTGTCGTAGGGGTTCCGCGTCACGCCGAGCCGGGTCTCGGACGACGAGGACATGCCGAACTCCGGTGACGCGGTCTTGCCGAGGCTGACGGTGCCGGCCGCGTCGAGCGCGGCGACGAGCGGGTGGTCGGCCGACGCGGGACGCTCCGGCAGGCTCGCGGTGCCGTTCCGCGTGGGGACCCCGGCGCGGTCGTACAGGTCCTTGTCGGCGGACGGGAGGCCCCACAACGGTCTCGACGTCGGCACCAGGTGGCCGAGGCGATCGGCTCGGGCCCGGGCAGCGTCCGCGGTGACCGTCACGAAGGCGCCGAGTCCGGCGTCCAGGCGTTCCACGCGGGACAGGTAGTGCTCGGTGACCTCGAGGGCGGTCGCCTCGCCCCGGCGGATCCAGTCCCAGAGTTCCTGTGCGGAGAGGTGGTGGAGTTCGAACACGGCTCCGAGCCTAGGCGGCGGTGGCCCGTATCCTTCGACGGTGGACACCACTCTCCCCTCCGGCACGACGAAGCGCCGGATCGAACTCCGGCTCGTCCGGCCCCTGTTCGCCTGGTTCGCCCGGCCGACCGTCACCGTCGACGGGGTGGGGCACCCGGCCCAGTGGGGCACCGGCACGTGGGCGGTGCCGGACGACGGCGACACGGTGATCGGCGTGTACCTGTTCAACCGAGCGTGGCGGTTCGGGGCGGCCTCGGTGTCGGTCGGCGGCGCGACGGCGCTGGACTACCGGGGCGGGCTGCTGCCGGTGGGTGCGGGTCGGTTGACGCCGCGCGGCTGAGGGTCGCGCCGGGCCGGGCAGGGTCTGCTCGGGCGACTACTCGAACATCTCGGCGAGGAGCGCGTGCGGGTCACCGTCGACCACGTGCGCCGATCGTCGCTCCGGCCAGTGCGTCGTGGCGTCGTCCGGCCAGCACGGCACGACGTGGAGGTGCAGGTGCGGCACGCTCTGGCCGGCGTCTGCACCCGATGCCTGCAGCACGACGGTCCCGGTCGCGCCGAGGGCTCCCTTCATCGCACGGGCGACGCGCTGCGCCAGGGCCGTGGTGGCGGCGAGTGCCGTGGGTGCTGCACTGAGCAGGTCGGCGGTGTGCTCGACCGGCACGACCAGGGTGTGGCCGGGAGCCAGCGCCGAGTCGGGCAGGGGTGCGAAGGCGACGGCGTGCTCCTCGCGTTCGACCCACGTCGCGGGTTCGTCACCGGCGATCACGGCACAGAAGACGCAGGAGTCCATCGGCCCAGTCTGCTGCACGTGGGGTGCCCGCTTCGCGTGGGACGATGGGCGCATGACCGCCACGCTCGTCGCCAAGGGCCTGTCCGGCGGGTACGCCGCTCGCACGCTGTTCGACTCCCTCGACCTGACGGTGGCGCCGGGCGACGTGATCGGGGTCGTCGGCGTGAACGGTGCCGGCAAGTCCACGCTGCTCCGGCTGCTGGCCGGGGTCGACGAGCCGCTGGCGGGCACGGTGTCCCTGGCGCCGACGGATGCGTTCGTGGGGTGGCTCCCCCAGGAGCACGAGCGCATCGCTGGTGAGACCGTCGCGGCGTACCTCGGGCGGCGGACCGGCTGCACCGAGGCGACGGCGACGATGGACGCAGCGGCGGCGGCGCTCGGCGACCCCGATGCCGGCGACGCCGCGGCCGACCGGTACTCGGCGGCGCTCGACCGCTGGCTCGCCGCGGGGGCCGCGGACCTGGAGGACCGGATCCCGGCGGTGCTCGCCGACCTCGGCCTCGAACCCGGCACCGGCGACTCCGGTGCGGACGGCGTCGGCCCGGACTCCCTGATGACCGCGCTGTCCGGCGGGCAGGTCGCCCGCGTCGGGCTCGCCGCGCTGCTGCTCTCGCGGTTCGACATCGTCCTGCTCGACGAGCCGACCAACGACCTCGACCTGGACGGCCTCGACCGGCTCGAGGCGTTCGTGCGCGGGCTGCGCGGCGGGGTGGTGCTCGTCAGCCACGACCGTGAGTTCCTGGCGCGCTCGGTGACCTCGGTGCTCGAGCTCGACCTGGCGCAGTCGTCGAACCGGCTGTTCGGCGGCGGGTACGACTCGTTCCTCGAGGAGCGCGAGATCGCCCGGCAGCACAAGCGTGACGCGTACGACGAGTTCGCGTCGACGAAGGCCGACCTGGTCTCGCGGGCACGGACGCAGCGCGAGTGGTCGAGCCAGGGTGTCCGGAACGCCATGAAGAAGAGCCCGGACAACGACAAGATCCGCCGCCGTGCCGCGTCGGAGTCGAGCGAGAAGCAGGCGCAGAAGGTCCGGCAGATGGAGTCCCGCATCGCCCGGCTCGACGAGGTCGAGGAGCCGCGCAAGGAGTGGCAGCTCGAGTTCACGATCGGCAGTGCACCCCGGTCGTCGGCCGTCGTCGCGACGCTGTCGGACGCCACGTTCACCCAGGGCGACTTCACCCTCGGCCCGGTCTCGCTGCAGGTCGACGGCGGCGACCGGATCGGCATCACCGGTCCGAACGGCGCCGGCAAGTCGACCCTGCTGCGGGCGCTGCTCGGCAAGCAGGCACCGACGACGGGCACGGCCTCGCTCGGCTCGAGCGTGGCGGTCGGCGAGGTCGACCAGGCGCGTGCGGCGTTCACCGGCGACCAGCCCCTGGCAGCGGCGTTCGAGGCGATCGTGCCCGAGTACACCACCGCCGACGTCCGGACGCTGCTCGCGAAGTTCGGGCTGAAGGCCGACCACGTCGGCCGACCGGCCTCGGCGCTCTCCCCGGGCGAGCGCACCCGGGCCGGGCTCGCACTGCTGCAGGCCCGCGGGGTGAACGTGCTCGTGCTCGACGAGCCGACCAACCACCTCGACCTGACCGCGATCGAGCAGCTCGAGCAGGCGCTGGGGTCCTACGACGGGACCTTGCTGCTCGTCACACACGACCGGCGCATGCTGGAGACCGTCCGACTCGACCGGCAGTGGCGGGTCGAGGGCGGCACCGTCACCGAACGCTGACGGATCGACCGAGGGGGACGCAACATGCGACGCAGCACCTGGATCGCGACGACCGCGGGGGTGGTGGTGCTCGCCGTCGCCGCCGTCGTGGTGGGGGTGACCGTCGGGTCGCCGGCACCGGAGCCGACCCGGGCGGCGCGGGCGACGACGACTCCGACCCCGAGCGCCACGCCGACCCCGACGCTCGCGGCCGTCCCCGCTGCACCATCCGACGCGACCCTGGCCGCGCTGCCGTTGGCGTTCCACGACGCCGTCGTGCCGCAGTTGCTCGACGGCGGGGACGTGGAGCCCGAGGACACCTGGCAGATCGCGACCCCGCGCACGCCGCTCGTCGCCCTGTACGCGAGCCCGTCCGGCGGCGCCCGACCGGTGGCGACCCTGTCCCACCTGGTGTCGACGATCAACCGGCCCGCGGCGACCGCGGTGTGGGGTCGCTCCCCCGGCCGGGACGGCGGGATGCTCCTGGTGTCGACGCCGTCCCGCAACCGCACCCCCGGTGACGGCGGCGACCCGGACGCGCCGAGCGCGACGTTCGCCTGGGCCCGGGCGGCCGACTTCACCGTGACGGGGACCGACCGGATGATCCGGGTCGACGTCGCCGCCAGCACGGTGTCCGTCGTCACCAGGTCGGGCAAGGTCACCGCGACCGAGGCCGCCCGGCTCGGGACGCCGGAGGACCCCACACCGGCCGACACCGCCACCTACGTCGAGGCGGCGTACGTCGACACCCGCGTCGCGTACACGCAGGGCAACCCGATCATCCTGACCGGGGCGCACTCGTCCCGGATCCCGTCGTACGGCGGCAACGCTGCGCTGACCGCGTTGCACTACTACCCGGACCCGACCGGCAGCTCGCACGGCTGCGTCCGGATCTCGGCGGAGATGACCCGCACCCTGGCAGCGCTGCCCGTCGGCACCCCGATCCGGTTCGACTGAGACCGGGTCAGTGGAAGGGGCAGCGGCCCCGGACCTCGCCACCCGAGGCCGGCTTCGTCGGCAGCCGGCGGCGGTCCACCTGCAGCCCGTCGTCGAGGATCATCAGCCGCGGGTCGCTCAGCACCGAGACCGCGGCCGCGAGCGCGGCGACGGCGACCTTCTCGCCGGGGCACCGGTGTCCCGTGGCGACGTCGGCGCCACCGTGCGGGACGAACGTCGTGATCGCCTCGGAGTCCTCCACGCCGAGGAACCGCGACGGGTCGAAGTCGCTCGCACGGTCCCACGAGCGCTCGTCGGTGTCGGTCCCGGTGATGTCGAGCACCACGCGCCCGCCGGCGGGCAGGTGCTGGCCGTCCAGCTCGACGTCCGTGGTGGCCCAGGCAGGCAGCATCGGCACGAACGGCGCCGTCCGGCGGATCTCCTGCGCGAAGGCGACGGCGAGCGGGCCGTCGACGCGCGGACCATCGACGCGCGGCCCGTCGACGCGCGGCCCGTCAGCGGTGTCGGCCGCCGCGCTCTCGGCGGCGATCCGTGCCCGCCAGTCCGGCCGGTCGTGCAGCTCCTTCGCCGCGAACGCCACGAACCGGGCCACCGCGATGGCCGGCCGGATGCTGTTCTGCAGTTCGATGCCGGCCAGCCGCGCCGGCAGCAGCGCCCCGGAAGGGTCCCGGTGCCACGCCCACTCGTGCAGTGCGGTGTGCGGCTCGGGGGTCAGCCGGCCACCGCGCACGGCCTCGACCAGCCGCCGGGCATGCCGGTCCGACCAGTGCCGGTTCAGGACGGCCTGCAGGTACTCCGGTGAGTACGGCACCCCGAAGCCGTCGACGACCTGGGCGAGCCGTGCCGCCCACCGGGTCTTCGCCGCCGGCGTCCCCGGTAGTCCGGCCCACCGCATGACCGCGCGGCCGATCGCGCCGACGGCCGCGTCGTACGCCGACCGGGTGCCGCCGGCGAGCCACGCGTCGCGTTCGGTCGCCCACTCGTGGGTCAGCAGGGGCGCGAGCCGCCGGACCTGCTCGTCCTCGTACGCGACGTCGACGAAGGTCGTCTTGCGGTGGTGGTGCTCCGCCCCGTCGAGGCTGTGCACCGACCCGACGCCGAACAGCGTCCGCTGCACGATGGCCGGCATCGCGCCGTGGCGTGCCGTGCGGTCGCCGTCGTAGAACAGCGCGACCCCCTCGGCACCACGCACGAGCAGCGCCGGACGTCCGAGCAGTCGGAAGCCCACGGCCCGCGCCCCCGGCCGGGTCCGGCGCCACAGGTGGGCACCGAACCCGTAGCCACGGGTCAGGAGCGAGAGCGAGTCGTCGAGCGCCATGCAGCCCATGCTGCCGAGCGCCGCCCGATCAGGCTCTCGGGATCCGGACCAGTCCGAGCCGCGCCACGACCTCGGCGCTCTCCTCTTCGGGGGTGCGGTCGGCGGCGATCGTCAGGTGGGCCTCGTCGGGCTGCGGCGGCTCGAGCGTGGCGAGCTGCGACTGCAGCAGCGACGTCGGCATGAAGTGCCCGGAACGCTGCGACATCCGCTCCTCGATGAGCGCGCCGTCACCGGCCACGTGCACGAACACCACCCCGGGGGCCCGCAGCACGTCGCGGTACGAGCGCTTCAGGGCCGAGCAGGTCACGACGCCGTTCGTGCCGGCGTCCAGGTGTCCGCGGATCCAGCCGGCGACGACGTCGAGCCACGGCCAGCGGTCCTCGTCGGTGAGCGGGGTGCCGGCGTGCATCTTGTCGACGTTCGCCGGCGGGTGCATGGCGTCGCCCTCGGCGAACTCCCACCCGACCTGCTCCGCCACCATGGCGGCGACGGTCGACTTGCCGGACCCGGAGACCCCCATCACCACCAGGACACGTGCGTCCAGCCCGGTGTCGGCCGCCCCGGCAGCTGCGGCCGGACCGAGGTCTGCTGCGCCGCTCATCGGATGAACACCCCGGCCAGCAGGACCCCGAGCAGACCGAACACCGAGATGAGGCACTCGAGCACCGTCCACGTCTTGAACGTCTGCCCCACCGTGGTGCCGAGGTACCCCTTCACCAGCCAGAACCCGGCGTCGTTCACGTGCGACAGGAACACGGAGCCTGCACCGATCGCGAGCACGAGCAGCGACGTCATCGGCGTCGACAGGTCGGCGGCGATCGGCGCCATGATGCCGGCGGCGGTCACGGTGGCGACCGTGGCCGACCCGGTCGCCACGCGGACTAGTGCCGAGACGACCCAGGCGACGAGCAGCACCGAGACACCGGAGTCCTTGACGGCGTCGGCGATCACGCCGCCGATCCCGGTGTCGATGAGCACCTGCTTGAAGCCACCGCCGGCACCGACGATGAGCAGCACGCCGGCGATCGGGGGCAGGGCGCTCTCGAGCGACTTCGACACCGCCGAGCGGTCCATGCCACCGCCGATCGCGAAGAAGACCATCGCGTAGACGGCCGCGATGCCGATGGCGATCATCGGCGAACCGAGGAAGTCGAGCAGGCTCACCCACGAGCCGGCGGCGTCGGGGGCGGTGGCCTCACGGATCGCCTGGGCGAGCATGAGCACGACCGGCAGCAGGATGCCGATCAGGGCGACGGTGAACGACGGGCTGCGCGGCTCGCTGATGACGCGCGTGAAGTCGCTCTTGCCGTTGGGCAGGGACGCGGTGTCCTGCGTGGCGGGGCCGCGCCGGGCCTCCCGTCCGGGGTGTGCCGGGCCGTCGGCGAAGGAGGCGGACCCGGAACCCGACCCCGAACCCGGGCCGGCGGTGGCGACCGCCCCACGCGATCCGAACATGTCGGGGACGGGGATGTCGACCCAGCGGGCCGCGAACCGGGCGAAGAGCGGGCCGGCCAGGATGATCACCGGGATCGCCAGCACGATGCCGAAGGCGAGCGTGGTGCCGAGGTTCGCACCGACGGTGGAGATCGCGACGAGCGGCCCGGGGTGCGGCGGGACGAACGCGTGCATCGTCGACAGGCCGACCAGGGCGGGGACGGCGATCTTCATGATCGGCACCTCGCTCCGCTTGGCGACCAGCACGATGATCGGGATGAGCAGGACGAGCCCGACCTCGAAGAACATCGGCAGCCCGATGAGCGCCCCGATCAGGGCCATCGTCCACGGCAGCGCCGCCTTCGACGACTTCCGCACCAGGGTGTCCACCACGCGGTCCGCTGCGCCGGAGTCGACGAGCATCTTGCCGAACATCGCCCCGAGCCCGACCAGGATGCCGACACTCGTCATGGTCGCGCCGAAGCCGTCACCGAAGCTCGTGACCGCCTTGTCCGGCGCCAGGCCCGCGCCGATCCCGACGCCGAGCGCGCCGATCGTGAGCGCGATGAACGGGTGCACCTTGAGCCAGGTGATGAGCGCGATGATCACCACGATGCCGACGAGCGCCGCGATGATCAGCTGCGGGATCGAACCGGACGGGTCGACTGTCTCGGTGGTGCCACCCGCGGCGAGCAGGTGGTCCGGGAGAGCGTGAGGCATCAGCGCCCCTTCCTGGAGTCGCTGCTGCGCGGCTCCGTCGCCTTCGTGTCGAGGGTGGACTGGCGCGACGAACGCCGACCCTCAATAATCTGATTAATCAGACTATACGACGTCGTCCCGCGCGCCAACCGCCCGTCTCCGGAGTCTGCCGCTTCGATGGGACCGGCGTCACGACGACCGCGTGACCCGTACTGCACGGAGGAAACGATGCCCACCGCACGCGGACTGCACGCCCACGTGCTCGACACCCTGGGCCAGCGGATCGTCGACGGCGACCTGGCCACAGGTGCCGTCGTCCGACCCGAACTGGTGGCCGACGAGTTCGGGGTGTCCCGCTCGGTCGTCCGCGAGGCCCTGCGCGTCCTGCAGTCCCTCGGCCTGGTCGAGCCCCGGCAGCGCGTCGGCACGCTCGTCCGCGACATCACCGCGTGGGAGCTGCTCGCCCCGACCGTGATCCGGTGGCGCGGTACCTCACCGGCGTACTTCGTGCAGCAGCGGGAGCTCGTCGAACTCCGGCTCGGCGTCGAACCGGTCGCGGCGTCCCTGACCGCCGGCTGCGAGGGCGCGGACGCCGTGCTCGCCGCCGCCGAGGACATGCTCGACGCCTGCGGGCGCGAGGACAGCCGCGCCTACCTGGAGGCCGACGTCCGCTTCCACCGTGCACTGCTCACCGGGTCGGGGAACGCCGTGTTCGCGCACTTCGCCGGCACGGTCGAGGCCCTGCTCCGCACCCGCACGTCGGAGTCGCGCGACCCCATCACGCGCTGGACGCGCGAGGCGGCGCTCCGGCACCAGGCCGTCGGACGCGCAGCGGTCGACGGTGACGCGGACGCGGCGGCTGCGGCCGCCACCGCGCTGCTCCGCGTGACGCGCGACGAGTTCATCACCGAGGCGCCGGCGGGCTGACCCGGCCACGGCGGTCCGGCGCGACCAGGGGACGGCCTGGAGGCGCGTGCCGGGCCCGCCACGGGCCTCCCGTCCGCCCTGCCCACGTTCGCCTGCGTGACGCGCGTCGACCGCGTCGGCTCCGTCAGCGTCGTCGCGCGAACAGCCGCGGGCCGCGCAGGCGCAGCCGCATCGTGACGGTGCCGAGCCAGCGGTCGTACTTGTAGCCGACCTTGCCCATCCGGCCGACCTCCTCGAAGCCGAGCCGCTCGTGCAGCCGGATCGACGCCTCGGCCTGGCGGTCCGCGATGACGGCGACGACCTCGCGCACGCCGGCCGACCGGCACTCGTCGAGCAGCGCCTCCATCAGCGCGCGGCCGAGCCCCTTGCCGCCGGACGCGGCACCGAGGTAGATCGAGTCCTCGACCACGTGGTTCGAGCGGTCCCGGGGGTTCCACGCGTCGACCAGGGCGTACCCGAGGATCTGCCCGGCGGGGTTCTCCGCCACCAGGAACGGCAGGCGGCGCTTCCGGATGTCGTCGTAGCGCTTCTTCCACGCGGCGTACGTGAACGCCGCCGGGTCGAAGGTCACCGACGAGTTGCGGACGTAGTGCGTGTGGATCTCGCGCACGTGGGGCAGGTCCCCCACCTCGGCCGCACGGATGCGGTACTCGAAGGCGGTCTCGGTCGCCGCCGGGGCACGCAGGTGTCGCGGCAGGACCCGCCGTCGCTGGTATTCCTCCTCGAGCACGTGCCGAGCCTACTGAGCGGGCAGCGTCCAGTCGACGGGCGGTGCGCCCTGCGACTCGAGCAGCGCGTTCACCTGCGAGAACGGGCGGCTGCCGAAGAACCCGCGCGACGCACTGAGCGGGCTCGGGTGGGCCGAGGCGACGACCGGGGTGTCACCGAGGAGCGGTCGCACCGACCCGGCCTGTGCGCCCCAGAGCACGGCGACGAGCGGGGTGCCACGGGCGACCAGCGCGCGGACGGCCTGGTCGGTCACCGCCTCCCAGCCCTTGCCGCGGTGGCTGCCGGCCTCGCCCGCCTGCACGGTGAGCACCCGGTTGAGCAGCAGGACGCCCTGGTCGGACCAGGCCCGCAGGTCACCGTGCTGCGGCGGGGTCACCCCGAGGTCGTCGGCGAGCTCGCGGTAGATGTTCGCCAGGCTGCGCGGCACCGGACGGACGGCGGGGTCGACCGCGAACGACAGACCGATCGGGTGGCCCGGCGTCGGGTACGGGTCCTGCCCGACGACCAGCACCCTGACGGCGTCGAACGGGGTCGTGAACGCGCGCAGGACGTCGCCGCCGGCGGGCAGGTAGTGGCGACCGGCCGCGGTCTCGTCCCGCAGCCATGCGCCGAGCCGGTGCACGTCGGCTTCGACGGGTGCGAGCACCGACGCCCAACCGGGGTCGACCAGGTCGGCGAGCGGCCGGGGTTCCACGTCGGCTACGCGCCCATGGTGGCGACGGCCACCGACTCCTCGCCGGCCATCACGCGCCAGACGCTGCCGGTCCCCCGGACCTCGAGCGCGCCCTCGCCGACGACGAGCGTGGTGTCCTCGTCGATCGCGAGTCCGGCGGTGACGAACTCGGCCTCGGCACTGGCGATGAGCCGCGCGAGGGTGCCGGCCTGCACCGCGTGCACGTCGATGGTCAGGTCGACCAGGCCGAGGCCCTCGCGGAGCTCGACCTCGTCCAGCCCCTCGGACGCCGCCTCGGGGCAGATCTCGACGCCGCCGATGCGCCAGCCGCCCACCAGGGCACGGTCGGCGGCGATCATCGCACCGGCCGAGTAGCCGAGGTAGGGCAGACCGTCGGAGACGAGCAGCCGGAGCTGGTCGACGAGCGGGGCGATCGCCGCCAGGTAGTCGGGGGTGACGCCGCCACCGACCACCAGGGCATCGACGTCGCTCAGGACCGTGGTGTCGAAGACCTGACCGGCCGCGACCTCGGTGACGAGCACCTCGGCCGTGCGCGGGCCGCCGAGGACCTCGGCGATGTCGGCGGTCGATGACGGGCTGCCGCCGTCCGGGCCCGCCACGGAGAGCAGGGCGATGCGCGGGACGCTCCGGCCGACCGCTGCCGAACGGGCGGTGGCCTCGGCGAGGAACGGCGCTGCGGCGTCCGAGGCGGCGAACAGACCGCCGCCGACCAGGTGGATGCTCACGACTCGGCCGTCACGGGGGCGAGGGCGCTCCACGGGAACGTGATCCAGCCGTCGACCCGACGCCAGACGTGGTCGGGCTCGAGGACGGTGCCGGGCTTCGAGTACAGGCAGGCGCTCCGGACGTCGGCACCGGCGTTCCGGATGATGTCGACCACAAGGCGCAGGGTGCGGCCGGAGTCCGACACGTCGTCGACGACGAGGACCCGCTTGCCCGCCAGGCTCGGGGCGTCGAGGGCGGGGGCGAGCACGACGGGCTCCTCCAGCCGCTGCTCGACGTCGGTGTAGAACTCGACGTTGATCGAGCCGCACTCCTTGGTGCCGAGCGCGTACGCCACGGCGCCGGCGATGATCAGTCCGCCGCGGGCGACGGCGACGACGACCTCGGGCTCGAAGCCGCTGGACAGGACGTCCTTGGCGAGCAGGCGTGCGGCGTCACCGAACTCCAGCCAGCCGAGTACCTCGGGCCCGCTCGTCACGGTCACGGTGGACGGAGCCGCGGGCTCGGGTTCGCTGCTGATCGGCATCCGACCACGGTACCGGCAGGGAGCCCACGCCCGCGACCCGCGGCCGCCGCCCGGGCGCTGCGCGGGTCCGGCGTGGGCGCTGCGCGGGTCGGGCGCGGGTGCGGCGCGGGGGCTGCTCAGCGGGGCGTCAGCGGGCCGCGCGCGAGCTTGTGCTGCGCCGACTGCGCCACCGGCCGGATCGTCACGAGGTCGAGGTTCACGTGCGCCGGCAGCTCCACCGCGTGTACGATCGCCTCGGCGACGTCGTCGGCCACGAGCGGCTCCGGCACGTCGTCGTACACCGCGGCGGCCTTCTGCTCGTCCCCGCGGAACCGGGTGAGCGCGAACTCGTCGGTCTTCACCATGCCCGGGGCGATCTCGACGACGCGGATCGGCTCACCGTTCAGCTCGAGCCGGAGTGCACCGACCAGGGCGTGCTCGGCGAACTTCGCGGCGTTGTAGCCGCCACCGTTCTCGTACGCGACGAACCCGGCGGTGCTGGTCACCGTGACGATGTCCGCTCCCCCGGACACGCGAGCACGGTCGCGCAGGTGCGGCAGCAGCGCGGAGACGACGCGCTTCGTGCCGATCACGTTGACCTCGAACATGGCGCGCCAGTCGTCGACGTCGGACTCCTCGACACTCGCCGAACCGAACGCCCCACCGGCGTTGTTCACGAGCACGTCGGCACCGCCGAGGTCCGCGACCCGCGCGGCGAGCGCCGCCACGTCGTCGGCGTCCGTGATGTCGGCGACCAGGGTGTCGGCCCCGGTCTCCGCGGCGAGCGCCTCGAGCTTCGCGGCGCGGCGGGCCACGGCGAGCACGTCCCAGCCCCGTGACCGGAACAGCCGGACCGTGGCCGCCCCGATGCCCGAGCTCGCTCCGGTGACGACTGCGCGCCGTGCTGCCATGTGATCTGCCTCCTGCGTCGGTGACCGGGCGCGTGGTGGCCCGATCCGACCACCGTACCGAGCGGGACGGTTCCGGCACCGCACCGGGCCGTCCAGATCACGATCCGGTAACGTGACCGGCGATGACGACGGATGCCGCCCCTCCCGCCCCCTCGGCCCCGGCGACGCAGCTCGAGCCCGGTCGAGCCCCGCGCCGGATCCCGATGTGGGACACCGCGCGGTTCGTCGCGGTCACGCTCGTGGTCATCGGGCACGCGATCCAGCGGCAGACGCCGGCGAGCGAGCACGCCCTGGCGCTCTACACGTTCATCTACGCGTTCCACATGCCGGCGTTCGGCGTGATCAGCGGGTACTTCTCGTCGGCGGACACCCCGACGGCGAAGCGGATGCGCCGGACGATCACGGACATCGTGGTGCCGTACATCATCATGCAGACGATCTGGACCGTGGTGCAGGGCATCGTCGAGGGCGGCAAGGACTTCAACCCGACGAAGCCGACGTGGACCCTGTGGTTCCTGCTGGCCCTGGGCATCTTCAAGCTGATCCTGCCGTACCTGGCGCAGCTGCGGTGGCCGCTGTTCTGGGCGGTCGTGTTCAGCATCGGCGTCGGCTACTTCGACAACGTCGACTCCACGCTCTCGCTGTCCCGCGCGATCAGCCTGCTGCCGTTCTTCCTGCTCGGGTGGCAGGTCAAGCAGTGGGGCGTCTTCGACCGCTGGTACGAGGCGTCCCGTCGCACGGTCGTCCGGGTGCGGATCGCCGCCGTCGTGGTGTTCACCGCGTGGGCGGTGTCGTGCGCGGTCTGGATCCCGCAGTTCAAGGAGTTCGACCTGCACCACTGGTTCTTCTACGACGACTCCTACTCGGGGCTCGGCGAGGATGCCTGGTGGGCGGGTGCGGTGCGCTTCGGCCTGATGCTGCTCGCGACCCTGCTGACGGCGTCGTTCCTGGTGCTCGTCCCCCGTCGGAACGTCTGGATCACGCAGTTCGGCGCCGCGACGATGTACGTCTACCTGCTCCACACGTTCGTCCTCTACCCGATCCGGGAGTCCGGCGTCCTGGCCGGCGAGCACTCGGCCTGGCCGTTCGTGCTCCTCATGGTCGTCATCGCGTGCGTCGTGAGCCTGTTCCTGGCGCAGCCGTTCGTGCGGCGCGGGATGCGGTGGCTGCTCGAACCGAAGGTCGACTGGCTGTTCCGCCGCGACGCGTGACATCTCCGCGCAAGCAGTCGTCTTCGCTGCGCTCAGTCGGCAGCGCGCGATGTCGCGGCAGGCCGCGACGGATCCCCCGTGGTCGCCGCCGTCAGCCCCGGGCACCATCCTGGCCGGGAGGCGCGGGGCGGGCCGGGCGGGCGCGTTACGTCCCGAGGCGGGTGCGGTGGTGCGGGCCCGACCACCTGCGTACCGTGACACCCGACGCACAGCAGCGCCGAGCCTCCGGGCCGAGCGCAGGGCGACCCGACGACCAGCCGCACCGGACAGGAGCACCAAGATGACCGAGCACGACGCCGCGCAGTGGCAGTTCGAGACCACCCAGGTCCACGCCGGCGCACAGCCGGACCCGACCACGGGCGCCCGAGCGACGCCGATCTACAAGACGACCTCGTACGTCTTCGCGAACTCGGACGAAGCACGCGACCTGTTCGCGCTCGCCAAGCCGGGCAACATCTACTCCCGGATCATGAACCCGACGAACGACGTCGTCGAGCAGCGGATCGCCGCACTCGAGGGCGGGTCCGGGGCCCTGCTCGTCGCGTCCGGCCAGGCTGCCGAGACCTACGCGGTGCTCAACATCGCGGGGGCGGGTGACCACATCGTGTCGTCGTCGTCGATCTACGGCGGCACGTACAACCTGTTCAAGTACACGCTGGCGAAGCTCGGCATCGAGACGACGTTCGTCGAGGACCAGGACGACCTCGAGGAGTGGCGCCGCGCGGTCCGCCCGAACACGAAGCTGTTCTTCGCGGAGACCATCGGCAATCCGAAGATCAACGTCCTCGACATCACGGGCGTCAGCGACGTCGCCCACGAGTCCGGCGTCCCCCTGATCGTCGACAACACGATCGCGACGCCGTACCTGATCCGTCCGTTCGAGCACGGCGCCGACATCGTGGTGCACTCGGCCACGAAGTTCCTCGGTGGCCACGGCACGGTCATCGGCGGGATCATCGTCGACGGCGGGAAGTTCGCCTGGTCGCAGCACGCCGACCGGTTCCCGGAGTTCAACACGCCCGACCCGTCGTACCACGGTGCGGTCTTCGCCGAGGCGGTCGGCAACGAGCTCGCGTACATCGTGAAGGCCCGGGTGCAGCTGCTCCGCGACCTCGGTGCGTCGAACTCGGCGGACACGGCGTTCGCGCTGCTGCAGGGCATCGAGACCCTGTCGCTCCGCATCGAGCGGCACGTGTCCAACGCGCAGGAGATCGCGGAGTGGCTCGACCAGCACCCCGACGTCGCCACCGTCGCCTACGCCGGTCTGCCGACGTCGCCCTGGTACGCCGCCGCGAACCGGTACGCGCCGAAGGGCGTCGGCGCCGTGCTGTCGTTCGAGCTCAAGGGCGGGGTCACCGCGGGCAAGGCGTTCGTCGACAACCTGCGGCTCTTCTCGCACCTGGCGAACATCGGCGACGTCCGTTCGCTCGTCATCCACCCGGCGTCGACCACGCACTCGCAGCTCACCCCCGAGCAGCAGCTCACCACCGGGGTCACGCCCGGCCTGGTGCGCCTGTCGGTCGGCATCGAGAACATCGCCGACCTGAAGGCCGACCTCGAGGCCGGCCTCGCCGCGGCCCGGGTGATCGCGCAGGAGAGCCAGCGCGCGTAGGTCCCGCGCGGCCTGCCTGCCTGACTGCCTGGCTCCCTGCCTGCCTGCCGACGCAGAACGACAGGGTCGACGTCGTACGACATCGACCCTGTCGTTCTGCGTCGTTCCAACGCGCCCAACGCGCCCGACCCGCCCGACCCGCCCGACCCGCCCGGCGCGCCCGCGGCCCGGACACCCGGCCACGCGCCGGGCGTGACGTAACACGGCGGCGGCGACCCGTGCCTCCCGGCAGACTGGACGCACGATGGACTGGCAGACGACCCCCGAGGACTCCGTGCCGTCCACCCTGGTGCCCGGCACCGAGCTCGGCACCCTCGGCAAGCCGCCCGTGACCGGCGCCTGGCGTCCCGGTGACCACCCGGGTGCACGCCACTTCGAGTCCCTCGGCGAGCAGTGGGTGCGCGGCGGCCGCCTGCCGTCCGTGCGCGTGGCGTACGAGACGTGGGGCACGCTCAACGCCGCCCGCGACAACGCGGTGCTCGTCCTGCACGCGCTGACCGGGGACTCGCACGTCGCGGGTGCCGCCGGCCCGGGCCACCGCACCGCCGGCTGGTGGGGCGACGTCGTCGGGCCCGGGCGGGCGATCGACACCGACCGGTGGTTCGTGATCGCGCCGAACATGCTCGGCGGCTGCCAGGGCACCACCGGGCCGTCGTCGGTGTCGCCGTCGGGCGCGGAGTGGGGCGCACGGTTCCCGTTCGTGACGGTGCGCGACCAGGTCGAGGTGCAGGCGCAGCTCGCCGACCGGCTCGGCATCGAGACCTTCGCGGCCGTCGTCGGCGGGTCGATGGGCGGCATGCACGCCCTCGAGTTCGCGGTCTCGCACCCGGCGCGCGTGCAGCGGCTGGCGGTCCTCGCGTCGACGGCGCAGACCACCGCCGACCAGATCGCGGCGAACTCGCTGCAGCGGGCGGCGATCCAGATGGACCCGGCGTTCGCCGGCGGCGACTACTTCGAGGCCGAGGCCGGCGAGGGACCGCACCGGGGACTGTCGCTGGCCCGGCGGATGGCGCTCATGACGTACCGCGCGTCGGACGAGCTGAACAGCCGCTTTGCGCGGTCCTGGCAGAGCGACGTCTCCCCGCTCGGCGACGACGGCCGGTTCTCGGTGGAGAGCTACCTCGACTTCCACGGCAACAAGTTCACACGGCGGTTCGACGCCTCGAGCTACGTCACGCTGACGTACGCGATGGACTCGCACGACGTCGGTGCCGGTCGCGGCGGGGTGTCGGCCGCCCTCGGGCTGGTGACCGCCCGGACCCTGGTGGTGGGGATCTCGAGCGACCGGCTGTTCCCCGTCGAGGACCAGCACCGGATCGCCGCGGGCGTGCCGGACGCGCTCGACGGGGACACCGCAGCGGTGATCGAGAGCGAGTTCGGACACGACGGGTTCCTCATCGAGCACGAGCAGGTCGGGGCGCACCTGCGGCGGTTGCTGGAGTCCTGAGCGGGCCCTGCCGCCACCGCGGCGCGCCGAAGACCCCCCAACGGGTGGCGCGCGTGGAATGATGGCGTGGAGCCCGGCACTGACCGACGCTCGGTTTCCCGCACCACCCAGATCGTCACCAACCAGGACATCGATGGACTTCATCGCACAGGAACGCGACCGCTTGCTGCGGTCGGCGACCCGTGTCGTGGGCATCGTCTGCGCGCTCGTCAGCGTCGTGGGCATCCTCTCCGCCGCCGCCGTGCCCACGCCGCCCCTCATCGGCGCACTCCTCTGCATCGCCGCGATGATCACCGCCCTCGTGTGCTTCGGTCGCGGCGGCGAGGTGTGGTGGACCGCCGCCATCGTCGTCGCCGGGCTCGCCACGATGGTGCTGCTCTTCACCGGCGTCGAGGACTCGGCCAGGCCCCTCGTCGCCAGCGCCGTCATGCCCCTGGCCGCCGGCGGGCTCTCGGCACCGCTGATGGCACAGCGCGGGCACCCGGTCGGTCTCGGCATCACCATCGCCGGGGGCGGTGCCGTGGTGGTGCTCATGGTGTGGGGGTCGGGCTCGCTCCTGTCGACCCCGGTCAGCGGCGCACTGCTCGGGTGGATCCTGATGGCCGTCGTGGCGATCTGGATCTCGCGCAGCATCCCCCGCGTCGCCCGCCGCATCTACAGCATCGGCACCGCCCACCGCGCCGAACGGCAGGCCAGCGAGACCGAGGCGCAGCGCCGCCAGGGTGCCCGCCTGCTGCACGACACCGTGCTCGCGACCCTGACGCTGCTGGCGCACTCCGGCGTCGGCGTCTCCGAGCAGGCGATGCGCGAGCAGGCCGCCGAGGACGCCCGACTGCTGCGGCACCTGCGCCTCGGTGCGACCCCGCAGCCCTCGCAGTCCGGTGACTACTCGCTCACCCGCGAAGAGGAGTCACCGCTCGGGCAGACCCTCGAGTCGGTCAAGCAGCGCTTCGGCCGGATGGGGCTCGAGGTCAGCTGGCACGGCACCGGGCAGGTCCTGCTGCCGTCGAACGTGCTCGACGCGTTCCTGCTCGCGCTCGGCGAGTGCCTCGAGAACGTCCGTCGGCACGCCGGCGTCGGCGAGGCCCACGTCACGATCGTCCACGACAACGAGGTCGTCCGCGCGATGGTCACCGACTCCGGCGTCGGCTTCGACCTCACCACCGTCAGTGCCGAGCGACTCGGCTTCAAGGAGAGCGTCGTGAACCGCCTGCGCGAGGTCGGCGGCGACGCGAAGCTCTTCTCCGCGCCGGGCTCCGGCACCACCGTCGTCCTGGAGGCACCGCGATGACCCGGGTCCCCGAGGACACCATCGGCCGCCGTCTGCCCGGCGAGACCGCACCACCAGCACCCCGCACCCGCCGCGAGGCACGCGAGCGGTACCGGACGAGCGAACGTCGCCAGGCCCGAGGGCTCCCGTCGACGTCCACCGGTGCCCGGTCCCTGCGGCAGGCCGCGAAGCCCGGCGCCTCGCTCGGTGCCGGCTACCTCGGCCTCGGCGCCGCGGTCCTCACCGCGATCGAGGCCGTCGCCGGCATCGCGTTCTTCCTGGTGCGCTGGAACGAGTACTCCGACCCGTGGTTGCCCGCCGTCGCCTGGGGGCTCTACGTCGTCGCCGCCGTCGGGGTCGGACTCAGTGTCCTGACCTACGGCGAACGACTGACGGGTCCGGCCTTCGCGTTGATCTGCGTCGTGCTGGCCTGCGTCGTCACGCTCGACTTCATCGGCATCTGGCCCGAGCACGACATCGCGCACACCGCGACCGCCTCGATGGCTGCGGGCTTCGCGCTGCTGCCGATCGCCACGCTCCGACCCGCCCGCGAGGTCGCCGTCGCCATCGGCGTGCTCGGCATCGCGTTCATCGTCATGGCGGTCGCGTCGACGCCGATCACGAACGACACCATGCCCGGCATCGTGTCCCTGCTGTCGCTCGTCGTCGTGCCGCCGGCGCTCGCGCTGTACGTCGTGCAGCGGTTCCGACAGCTCGTGCAGCGCGAGCTCGACCGGGTGCTCGTGCAGAGCAACGTGCAGGCACCGCAGTTCGCCGTCGGCATGCTCGCCTCGGACGAGCTCGCCCGGCTCGACCTGGCCGCCGAGAAGCTGCTCGACGCCGTCGCCAACGGTACCGACCCGCTGCCGTTGTCCGACGCCTCGAGCTCGGTCGCCGCGTCGCTCGCCACCGAGCTCCGCCTGCACCTGATCGAGGGCCGTCGCGAGACCTGGCTGTACCACGCGATCACCGAGTCCGACCACCTCGGTCGCTCGGTGAGCGTCGCCGACCCGACGGCCCTGGCGGGGCACCTCTCCCCCACCCAGCGCGACGGGCTGCTGCAGGCGATCTGGCAGATGGTCGGCGACGGCCGAACCGCCCAGCCCGGCATGCCCGTCGTCTCCGTCACGCTCGGCCCGATCGGCTCCGACGGCCATCCGGTCAGCGACGACACCATGGACGTGCCCGTCGTCATCGAGTCCCGCGGGGTGCCCCGGCGCAGCCTCGGCCCGACGGCCTGGAGTGCCCTGCAGCGCATCGGCCCGTACACCGAGACCGTCCGCGACGGCGCGCTGCACATCGTCGCGCACTGCGTCGTGAACCGACATCCGTCGATGTAGCCGCCGGACACCCGCACGCCTGACCGACTTCCGGCCCGGATCCTCCTAGGATCGGCCGAGCAATCCGCACCGAGAAAGGACGCCAGCATGGCGACTCCAGAGGAACCGATCCGACTCGCACTGGTCGACGACCACAGGATGCTCCTCGGCGCGCTCACGGAGTGGATCCGGAACGCGGCCGACGACATCACCCTGGTGGCCGCCGTCACGACCTGGCCCGAGCTCCTGACGAGCCCGGCGTTCCCGGTCGACGTGGTGCTGCTGGACCTGGACCTCAAGGACTCCATCCCGGTGTCGCTGAAGATCTCGACGCTCAAGACCGCGGGCGTCAAGACCGTCGTGATGAGCACGTACTCGGAGCCGAACGTCGTGCGCGAGGCCCTCGGCGCCGGCGCCCTCGGGTACCTGGTCAAGAGCGAGGACGCCGACATGATCGTCGAGGCGATCCGCTCCGCCCAGCGCGGCGAGCAGTACGTCTCGGCCGAGCTCGACCTCGCCATCAACAGCGGCGACGTCGGCGGTGTGCCGAAGCTCAGCGCCCAGGAGCGTCGCGTGATGGCCCTCTACGGCGGTGGTGAGCCCGTCAAGAGCGTCGCCTACCAGCTCGGCATCTCCGAGGAGACGGCGAAGAGCTACCTCAAGCGCATCCGCGAGAAGTACCGCGTCGCCGGCTTCGACGTGGGTACGAAGGTTGCGCTCCGGAAGCGTGCGATCACCGACGGCATCATCGTGCAGGACGGCAGCCCCCTGGGGCTCTAGCGCGCGTCGCGCGTTCCGCTTCGTGAGCAGCAATGGTCGGGTCCCGTGACGGGACCCGACCATTGCTGCTCACCATGTGCGGTGGCCGCACCACGTGACGGACGGGAGGCCCGTGGCGGCGTCGCCACGGGCCTCCCGTCCGGTGGGTGCGTGCGCACACCCCGCGTGTCAGGCCGTCGGGACCGGTGCGGTGATCGGACCGGTGGACGGTGACGAGGAGCGGACCGCGGCACGACGGGTGCTCCGCCGCTCGACCGCGTAGCTGACCATCGTCACCAGGACGCCGAGCAGCGCCAGGCCGATGCCGAGCCAGCCCGGTGCGAGGAACCCGAAGCCGGCGGCGATGACCGCGCCGCCCAGGGCCGCACCGATCGAGTTGCCGATGTTGAACGCCGAGTGGTTCAGCGCCGCCGCGATCGTGCGGGCATCCCCGGCGACGTCCATCAGGCGCGACTGCACCGCCGGCGGGATCGCCGACGAGGTCGCCCCGAGCAGGAACGCGCCGAGCAGCATGCCCCAGAGCCACTGCGCCGTCAGGACGGTGATGAGGAGGGCGCCGATGAGCGCGAACATGCCGACGTAGATCGTGCGCTTCACACTGTGGTCGGCCAGGTGTCCGCCGAGCACCCCGCCGACGACCATGCCGATGCCCACGACGACGAGCACGATCGGCACGAACGACTCGGGCATCCCGGTGACGTTCTGCACGAGCGGCGAGATGTACGAGTAGACCGCGAAGAACCCGCCGAACCCGACGGCGCCGAGGCCCATGACGATCCACACCTGGGGCACGCGGAACGCCCGGAGCTCGCGGCCGATCGTGGCGTGCTCGTCGCGGGCGCTCTTCGGCACGAAGGCCGCGACGGCCAGGAACGTCAGGGCGAACAGCGCGGCGACGACGCCGTAGGCGACCCGCCACCCGGCCACCTGTCCGACCCACGTGATCGCCGGGACCCCGACGACGTTCGCGACCGACAGGCCGAGCAGCACCATCGCGATGCCCTTGCCGCGCTTGCCCGGGCCCATCATGTCGCCGGCGACGATCGACGCGATGCCGAAGTAGGCACCGTGCGGCAGACCCGCGACGAAGCGGGCGACGAGCACCAGACCGAACGAGGGCAGCAGCGCGCTCGCGATCGTCGCGACGACGAACCCGACGAGCAGCACGAGGATCAGGCCCTTGCGCGGGAACCGGGCGGACATCGCCGCGATGGTCGGCGCACCGACGACGACCCCGAGGGCGTACGCGCTGACGAGCCAGCCGGCGTGGGCGATCCCGGCGTCGGGATCCATGCCGTACTGCTCGGGGAGCAGGGCCTGCGCGATGTTCGGCAGCAGCCCCATCGCGACGAACTCGGTCGAGCCGATGGCGAACCCGCCGAGGGCGAGCGAGATGAGCGCGAGGGTGCGACGCGCAGGCGTGAGCTGTGACATGGGGCCTGTTCTCGTGCGGGCGGAGCGGGACGACGGTGCAGCACCCCACCGGACGGGGCGGCCGTGATGTCCTGGTCCATCGAGTGTAGACCGCTCCAACGGACCAGCGAAAGCCCGCCGGAGGTCAGGCCGCCTGGCGCTCCGGCGTGCGGGTCCGTGCCGAGGTCTGCTCGGGCAGCTCGTCGCGGTGCACCCATCCGGTGCCGCACTCCGCGCAGGTCGCCCAGGCGTTGTCGCCGTGTTCGTCCGTGTCGATGACGACCGTTCGCAGGTCGCAGTCGGGGCACCAGCCGTCGTGCATCATCACGCGCTCCTCGTCGTCTCGCAGGCCACCCGATGTGGCTCGATGCAGACCATGAGACACCCGACCACCGACATCCGAGGGACCGCTCCGGCGTGTCGTCCGTGCCGCCGCGGGCTACTCGCCGAGCGCGGCCTCGAGCCGTTCGAGCTTGCCGTCGATCTCGCCGGTGTGCCCGGGGCGGATGTCGGCCTTGAGCACGAGCGACACCCGCGTGCCGTACGCACCGACGGCCTCGGTGGCGTGCTTGACGACGTCCATGACCTCGTCCCACTCCCCCTCGATCTCGGTGAACATCGACGAGGTGCGGTTCGGCAGCCCGCTCTCGCGCACCACGCGCACGGCGGCCGCGACGGCGTCGTGCACGGACCCGTCGGACGTTGCAGCGGGACCACCGGACGGAGCGACGGAGAAGGCGACGATCATGCGTCCATCCTGCCCGGCTCGGGCTGGTCGTGCACGGACGGCGACGAGCGCGCCGACACCCGTCCGGACCCCGCGCGACGCCCCATCCGCACCAGCACGACGACGCTCCACACCAGGATCGCCACCTCGAGCACGTTCCGCACCGTGAGCACCACGAGGATCCACGGCTGCACGCCGAGCAACTGGTCGTAGTAGCCCGGGTAGACCACCTGCGTGAGCAGGGCCATCGGCAGCGCGAGCACCGCGATCGGCACGAACCGACGCGCACTCGGGGCGCTCGCGGCGAGCCCCCACACGATCGGCACCGCCAACCAGCCGATGTACTGCGGCGACCCCACCTTGTTCGTCGCGATGAGCGCCGCCACGAACAATAGCGCCAGGACCGGCGCGAGCTCGGCCCGACGGGCACCCCGGCGGGCGGCCCAGAGCGCGAGCACGACCCCGGCCACCACGACGACGGCCATCAGCGGCGTCGACACCGCGGCGGCGGCGGACGTGCCGGCACCGGACACCTCGAAGGTCAGGATCTCCTGGTCGTAGAACACCGCCGCTCCGGGGACACCGAACGCAGCGGCCCACATGAAGGGCGTCGCGAGCGGTGACTCGATCTGCAGCCCACGGCCGGTCTGCTCACCGACGAAGGACAGCAGGTACGGCGCACCGCCCCACAGCACGTCGACGAGCACGATCAGGGCGCTCAGCACCAGGGCTCCGGCGAGCACACCCCGGCGGTGTCCGCGACGCAGGAGCAGCAGCACCGCGACGAGCGCCGCGGGCCACACCTTCGTCCACGCGCCGGCGGTGAAGAGTGCGGAGGCGACGGCCGGCCTCGAGGCGACGAACGCCACGCCCACCAGCGCGAACACCGTCGCGACGGTGTCGATCCGACCGAGCGCGATCGGCCCGAGCGCGAGCAGGAACAGCAGCCACCACCAGACGACCCGCACGCCGTGCACGCCGAAGCGGTCGGACGACCCGACGCGGGCCCGGAACCGCCACAGGAACGCGCACGCCACGGCGTCGAGCACCACCATCAGCAGCAGCCAGCCGGTGCCGATGGACTCGACTCCCCCGAGCGCCGCGGCCGCCATCGGCACGATCGCCAGGATCGGGTACACCCAGGCGCCGTCGACGCCGACCCAGAAGTCCGCAGTCTGCCCGGTCTCGATCCAGCGGCTGTAGGTGATGGTCACGTCACCGAGCGGCAGGTTCGCCGACACGAGGGTCAGCCACCACAGGAACCCGTGCACGGCGACGAACGCCAGGACGAAGCCGGCGAGTTCGAGCCACCGGGTCGAGGTCCTCTGCACCGGACGAGCGTAGCGGCCGGACCGGGGGCGATCGCCGTCACGATCTCAGGCTCTCCCGAGCATGACGTGTCACCGTTCAGCTCGTGACCTCCGACACCCCGCGCAAGCGCCGCAAGGCCGTCATCTGGATCTCCGTCATCGCCGCCGTCGTCGTCCTCGGCGTCGTCGGCGCGGTGGTCTTCACGAACGTCTACACGAGCACCGAGAACGCGAAGGCCTCGGCCGCGCCGTCCGTCGCCGCCACCCGCGAGGCCTCCACCCTCGACGAGACGGACCTGTCCGGCGAGTGGACGGTCGGCGGCGACTCCGAGGCCGGGTACCGCGTCCACGAGGTCCTGAACGGCTCCGACGTCACCGTCACCGGCCGCACCGACAGCGTGGCCGGCACCGCGACCGTCGACGGCACGAGCATCACCGCCGCGAAGATCACGGTGCAGGTCGCCGACATCACCACCGACTCCGACCAGCGCGACGCCTACTTCCGCGACTCCGCGATGGACGCCGCGGCCTTCCCCGAGGCCACCTTCGAACTCACCACGCCGATCGCCGACGCGGTCCCGAGCGGCTCCGACACGACGACCGTGACGGCTCCGGGGAAGCTCACCCTGCACGGCGTCACGAAGGACGTCACCGCGAAGCTGCAGGTCGGCCTGAACGGCGACGGCGTCGACATCTCCGGTTCGGTCCCGATCACCTTCTCGGACTACGGCGTCCAGGCCCCGAGCCTGGGGTTCGTCAAGGTCGACGACGCCGGTTCCGTCGAGTTCCTGGTGCACGCGACCCCCGCGAGCTGACGTCCGCGACGCGCGTCGCGCCCGTGACGTGACCGCAATCGGACGGGAGGCCCGTGGCGACGCCGCCACGGGCCTCCCGTCCGTCCCACGCTCGCGTCGACAACAGGCGACACCACCGATGTCGTACGACACCGACACTGTCGTCACCCCGCGCCTGCAACGAACGACGAAGCCGATGTCGTACGACCTCGACGCTGTCGCTCCCACGCACCCGCAACAGTCAGCGCCTGCAACGAACGACGAAGCCGATGTCGTACGACCTCGACGCTGTCGCTCCCACGCACCCGCAACAGTCAGCGCCTGCAACGAACGACGAAGCCGATGTCGTACGACGTCGACACCGTCGTTCCACGTCGACGACTACCCGCGCGCGTCCCCGTCGACGACCAGGTCCCGCACGACCCCCGGCAGCTCGGCGATGAGCGTCGTCATCGGGAACGGTCCGCCGCCGGACGCCCGCCGCGCCGCGAGTCCGTGCACCACGGCGGCCGACACGGCCAGGTGGGCGAGGTCCGACGGGGTGAGCGACGACCCGGCCGTCTCGACGGAGCCCTGCCGCGCGGCGACGAGCGCTCCGAGCACGCCGCCCAGCACGTCCCCGGCACCGGCCGCCGCGAGCCACGGCGTCGCGGACGCAGCCACGAGCCGCACCGACCCGTCCGGGGTGACCACGTGGGTCCGCTCCCCCTTGAGCAGCACGACGCTGCCGGTCTGCTCGGCAGCACGGAGCGCCGCGGCGGCCGGGTCCTGCTCGATCTCGGCGCGATCGACCCCCAGGAACGAAGCGAGCTCACCGGCGTGCGGGGTGAGCACGGCGAGCGGCCCGAGGTCGACGAGCGGGATCGCCCCGGCGTCGACGACGACCGGGACGCCGTCGTCGGAAGCGTGCGAGAAGCCCGACGCCGTCGTCGCGTCCAGGTCACCGAGCGACGGCGCCGAGACACCGGAGCCGACCAGCCAGGCCTGCACGCGGCCGACGCCGGACACGACCTCGGGGCGCCGGGTGAGCACGTGGTCGGTGGCGCGTGACGGTCCGACGTACCGGACCATGCCGACGCCGGTGTGCACGGCGGCGTCGACCCCGAGCACCGCGGCGCCGGGGTACTGGTCGGAGCCGGTGGCGACACCGAGCACCCCGCGGCGGTACTTGGTGGACTCCCCCGTCGGCACGGTGACCCAAGGGGCGGCATCGGACGGTCGGACGGGCACGAAGTCGTTCACCGGTCCCACGTTACGGTGGAGCGCATGAGCCTGTTCCTGCCTGGTCGCGTGGTGGTCTTCGACTACGGCGAGGTGATCAGCCGGACGCCGCATGCCTCTCGGGACGCCCTCGTGGCCGCCACCGGGGTCCCGGCGGACGAGCTGTTCCCGGTGTACCAGGAGCTCCGGCACGACCTGGACCGCGGCGACCTGTCCGTCGTGGCGTACTGGCGTGCGATCGCGGAACGGACCGGACGGACCTGGAGCATCTCGGAGATCCACCGGTTCTGGGCGATCGACTTCACCGGGTGGTTCGAGGTCGAGCCGGAGACCCTCGAGATCGTCGAGGAGCTGCACGACGCCGGCACCCGTTTGGCCCTGCTCTCGAACGCGGGCTTCGACTTCGGTGACCCGTACCGCCGCTCCCCGATGGGCTCGCTGTTCGAGACCGTCGTGGTGAGCGCCGAGGAGCACGTCCTGAAGCCCGCGGCATCCATCTACCGCGACACCTGTGCGCGCTTGGGAATCGACCCGGGTCAGATGGTGTTCGTGGACAACAGGGCCGAGAACGCCACCGGTGCGGAAGCGATCGGGGCGGTCGGCCACCACTACACGTCGCCGGCGTCGCTGCGGTCGTTCCTGACGGAACTGGCCGAGGCGCCGGCACCCGTCCTCTGAGGAGCCCGCGTGACGCACGCCCTGTTCGACCCGATCACCGTCCGTGACCTGACCGTCCGCAACCGCATCTGGGTCTCCCCGATGTGCCAGTACTCGGTGGACCAGCAGGACGGCGTCCCGACGCCGTGGCACCTCGTGCACCTGGGCGGGTTCGCCAAGGGCGGCGCCGGCGCGGTCGTGGTCGAGGCGACGGGTGTCGTGCCCGAGGGACGGATCACCCCGCAGGACCTCGGGCTGTGGAACGACCAGCAGCGCGACGCGTTCAAGCCGATCGTCGACTTCCTGCACGAGCAGGGCGCCGCGGCGGGCATCCAGCTGGCGCACGCCGGTCGCAAGGCGTCGACCTACCGCCCCTGGGACACCACACACGGCACCGTCCCCGCCGACCAGGGCGGCTGGACCACGGTCGCTCCGTCGGCCGTGGCCTTCGACGGCTACGACGTCCCGCGCGAACTCGCGGTCGAGGACATCCGCGTCGTCGCCCTCGCCTTCGCGCAGTCCGCCCGCCGCGCGGTCGAGGCCGGGTTCGACCTGGTCGAGATCCACGCGGCCCACGGCTACCTGCTGCACCAGTTCCTCTCGCCGCTGAGCAACCAGCGCACCGACCAGTACGGCGGCTCGCTCGAGAACCGTGCCCGCGCACTACTCGAGGTCGTCGACGCCGTGCGCGCCGAGGTCGGCGAGGGCTTCCCGATCGTCGTCCGGTTCTCGGCCA
This sequence comes from Curtobacterium sp. WHRI 8282, assembly GCF_040223925.2. Classification (NCBI taxonomy): domain Bacteria; kingdom Bacillati; phylum Actinomycetota; class Actinomycetes; order Micrococcales; family Microbacteriaceae; genus Curtobacterium; species Curtobacterium sp. WHRI 8282. The sequence continues at coordinate 898,724 of NZ_JBEHCD020000002.1, forward strand.
CCGACTGGGTCGACGGCGGGCTCACGCTCGACGAGACCACGGTCGTCGCCCGCTGGGCCGCGGAGCACGGTGCCGACCTGGCCGACGTGTCGACCGGCGGCAACGTCGCGAGCGCGCCGATCCCGGTCGGCCCCGGCTACCAGGTGCCGCACGCGGCGGCGATCAAGCGCGACGCCGGCATCCCGACGATCGCCGTGGGCATGATCTCCGAGGCGTTCCAGGCCGAGCAGATCGTCGCGACCGGCCTGGCCGACGTCGTGATGATCGGTCGCGAGATGCTCCGCGACCCGTCGTTCGCGCTCCGTGCCGCCGTCGAACTCCGCGTGCCGGTCGACTACGAGCCGCAGCAGTACCACCGCGCGCGGATCACGGCCTAGGCGCGGTCGGTTCTGTACGGATTCACGGTTCAGCGACCGCGCAGGCAGTACGATTGGCAGCACTGTGGACGATCCCCCGAATAGTTCTTCGCCTCACTCATCCGCCGCTCACTCGGTGAGCTGCACGTCATCCCTGTGCGCGAACGGGGGTGAATCATGAGTCCGATCGACATCGTCATGCTGATCGGCGGCATCCTGCTGACCCTCGGCACGGGTGTCTTCGTCGCGTCCGAGTTCGCACTGGTCAACCTCGACCGCGCGGACGTCGAAGCGCGGCGCGACCGCGGTGAAGCCGGCCTCGCACCGGTCATCGGCGCGCTGAAGGTCACCTCGACGCACCTGTCCAGCGCACAGCTCGGCATCACGCTGACCACGCTGCTGACCGGCTACCTGCTCGAACCCTCGATCGCGAAGCTGCTCGAGGCGCCGTTCCTGGCGATGAACCTGCCAGAAGGCATCGTCGAGACCGTCGGCTCGATCGTGGCGCTCGTCATCGCGACCCTGCTGTCGATGATCCTCGGCGAACTGGTGCCGAAGAACTTCGCGCTCGCGCTGCCCCTGCAGACCGCCAGGCTCGTGGTCCCGCTGCAGATCGCGTTCACGACGGTCTTCAAGCCCGCCGTCGCGCTGCTGAACGGCACCGCGAACGCCGTGCTCCGGTCGCTGGGCATCGAGCCGCAGGAGGAACTCTCCGGTGCCCGCAGCGCCGAGGAACTCACCTCGCTGCTGCGCCGCTCGGCCTCCGAGGGCTCGCTCGAACAGGACACCGCGACGCTCCTCGAGCGCACCATCTCGTTCTCCGAGCTGAGCGCCAGCGACGTGATGACCCCGCGCCCGAGGCTCTCCACCATCCGCGTGTCCGAGTCCGCCGAGGACGTCATCGCCCTCGCGCGCAAGACCGGCTTCAGCCGCTTCCCCGTCATCGAGGAGGACGCGGACGACGTCGTCGGCATCGTGCACGTCAAGCAGGCGGTCGCCGTGCCGCGTGAGAAGCGTCCGGAGGTCCCCGTCGGGGCCCTCATGACGGACGCCGAACGCGTGCCGGAGACCATGCCCGGCGACACCCTGCTCGCCGAGGTCCGCGGCCGCGGCTACCAGATGGTCATCGTCGTCGACGAGTACGGCGGCACGGCCGGGGTCGTCACGCTCGAGGACCTGATCGAGGAGATCGTCGGCGAGGTCTCCGACGAGCACGACCGCGCCCGCATCGACGTGGTCCGCTCCCGTGACTGGCTGACCTTCCCCGGTCTGCTGCGTCCCGACGAGCTCGAGGACCGCGCCGGCGTGAAGGTGCCCGAGGAGGGCCCGTACGAGACCGTCGGCGGGTTCGTCATGTCGACGCTGGGCCGTCTGCCCGTCGTCGGCGACGAGGTGCCCCTGGACGGCGGCGTGTTCCGCGTCGAGCGGCTGGACGGCCGTCGGATCGACCGCATCCGCTGGACCCCGACGCGGCCGTCGACCGACACGGCGGCGACCGCGATCATCATCCCGTCCACCAAGAGCACCCCGACCACCACGAAGGCCGCGGCCACCACGACGAAGGGCAGCACCCGATGAGCTCGGACTCGATGATGGGCGCAGCGGGATCTTCTGGCTGCAAGGAGGGACTGCGATGAGCTCCGATTGGTGGGGCATCTTCTGGCTCGTCGTCCTGTTGATGGGCAACGCGTACTTCGTCGCGGCGGAGTTCGCGGTCATCTCGGCTCGCCGCTCGCAGATCGAGCCCCGCGCCGAAGAGGGCTCGAAGGCCGCGCAGATGACGCTGTGGGCGATGGAGCACGCCACCCGCATGCTCGCGACGACCCAGCTCGGCATCACGGTCTGCTCGCTGCTCATCCTGAACGTGTCCGAGCCGGCGATCCACCACCTGCTCGAGGTCCCGCTGCACCTGACCGGCTGGAGCGCCGAGGTGATCGGCACCGTGGCCTTCGTGTTCACGCTGCTGCTCGTGTCGTTCCTGCACGTGGTGTTCGGCGAGATGGTGCCGAAGAACATCTCGTTCTCGATGCCGGACCGCGCCGCGCTGCTGCTGGTGCCGACGCTCTGGTACATCGGTCACGGCCTGCACTGGGTCATCGTCGGCCTGAACGAGGTCGCGAACGCCGTGCTGCGGCTGTTCCGCGTCGAGCCCAAGGACGAAGCGGTGAGCGCCTTCACGGTGGAAGAGGTGCAGACCATCGTGGAGCAGTCCCGCCGCGAGGGCACCCTGACCGACGACGGCAAGCTCGCCCTGGCGTTCGAGTTCACCGAGAAGAAGGTCCGTGACGTCGCCGTGCCGATGGCCGAGCTCGTCACCCTGCCCGACGACGCCACCCCGGCCGACGTCGAGCACGCCGTGGCGCAGCGCGGGTTCTCCCGCTACGTGCTCGTCGGCGAGGACGGCTCCCCCACGGGCTACGTGCACGTGAAGGACGTCATCGACCTGCGGCCGGACGAGTTCGACGACCCGGTGCCGCCGAAGCGCATCCGCCAGCTCATCTCGCTCTACACCGAGATGGACCTCGAGGACGCGCTCGCGACCATGCGGGCCGCCGGGCGCCACGTGGCCCGCGCCTTCGACGCGGACGGCCGCACGATCGGTGTGCTGTTCCTCGAGGACATCCTCGAAGAACTGGTGGGCGAGGTCGAGGACGCAACCCGACGCCGGTAGACGCACCGGCAGACGGACGGGAGGCCCGTGGCGACACCGCCACGGGCCTCCCGTCCGTTCGTGGTCGCGACCAGGGCGACGCGCGCCCCGTCCGCGCTACCAGCTGACGGGCAGGGGCTTGCCCTCCTCGTACCCGGCGGCGGACTGGATGCCGACCAGCGCGCGCTCGGAGAACTCGGCGAGGGACGACGCGCCCGCGTAGGTGGCGGAGCTGCGGACGCCGGTGGTGATCATGTCGAGCAGGTCCTCGACGCTCGGGCGCTCCGGGTCGAGGTAGATCGTCGACGACGAGATCCCCTCGGCGAAGAGCGCCTTGCGGGCCCGCTCGTACGGGTCGAGCCGCTCGAACCGCTCGCGCACGGCCTTGGCCGAGGCCATGCCCCAGCTCTCCTTGTACGCCTTGCCGGCGGCGTCACGACGCAGGACGCCGGGGGCCTCGAGCGTGCCGGCGAACCACGAGCCGATCATGACGGCGGACGCCCCGGCTGCCAGCGCGAGGGCGACGTCGCGCGGGTAGCGCACCCCGCCGTCCGCCCAGACGTGCGCGCCGAGCGAGCGGGCCGCCGCCGCGGTCTCGAGCACGGCGGAGAACTGCGGACGACCGACGGCCGTCATCATGCGGGTGGTGCACATGGCACCAGGGCCGACGCCGACCTTGATGATGTCCGCTCCGGCCCCGACCAGGTGCGCGACGGCGTCGGCGGTGACGACGTTGCCTGCGACGAGCGGGATGCCGAGCTGCAGCGACGCGACGGTGCGGAGTGCGCGGAGCATGCCGTCCTGGTGTCCGTGCGCGGTGTCGAGGACCAGGACGTCCACGCCCGCGGCTGCCAGCGCCTTCGCCTTGGCGGCGACGTCGCCGTTGATGCCGAGCGCCGCGGCGACCCGGAGCCGGCCGGAACCGTCGACGGCGGGCGTGTAGATGTCGGAGCGGATCGCGCTCGTCTGGCTCGTGGTGCCGACGACCCGGCCGTGCCGCACCACCGGCGCGAAGTCGACCTCGGCGGCCGCGAGCACGTCGTACACGTGGCGGGGCGTACCGGCGTCCTCGGCGTCGATCGCGGTCGAGGCGCCGTGCAGCAGGTCGCCGAGGACGGCGTCGGGGCCGGCGGTGCCGAGGCGGGTCGCGGGCACGCAGCCCAGGTACTCCCCGTCGGCGTCGCGGATGACCACACCACGGCCGGCCACCGGCAGGAGCTGCTCGAGGGCCTCGGCGACGGTGGTCTGCGCGCCCATGTCGTAGGCGGTGTCGAAGTCGACCGGCTGGTCCTTCACCCAGCGGATCGCGGCGTCGAGGTCCTGCAGGTGCATGTCCTGCGGCAGCACTCCCAGACCACCGCGGCGGGCCAGGGTGGCGGCGAGCCGGGGGCCGGTGACGGAGTTCATGTTGGCGCTGACGATCGGGATCGTGGCACCGCTACCGTCGTTCGCCGCGAGGTCGACGTCGAAGCGGCTCGTCACGCCGGAACGGCTCGGGACGAGGAAGACGTCGGAGTAGGTCAGGTCGTGCGTCGGCCGCGTCTCGTAGAACCTCATGCGCTCCACTGTACGGCTCCCGTCAGGGCCCCGACCGGGTGCTCGGGGGCTGCCGACTCGCGCCGCGGCTGACACGGAACGGACATGTCGGAGCGGCTAGGCTTGGCACCTGTGCGGCGCAGGGTTGCTCCGCACGACACACACGAGCATCTATCGACGGAGAGTGGGCGATCGGCTGTGTCGAGCCATCTGACCGGAACGGACGAGACCGCGGGCGAATTCGGGGCGAACGAGTGGCTCGTCGACGAGCTCTACGAGCAGTTCGTCGCGGACAAGGAGTCGGTCGACAAGTCCTGGTGGCCGGTCCTCGAGAGCTACCACCGCACGCAGGTCGCTGACGCTCCGGCTCCGGCGGGGGCCCCCGCACCGCAGGCACCGGCACAGCAGGCGCCGACCCAGCAGCAGTCCTCGACGCAGCAGCCGGCCACCGGGGACACCCCGGGCGAGGCGAAGTCGGGCCCGATCCAGGCGAAGACCACCTCGCGCCAGCCGGCACCGCAGCCGATCCCGGCCGAGGCGAACGACGCCGCCGACGACCACGAGGAGACCCACGAGGACGTGGCGACCCCGCTCCGGGGCATGGCGAAGACGCTGGCGTCGAACATGGACGCCTCGCTGACGGTCCCGACCGCCACGAGCGTCCGGACCATCCCGGCGAAGCTGATGATCGACAACCGGATCGTCATCAACAACCACCTACGACGCGCCCGCGGCGGCAAGATCTCCTTCACGCACCTGATCGGGTGGGCGATGGTGCAGGCGATCAAGGACTTCCCGAGCCAGAACGTCTTCTACGAGGAGCGCGACGGCAAGCCGTTCGTCGTCGCCCCGGCGCACGTGAACCTCGGCATCGCGATCGACGTCCCGAAGAAGGACGGCACCCGCTCGCTCCTGGTGCCGAGCATCAAGCGTGCGGAGACCCTGACGTTCGGGCAGTTCCTCTCCGCCTACGAAGACCTCGTCAAGCGTGCCCGCGACAACAAGCTCACCCCGGCGGACTTCCAGGGCACGACGATCTCGCTCACCAACCCGGGCGGCATCGGCACCGTGCACTCGGTCCCGCGTCTGACGAAGGGGCAGGGCTCGATCATCGGCGCCGGCGCCCTCGAGTACCCGGCGCAGTTCCAGGGTTCGGCGTCGAAGACCCTGATCGAGCTCGGCATCGGCAAGACCATCACCTTGACGAGCACCTACGACCACCGCGTCATCCAGGGCGCCGGTTCGGGCGAGTACCTCAAGCACGTGCACGAGCGCCTCATCGGCGAGCACGGCTTCTACGACGGCATCTTCGCGGCGCTCCGGATCCCCTACAAGCCGATCCAGTGGGCGAACGACATCAACGTCGACCTGGCACACCGGGTGAACAAGACCGCGCGCGTGCAGGAGCTCATCAACAGCTACCGCGTCCGTGGACACCTGATGGCCGACATCGACCCGCTCGAGTACCGCCAGCGCACGCACCCCGACCTCGAGATCGAGAGCCACGGGCTGACCTTCTGGGACCTCGACCGCGAGTTCGTCACCGGTGGGCTCGCCGGCACCACCTCGGCACCACTGCGCGACGTCCTCGGGATCCTGCGCGACGCTTACTGCCGCACGGTCGGCATCGAGTACATGCACATCCAGGACCCGGAACAGCGTCGCTGGGTGCAGGAGCGCATCGAGGTGCCGTACTCGAAGCCCTCGAAGGAAGAGCAGCTCCGGGTCCTCGGCAAGCTCAACGAGGCCGAGGCGTTCGAGACCTTCCTGCAGACCAAGTACGTCGGCCAGAAGCGCTTCTCGCTCGAGGGCGGCGAGTCCACCATCGCCTTCCTCGACACCCTGATCCAGCACGCCGCCGGAGCCGGACTGGCCGAGGTCGCGATCGGCATGGCCCACCGTGGCCGCCTGAACGTGCTGACGAACATCGCCGGCAAGACCTACGGGCAGATCTTCCGTGAGTTCGAGGGGTCCTCGCTGCCGGGCACGGTGTCCGGTCAGGGCTCCGGCGACGTGAAGTACCACGTCGGCACCGAGGGCGTGTTCCGCACGTCCGACGGCTCGAGCATCCCGGTGACGATCGCCGCGAACCCGTCCCACCTCGAAGCCGTCGACGGCGTGCTCGAGGGCATCGTCCGCGCCAAGCAGGACCGCGAGGCCCCCGGCAGCTTCGGTGTGCTCCCCGTGCTCGTGCACGGCGACGCGGCGATGGCCGGTCAGGGTGTGGTCGTCGAGACGCTGCAGATGTCGCAGCTCCGTGGCTACCGCACCGGCGGCACGGTCCACCTCGTCATCAACAACCAGGTCGGGTTCACCACCCCGCCCGAGTCTGCGCGCAGCTCGGTGTACTCCACCGACGTCGCGAAGACGATCCAGGCACCGATCTTCCACGTGAACGGTGACGACCCCGAGGCCGTCGCCCGCGTCGCCGAACTCGCCTTCGCGTACCGCGAGGAGTTCCACCGCGACGTCGTGATCGACCTGATCTGCTACCGCCGTCGTGGGCACAACGAGGGCGACGACCCCTCGATGACGCAGCCCCTGATGTACAACCTCATCGAGGCGAAGCGCTCCGTCCGCACGCTGTACACCGAGGCCCTCGTCGGCCGCGGTGACATCACGCAAGAGGAGTACGACGAGGCGCACCGCGACTTCCAGGACCGCCTGGAACGCGCCTTCGCCGAGACGCACGAGGCGCAGACCGGCACCATCCCGGTGATCGAGGTCGACGACGACGGCGCGGTGCAGGGGCTCGAACGCCCGGCCGCGCAGCGCGACGACTCCGAGGTCGAGGTGCACGAGACCGCCGTGTCCGAAGAGCTCGTCCGGGCGATCGGTGACGCACACAGCAACCCGCCCGCCGGGTTCTCCATCCACCCGAAGCTGCAGCAGCTGCTGACCAAGCGCACCGAGATGACGCGCAACGGTGGCATCGACTGGGCGATGGCCGAGCTCATGGCGATCGGGTCGATCCTGGTCGAGGGCAAGCCCGTCCGCCTCGCCGGGCAGGACGCCCGACGCGGCACGTTCGTCCAGCGCCAGTCGGTGTTCCACGACCGGGTGAACGGCCAGGAATGGCTGCCGCTGTCGAACCTCACCGAGGACCAGGCCCGGTTCTACGTGTACGACTCGCTGCTGAGCGAGTACGCGGCGATGGCGTTCGAGTACGGCTACTCGGTGGAGCGCCCCGAGTCCCTCGTGCTCTGGGAGGCACAGTTCGGCGACTTCGCGAACGGCGCCCAGATCGTCATCGACGAGTTCATCTCGTCCGCCGAGCAGAAGTGGGGTCAGCGCTCCGGCCTCGTCCTCCTGCTGCCGCACGGGTACGAGGGCCAGGGGCCGGACCACTCGTCGGCACGCATCGAGCGCTACCTGCAGCTGTGCGCCGAGGACAACATGATCGTCGCGCGCCCGTCGACCCCGGCGTCGTACTTCCACCTGCTCCGCCGTCAGGCGTGGGCCCGGCCGCAGAAGCCGCTCGTCGTGTTCTCCCCGAAGGCGATGCTCCGGCTCCGTCAGGCGACGAGCGCGGTCGAGGACTTCACGACCGGAACGTTCGAGCCCGTGCTCGACGACGCGCGGATCACCGACAAGGGTGCCGTGCGCCGCGTCGTGCTGCACTCCGGCAAGGTGCACCACGACCTGCGTGCCGAGGTCGACAAGCGCGGCATCACCGACGTCGCACTCGTCCGGCTCGAGCAGCTCGCCCCGCTCCCCCTCGACCGCCTGCTCGAGGTGCTGGCGGGCTACCCGGACGCCGACGTCGTGTGGGCGCAGGAAGAGCCGGAGAACCAGGGCGCCTGGCCGTTCGTCTGCATGAACCTGTCGCCGCACCTGGGCGGCCGCCCGTTGTCCGTGGCGGCCCGCTCGGCGAGTGCCGCACCGGCCACGGGTTCCTCGAAGCGCTCCGCACAAGAGGCCGCCGAGGTCATCAGCACCGCGTTGAGCGCGTCGGCCTAGCCACGAGGAAGCGCCCCGTGCGGGAGTCCGAGGGACTCCGGCACGGGGCGCTTCGATGTTCGCCGGGAAGCGGCGGCGCTACGCGATCTTCGTGTACCGCACCCCGGCGTCGTGATACCCGCGCTTCTGGTAGAAGCGGTGCGCGCTGTCCGTCGCGGCCGCACTGACGGCACTGAGGCGACGCGCGCCCTGCTCGACCGCCCATGCTTCGAACGTGCCGATGAGCGCCGAACCGGTGCCGAGCCTCCTGGCCGTGTCGTCGACGACCAGCAGCAGCAGCTGCGCCGTCGGCTCGTCGCTGGCGTACGCCCACGTGACCTGCGCGCCGGCGACGGCGACGACCCGTCCGTCGTCCCCCCGGACCACCCAGGTGCGGTGCCCGGCTTCGGGAGTGAGCCGGTCGAGGCGGGCGCGCATCGACGCGTCGTCGACGTCGTGACCGAGCAGGCGGACGAGGGCGGCGACGTCGGCGACGTCCGTGTCGGACCAGGTGGTGGTCGACTCGACGGAGAGGGTCATGTCGGCCAACCTACCCGGGCCGTCGGTCGTGTTGCGACGGGCTTCCATAACAACTGATATTCATATACGCTGCTGTCATATCACCCGCCGGGTGAACCGACCGACAGGACAGCCATGCACATCACCTCCCGCCACGGCCGCACCGCCGCCTGGATCGCCTTCCCGCTCGCCGTCGTCGCCAGTGGCGCACTCATCGCCACGGCCTCGTACGCCGCCTTCTCGAGCAGCACCGACAACGCCGCGAACAGCTGGCGCACCGGTGCCGTCTCCCTCACCGACGACGACCAGGGCGTCGCGATGTTCGACGTCGACGACCTGGTGCCCGGGTCCGCCGGATCGAACTGCATCACCGTGACGGCGAACACCACCAACGCCTCGACCGTGAAGCTCTTCACCGCCAACGCGGCCGACGACGACGCACTCGCCGAGCACGTCGGGCTGACGGTCGAGCGCGGCAGCCTCGGCACCCCCGACGACTGCAGCACGTTCACCACGACGACGACCGTGCACGACGGCACGCTCGCCGGCCTCATGGAGTCCGAGTCCTTCGGCGCCGGCGTCGACGCGTGGAAGCCGGCGACGGGTACGGCGAGCACGACCTACCGCGTCAGCTACGACCTGAGCGAGGGCGCCCCGAACACCGTGCAGTCGTCCGAGGCGGGCACCACGTTCGTGTGGGAAGCGCAGACCGACTGACCCCGTCCCGAACCCGACCCGTCCCACCCGCCCGACCCGAGGAGCAGCCGATGCCGAACGCCTCCACCCGCCGTCACGTCCGCTGCGCCGGCGACGTGCCCCGGCTGCTCCTCGCGGTCACGGCACGCACGGTCCTCTGGTCGGCCCTGCTGCTCGCGCTGTGGGCGTCGCTCCCCGCGGCCCTCGGGTGGCACGTCACGACGGTCGTCTCCGACTCGATGGCCCCCGGCATCCGGACCGGGGACGTCGTCGCCGCGATGCCCGTCGACCCGGACGACCTCGAAGCCGGACGGGTGCTGCTCGTCGAGGACCCGGACCACCGGGATCGTCTTCGTCTGCACCGGCTGGAGCGCATCGAACCGGACGGGGGCCTGCGTCTGCGCGGGGACGCGAACCCGACGGCCGACCGAACTGCCGTCGCCCCGGACGCCGTCCTCGGTGTCGGGGTGCTGCGGTTCCCGTGGATCGGGCTGCCGGGCGTCTGGATCCGCGGGGGCGACTGGACGTCCCTGCTGCTGGCCGGCGTCGTCACCGCCGTGCTCGTCGTCGCCGGGCGAGCCGATCGGGACATCGTCGCCGGTCGCCCGTGCGACACCTGCGGCACGCCGCGCCGTGACCTCCACTCACCCGTCGTCGCGGAGCCCCGGACGGCGACCGTCACCGCTCCGACGTCGACCACCGTGCCGGTCGCGGTGTTCACGGCAGCGGCCATCACCCTCACGCTGGTTGCAGGCGCGGGCGCGGGCGCCGGGTTCAGCGGTTCGACCGGCACCGCCTCGGCACTCGGCACCGGCGGGTTCGGGTGCTTCCACCAGCCCGCACCCGGCACGGCACTCGCGTGGGACTTCGCAGAGAAGAGCGGCCCCCGGGTCGTGGACTCGAGCGGGTCCGGGGCCGACGGCACCTTCACGCCCGCCGCTGCCCGGGTCGACGCCGACTGCGCCACGAACCCGTACGCGACGTTCCGGACCGAGGACGGGGCCGAAGGGTGGGCGGTCACCGACACCGCGGTCGCCGCTCCGAACGCCTTCACGATCGAGGTCTGGTTCCGCACCCAGGACACCGACGGCGGACGCGTGTTCGGCTTCGGCTCGGACCGCTCTGCGGCGTCCCAGTACCGCGACCGGCACCTGTACATCGGTGCCGACGGAGTCCTGCGGTTCGGCGTCGAGGGATCAGGGTCGCAGTTCAAGTTCACGCTGGGATCGACGGCGACGGTCACCGACGGCGAATGGCACCACGCGGTCGCGACGTTCCAGTCGCGATCGATGGCGCTCTGGGTCGACGGCCAGCTGCAGGGCACCCGTTCCGACGCCGTCACCCTGCGGCAGTACGCCGGACACTGGCGCGCCGGACGCCAGACGCTGGCCGGTTGGCCGAACGCCGGCGACTACGTCTACACCGGCGACGTGGACACGGTCCGGGTGCACGAGCGCGTCCTCGACGCAGCGGCGATCACCCGCGCGTTCCAGGCCGGCCGCTGACGCCCGGCCGTTCGACGGAGCCGTGCTGTCAGTGCGTCGCCTGCTCCACCCGGATGCGCGCGAGGATCTCGCTGCGCAGCTGGTCGGGAGCGGTCTCCTTGCAGGCGCGACGGACGGTCTCCATGAGCACGACGCCGACGCGGTGCTCGGTCTGGCAGTCCTCGCAGCCGTCCATGTGCTCGCGGATGTCCGCGGCGTCCTCGTGGCGGAGCTCGTCGTGCAGGAACTCCTCGAGTTCGGCCTTCGCCTTCGAGCAGTCGCAGCCGCTCATCGTGCGTCCTTCCGTCCGGTGCGACCCGTGGCCGCGGTTGCCTTCGTCGTCTGTGCCGCGCCTCGTCCCCGTCCACGCATCGTCGCCGTCGACGCTGCGTCCGGGACGATGCCGGTCTCACGGGCGTGGTCCGCCAGGAGCCCACGGAGGAGCCGGCGGCCACGGTGGAGGCGGCTCATGACCGTCCCCACTGGGGTCTTCATGATGTCGGCGATCTCCTGGTACGAGAAGCCTTCGACATCGGCGAAGTACACGGCCATCCGGAAGTCCTCCGGGATGGCCTGCAGTGCGTCCTTCACGGCGGAGGACGGCAGGTGGTCGATCGCGTCGGCCTCGGCGGACCGGGCGGAGATCGACTGGGTGACGCTCTCCGCGCCGCCGAGCTGCCAGTCCTCGAGCTCGTCGATCGTGCCCTGGTACGGGTTCCGCTGGTTCTTGCGGTACGTGTTGATGAACGTGTTCGTGAGGATCCGGTACAGCCAGGCCTTCAGGTTCGTGCCCTGCTTGAACTGGCGGAACGCGGCGAAGGCCTTGACGAACGTCTCCTGCACCAGGTCCGACGCGTCGGCCGGGTTGCGGGTCATCCGCATGGCCGCACCGTAGAGCTGGTCCATGAAGGGCAGCGCCTGGTCCTCGAAGAGGGACCGCAGCTCCCCTTCGGAGACGGTCTTCGCGTCCACCGGCTCGTCTGCGGCGTCGTCGAGGGCTTCGTGCTCCTCTTCGACGGCGTCGAGCTGCACCTCGGTCTCGTCGACCAGGTGGTGCGGAGCTGCCTGCGGTTCGTCGGTCGTCATCGCCGCCAAGTCTAGGCCGAGCGTGCCGAGGGTCGTCGGCACCGCGGTCAGCACGGTCGCCGTGCCGGTCCGCTCTCGTGCGAGTGTTGCTGTTGCCACTGATCCTCCCGGTGCGTTCAGTACCCTGGTGAACCGATGGCAGACACGACGCATTCCCACAGCGGGGCCCAGCCCGCCGACCCCTGGATCGCCCCGGTCGCAGGGGGTCCGCTGCGCGGCGACGTCGCGCTGCCCGGGTCGAAGTCGCTGACGAACCGGGAGCTCGTGCTCGCGGCCCTCGCGGACGGCCCCTCGACGATCCGGCTCCCGCTGCACTCCCGTGACTCGGCGCTGATGATCGCGGGCCTCCGTGCGCTCGGCGTCGGCATCGAGGAGCTCGAGCCGGCGGCCGGCACCGCCCCGAACCCCTACGGCCCGGACCTCCGGATCACGCCCGCCCCGATGCACGGCGACGTCCGCCTGGACTGCGGGCTGGCCGGCACCGTGATGCGCTTCCTGCCGCCGCTCGCTGCCCTGGCCGTCGGGCCCGTCACGGTCGACGGCGACCCCTACGCCCGCAAGCGACCGATGCACGCCATCGTGCAGGGACTGGTGGACCTCGGTGTGGACGTCACGGACGACGGCGGCGGTTCGATGCCGTTCTCGTTCACCGGCACCGGCTCGGTCCGCGGTGGCGCCCTGACGATCGACGCCTCGGCGTCCTCGCAGTTCGTCTCCGGGCTGCTCCTGTCGGCGCCCCGCTTCGACGAGGGCCTGCACCTCACCCACGTGGGCGAACGCCTGCCGAGCATGCCGCACATCGAGATGACCGTCGCGGCGCTCCGTGCCCGCGGCGTCCGCGTCGACGAGCCGTCGGTCGGCGAGTGGATCGTGCACCCGGGCCCGATCGGCGCGCGTGACGTCACGATCGAGCCCGACCTGTCGAACGCGGCGCCGTTCGCCGTCGCCGCGCTCGTCGCCGGCGGCACGGTGCGCATCCGCACCTGGCCCGCCGAGACGACGCAGGTCGGTGCCGACCTCGAGACGCTCCTGCCCCTGTGGGGGGCGAGCGTGGCTCGTGACGGTGACGACCTGGTCGTCGACGGCGGCCTCGGGATCCGGGGTGGGGCCTCCTTGCCGGGTCTCGAACTCGACCTGAGCCGCGGCGGCGAACTCGCCCCGGCGCTCGTCGCGCTGGCCGCGCTGGCCGACGGCCCGAGCGAGATCACCGGCATCGGTCACCTGCGGGGGCACGAGACGGACCGCCTGGCCGCGCTGGCGGCGGACCTCAACCGGTCTGGAGGCGCGGTGCACGAACTCGACGACGGCCTGCGGATCGAACCGGCGCCGCTCCACGGCAGCGCCTGGGGCGCGTACGACGACCACCGGATGGCGACCGCGGGGGCGATCGTGGGCCTCGTCGTCGACGGCGTCGCCGTCGACGACATCGGGTCGACCGCGAAGACGCTGCCGCAGTTCCCGGAGCTGTGGGCGGCGCTCGTGGCGTCCTCGGTGGCCGCTGCACCGGCGAGTGGGGACTGACGCATGAGCTGGTGGGACGACACCGACGGTGACGACTCCGACGGGGACGAGCCGTACGGGCAGTACGACGAGTCGAGCGTGCGGGTGCGCCCCAACCCGAAGGGCAACCGACCGCGCACGAAGACCCGTCCGACGTACGACGACGCCCCGGTCGGCTGGGTGACGAACGTCGACCGCGGGCGGTTCGGCGTGCTGATCGACGACCACGTCATCACGGCGACGAAGGCCCGCGAGCTCGGCAAGAAGTCCGTCGTCACGGGCGACCACGTGTCGCTCGTCGGGGACGTCTCCGGCGACCCGGGCTCGCTGGCACGCATCGTGAAGGTCGCCGAGCGCACCACACTGCTGCGGCGGAGTGCCGACGACTCCGACGAGGTCGAGCGCGTCATCGTGGCGAACGCCGACCAGATGCTCATCGTGGTGGCCGCCGCCGACCCCGAGCCGCGCACCCGTCTGATCGACCGGTACCTGGTGGCCGCGTTCGACGCCGGCCTCGACCCGATCCTCTGCATCACGAAGACCGACCTCGCCGACCCCGCTGCGTTCCTGGCGCACTTCGCGTGCCTCGACCTTCGGATCGTGACGAGCCGATCGGACGACGTCCCCTTCGAGGCCCTGCACGAACTGCTCGACGACAAGGTGACCGTGACCGTCGGGCACTCCGGTGTGGGCAAATCGACCCTGGTGAACGCCCTGACCGGGTCGACGCGCGCGATCGGCGTCGTGAACTCCGTGACCGGTCGCGGGCGGCACACGTCGTCGTCGTCGATCGCGCTGCGGGTCCGCGACGGCGGGTGGATCATCGACACGCCGGGTGTGCGGTCCTTCGGCCTGGGGCACGTCGACCCCGCGAACGTGTTCCGGGCGTTCGCGTCGCACGCCGTGCCGGTGCTGCCCGCGCGGGACGGCATCCCGCTGGCGCAGGCGCACGACTGGGAGATCGTCGACCGGGTGCAGGACGGGGAGCTGGGGCCGACCGGCGTCGAGCGGCTTGACTCGTTCCGGGCGCTGCTGACCGGGATGGGCGCGTCCGACCCCGGTTCCGAGTAGGGCGCGGCGGTGCGGCTGGTCGGCGACTGGCCGGCGCTGGTCGGGGTTGGTCGGCGGCTGGTCGGCGGCTGGTCACGACACCCCGCCGTGTGTGCGTCGAGCGGTCACGAACTGTCGACTGGCGACGCGGCACCCGACAGATCGTGACCACTCGAGCGCCGGCGCGCGGTGAGTCGTGACCACTCCGGCGGGCGCCCTCTCGCACCGGCGCGCGGTCTCCGCACCCCTCGCACCGTGCATACCTCGCACCGTGCCCCCCTCGCACCGTGCGAGGGGCGCACGAATGGTGCGAGGTTGTGCACTCCGTGCGGGCTCGCGCGCCTCGCACCGAGTGCACAACCTCGCACCGGACGACGCCTCGACACCGGGCCGGCGTCGACAAGCGCGCACCGGGGTTGTACAGTTGCGGTCGTGTCTGAAGTTGCAAAGTACAACTTTGCGCCGACCCCCGCTGTCGACGCCCCGTCCCCGAGCACGACGACGACGTCGCACGCGCACCACTCCCCCACCCACAAGTCCCCACGAGCCCCGAAGCCGCAGCGGTCTGACAGCGTCCTGCGCCCCGCCGGCCTCGGTCGTGTGCTGCTGACGTTCGCCTCGCACATCCTCGTGCCGCTGTTCCTGGCCGCCGGCATGGGTCTGGCCTACCTCGGTGCCTTCCACGCCCCGGCACCCCAGGAACTGCCCGTCGGCATCGTCGGCCAGGGTGCGGCCACCCAGGTGTTCGCCCAGACCGTGACCGACCAGTCCGACGGGGCCCTCGTGGCCCACGTCGTCGCCTCGACGAAGGCGGCCGAGCAGCAGGTGCGCGACCGCGACCTCGCCGCCGTGTACGCACCGACGGCGACGGGTGCCACGCTCTACGTCTCGACCGCCGCGTCGGAGACGACCGCGAGCGCCGCGCAGAAGGTGTTCCTGCCGATCGCCTACGACCAGCACGTGCCGTTCCGGGTCGTCGACGTCGTACCCACGGGCGACCAGGACACCACCGGCCAGGGGCTGTTCTTCCTGCTCGTGGCCCTGAGCGTCGGCGGGTACGCGTCCGCGATCGCCGTGGCCTCGGTCGCGACGAAGCTCCGTGCGGTGTGGACCGCGGTCATCGGGCTCGCCACCGCAGGGGTCGTCGCCGGCATCGGCGTGATCGTCGCCGGACCGATCTACGGCGTCATCACCACCCACCACTGGCAGGTGTTCCTGTTCGCCTGGCTCTACGACGCGATCATCGTCGCGCTCGGCGTCGGGCTGCACCCCGTGCTCGGCCGGTGGACCACCCCGATCCTCACGATGCTGTTCGTGATGCTGAACTTCACGTCGTCCGGCGGGATCTTCCAGCCGGCGTTCCAGCCCGGCTTCTTCGCCGCCCTGCACACCTTCTGGAGCGGTGCCGCGTGGCTGCAGGCCGCACAGGACCTGCAGTACTTCCCGGACGCCTCGCTCGGGCGTTCGTCGCTCGTGCTCGCCCTCTGGCTGGCCGCCGCGCTCCTGCTCTGCGTCGTCGTGCACGGGCTCGTCGCCCGCCGGACCCGCGTCGCCCGCGAGCGCGAGGTCACCCGGCTCGAGGAAGAAGAGGTCGTCGCCGCGTAGCGACGGTAGGTTGGGCGACGTGGACCTCAGCGCCGACCTGGACTTCGCCCGCTCCCTCGCCGACACCGCCGACGCGATCAGCCTCGAGCGCTTCCGTGCCGCCGACCTGCACGTGACGAAGAAGGCCGACAGCACGCACGTCACCGACGCCGACCAGGCCGTCGAACGGGCCCTGCGCGAGCGACTCTCCACCGAGCGACCGGACGACGCGTTCCTCGGCGAGGAGACGACGGCGGACACCGGGGCCGAGGCCGTCAGCGAAGGGCACCGCCAGTGGGTGGTCGACCCGATCGACGGCACGGCCAACTACCTGCGCGGCGTCCCGGTGTGGGCGACCCTCATCGCGCTCGCGGTCGACGGCCGCCCGGTGCTCGGCGTCGTCAGTGCGCCCGCCCTCGGCAAGCGCTGGTGGGCGGCCGAGGGCTCCGGCGCGTTCTCGCTGGACGGACCACTCCGGGTCTCCGGGGTGTCCGAGCTCGCCGACGCGAGCCTGAGCTACAACAGCATGCAGCAGTGGGACGACGACGACCGCCTCGAGCCGCTCGTCGACCTGTCGCGCCGGGTCTGGCGCACCCGGGCCTACGGCGACATGTGGTCGTACATGATGGTGGCCGAGGGCGTCCTCGACGTCGCCGGCGAACCGGACCTGAAGCCGTGGGACATCGCGGCCCTCGTCCCCATCGTCGAAGAGGCCGGCGGTCGCTTCACCTCGCTCGACGGCGACCCCGGGCCGTGGCACGGCAGCGCCCTCGCCTCGAACGGCCTGGTGCACGATGCCGTGGTCGAGGTCATCCGCCGCGACTCCTAGGTCCGGTCGGCGCGCCGACCACCCCGCTCGGCGGACCCCGACGCCTCGGTCCGCTCGGCGGACCCCGCAGCCGAGCCAGGGTGTTCGGACTCCCCGTCGGCCCGCCGCGCCGCCCGCCGACGCGCCACCAGGTCCGCACCGGCCAGTACGAGCGCCAGCGCCATCAGCGACACCGTGAACGTCGTGCCGCTGCGGAACGCGTCGTGGTACGCGTCGAGACGCCCGCCCGACCCGCCGGATCCCGACCCCGCCGCCTCACTCCGCACGATCCCGTAGAAGATGCTCGTCGCGACCGCGGTGCCGATCGCCGTGCCGACACGCTGCCCGAGCTGCTGCATCGACCCCGCCACCCCGGACTGTTCGACGGGGATCTCGGCCAGGGTCAGGGTCTGGTTCGGCGACACCACGAACCCGCCACCGAGTCCGCCCACCAGGAACGCGCCGGCCATCGCCCACGGCGTGACTTCCGGCGGGGTGGCGACGGCGGCGACCATGAGCAGCAGGAAGCCGACGACGACCATCCCGAGCCCGGCGACCACCAGCGCCCGCCCGACCCGGTCCACGATCCGTCCGCCGATGTAGGAGCCCACGGCACTCGCCGCGGCGAAGGGGATGCTCACCATGCCGGCGAACAACGGCGACAGCCCGAGGCCCTCCTGCAGGTACAGCGTGACCATGAGGAACGACGCCGGCAGGGCCGCGAAGTAGACGGCCACGATCGACAACCCGTTGCGGTACGACGACAGCCGGAACAGCTCGAAGTGCACCACGGGCGACTTGCCCTGCCGCTTGAACCGCTGCTCCCAGAGCACGAACAGCACGAGGAACACCGCGAAGCCGACGAGCCAGAACCAGCGGCTCGCGGAACCACCGCCGCCACTGGTCAGCACGAACGGCAGCATCAGGGTGATGATGGCGGCACCGAGCAGCAGGATGCCGACGACGTCCAGTTCGCGGTCCTGCGCCTTCCCCTGGGCACCCTTCGGCAGCAGGCGGACGGCGAAGAGCAGTGCGGCGATCCCGAGGGGCACGTTCATCCAGAACAGCAGCCGCCAGCCGGATTCCTCGCCGCCGATCGCGATGAGGCCACCGCCGATGGTGGGCCCGAGCGCGGTGGAGATGCCGATCATCGCCCCGAACAGCCCGAACGCGCGGCCCCGCTCCGGTCCGCGGAACAGCTGCTGCACCAGTCCGATGACCTGGGGCATCTGGATCCCGGCGGCGAAGCCCTGCAGGATCCGGGTGACGATCAACACCTCGATGTTCGGGGCGACGGCGCACAGCAGGCTCGATCCGGTGAACGCGCTGAGGCCCACGATGAACATGACACGCCGGCTCTTCAGGTCGCCGAGTCGACCCGCTGGCACGAGGGCGAGGCCGAACGCCAGCGCGTACCCCGCCACGATGAGCTGGAGCGACGAGCTGGTGGCCCCGAGGGACTGCTCGATCGAGGGCAGCCCGACGTTCACCTTGGACAGGTCGAGGATCGTCAGGGCCGCGACCGCCACGCAGACGGCGAAGGCCCGCCACCGGGTGCGGTCATCGAGGCGGGCGTCGGTCGGTTCGGCGTTGGACATCCCGTCCGTGCTACACCTGCGACGACGAACGGGGTCCGGACAGACCTGTACCCCGGTTCCGTCCGGCTGACCCGGATCGGGGTGCAGGGGGCGGGTGCCACACCCCCCTCGTGGCCCCCCGTACTGGGGGCACCGTTCTGGACATCTGCTCACCGGAGTCCGCTCGGCGGGCCGGTACCTGAGTTATCGTGCTCCAGACGGCAGGTCACGTGATGCTCTCGGATTCCCTAGATCCGGACGGCGGAACAGACCGGTCGTGTTCGTCCGAAGACCCTAACCCGAGGGGTGATACAGACGATGACATCATCGTTCCCGAGCGGAACCGAGTGCACCCACACTCGTCGACCGCATCCAATCCACGACAGTTCCGGCGCGCGCTCAGTCGCCGCCGCTCGTCCGTACTCCGCCACGGTCACCCGCCGTGCAGCAGTCCGGTCCGCCTCCGTGCGCCCCGTCGCAGCGACCCCCGTGTTCGCCGACGCCCTCCTCGCAGCATCCGCCTCCGGACCCGGAGGCCGGTGAGTCATGGCACTCACCGGTCGACGTCTCGAGGTCGACCGGATCGCGACCCTCGCAGTGCTCCCACGGGAGTCCGCGATGGTCGTGGTCGGCGACCCTGGTTCCGGACGCAGCAGCGTCCTCGACGCGGTCTCGAACCGCGTTTCCCTCCCCGTCGTCCGGGTCGGTGTCAACGGGAGTGAATCCCGCTGGCCACTGGCCGGGGTGACCTCCCTGTTCACCGCGCTCGACGACCCCCGAGCGACCGCACACATCGCCCACCTGCTGCAGGCCGGCGGGACCGCGGCCGCCGTGACGGCCGGGCTGGCGGCGGCGCACGACTTCCTCGACGCCGTGCACGCCCTGACCCTCCCGCCGACGCTCGTCCTCATCGACGACCTCGACCGGATGGACACGGAGAGCCAGGAGCTCATCGCGTTCCTCGCCGGACGACTCGCGGGCACCGCCCTGCGCGTCGTGGCGACGGTCCGCTCGGTGCCGTCGGACGGTCCGCTCGCGGCCCTGCCGATCCTGCGCATCGAACCGCTGCCGTCGGACGAGGCCCTGGTCCTTGCCCGGGCCATGGCACCGGCCGAGGCGAACGACGGTGTCCTCGCCGTCCTCGCCGAGGAGACCGGTGGCAACCCCGGCGCGCTCCGCGAACAGCTCGCGGTGCTCACCCGGGAGCAGCTCACCGGCGCGGAGCCGATCGTGCTCCCGCTCCGACCCACTCCGACGACCGAGGCCATCGCGGCGCTCGCACTCGGGCCCGCCGCGGGACGCGATCTGGACGTCCTCGCGAAGCTCGCCCTGGTGCCCGTCGCGAAGACCACGGCGTGGGACCGCGACGAGCTGGACGACCTGGTCGGGGCCGGTCTCGCGACCGTCCGCGGGCAGAGCGTCACCGTCCGGCACCCGCTGGTCCGTTCCGCGCTCTACTGGCGGATGCCCGCCCGTGACCGTCGTGCGGCACACGCCGAGCTGGCCACGGCGAGCGCGGAGACCGACCCGCGGTCGGCTGCGTGGCACCGGAGCTTCGTCGACGACGTCCCCGACGTGGTCGCGCTGCTCCAGGCTGCACGGTCGTACGTCGTGGACGGCAACGTGCACGCCGCGATCGCGCTGACCGAGCGTGCCCTGCACATCGGCGGTGGGACCGAGGACGAGCACGTCGCGCTCCTCGGGGTCGCGGAGGCCATGCTCGGCAAGCGCCTGCTCGGCTTCGCTGCGCGGTACCTCGCGGCGCTCCGTCCGTTCCGGACGACGCCGAACGAGGTCCGCCGGCTCCGGCTGCAGTACTCGGCCGAGTACCTCAGCGGTGACGCCGTGCACGCGGACGAGCTGCTCGTCCCCGTCGACGCGACGGACCCGGCCGAGGTGGACGCCGTCGCCGGGCTGATGGCCATGGTGGCGTGCTTCCGTGCCGAGGCGTGGGAGCTCGACCAGGCGAAGGACCTGCTGCACCGGATCGAACCGCTCGAGGGTTCGGCGTCCGCGCACACCCTCGAGATCGCGACGACCGCGCGGGAGCTCATCGCCGCCGTGGACGGCGTGCTGCCGCCCGACACCGAGCTGCACGACGGGCTCGCGACCTCGGAGCTCGTGGCGATGTCGGACCCGGCTCTGCTGCTCCTCGCCCACGCGCTGAGCATCGGCGAGCGCTACCGGAGCGCGCGACGGGTGTTCGCACTCGTGCTCGCCCGGGGGCAGGAGACCGCGGCGGTGTGGACCGAGGCGGCCCGCTATCTGACGTCCGAGAACGAGGTGCGCTCCGGCAACTTCCGGCAGGCGCTCCGCGCGATCGACGTGTGGGAGTCCGGTTCGTCCGTCGCCGAGCGGTTGCGTGAGCCCTCCCGGGCGATCGCCGTCGCGTGGCGGCACTTCGCCGAGGGCCGTTCCGCCGAGGCGCTCGACGTCGTGGACCGGTGCCTCGAGCACCGATCGACGAGTCGGCTCTGGGGTGCGACGGCGAAGCTGCACGCGCTCCGCGGCAAGGTCCTGCTGCTCGACGGCCGCCTCGACGAGGCAGCCACCGCGCTCGAGGCCGCCGACGCCATCGGTCGGTCGCTCCGGAACCCCGCGGTGCTCCGGCACCTCGGCGACCTGGTCGAGGCGTACGTGCGTCTCGGACGGACCGACGACGCGCGGACGATCACGGCCCGCCTGGCGGCGGACCACCATGCCCGTCCCGGGCGCTGGGGTGCCCTCGTGCTGGCGCGGAGCCTCGCGCTCGTCGCCGACGACACCACCCGCGAGACGGCTCGTCGCCGTGCGCTGGAGCTGTTCCAGCCGCACGACTCGCAGTACGAGCGGGCTCGCACGTTCGCGGCGCTGGCCGCGGTCGGCAACCCGGCCGAGCGTCCGCGCCTCGGTGCGGCGGCCGCAGCGGCGTACGAGGCGGCCGGCCTGCGTCGACCGCTGGTGACGCCGGCGCCGGCCGCGGCGATGCCGCAGTTCGGCTCGGGCTCGTCATCGATCCGGTCCGCACCGGTGCTCTCGCCGGCGTTCCCGGGGACGCCGCGCAGTGCCCCCGACGCGTCGGCGGTGCTCACGTCGCTGACCGCCGAGGAGCGTGCGGTGGTGCAGAAGGTCACCGAGGGGTACCGCAACCGCGAGATCGCCTCGTCGCTGTTCATGTCGCAGCGCACGGTGGAGCTGCGGCTCACGCAGATCTACCGCAAGGTCGGCGCGCGGTCGCGATCGCACCTGGTCGCGCTCCTCACGTAGGAGACCGCACATCCAACCGGGCTCGCAGGCTCGCCCGGCGCTGGGTCCGCGCGCCGCTGGCGCGTCGCTCAGAGCGAAGACCGCGCGGGAGGCCCGGTACCAGCTGGTACCGGGCCTCCCGTCCGTCGTCGCTCGCGTGGTGCGCCGGCGGTTGCGGGAGTCCGCACGCGACCGCAGCGCGGTGTGCCCCCGCACGCGGGGAACCGCAAGAGCGTCCGACGGGTGTTGCCGTGTGGTCGGCGGCGGGTGAGGCTTCTCCTGCACCGACCGCCGTGCCCCTCCCCCGGGGGCCAGCCCGCGGTACCCCGTCCGGTACCCGAACCCCTCGGCCCAACGACACCGACGTCCGTCCTCGCCTGATCCGAGGACGGGCGTCGGTTCCCGGGCCGGGAGGCCCCGGACGCGCGGCAGACCCGACGGCGGTCGGTGCCGCACCAGTCCCACCTCCCCGTTCCACCCACCCTCGTTCCCCCGAAGGGACAGCCGATGTGCGGCATCATCGCGGCCCGCGTGTCTGACGACGCGACCCCCTACCTGCTCGACGGACTCGAACGACTCGAGTACCGCGGGTACGACTCCGCCGGCATCGCCGTCCGGACGGCCGTCGGCCGCACCGAGACGATCCGCTCGGTCTCCCGCGTCGGCGACCTGCGCACCCTCGTCGCTGCACGCTCCGGTGACGCGCTCACCGGCGTCGGCATCGGCCACACCCGCTGGGCCACGCACGGTGCCGTGCGCGAGGCGAACGCGCACCCGCACGCCGACTGCACCGGCCGGATCTCGATCGTGCACAACGGCATCGTCGAGAACGCGGACCGGCTGCGCCAGACGCTCGAGGCGCAGGGCCACCGCTTCCGGTCCGACGTCGACTCCGAGGTCATCGCGCACCTGGTCGAGCGTGCGTTGGCGGTCGACCCGGACCTGATGCTCGCGGTGCAGATCGCGACGGCGCAGCTCGAGGGCTCGTGGGCGATCGTGGTCCTGGACGCCCGGGACGGCCGCATGGTCGTGGCGGCGGATCGTTCGCCGCTCGTCGTCGCCCGCTCCGGCCGCGGCGACTTCGTGGCGAGCGACATCGGCGCGATCGCCGAGTGGTGCGAGACCTTCGTGGCGCTGCGCGACGGCGACGTCGTCGAGCTCGGTGAGGCCTGGACCTGGTCGTCCGACGGCATCACGGTTCCCGTGCCGTTCCCCACGCCGTCCCCGTTCGCCGCCGCCGCGCTCGACCTCGGCGACCACACCGACCACATGGCGAAGGAGATCGACGAGCAGGCCGACGTCGTCGCGACGATCCTGGACCGGGTGACCCGCCGCACCGCCGACGGCAGCATGTGGGTGGGCCTCGGCCTGGCCGGCTTCCACCGGCTGGCGATCGTCGCCTGCGGCACCTCGCTGAACGCGGGCCAGGTGATCGCGACCGCCCTGCGCGGGATCGGTGGTGTGCCGACCGACATCGTCGTCGCGAGCGAGGCCGACCAGGCAGTGCTCGGTCCGGGCACCCTGGTCGTCGCGATCAGCCAGTCCGGTGAGACCGCTGACGTGCTCCGTGCCCTGGACCGGTTCGAGGACCGCCACCCGGTGCTCGCGCTGACGAACAACATGCACTCCTCGCTCGCCCGACGGGCCGACGCCGTGCTCGACTGCCACGCCGGCCCGGAGATCGGCGTCGCCGCCACGAAGACGTTCACGGCGCAGGTCGTCGTCGGCGTCGCGGCGATGATCTCCGCGATGGTGGCCTCCGGCCGCATCGAACCGTCGCGCGCGCAGGTGCTCGTCGACGAGCTGCTCGACCTGCCGGCACGGATCGAGCACGCCGCGCGGGTGTCCGCCGAGCGGATGCCGCTGCTGGTGTCGAGCGTCAAGGAGGCGACGGGCTTCCTGTTCCTCGGCCGCGGTGCCGGACTGCCGTACGCCGCCGAGGGCGCCCTGAAGCTCAAGGAGCTCAGCTACCGCTGGGCCGAGGCGTACCCCGCCGGCGAACTCAAGCACGGGCCGCTCGCGCTGGTGGACGACGGCACCCCGGTGGTCGTCATCGACCACGGTGAGCCGAAGATCCAGTCGGCGATCGCCGAGGTCCGGGCCCGCGGTGGCTTCGTCATCACGATCGGCGGCGAATCGGCGGACATCCCCGCGCTCGGACGCCGTGGCACCGGGGACCTGGCCTGGGGTGCGATGACCGCGCCGTGGGGTCCGCTCGAGGCCGTCGTGCCGCTGCAGATGCTCGCACGGGAACTGGCCCTGCAGCTCGGGTGCGACGTCGACAAACCCCGGAACCTCGCGAAGTCGGTGACGGTCGAATAGCCGGGCGCCGACGCGTGAACCGCCTGACGGTGTTCCTCGCCGTCCTCACCGCCCTGGCGATCACCGGCACCGTGGTCCTGGTCACGGTGGTGCTGACGACGCCCGTGCTCCCCTGACGCCGGTCCCGCAGGGTCTTCCTGGGCGGGGCTGCGATGCTGGTCACTTGACCACCGCAGCCCCGCCCCTCGTCTTCGTCGCGCTCCTCGTCGGCGCCGTCCTGCCGTTCGTGCCGTTCGTCGGCCGCGTGGCCCGCATCGCCGCGACCATCGCGCACGAGGTCGGGCACGCGATCGTCGTCGTGCCGTTCGGCGGGCGGATCCAGCGGATCGAGCTGCACCCGGACGGGTCCGGCGAGGCCTGGGTCCAGCTCGGCCGGGTGCCCGGCGGCATCCGGTGGCTCGTCCGGATCCTGAACCTGTACGCCGGGTACAGCGCACCCCTCTGGGCGGGGGTGCTCCTGGTGACCGGGGTGCTGCACGGCTCCCGCTGGCTGCCCGTGGTGGTGCTCGCGGTCATCGGGCTCGTGGCGCTGGCGTTCGTCCGGAACTGGTTCGGCCTGCTCGTCGTGCTCGGCTTCGACGCGCTCGCCCTGTGGGTGGCCGTCCGCCCGTCCGAGACGACCGTCCTGGTGGTCGCCGCCGTCGGGGCGTTCTTCGTCGTCGACGGCCTGCGCTCGGTGGTGCAGGTCGGTCGCTGGCTCGTCACCGGCGCCCGGGTACAGACCGACTTCCGCATCGCCGCGGCCGAGATGCGGGTTCCGGCGTCCCTGTGGTTCGTGCTGTTCGTCGCCGTGAACGCCGTCGCGGTGTGGCTGGCGCGCGAGCCGCTGCTCCAGGTCTGGGACACCGTCGCCGCCGGGGTCCGCGCGCTCGTCTGAGGCTGCGCTCGCGTAACCGGGGGCCGCAATCGCCTGTCCGCGCCGAGGGGCTGCGAGGCTACCGCCAGACGACCCCCGGAGGTGTCCCATGGCGACCGACGACCACGGCTTCGCGACCGAGCAGGTACACGGCGGCTTCGTGCCCGACGCCGGGCACGGCGCCCGGGTCCCCGCGATCCACATGTCCTCCGGGTTCCTGTTCGACGACTTCGACCAGGCCCGTGACCGCTTCGCCGACACCGACGACGGCTACACCTACACGCGTCTCGGCAACCCGACGAACGCCGACGTCGAGCGCCGCGTGGCGTTGCTCGAACGCGGTGTCCAGGCGATCCTGGTCGGCAGCGGTCAGGCGGCGGCGACCGTGGCGTTCCTCGGCCTGCTGCAGGCCGGCGACCACGTCGTCAGCGCCCGCAGCATCTACGAGGGCACGCGCGGCCTGCTGCTGCAGAACCTCGGCCGGCTCGGCATCGAGGTCGACTTCGTCACCGACGCCCGCGACCTCGATGCCTGGGCCGCCGCGGTCCGACCGAACACGAAGGCGTTCTTCGCCGAGACGATTCCGAACCCGAAGAACGACGTCCTCGACATCACCGGCGTCGCCGAGACCGCACACCGCGCCGGCGTCCCGCTGATCGTCGACAACACCCTCGCCACGCCGTACCTGGTGCGCCCGGTCGAGCACGGCGCGGACATCGTCGTGCACTCGGCGTCGAAGTTCCTGTCCGGCCACGGAGCCGGACTCGGCGGCGTGGTCGTGGACGGCGGTCGGTTCGACTGGACCGCCGCCCCCGAGCGCTGGACGCACCTGACCAGCCCCGAGCGGTCCCTCGGCGGCGAGAGCTACGCCGAGCGGTACGGCAACCGGGCGTTCGCCGTGTTCGCCCGCGACGTCGTCGCCGCACGCATCGGTCCGGCGCCGTCCCCGTTCAACGCGTTCCTGCTCCGCCAGGGCATCGAGACGCTGTCGCTGCGGGTGGAACGCCACTGCGCGAACGCGCTGGCCGTCGCGTCCTGGCTGGACCAGCAGCCGGAGGTGACGAGCGTCGACCACGCGGGCCTGGCCTCCAGTGGGTTCCACGACCTCGCCCAGCGCTACCTGCCCCGCGGGGCCGGGTCCGTCTTCGCCTTCACGCTCGCCGGTGGCGAAGCCGCCGCGCGGGCGTTCATCGATGCCGTGCAGCTGTTCAGCCGGATGACCCACCTGGGCGACGTCCGCTCGCTGATCCTGCACCCGGCCACCACCACGCACGCCGGCCGCACGCCGGAAGAGCGCGCCGAGCAGGGCATCAGCGACGGCCTGATCCGCCTGTCGGTCGGCATCGAGGACGTCGCGGACCTGCTCCGCGACCTGGAACGCGGGTTCGCCGCGGTGCGGTCCGCAGACGCCGCCGGCGGCCTGGAGGCACGTGGAGCGTCGGACGCGCGGCGCACGGCCGCCGGTGGGCCGGCACTCGACCGGCAGGAGCGCTGAATGGCCGAGCTGCAGCACTTCGGGTACTTCTTCTCGCGCGGCTTCGGCCCGCAGGCCTGGGGACGGTCCGACTGGGACTGGGGCCACGACTGGACGAAACCGGACCTGTACCAGCAGTCCGTCCGGACGCTCGAGCAGGCCGGCATGGACCTGGTCATCGCCGAGGACGCCGTCTCGCTCGGCTCCCCCGCGACCCTCGACCTGCGCATCCGGCAGGCGTACGGCGGCCCGAAGCACGACCCGCTGCTGCTCGCCCCGTACCTGTTCGCCGCCACCTCGCACATCGGCATCGCGCCGACCGTCAACGCCGGCATCACCCCGCCGTACCTGGCGGCACGGCAGTTCGCGACCCTGGCGCACCTGTCCTCGGACCGGCTGGGCATCAACGTCGTCACCGACGTCGGCAGCGCACGCCACGCCGGCCTGCCGCCGCTGCCGCACGACCAGGCGTACGACCGCGCCGAGGAGTGGATCACCCTGCTCCGCCGGCTCTGGCACTCGTGGGGCGACGCGTACGTCGGCGCGCCGGACTCGTGGCACTTCGCGGATGGCGACGCGCTCGACGCGTTCCACCACGAGGGCGCCCACTTCACCGCCGACGGTCCGCTCAACGCCCTGCCGCTGGCGTCGGACCCCGTGGTCGTGTCCCCAGGTGGCTCGGGCCGAGGGCTCGCGTTCGCCGGGGCCCACTCGGACGTGCAGCTCGCGCTCGCGCCGCTGTCCGCCGCCGCGGTGACGGACTACCGCGCCCGGGTGATCGCGGCAGCCGAGGCGGCAGGGCGGTCCACCGCGGACCTGCGGATCCTGTTCGTGCTCAAGCCCGTCATCGTGTCCTCGCCGGAGGAGGCCGACCGCATCGTCGCGGCGTCCGAGCACCCCACCGACGACGCCCTGCGTGCGGCGGCGATCGCGTGGTCGAGTGACTCGGAGACCGACCTGCTCGCGCTCGACCTGGACGCCCCGGTGCCCGAGGGGACCTTCGGTGAGCACGTCTCGGCCGGCACGATCCGCGGGCTGCTCGGGGACACCCCGGACGCACCGCTGCGGGAGCTGCTCGCCCGCAAGGCACGGCAGGGGCGGATCGCGTCACGCTCGGGGTTCGTGGGGACCGCCGACGAGTTCGCGGACTTCATCGAGGAGCTCGGCAGCGACGCCGACAACGACGGGATCATCTTCTCGGGTGACCTGCACCCGGCGCAGATCCACCGGATGTTCGGCGACCTGGTGCCCGTGCTCCGGCGCCGTGGACTCCTACGACGGGAGTACGGCGCCGGAGGGATCCGAGCGAACCTGTTCGACTTCTAGCGGAAGCGGCTGCGTCTGCGTCGCTGTCCGGCGGCACGGGCGCCCCGTCGACCGTTCGGTCCGGATCCGCGGTCCGGACGGTCGATGTGTGGCACCGCCCGTCGGCGTGAGGCTGGACCCACCACACCGAACGGAAGGTCCTCCCCCATGCGTCTCCCCCGCACCCTCGTCGCCACTGCCGCCGCAGCCCTCGCCGTCACCGGCATCACGGCCGGCGCAGCCGTCACCTCGTCGAACAGCGCCTCCGCCGACGTCCGCACCACCACGGACGCCCGCACCGTCGCCGTCACCGGCGATGCCGTCGTCGAGTCCAAGCGGCTGAGCTCCGCCGACGCCATGCGGGCGGCCTCGGCCGCCCTCGCCGCCGCAGAGGCGGACGGCTCCGGCTTCGTCAGCGTCTCGGTCGTCGACCGCAACGGCCAGCTGCAGGCCTTCGTCCGCGGCGAGAACGCCGCTTCCCACACGATCAGTGCCTCGCGGCAGAAGGCGTACACCGCCGCGGCCTTCGGGTCGCCGACGTCCGAACTCGCGAAGCGCGCCACGGGCGACAACGCCGGGCTGAAGGACCTGCCCGGCACGCTGTTCCTCGCCGGGGCCGTGCCGGTCAAGGCGGGCGAGGCCTCCATCGGCGGCATCGGTGTCGGCGGCACCCCGTCGGGTGCCACGGACCAGGAGTACGCGCAGGCCGGGCTCGACGCGATCACGAAGTGACCCGGCGACGTCGGGGCGTGCTCCGACGACGCTGAGTCCGTCACGGCGACGGCGGGACGACCATCGGTCGCCCCGCCGTCGTCACGTCGTCGGGCCGTCCGGCGACCGCGCGGGGTGCGCCAGGCCGTCGAGGGCGATGATGCCCCGTCGGGTCGCCTCGGCCACCGCCCCGGCTCGGCCGTCGACACCGAGCTTCGCGAACACCCGCACCAGGTGCGTCTTCACCGTCGACTCGCTCATGAAGAGCCGCCCCGCGATCAGCCGGTTCGTCGAGCCGTCGGCGAGCAGTTCGAGCACGTCGAGCTCACGAGGGGTCAGGGTCTCGTCCGGTCGGCGACCACGGTCGAGCATGCGTTCCGCCACGGCCCGCGTGTACACGGCGGTCCCGGTGGCCGCGGCCCGGACCGCGGCGGCGAGTTCCTCGGCGGTCGCGTCCTTGAGCAGGTAACCCGTCGCCCCGGCATCGAGTGCCCGCATTATCGACACGTCGGTCGCCGTGGCCGTGAACACGAGCACGCGAGTGGTCCTCACCAGTCCGGGGATCAGGTCGACGCCGTTCCGCGTCCCCAGGCCCAGGTCGAGCACGACGACGTCCGGAGCTGCATCGGCGACCAGGGCGCTCACGGCTTCCGGGTCGCCGGTCGAGGCGACGACCTCGATGTCGGGGAAGGTCCCGAGGATCGCGGCGACACCGGACCGGAGCACCGGGTGGTCGTCGACGAGCAGGACGCGGGTCATGGTTCCTCCAACGGGACGGTCGCCCGCAGCACCGTACCGTCCGGGCCGGAGCGGATGTCGAGCGTGCCCCCGACGGCCTCGAGTCGCCGGCGCATGATCGTCAGGCCGTGTCCCCCGGTCGGCCCTGGCGTGACCGACAGGCTCGGGTCGAAGCCGCGGCCGTCGTCGCGGACGACGACTGCGACCGAGTCGTCCTGGTTCCGGAACTCGAGCGAGATCGACGCAGCGCCGGCGTGCCGTTCGGCGTTGCCGAGCGCCCCCTGCGCGCTCCGCAACAGGGCCATTGCACGTATCGGTGTCAGCGTCTGCGGCTCCCCGACTACCGACCAGCGGGCGCCCACGCGCTCGGCGGCCGTGGAGAGGGCGGCCGTCAACGAGTCGGTCAGCCCGTCCGCCGCGCCGTTCGCTGACTCGCCGGCGTCCGGTCGGTCTGCTCCGAGGCCGTCGACCAGCGCACGGGTGTCCACCACCGCGCTGCGCAGTGCACGGCGTGCCTGCTGCGCGAGGGCGTCATCCCCGGACCGTTCCGCGGCTTCGGTCAGGAACAGTGCGCCCGCCACCGACTGCACCACCGTGTCGTGCAGCTCAGCGGCGACGTGCTGGCGTGCTTCGAGTGCGCCGGCCCGCCGCTCGGAGGCAACGAGTCGCGCGCTGGTGGCGACGAGCTGCCGGACGGTTCGCGACCGCTCGTGCAGTGCCACCCGCGACACCACGATCGCGGCGAGGAACACCGAGCCGGACAGCAGACACCCCACGAGCAGCCCGGGGTCGTCGTTCCCGGTCAGACGGGGCACCGAGACCGCTGCGACGACGATCGCCGCAGCGCTTGCGAGCGTGGCCGGCACGACCCGCGCGGTCGTCTGCAGCAGGACCACCAGCGGGACGACGCTCCACGCGGCGCTCGGGGCGACCACGACGAGCACGACCGCGAGCAGCGCCAGCCCGAGGGGCACCGCGACAGGGACCGGCCGGCCCAGGAGCACGACGGCGCTGGCCGAACCCGCCGCGATCAGGGCGACTCCGAGCGCGACCGCGACGACGTGGTTCGGCTCACCGGCGTGGAACTGGTGGTACCGCAGCGTTCCGACGGCAGTGACGAGCGCCACGGCAGCCGCTGCGAGGGCGCTCGCCCTACGGCTGAGGAACTGGCCGAGCCCGTGCCAGGACGACGAGGGTGGGACCGGGGGCACCGCACCAGGGTACGGACCCCCGGTCGGAGATCTGCTGTGCCGCTCCTGCTACTTCTTGGTCTTCTTCGACTTCTTCTTCTCGACGTCCTTCTTGGACTTCTTCTTGTCGACGTCTTTCTTCGACTTCTTCTTCTTGTCGTCGTCGTTCTTCGACTTCTTCTTCTTGTCTTCGTCCTTCTTCGACTTCTTCTTCTTGTCGTCGTCCTTTTTCGGCTTCGCCTTGCTCGCACCCGTCGGCAGCGGCAGGACGGCCGACACGGCCGCCGGCTCCGCCTGCGAGGCGTCGGCGTCGGCATCGCCGGACGCACCGGTCTCCGGCGACTCCACCCCGTCGATCGGCTCGACGACCACGGCCGACCCGGTGTCCAGCTCGACGTCGACCGCGTGCTCCTCGAGCACCGGTGCCAGGGCGTCGGCGACCCGCTCGACCGTCAGCACCGCGTCCGCCTCGGCGAGTCGGAGCAGGGCCTGCGCGGTCCGGACCCGGGTGGTCGCCTTGCGCGCGAGGACGTCCGACCGTGCCCCCTCGAGGAACGTGCGCAGGGCGCGTTCCACGGCGGAGCGTCCGCGCGGTGCGGCGCGGTCGAGTCGATCGAGTTCCCCGGCGACTCCGGAGACGTCGTCGGCGACGTGCTCGTGGCGGACCGACTCGATGAGCGCGGCGATGGCGGCGGCGGCACGTTCGACCCCGGCGGAGCGCTGGTCGAGCACGACGAGCATCTCGACCACCGAGCCGTAGGTGACGGTCTCGAGGCGAACCGGCTCCGCGCCTCGGCCGCGAACCACCAGACGGGTGTCGGGGTTCGGCAGCCATGCGGCGAGGGCGGCGACCGTGGCGACGGAGCCCACGATCCGCTCGTACTCGCTGAGCACCACTCGTTCCTGCTCCCAGAGACGGACACGGATCGCGATCTCCTGCACCACGTGCTGACCTCTCGTTCGGGTTCGACGCGAGCGTGTTCTGCGCGCCTGTTCCGGAGCCTAGTCCTCGGACGTGGCGGAACAGCGAACGCCCCGGCACTGTCCAGGGGACGGTGCCGGGGCGTTCAGGTGGCGCAGCGTGACAGCGGTTCGTCGTTCGGCGAATGGTGGAGATGGGGGGAATCGAACCCCCGTCCATCGCTGCAATTCGACGTCTTCTACGGGCGTATCCGGATAGTTCGTTCTGCTCGGCCCCGTCCTTTGCTACCGGCTTCTAGGACGACGGGCCCAGTCTCAGTGCAAGTCCCGCACGGCCCTGAGGCGCAACCGTGCAGCAAGTCCTCTGGATGACGTCGGGATCAGGTTAGAAGACGGTCACCTGGCCGACGGACTTCATGTGCTGGGCTGCTTACGCAGCGAGAGCGAAGTCAGTGCGCTTGGAATTGGCACTTGTTGTTTTCCACGGATCGTTTACGAGATAACCGTGGGTCCTCGGCCCGCTTCCCGTCGGCACACAGGCAATGTCGAAACCGATCATCCCCATGCGGGCCGGACGTGCGAGCCGCTGTCACGCTGTTGAGTTGCCAATGCCCCTGTCGGAGCAGTCCCTCAGTCTAGCCGAGGAGATGCGTCGGCGCTACTCGCCGACGCGGTTCCGGGTGCGCATGGCCCGCTCGGCCTCACGCTTGTCGGTCTTCTCGCGCAGCGCCTGGCGCTTGTCGAACTCGCGCTTGCCCTTCGCGACGGCGATCTCGATCTTGGCCCGACCGTCGTGGAAGTAGATCTGCAGGGGCACGAGGGTGTACCCGCCCTGGGCCGTCTTGTGCGAGATCTTCACGATCTGCTGCTTGTGCAGGAGCAGCTTGCGCTTCCGCCGGGGCGAGTGGTTGTTCCACGTGCCCTCGGTGTACTCCGGGATGTGCACGGCGTCGATCCACGCTTCGCCACCGTCGATGTAGGCGTACCCGTCGACCAGGGACGCCCGACCCATCCGCAGGGACTTCACCTCGGTGCCAGACAGGACCATGCCCGCTTCGTACGTGTCCTCGATGAGGTAGTCGTGCCGGGCGCGACGGTTCGTTGCGACGATCTTCTCCCCGCGTTCCTTCGCCATGACGGCTCCTCTCGATGGTGACCGGTGCAGTGCGCTGCGTGGGTGGTTCGGCGCAGCCCTACAGACTACTCAACACGAAGCGGGCGGCGCACCTTCCCGGCGCGCCGCCCGCTCGCGGATGCTGTGCTGCGTCAGACCTTCAAGTACCGGCGGATGGCGATCGACGCCGACGCCGCGGCGAGGAGCACGCCGATCACGATCACCGCGGGGACCACGATGGCCGCGTCCCCCATGCCGATGAACGCCGTTCCGGTGAAGCGCTCCGCAAGGAAGTTCCGGACGAAGAACCAGACCACGGCGGTGATCGCGCCTCCGGCCAGGACGGCTCCGATGGCGGCGGCGATCACCCCCTCGAGCACGAACGGTGTCTGGATGAACCGGTTCGACGCACCGACGAGCCGCATGATGCCGAGCTCTCGCCGTCGACTGAACGCCGACAGGCGGATCGTCGTCGCGATGAGCAGCACCGCCGCCACGAGCATGAGCGCCGCGATGCCGATCGCCGTGTACGACGAGGCGTTGAGCAGGTTGAAGATCGGCTGCAGGTACCCGCGTTGGTCGACGACGCTCTGCACGCCGGCGACCTTCGACAGGCTCTCGACCAGGACGTCGGCCTGCGAGGGGTTCTTCAGGTTCACCCAGAAGGTCTCGTTCAGGTACTCCGGCTTGACGAACTCCGTCGCGGCCGAGTCCTTGAACTGCTCCTTGAACCGGGTGAAGGCCTGGTCCTGGTTCTCGTAGTAAGTCTTCTCGATGTACGGCTTGAGCGTCGACGAGTCGAGCTGCGCCTGGACCTGTTCGCGCTGGTCCGCGGTGGCCTTGGCGCCGGTGCAGTTGCCCGTGGTGTCGGTGTCGGTGCACAGGTAGACGGCGACCTGCGCCCGGTCGTACCAGTACCCCTTCATCTGGTTGATCTGCATCTGGAGCAGGATCGCCGTACCGACGAAGGTCAGGGAGATGAAGGTCACGAGGACGACGGAGACGACCATCGACGCATTGCGCCGCAGGCCCGAGCCGACCTCGGACATGACGAGCCCGAGCCTCATCGGATGAGCCCCGGGATCGTCTGGATGCCGGTGGTGTTGGACACGGTGCCTCGCTGGATCGGGACGGCCTGGGTCTGGTAGCCGCCGGACTGCTCGTCGCGCAGGACGGTGCCGTTCGAGAGCTCGATGACCCGCCGCTGCATCTGGTTCACGATGCTGGCGTCGTGCGTCGCCATCAGCACGGTGGTGCCTCCCTGGTTGATGCGTTCGAGGAGCGCCATGATGCCGGCGGACGTGGTGGGGTCCAGGTTTCCGGTGGGCTCGTCGGCCAGCAGGATCGCCGGCTTGTTCACGACGGCGCGGGCGATGGCCACGCGCTGCTGCTCACCACCGGAGAGTTCGTGCGGCATGCGGGTGGCCTTGCCGGCGAGCCCGACGAGCTTCAGCACGTCGGTCACGGCCTCACTGATGAAGCCCTTGCTCTTGCCGATGACCTGCAGCGAGAACGCCACGTTGTCGAACACGTTCTTGTTCGGCAGCAGACGGAAGTCCTGGAAGACCACGCCGAGGTTGCGGCGGAAGTACGGGACCTTCCGCGATGCCAGGGACCCGAGGCGCTGCCCGAGCACGTGGATCTGCCCGCTGGTGGGCTTCTCCTCCTTGAGCACGAGGCGCAGGAAGCTGGACTTGCCGGAACCGGACGCGCCCACGAGGAACACGAACTCACCCTTGAGGATCTCGAGGGTGAGGTTGTCGAGCGCCGGACTCGGGTTGCCCGAGTAGACCTTGGTGACCTGGTCGAATTTGATCATGACCGGATCAGGGTAGGTCGCCGCGCTTGGAAAGCAAGCGAGGCGCGCGGCTCACGAACCCCTACTCGGCAGCGGATTGCTTGCGCCAGCGGATGCCCGCGTTGATGAAGCCGTCCAGATCGCCGTCGAACACGGCTGAGGGGTTGTTCACCTCGTGCTCCGTCCGGAGGTCCTTGACCATCTGGTACGGCGCCAGGACGTAGGAGCGGATCTGGTCGCCCCAGCTCGCCGTGATGTTGCCGGCGAGTTCCTTCTTCTTCGCGTTCTCCTCTTCCTTCTTCAGGAGGAGCAGGCGCGACTGCAGCACGCGCATGGCGGCAGCACGGTTCTGGATCTGCGACTTCTCGTTCTGCATCGAGACGACGGTGCCGGTCGGGATGTGCGTCAGGCGCACCGCGGAGTCGGTCGTGTTGACGGACTGCCCGCCGGGGCCCGACGAGCGGAAGACGTCGACGCGGATGTCGTTCTCGGGGATGTCGATGACGGCGGTCTCCGGCATGAGCGGGATGACCTCGACCGCGGCGAAGGACGTCTGGCGCTTGCCCGCGGCACCGAACGGCGACATCCGCACCAGGCGGTGGGTCCCGGCCTCGACCGACAGCGTGCCGAACGCGTGCGGGGCGTCGATCTCGAACGTCGCGGACTTGATGCCCGCTTCTTCGGCGTACGAGGTGTCCATCACGGTGGTCTTGAAGTTGTGCTGCTCGGCGTACCGGAGGTACATGCGGAGGAGCATCTCGGCGAAGTCCGCCGCGTCGACACCGCCCGCACCGGCGCGGATCGTGATGACCGCCGGACGGTCGTCGTACTCGCCGTCGAGGAGCGTCTGCACCTCGAAGTCGCCGATCATCTTCTGGATCGCCTTGAGCTCGGCGAGGGCTTCGTCGGCGGACTCCTGGTCGTCGCCCTCGTTCGCCATCTCGACCAGCACCTCGAGGTCGTCGATGCGTTGCTCGGTGTCGGTGATCTTCTTCAGCTCCGACTGGCGGTGCGAGAGCGCGCTCGTCACCTGCTGCGCGTGGTCGACGTCGTCCCAGAGGTCCTGGGCCCCGGCCTGCTCGCTGAGGTCGGCGATCTCACGCTGCAGGCGGTCGACGTCGACCACCGAGCGGATGTTGCCGAAGGTCTCGCGAAGGGCGGAGAGCTGCTCGGTGAAGTCCAGTTCGACCATGGTCATCGATCCTACCGGCGCGAGTCCGACTCGGCCGACCGGGGTCAGTAGTCGATGTGCTCCGTCCGTGCCGACGACAGGGCACGAGTGGCTGCCTCGGCGATGGCCTGGGCCCTGAGCCCGTCCTCCAGTGAGACCGGCGGCTCGGATCCGGACTCGAGCGACGCGACGAAGGCGGCGAGCGTCGCGGCGTAGGTGGGCTGCACGCGCTCGAACCAGCCGTCGTGGAGTCCGTCCGCGACGATCTGCCCGTCGGTGTAGCGCGCGACGTTCCCGCGGCGGTTCCGCCGCGACTCGACGAGCCCGGACGACCCCATGACCTCGATGCGCTCGTCGTAGCCGTACCCGGTGCGCCGCACGCTGTCGATCTGCACGAGCGCGCCGGAGGGCATCGTGAGGGTCGTGACCGACGTGTCCACGTCGCCGAACTCGCGGATGGCCGGATCGACGAGCGCCGAACCCGCCACCGCGACCGTCACCGGGTCCTCGCCGGTGATCCACCGCACGAGGTCGAAGAAGTGCACGGTCTGGTCGCGGAGCTGGCCGCCTGAGACCCGCAGGTAGTCGAGCGGCGGCAGGGAAGGGCCACGGGAACTGAGCTGGAGGAGTTCGACAGCACCGATCTCCCCCGCGGCGACGATCCGTTGCAGCTCGGCGTGGTCACGGTCCCACCGCCGGTTGAAGTCGAGCATCGCCGGCACGCCGCTGGCACGCACGTGCTCCACCACCGCGATCGCGTCGGCGTACCCGGCAGCGATGGGTTTCTCGCAGAGCACGGCGATCCCGGCGTCGGCTGCGGCGCGCAGGTGCTGCGCATGGGTGTCGGTGGAGGAAGCGACGAAGACCGCGTCGACCTGCGCCGCGTCGAACGCCTCGTCCTGGGTGAGCGCTCGCGTGCCGTGCCGTGCCGCCAGCGATGCAGCGCGGTCACGGTCGACGTCGTGGATCCCCACGAAGTCGACGTCGGGGTGCGCTGCGAGGGACGCGGCGTGCACGCCGCCGATGAACCCGGCACCGACGAGTGCGAAGCGTTGCGTCATGATCAGCCCACCAGGATCGCGGTCAGGTCGTGCATGGTGCGTGCGACGACGGCGGGATCCTGTTCGTTCGCCCGGTCGGAGAACATCTCGGTGACCCACCATCCGTCGTACCCGGTCGCCTTGATCGCGTCGACCCACTGCTGCAGCGGGATCGCACCGCCCCCGATGACGACGTTCCGGTGGACGGCCTGGTCGGGAACCGTCCGGTCGCGGTCCAGGTCGAACCCGTCCGACAGGTGGACGGCCTTGATGACAGACGCGGGCAGCGCTCGGACCTCGGCCAGCGTGTCCCCGGTCGTCCAGAAGTGCCAGGTGTCGAGTGCGATCCCCACGTTGTCGCGCCCGGCCTCCTCGATGATGTCCAGCGCGTGCCGGCATCGGTTGAGGTGCGCCCAGGCGAGGGGCTCCAGGTAGACCTCGAGCCCGTGATCCGCGGCGATGTCCGCCGCCAGACGGACGTTCGCACCGGTGATGCGGACCGCTGCGTCCTCGTCGAGTCCGAGCGTCGCCCGGTACCGGGTGTCGTCATCGGCCAGTCGGCCAGCGCGGTGGTCACGGACGACCGCGGAATCGACCGGCCCGGTGCACAGCTGCACGATGGGCGCACCGACGGCGGTGGCCACACCGCACATGCGCTCGACCTCCGCAACGAAGTCGTCGCGACCGGCACCTTGACGCTCGATGTCGAGCACGGCACCGAGCCCTGTCACTTCGAGACCCTCGAGCAGCGGCGGCAGTGTCTGGACGTCGTACCCGGCGTCGAGGTACCGGTAGAGCTTCGGGCTCTGCAGCTCGATGCCGCCGTAGCCGGCCTCCTTCGCGAGGCGGACGTCCTGGACGACGTTGCCGTGGAACGTCGTCGTGACGTTCATGGAGATCTTCGGGGGCATCTGCGCTCGCTTCGTTGGACAGCACTGGAACAGTCTGGACCGGTCCAGAATAGGACTAGCCTGATCTCATGTCGAGACCGAACCACGCTCCGACCATCCGGGACGTCGCCGAGCGCGCCGGGGTCTCGAAGTCGCTGGTCTCGCTCGCGCTCCGCGGCGACCCAGGAGTCAGCGACGCCCGTCGGGCGGCCGTCGAACGAGCAGTCGACGAACTCGGCTACCGACCGAACCGCGCAGCCAGGAGCCTCGGCGAGCAGCGGACGGGCACGGTTGGAGTGCTCCTGAACGACCTGCGGAACCCTTGGTTCGTCGACCTGCTCGCCGGCCTCACCGCGACACTCGACACCGTCGGACTGGCACCCATCCTGGTCGACTCGGCGACCACACGGCGCGTGGGCGGTTCGCCCGTCGACATGCTCCTGCGACAACAGGTGGACGGCATCGTCGTGGTCGGCACCACAGAGGACGACGCCGCCCTCCGTCGGGCGGTCCAGGAGGTGCCGGTGGTCCTCGCTGGGACGTACGAGCCTGACGACCTGCACGCCGACGTGGTCGTGAACGACGACCATGCCGGCGCATCGATCGCGACCGAGCACCTCCTCGCGCTCGGACACACCCGGATCGGTCACCTCGTCGGCCCGGGGCGCGTCGGAGAGCTCCGCGAGCAGGGTTTCCGCGCGACCATGACCCGCCACGGTGCCGACGCCGTCGTGGTGCCGGCCGGCATGAGCGAGGAGAGTGGGTACGCGGCGGCCCGACGAGTCCTGGGCACGGCCGACCGTCCGACCGCGCTCGTGGCCTACAACGACCTCGTCGCCATCGGCGCGTTGTCCGCCGCCGACGACCTCGGCCTCGTCGTCCCGGACGACGTGTCACTCGTCGGGTACGACGACACCTACCTCGGCAGCATCCGGCACATCTCGCTCACCACGGTCGACAACGGGACGTTCGCGATCGGGGCCCAGGCGGCACGGTGGCTCGGTGAACGCGTGCAGGGGCGAGACCCGGAGCCGCGCGTGCACCGAGTGCCGGTGTCACTCGTGGTGCGGCGCACCACGAGCGGTCCGAGACCGACGGACGGCGACCGCTGACGACGGCGTCGCCGACGGTCCGGGGTCCCAGCGCGCCCGCCTGCCCGGCGCGCACCCGGAAGGCCGACCTGGAGGCCCGGCGCAGGTCCGTCCCGCTGGTCACGGGGACG
This sequence comes from Curtobacterium sp. WHRI 8282, assembly GCF_040223925.2. NCBI lineage: Bacteria > Bacillati > Actinomycetota > Actinomycetes > Micrococcales > Microbacteriaceae > Curtobacterium > Curtobacterium sp. WHRI 8282. The sequence continues at coordinate 937,486 of NZ_JBEHCD020000002.1, forward strand.
TCGACAGCGGCACCAGGACCGGATCGACCGGGCATCCACTGAGCACGGGTTCGCGTGAGACGGCGACACGTGTTCCTCGGGGATCACCGCCCGCCCCTCGCTACCCGGGCCTCCGGTGCAACCTGGCGATCGCGTACCGCCGCAGCCGCACGCCGCCGCGGCGCTCGGTCGACAGCAGGACGGCGTCGTAGTGCTCCAACACCCCGATGGAGCCGTCGTTGTCATCGCGGCAGACGGCGATCACCGGGTCGATCCCGACGCGCGAGGCGTGCGCGAGCACCTGGCCCAGCGCCCAGGTCGCCACGCCTCGGCCCCTCGCCGACGGACGGATCCCGTACCCGACGTGGCCGAACCGCTGCACTCCGGCGGCGTCTCCCGGTGCCCGGAGTGCGATCCCGCCCAGGACGCGTCCGTCCTCGACGATCCACCAGAGCGCACCGGGTCTGGCGTGCAGTCGGCCGACCCAGGCGCGGAACCCGTCCTCGTCACCGACGTCGTCGTGGGTGGTGATCCCGAACCCGTCCTCGTGCGCGCCCGGCCCCCACTCGGCATGCGCTTCAGCCCACGCCTCGTACAACGCCGCCTGCGGTCTCACCAACTCGAGCATGTCCAAGTATCACAACGATGCGGCTCGGTGGCGATCCCCTCGTGGACATCGCGTCGGGCGCTCGGGCTGCGTCGCGAGGCACTGCCGAGTGATCGTCGCGCCCCGGCTGGAACGGGTCTGCTCGCGGCGAGCGCGCGGTCCTGCTCGTCTTCGGCGCAGAGCCCGACCCTGTCCGCGGCTAGTTCCGCCTACGACGGTCGGATGTCACAACGGCCAGCAGGGCAACGGCGCCCAGACCGATGACGGGGAACGCGCCGACCGTCAGCATCATCGCCGCCGGGTCGTCGGGGGCGAAAGCGAACCAAGCGACACCGACCAGTGCGATCCCGGCGACCGCGAACGCGGCCCCGATCGCGAGCACGGCGGCTCGGGCTGACCTGCTCATCATGACCGACTCCTTCCGCTTGCGTGGTCACTGTCCGTTGCACCAGACGACGGGGCCCGGTGCGATGTTGTGGATTGCCACCCCTCGTCCCTTCGCCGCACACGACGTCAGGATGCCCCCTGCGATCGTGTGGAGTTGGAATATTACCGTCCAGGACGTCAGAGGCGTCAACCGTCGGGATCGCGGGCGGCCTACCGCCCGAGCAGCGGCTCCCTCGATGCCATCCCCGCGGCACCGGCCCGTGCGACGGCGTCCGGCAACGCCGTCAGGAACGCGTCGACGTCGGCATCGGTCGTCGTGTGGCCGAGCGTGATCCGGAGCGCACCGCGGGCGTCCTGCTCCGACAGCCCCATCGCGAGCAGCACGTGCGACGCCTCGGGCACGCCGGCCTGGCACGCCGACCCGGTCGACACCGCGACCCCGGCGGCGTCGAGCAGGAACAGGAGCGAGTCGCCCTCGCACCCGGGGAACGTGAAGTGCGCGTTGCCCGGCAGCCGGTCGACGGGGTCCCCCATCAGCACCGCCGACGGCACGGCCGCACGCACCCCGGCGATCAGCCGGTCCCGCAGGGCGACGAGCGACGGGTGCGGCATCGGCTCGGCGACGACCGCACTGGCCGCCACGCCGAAGGCCGCAGCCGCCGGGGCGTCCTGCGTGCCGCTGCGAACCTGCCGCTGCTGCCCACCACCGTGGATGAGGGGCTCGACGGTGGCCTTCCGTCCGAGCACGAGCGCACCGATGCCGACGGGCCCGCCGACCTTGTGCGCGGAGACGCTGAGGGCGTCGAGGCCGGACCCGGCGAACGACACCGGCACCTGCCCGTAGGCGGCGACCGCGTCGCTGTGCACGGGCACGCCGGCGGCGTGCGCGAGCTCGACGATCCGCGACACGGGCTGGATGGTGCCCACCTCGTTGTTCGCCCACAGGAACGTGACCAGGGCGACGTCCGAGGCGTCGGCGAGCCGCGCCTCCAGTCCGGCGAGGTCGACGCGACCCTGCGCGTCCAACGGGACCACGTCGATGACGGCGCCCTCGTGGGTCTCCAGCCAGGTCAGGGTGTCGACGGTGGCGTGGTGCTCGCCACCCGGGACGACGATGCGGGGCCGCTGGCGGTCGCGCTGGCGAGCCCAGAACAGGCCCTTCACGGCGAGGTTGATGCTCTCGGTGCCGCCGGAGGTGAACACGACCTCCACCGGGTCGGCGTCGAGCGAGCGGGCGACGGCGGCGCGGCCGTCCTCGAGCAGCATCTTGGCGCGCTGACCGGCGCTGTGGATGGACGACGGGTTGCCGACGGTGCCCAGGGCATCCGTGAAGGCGGCGAGCGCCTCCGGCAGGATCGGCGTCGTCGCGGCGTGGTCGAGGTAGACCGACAAATGCACCCCCTGGATCGAGCAGTGTCCAGGATACGCGCCGGTCCTCGTACCCTTGTCGCGTGCACGAGACAGCGATCGACCTCACGCCGGGGTTCTCCCTGGGCGGGACCGTCCCCCGGTTCACCCTGCGGTCCGCGACGGCGACGGACGTCGTCCTGGTCGTGGCGAGCGCGGGAGGCGCCGACGGGGCCGACGGGGAAGACCGCTCCGGCGGCCGACCGACCCGGCACCCGCTCGAGCGTGTGCCGGACACGGACGTGTGGACCGGCGAGGTCCCCGGGATCGTGCCCGGCGACCGCTACCACCTGCTCGTCGACGGGCCGGTCGGGCCGCGGCACGAGTTCGACCCGACGCGTCCGCTGCTCGACCCGTACGCGCGGGGCATCCTGCCGACCGGCGACGACGAAGCGGTCGGCCCCCGCTGGACCAGCGTGGTCGTCGACGACGCGTTCGACTGGGGCGGCGTCGTGAAGCCGCAGGTCCCGCTCGACCGCGCCGTCGTCTACGAGGCGAACGTCCGCACCCTCACGGCCGCGAACCCGCACCTGCCGGAGCACCTGCGCGGCACGTACGCCGGGGTCGCCCACGAGAGCACCATCGCGCACCTGCACCGCATCGGCGTCACCACGCTCGAGCTGCTGCCCGTGCAGGCGTTCGACACCGAGCGGTGGCTCCGCGACGCCGGCCGGCAGAACGCCTGGGGCTACAACACGCTCGGGTTCTTCGCGCCGCACGCCGCGCACGCCTCGGCGCCGGCGCAGCATGAGGGCGCCGACGCCGTCCTGCGGGAGTTCAAGGGCATGGTCCGGCTGCTGCACGAGGCCGGCATCCAGGTCGTCCTGGACGTCGTGTACAACCACAGCGCCGAAGAGGGCCTGGGTGGTCCGACGACGAGCCTGCGTGGCATCGACGGTGCGAGCCGCTACCGCTGGGCGCAGAGCGACCCGCCCCGCCGGGACACCTACTACGACACCACCGGGTGCGGGAACACGCTCGACACCTCGGTCGAGGCGACGGCGGACCTCATCGTCGACAGCCTGGTGTACTGGGCGCGCGAGGTGCAGGTCGACGGGTTCCGCTTCGACCTGATGGCCGCCCTGGCCCGCGACGGCGAGCACCGGTTCGACCCGTCGCACCCGCTGCTCGAGCGCATCCGGAACCACCCGGACCTGCAGGACACCCTGGTGATCGCCGAGCCGTGGGACGTCGGCCCGGACGGCTGGAAGACCGGGGAGTTCGGCGCGGCCGGCCAGCGCACGAGCGAGTGGAACGACGGGTTCCGCAACACGGTCCGCCAGTTCTGGCTCACCGACATCGCCGAGGAGCGCCGCACCGGTCTGCCGCAGACCGGGATCGGCCGGCTGGCTGAGGCGTTGTCGGGATCGAGGAGTGTCTTCGGCGCCGACCGCGGCCCGCTGGCGAGCGTCAACTTCGTCACCGCGCACGACGGCTTCACCCTGCTCGACCTGGTGTCCTACGACGGCAAGCACAACGAGGCCAACGGCGAGGACAACCGCGACGGCTCGAACGACAACCGCTCGTTCAACCACGGCATCGAGGGTGAAACCGCCGACCGCGGAGTCCGCGCCGCGCGGGGTCGGTCGATGCGCAACCTGGTGGCGACCCTGATGCTGTCCGCCGGGGTGCCGATGCTCACCGCCGGCGACGAGCGGAGCCGCACGCAGCACGGCAACAACAACGCCTACGTGGTGTCCGACGACCTGACCCCGGTGGACTGGTCCGACGACGAGGACGCCGAGACGATGACCGAGGCCGTCGCCGCGCTGGCCCGGTTCCGGCAGGCGCACCCGTCGCTCCGCCCCACCCGCTTCGGCGTCGAGGGGCAGGAGACCCCCGGGGCCTCGCGGATGTCCTGGTACGGGCCGGACGGGCACCCGATGACGATCGAGGGCTGGGACCAGCCGGTGCACCGCGCCCTGCAGTACTTCGTCGAGTCGACGCCCGAACACGAGCCCTTCGACCGCGTCCTGGTGGTCGTGCACGGCAGCGGCCGCACCCGCGACCTGACCCTGCCGGTGCGCGAGGACGTCCTCGGGTACCGCCTGGCCTGGTCGAGCGAGAAGCACCGCGACCACGAGCGCCTCCGACCTGCCGGGCAGGTCTTCACCGCCTACGGCCCCGGCATCCACCTGTTCGAGGTGGCGTAGCGCCGAGCAGTCGGGTGCGGCCCGGCGTCGCGACCGACCGACGGACGGGAGGCCCGTGGCGGCCCCGCCACGGGCCTTGCGTCCGGTCCTCAACAGGCTCCACGGCGCGCCCGGCCCTCCACAGCGGGCCGATTCCGGGGAACGCGGAGCCGCCCGCCGGGTAGCGTCGCTTCCGTGGCCACCGCAGACCGACCCCGCCGCCCGAAGATCGGGCGCATCCCGATCACCGAGCTCGCCCCGAGGACGCCGAGCGGCTTCCCCGGCAAGGCATTCGACGGCGAGGTGATCACGTTCGGTGCAACCGTCTTCCGAGAAGGACACGGCATCATCGGCGCCGACCTCGTCCTCGAACGCCCAGACGGTGGAACCCGCACCGTCCCCATGACCCTCGGTGCCCCCGGCACCGACCGCTACGAAGCCACCGTGCAGGTCGACCACGTCGGCGTCTGGACCTGGCACGTCGAGTCGTACTCCGACGACTGGGCGAGCTGGCTGCACGGCGCACGCCTGAAGATCGCGGCCGGCGTCGACACCGAGGCGACCCTGCTCGACGGTGCCGTGCTGCTCGACCGGCTGGCCGAGGAGACCGACTCCCCCGCCGCCACCCGTGCCGCCGCACGCGTCCGTGACACCGACCTCGACCCGGCCGAACGCCTGGCCGCCGTCGACGACCCTCGCATCGTCGCCGAGGTCGAGGAAGCCCCGCTCACCTCGCTCCGCACGCACTCCGCCACCCAGCTGCTCGACGTCGAACGCACCCGCGCCGGCGTCGGCGCCTGGTACGAGTTCTTCCCCCGCTCGGAAGGCGCGAAGAAGAACCCCGACGGCTCCTGGAAGAGCGGCGACTTCCGCACCGCGGCCCGCCGCCTGCCCGCCGTCGCCCGGATGGGCTTCGACGTCATCTACCTGCCGCCGATCCACCCCATCGGCACCACCGCCCGCAAGGGGCCGAACAACACGCTCACCCCCGGGCCGAACGACCCCGGCAGCCCCTGGGCGATCGGCTCCCCCGAGGGCGGGCACGACGCGATCCACCCCGACCTCGGCACCGAGGACGACTTCCGCGACTTCGTCGAGACGGCGAAGAACACCGGCATGGAAGTCGCGCTCGACTTCGCGCTGCAGTGCTCCCCCGACCACCCTTGGGTCACCCAGCACCCGGAGTGGTTCACGCAGCGCGCCGACGGGTCCATCGCGACCGCCGAGAACCCACCGAAGCGCTACCAGGACATCTACCCGATCCAGTTCGACACCGACCCCGAGGGCCTGGTCACCGAGGTCGAGCGTGTCCTGCGCCACTGGATCGCCTTCGGCATCCGCATCTTCCGCGTCGACAACCCGCACACCAAGCCGCTCTGGTTCTGGGAACGCGTCATCCGTGAGATCCGCGACGAGCACCCCGACACCGTGTTCCTCGCCGAGGCGTTCACCCGCCCGGCGATGATGCGCGCGCTCGCCGAAGCCGGGTTCCAGCAGTCGTACTCGTACTTCACCTGGCGCAACACCAAGGACGAGATCGAGGACTACTTCACGGAGCTCTCGCACGAGACGAGCGACTACCTGCGCCCGAACCTCTTCGTGAACACCCCCGACATCCTCACCGAGTACCTGCAGTTCGGCGGCCGTGCGGGCTACAAGGTGCGTGCGGCGCTCGCCGCCACCGGTGCACCGACGTGGGGCATGTACGCCGGGTACGAGCTCTTCGAGGACGTCGCCCGACCGGGCTCCGAAGAGAACATCGACAACGAGAAGTACGAGTACAAGCCGCGTGACTTCGCCCTGGCCGAGGCCGAGGGGGCGTCGCTCGCGCCGTACGTCACGATGCTCAACCGCTTCCGTGCGGCGCACCCTGCGCTCCGGCAGCTGCGGAACCTGCACGTGCACGCCGCCGAGGACCCGGCGATCGTCGTCTACTCGAAGCACCTGCCGGGCGAGTACATCCGGTCAGGACGCCCCGACACCGTGATCGTGGTCGCCAACGTCGACCCGCACTCCGCCCGTGAGACCACCGTGCACCTGGACCTCGCCGCACTCGGTCTGCCGACCGAGGGCCTGTTCGACGTCCGTGACGTCGTGACGGGTCAGCGCTGGACCTGGGGCGCGTCGAACTACGTCCGCCTGGATGCGTTCCAGGAGCCCGTGCACCTGCTCGTCGTGGAAGGACCCCACCGATGACCCCCGAACCGACCGACCCCACGAAGCGCGGACCGGCCGTCGCGCCGGTGCCGCCTCCGCCGCCGGCCGTGCCGCGGTACGAACCGAAGGTCTCCGCGCCCGACGAGGACCTGCCCGGCGCCCCGCCGGTGCAGCGCGAGGCTCCCGACCGCGGGGTGGCGGAGTCCGCGACGCTCGCCGGGCACCCCGCCGACCCGACGCACCCGCGGCAACCGTCCGTCGTGGCCGCCTCGGCGTCCGACGCTCCGACGGCCCCGACGGCCCCGACCGGGGGCGCCGCCCCCGTGGTCCGGCCGGCCTCCGTCGAGGCTCCGGCCGCCCCCACCGCTGCTGCTTCGGCGCCGACTGTTGCCTCGGCTCCGGCCGCCTCCGGTACGGCCACCGATCCGCGTCCGGCTCCGATCGAGGACTGGCTGCGTCTGCAGGTGGCCGAGGGCCGCTGGTCCCAGCCGCACGACGTCCTCGGCCCGCACCCGGTCGACGGCGGCACCAGCGTCCGCGTCGTCCGGCACCTGGCCCGCGCGGTGCGCCTCGTGCGCCCCGACGGCGACGACATCGAGCTCACGCACGAGGGCGACGGCCTCTGGGCCGGCGCCACTGCCGAAACCCTCGGTCGCTACCGCGTCGAGTCGGAGTACGACTACGACGAGTCGACGGACGAGGACGACGCCACGTGGACCACCGACGACGCGTACCGGTTCGCCCCGACGCTCGGCGAGCTCGACCTGCACCTGTTCGGCGAGGGCCGTGACGAGCAGCTCTGGCACCACCTCGGCGCACACGCCCGCACCGTCGACGGGGTCGACGGCGTCGCGTTCGCCGTCTGGGCACCCCGGGCGACCGCCGTCCGCGTGATCGGCGACTTCGAGGGCTGGGAAGGCCGCACCACCGCGATGCGCCGTCTGAGCGACCTCGGCGTCTGGGAACTGTTCTGGCCCGGCGCCGTCGTCGGCCAGCGCTACAAGTTCCAGATCCTCACCGACTCCGGGTGGGTGGAGCGGGCGGACCCGTTCGCCCGCGAGGCCGAGATCGCCCCGGCGACGGCCTCGGTCGTCACCGAGTCCACGTACACGTGGTCCGAGGGCGACGCCGCGTGGATGGAGCGCCGCGCGCAGACCACCACGCACGACGCCCCGATGAGCGTGTACGAGGTGCACCTCGGCTCGTGGCGCCCCGGCCTGTCGTACCGCGAGGTCGCCGACCAGCTCATCGGGCACATGGAGTACACCGGCTTCACCCACGTGGAGTTCCTGCCGCTCGCCGAGCACCCCTTCGGCGGCTCGTGGGGCTACCAGGTCACCGGGTACTACGCACCGACCGCGCGCTTCGGTTCGCCCGACGACCTGCGCTACCTGATCGACCGGCTGCACTCCGCGGGCATCGGCGTGATCATGGACTGGGTCCCCGGGCACTTCCCGAAGGACGAGTGGGCCCTCGGGCGCTTCGACGGCTACGCGCTCTTCGAACACCCGGACCCCCGCCGCGGCGAGCAGCTCGACTGGGGCACCTACGTGTTCGACTTCGGACAGCCGCAGGTGCGCAACTTCCTGGTCGCGAACGCGCTGTACTGGTTCGAGGAGTTCCACATCGACGGCCTGCGGGTCGACGCGGTGGCCTCGATGCTGTATCTCGACTACTCCCGCACCGACTGGCTGCCGAACATCCACGGCGGCCGCGAGAACCTCGACGCGATCTCGTTCCTGCAGGAGACGAACGCGACGGCGTACAAGCGCTACCCCGGCATCGTGATGATCGCGGAGGAGAGCACCTCGTGGCCGGGCGTGACCCAGCCGACGAACGCCGGTGGGCTCGGCTTCGGGCAGAAGTGGAACATGGGCTGGATGCACGACTCGCTCGAGTACGTGCAGCGCGACCCCGCGTACCGCAGCTACCACCACGACGAGATCACGTTCTCGTTCGTCTACGCGTTCAGCGAGCAGTTCACGCTGCCGATCAGCCACGACGAGGTCGTGCACGGCAAGGGCTCCCTGTACGGCAAGATGCCCGGTGACGAGTGGCAGAAGCTCGCCAACGTGCGTGCCTACCTGGCGTTCATGTGGGCGCACCCCGGCAAGCAGCTGCTCTTCATGGGCCAGGAGTTCGCGCAGCCCGCCGAGTGGTCCGAGGCGAAGGGCCTCGACTGGTGGCTCCTCGACCAGCCCGGTCACCGCGGCGTGCAGGACCTCGTTGCGGAGCTCAACCGCGTGTACAAGGACTCCCCGGCGCTCTGGACGCACGACTCGACGGCCGACGGCTTCGAGTGGCTCGAGGGCGGCGACGCACCGCACTCGACCCTCGGGTTCCTGCGGAAGGACGGCGACGACCGGGTCGCGGTGTTCGTGAACTTCTCCGGCGTGCCGGTGGAGCGCCGCTTCGGGCTGCCGACCGCGGGCGAGTGGCATGAAGTGCTCAACACCGACGCGGCCGAGTACGGCGGCTCCGGGGTCGGCAACCTCGGCGTCGTCAACGCCGAGGACACCCCGTGGGCGGGCCGCCCGGCCTCAGCGCACCTCGTGGTCCCGCCGCTCGGTGCCGTCTGGCTGAAGCTGGCCCAGTAGCCCGGCCGGCGTCCGCGACGCGATCGATCGACAGACGGGAGGCCCGGTGCCAGCTGGCACCGGGCCTCGCGTCTGTCCGTTTCCCTGTCCACCGCGATGCGCGAGGCGCCGTCGTGTCCGCGGGACGCCGTCGTCTGCTCGAGACGCCGTCGTGTCCTCGAGACGCCGTCGTGTCCTTGAGACACCCCGGAGACACCGAGACGCCGCCGTACCCGGCGGCGTCTCGGTGTGACGACGGCGTCTTCTTCGCCGCGCCGACCCTGCGGGCCTAGTACAGGGCGCTCGCCAGGCGGCGACGCGCCGCGACGACGCGCGGGTCCTCGCTGCCGATGAGCTCGAAGTACTCGACGAGCCGGACACGCAGCGCCTCGCGGTCCTCGCCGAACACCGTCGGCACGAGGTCGAGCAGACGCCCGAAGGCATCGTCGACGTGCCCGCCGGAGATGTCGAGGTCGGCGACCGCCAGCTGTGCCTGGACGTCCTGCGGACCGGCGGCTGCTGCCGCACGGATCTCGTCGGCCGTCCGACCGTTGAGCCGGTCGAGCAGCGACACCTGCGCGAGTCCGGCGACGGCCATCTGGTCGTGCGGGTCCTGCAGGATCGCGGTCTTGTACTCCTCGACGGCGGTGGCGTAGTCGCCACGCTCGATCGCGTCGTACGCGGCCTGGTGGTGCGGCGGGAGCGGCTCCGGCTCCGGCTCGCCCTGCTCGGCGTCGGTGGGGGCTGCCGCTCCGTCGACGGTGACGCGACCGGTCACGCCGTTCTGCTCGGCCGCCTGGAGCACCTGCTCGTAGACGTCGCGGACCTGCGCCTCGGGCAGTGCCCCGACGAAGAGCCCGAGCGGGCGCCCGCCGATCACGGCGGCCACTGTCGGGATCGACTGCGCCTGGAACGCCTGCACGAGCTGCGGGTTCGTGTCGGCGTCCACCTTGGCGAGCACCACGCGGCCGTCGTACTCCGCGGTGAGCTGCTCGAGGATCGGCGAGAGCTGCTTGCACGGCCCGCACCACTCGGCCCAGATGTCCACGATGACCGGGACGACGGTCGACAGCTGCAGGACGTCCTGGAACGTCGCGTCGGTGACGTCGATGACGAGCGACGGGACGGTCAGGTCAGCGCCGTTCACGGTGCCGGCTTCGGTGCCGGGCACGGGACCGCCAGGGGAACCCGCCGGGGCCGGAGCACCGGACGGCTGGGGCGGCCGCTGTGCGCGGTCGACGAGGGACGACAGGTCCACGGCTCCGCGGAGCCCGGACGGGGTCGGGGGGATGTTGCTCATTGCACCTCACTCGCTGCGGTCAGGCCCTGTGTGAACCCGAGCAGGACCACTTTGCCATCCGAGGCGACCGGCGGCACGTAGAAGAGCAGCTGGACGCTGTAGGTCGCGCTGATGCCCTTCTTGCTCGTGTCCACGCCGGACAGTGCCTTGACGGCACCCTCGGTGTTCACCTCGGCGCCGGAGGCGGTCGGGGTCACCTTCTCGACCTCGTCCAGGTCGGCGGAGACCAGGGCACCGGCGTCGTCGGTCGCGATGGCGACGGCGGAGTCGGCCGGGACCTCGGACGAGTACTCGATCTTCGCCGTGTCCGGCAGGGCCTTGGCCTTCTTGTCCTTGTACGCCTTGCCGATGGTGGTGCGGAGCGCATCGCCCTCGGTCGCGAACAGGTCGGCGTACTCGCTGGCGGTGTCCTTCGACAGGATGTCGCCGTACGCGGTCGCGACCTGGTCGGGCTGGATCGTCAGGAGCTTCGACTCCGGCGCGAGCAGTGCGGCACCGATCGTCGTCGGCGCGAGGCTCGGGATCTTCGCGTCGGCCTCGAGCGAGACGTCGTACGCCACCTTGTACGGATCACGGGCGCTGTCCTGCACCAGGGTCAGGGCCTGCGGCGCCGACTTGGCGTCGCAGTCCTCGGCGACGATCGTGAAGACCGTGCGCGGCCAGCTGTCGGTCTGCTGCGGCAGCGCGACGCACACCTGCGCGGCCGAGATCGCCGGGGGCGCCTTGACGTCCGCGTCCTTCGCGCGGATCGCGTAGTTCGCCTCGCGCAGTTCGAGCGCGGCACCCGTGAAACGGGTCCCGGCGAGCCTGCTGTCACGGGTTTCGTCGGCCTGCTTCGCCACTGCGGCGGTGCGCTGCACGACGCGGGTGATCTGCTGCTTGGTCGCAGCCGTCGGCTCGGTCGTGTCCGCCGCCCCGGTGGCAGTGGCCGTCGGCGTCGCGGTGGCGAGCGACGGGTCGCCACCCTGCGGCCAGTAGTCCGAGGAACAGCCGGCCAGGGTCAGGGCACCGACGAGCAGCACCGGGACACCGACGAAGGCGCGCGAGCCACGGCGACCAGGACGCGGCACCTGCGCGCCGGCTGCGGCAGCCCGGCGCGAGGCGCGCACCCGCGGCGGCCGGCTGCCCCCACTGCGACGACGGGGGCCGCGGCCGCGGCGCTGGTGCAGGAACGCGAGGACGAGCAGCACGAGGCCTCCGACGACGAACACGCCACCGGCCACCAGCAGCGGACCGACCGCCGGGGTCGCGGTGTCCTGCGGCCAGGTGACGGACACGTCGCTCGGGGCCGCGGCCTTGCCGTCGCTGACGACGAGCACCGAGACGTCCTGCGGCAGACGCACGGTGAACTGCCCGGCACCGTCGTACTCCTGGTACCAGAGGTCACTGCCCTTGGGCGAGGGAACGCTGGTCTCGCTGCCAGTGGTCGACCCGACCAGGGATCCCTTCTCGGCGTCGAAGCGGAGCGTGGTGTGCTCGGCCTCACCGATCCAGGCGTCGACGTCGGCGGTCTTGCCGTAGGCGGCGAAGACCTTGCCGGAGCCGGACACGTTGATGCGCTGGTAGCCGGGGTTGGCGTTGAGGGTCGTCCCCGGGATCACCGTCACCGGGGCGGAACTGGTCGTCGAGCTCTCGGCCACGAGCGAGGACGGCGGCGCGAACACGGTCCGCTGTCCCACCGCCAGCGCCACGAGCAGCAGACCGATGACGAAACTGACGATCGCCAGGACGAATCGCACGAACTCTCTCCCTACCGCGCCGGGGTGGGGATGTCGGCGCGCGAATCAGCGACTCAGGATAGCGAGCAACGCTGGACAGTGCATCAATCCGCGCTGTCGCCGGACTCAGACGCCCCGCTCCGGCCCCCACTACAATCGACCGCGGGCCGAACCTGGCCCGCTGCCGACCCCAGGAGCGACACGTGGCGAACGACGAGGCCGAGTTCGGAACCGAGCTGCGCGGGTACCGCCGCGACGAGGTGGAGCGTTCGCTGAACGACCTGCGACGCGAGCTCATCAAGTCGAACAACGACCGCGCCGACGCCGCGAAGGAGATCCGTCTCCTGCAGGCCCGGGTCTCCGAGCTGCAGGGCGAGCTCGACGAAGCCGGCACCCCCACGTACAGCGGACTCGGCACTCGCCTCGAGTCCACCCTGCGCGTGGCCGAAGAGCAGTCGACCCGGCTCATCAGCCAGGCGGACATCGACGCCCAGCGGCTCCGTGCCTCGAGCCGCGCCGAAGCCGAGCGCACCGTCCGCGAAGCACAGGAAGAAGCGCGCGACACCCTCGAGGACGCCCGCACCCGCGCCACCAACGAGCTCACCCGAGCCCGCGCCGAGGCAGCCGACACCGTCGAGCGCGCCCGCGCCGAGGCCGGTCTGCTCACGCAGGACGCCCGCAACGAAGCTGCCGCGATCCGCGGTGCCGCCGTGACCGAGGCCGCCGAGGTCCGCTCCATCGCCATCCGCGAGACGAACGCCCTGCGCGCCCAGGTCGAGCACGAGGTCGCCGAGCTGCGCGAGATCGCCCAGCGGGAGTCCGCCGAGGCCCGCACCGCCGCCGCCGAGCTCGACCGCGAGACCGAGCACCGCCGTTCGGTCTTCGAGGCCGACCACACCCGTCGCACCGAGGACCTCGACCGCGAGGAGACGACCCGACGCGAGGCCCTCGAGCGCGAGGTCACCGAGGGTCGTGCCGCCTGGCACCGTGAGCGTGACGAGGAGCAGCAGGCACACGCGCTGGCCCTCGAGACCGGTCGCGCCGAACTCGAGTCCGAGGTCACGCGTCGCCGCGCCGAGCTCGACACCGAGGTCGCGGACCGCCGCCGCGAGCTCGACGAGGAACTCGCCGCCGCCCGCGCCCAGTGGGACCGCGAACTCGCCGCCGCCCGCACCGCACTGGAGCAGGAGACCGAGGCGGCCCGTGCGCAGCTCCGCGTCGACGAGGAGCAGACCCGCGTCGAGAACGCGCGCCTGGTGCAGGAGACCGCCGACCGGATCGCCCGTGAGCTCGAGGAGCACGACGCCCGGATCGCGCAGGAGCGCGCGGAGGCCGATGCGGCAGCCGAGCGTGCTGTCCGTGAGCACGAGAACGCCATCGCCGCCCGACGCGAGCGTGAGCACGCCGAGGTCGACACCGAGATCGCCGACCGCCGCACCGCCGAGCTCGGGGTGCTCGAGGCCGAGCGCACCGCCCTGCGGCAGGAGATCGACACCGCCCGCGCCGCCCTGGTGAAGGAGCGCGACGAGGTCCGCGCCGAGATCGCCCGGGAGCGCGACGAAGCCCGCACGACGCTCGAGTCGGAGCTCGCCTCCCGACGTGATGACGCCGAGCAGGACTACCTGCGGAAGCACCACGAGACGGTGACCGAGACGCAGAAGTACCTGGACGAGGCGAACCTGCAGCTCGCCGAGGCCACGCGTCGTGCGACCGAGGCCCGTGAACGCGCCGAGCGCCTGCAGCAGGAGGCCGACGACCTCGAGCGCACCAGCACGGCCGAGGCCCAGGAGCACGCGCGCACCATCGTCGCCGACGCGCAGGACCGGGTGCACCGGATGGTCGCGGACGCCGAGGAGCGCACCGCCGGCGTCATCGCCGAGGCCGAGGACCGCCTGGCGGCGATCCGGACCGAACGCGAAGCCGTCGCGGGGTACCTCGAGAACCTCCGCGGGGTCCTCACGAACGCCACCGGCCTGCTCGGCACGGCACCCGCCGCAGCGTCCGATGCGGACGCTGACGACGACGTGGACGCGACCGAACGCTGACGGTCCACTGCCCGGAGGCGCGACCCGCGCCTCCAAGCCGTGCCACCTGGTGCAGATGGCGGGCCGCAGGGCGTCTTCCGGGCGTCGTCAGACCGGCCAGTGGGTCGGCAGCGGCGCGCTGCCCGGGACGACGAGGTCGGCGATCGCGTCGAGGACGATCCGCACGTACCGCTCCCCCACCCACAGGTGCTTCGCGCCCGCGACCGGCACGACCCGGACGTTCGGGGCGAGTGCGAACCGTGCCGCCGCGGCCTCGGGCTGCAGGAAGTCGTCGTGCTCCGGGACGAGCGCCACGACCGGGACCCTGACGGCAGCCCAGCGGGCGAGTTCCTCGTCCGAGGTACGGTGCAGCGGCGGGGACAGCAGGACGACCCCGGCGACCGTGCCGGCCTCGACGTGTTCGAGCGCGTGCTTAAGGATCACCTCGGTGCCGAAGGACCACCCCACCAGCCACGGCGTCGGCAGGCCGCGGTCGATGACCTCGGCGACGGCGGCTCGCAGGTCGAAACCCTCGGACACACCCTCGCCGAAGACGCCCTCGGACGTGCCCCGCGGCGACGTGACGGACCGGAAGTTGAACCGCAGCACCGCGATGTCGGCGAGGGCGGGCAACCGCGCGGCGGCCTTCTTGAGCACGTGTGAGTCCATGAACCCGTGCGCGGTGGGCAGCGGGTGGAGGGTGACGATGGTTCCGCGGGCCGCGGTGTCGGCAGGCTCGGCGAGTTCACCGACGAGTGTCAGGTGGTCGTCCGTGACGAGCTCGACCTCGGTGCGACGGGCCGGCAGCTCGGTGGCGGATCGGATCTCGGTGTCGTGCGTCACGTCGTGCTCGGTCATGCGATGCTCCAGCAGTGGTTGTGCCAGTGCCGGCGTGACGCCAGGTCGGCGGCGTCACCGAGCACGCCGTCCGCGCGCCAGACGACCACGTGGGCGGTACCGGGCAGGACGGTCCCGCCGCACCCCGGGCAGATGTACTCCTTCTGCGCCGACGCGGCCGAGATCGGCTGCACCTGGTACTCGCGACCGTGACGGACCTCGGTGCGCTTCCACGAGCTCATCAGCCGGTCGAGGGTGGTCTCCTCGTCAGGCTCGACGTCGCGACCACGGGGACGCCGCGGTCGGTTGCTGCGCGGCACCCGAGCAGCCGATCAGTACCAGTTGTTGGCCTGGCTGTGCCCCCAGGCACCACAGGGGGTGCCGTAGACGCCGGCGATGTAGTTGAGACCCCAGGTGATCTGCGTCGCCGGGTTGGTCTGCCAGTCGGCGCCGGCCGTGGCCATCTTGCTGCCGGGGAGGGCCTGCGGGATGCCGTACGCACCGCTGGGGTTGTAGGCGTTCACCCGCCAGCCGGACTCCTTGTTCCACAGCGAGACCAGGCAGTTGTACTGGTCGGTCCCCCAGCCACGAGCCGTGACCTGCTGCAGGGCGATCGCCTGCGCGCTGCCCGGGTCGGGCGTCGCGGCGGTGGCGGCCAGCGTGTTGGCGGCCGAGACCGGCTGGGTCTCGGTGGCCGCGGTGTCGTCGGTGGTCTCGGCGTCGGCCTCGTCCTCTTCGACGACGGGCTTGACGACCTTCGGGGCCGGGACGGTGACGTCGTAGCCATCACGGTCGGCGGCGGTCACGGCGTAGGTGCCGTGCGCGGTGTACTGCTGCGGTGCCGGCGGGGTCTTCACGAGCACCGGTGTGTCGACCGCGGCCTGTGCCACGTCGGCCTGCAGCGGGTTGAACAGCGAGCCGCCCACGAACAA
The DNA here is from genome assembly GCF_040223925.2 of Curtobacterium sp. WHRI 8282. Classification (NCBI taxonomy): domain Bacteria; kingdom Bacillati; phylum Actinomycetota; class Actinomycetes; order Micrococcales; family Microbacteriaceae; genus Curtobacterium; species Curtobacterium sp. WHRI 8282. The sequence goes on from NZ_JBEHCD020000002.1 coordinate 953,542, forward strand.
GAACACACCGACGAAGGACATCATCGGGGCCGTCGCGCGCTTGCGGGCCACGGCGTTCACCGACGAAGCGGCGGGCTTGACGAGCTTCGGCGTCGCACGGCGCTGCACCGTCGCGGTGCGCTGCTTCGCGGGACGCTCGTCGGCGTCGACGAGGGCGTCGTGCGCGAAGGACGCCACGCGCTCGTCGGACACGCGGTTCGCCGCCACCGACTTCGGCGTGGCGACCGGACCCGTCGTCGCGGGCGCTGCCTGCGGGGTCACCCCGAACGCCGACGTCTCCGTCGTACGGGTTCGCTGCATTGCCGCGCGGCGCTCACCGGAAGCCTGGAGGCTGAGGTGCTCGCGGGTATCGCGGTCGGAGCTTGAGTCTGCCGTGTGCCTGCCCATGAGTAGGACCAGGGTAACGGAACGATCACGGAAAGCGAAGCACCTGGGGACAGCGCGTCGTCACCGGACAGCGAGCATCACTTCGACGACGGCGTCGAGCAGCGCGTCGACCTGCGCCTCGCGGTACCCGCCGTGCTTCGGGCGGAAGACGATCGAACGGACCTCGGTGAGGCTGAGCGGCTTTCCCTCGCGGAAGTACCCGGCGAGCCGGGCGGCGAACGCGTCGACGTCCTTCGGGTGGTAGCCGGTGCCGAGCACGTTGACCCGGCTGAACCGCTGGCCGTCGGGCCGCTCGAGCCGCGCCACGACGTCGGATGCCTTCGTCCGCGCTTCGGCGTACCAGGCCTTCTTGCCGACCTCGCTCATCTCCCGCTCACGCTCACGGGCCGCGAAGGCGTCCTCGAGCCGTTCGAGCGCAGCGTCGACGTGCGACGTGGAGTACCCGCCCTTGCGCATCGAGAACGCCGTGGCGCGGATCTTCGCGGCCTCGATGCCGGGGGCGCTGTCGTCGGCGGAGTACGCGCGCCGGGCGTCCTCGAGGAAACGCTCGACTTCGTCGACGTCGTAACCGAGGGCGGAACGGGCTGCGGTCGGGAAGGTGGTGGCCACGGCGTCATTCTGCCAGTCCGGACCCGTGGCACAACCTGGACGCGCTGAGTGCGGCGTTCAGCCGACCCGAGCGCGGTCAGTGGTTGACGATGAGGTACAGCACGTAGGCGACCGCGGCGGACGGCAGGATGCTGTCGATGCGGTCGAGCAGGCCGCCGTGTCCGGGCAGGAACGACGAGATGTCCTTGATGCCGAGGTCGCGCTTGATCATCGACTCGGTCAGGTCGCCGAGCGTGGCCGAACCGGAGATGAGCACACCGAGCAGGACGCCCGTCCACCAGGGCAGCCCGAGCATGAACAGGGCCACCAGGATGCCGACGACGATGCTCGCCGCCACGGACCCGGCGAAGCCCTCCCACGTCTTCTTGGGGCTGATGCGCGGTGCCATCGGGTGCTTGCCGAGGTTCAGCCCGGTGGCGTACGCGCCGGTGTCGACCGCGACGACGACGAGGATGAACCCGATCACCCAGAGGTTGCCGTCCGGCTGGGCGGAGAGCAGCACGACACAGGCGCCGAGCAGGGAGATGTAGGCCTGGACGAACAACCCGTTGGTGAGGTCACGGGCGACGTTGCCGGCCGGGGGCTTCTGCCGCGCGACGGCGACCTCGACCAAGCGCCAGACGCTGATCAGGACGATGCCGCCGAGCAGGGTGAACAGCGCCGCCACCTGCCCGACCAGGAACGCCGCCGGCACGATCGCGATCGCGACGGCGACGCTCGGGATCCGCGGGACGTCGCGCCCGGCGAACCGCATCGCGCTCGTGAGCTCGTAGACGCCGACGCCCAGCAGGAACGCCGCGACCACCATGAACGACGGCGGCCAGAGGAGCAGCGTGCCGAGCATCACGACGGCGAACGCGAGCGCGATGCCGATCGCTGCCGGCAGGTTGCGCCCGGTCCGCGCGGTCAGCGCCTCGTTGCGCGCGCCGAAGTCGGCCTTGCGCTGGCGGAGCTGCGCCTCGAAGTCGGTGCGCGCCGCTCGTGCACGCGCATCGAAGTCCTGACGGAGCCCCTTCTTCACGGGCCCGCTCGACGCGGGCCCGTGCTCTGCTGTGGGGCGGTCATCGCCCTGGTCGGAGCGACGCATCAGACCTCGAGGAGTTCGGCTTCCTTCTTCTTCAGCGACTCGTCGATCTGGTCGACGTGCTTCTTCGTCAGGGCCTCGAGGTCCTTGTCGCCGCGCGAGATCTCGTCGTCGGAGATCTCACCCTTGAGTGCGTCGAGGTCGTCCTTGGCCTTGCGGCGGATGTTCCGGACGACGACCTTGTGGTCTTCGCCCTTCGTCCGCACGAGCTTGACGAACTCCTTGCGGCGGTCCTTGGTGAGCTCCGGGATCGTCACGCGGACGATGTCGCCGTCGTTCGTCGGGCTGGCGCCGAGGTTCGGGAAGGTCGCGATCGCGCGCTCGATCTCCTTGAGCGCCGTCTTGTCGTACGGCGTCACGATGAGCGTGCGGGCCTCGGGCGTCTGCAGCGACGCGAGCTGCGCGAGCGGCGTCGGCGTGCCGTAGTACTCGACCGGGATCTTCTGGAAGAGCGCCGCGTTGATGCGGCCGGTGCGGACGGTCGAGAAGTCGTCCTTGGCGACCTCGACAGCCTTCGCCATCTTCTCGGTGGCTTCGGTCAGGACATCACTGATCACGGTGTTACTCCTTCGGTACTGGCGTCGAGTCTAGTCAGCGCGGGGGTCAGTTGCTGACGACGGTGCCGATGCGCTCGCCACGGATCGCGGCCTGGACGTTGCCCTCGCCCTCCATGCCGAAGACGTGCATCGGCATGCCGTTGTCCATGCAGAGCGAGAACGCGGTGGCGTCGACGACCTTGAGGCCCTTCAGCAGCGCGTCCTGGTAGGTCACGTGGTGCAGCTTCTCGGCCGAGGCGTCCTTCTTCGGGTCGGCGGTGTACACGCCGTCGACGCCGTTCTTGGCGACGAGGACCTCGTCCGCCTTGATCTCGAGCGCACGCTGCGCCGCGACCGTGTCGGTCGAGAAGTACGGCAGTCCGGCACCGGCGCCGAAGATGACGACCCGGCCCTTCTCGAGGTGCCGCTCGGCGCGCCGCGGGATGTACGGCTCGGCGACCTGGGTCATCGCGATGGCGGACTGCACGCGCGTGGCAGCTCCCGCCTGCTCGAGGAAGTCCTGCAGCGCGAGAGCGTTCATCACCGTGCCGAGCATGCCCATGTAGTCGGCGCGGCCGCGGTCCATGCCGCGCTGCGAGAGCTCGGCACCGCGGAAGAAGTTGCCCCCGCCGACGACGATCGCGATCTCGACCTCACGCGCGGCGACGGCGATCTCCTTGGCGATGGTGCCGATCACGTCGGGGTTCACCCCGAGGGAGCCGGCGCCGAACGCCTCTCCCGACAGCTTCAGCAGAACGCGGCGTCGTCCGGTCTTCTCGTCGGTCATCTGGTCCGCACCCTTCGTCGTGGTCTCGTGGAAATGTACTCGCGGATGTGTCGCGCGCGTGCCGTGCCCATGCGCGCGAAAAACGGGGCCAGGAACCTGGTTGGTTCCTGACCCCGTCACGGGTTCGTTACGCGCCGACCTTGACGCGGGCGAAGCCCTGGATCGTGATGCCGGCGTTCTCGGCGGCCTTCGCGACGGAGATCTTGTTGTCCTTCGCGTAGTCCTGGTCGAGGAGCGACACCTGCTTGATGTAGGCGTTCACCCGGCCCTCGACGATCTTCGGGAGCGCAGCCTCGGGCTTGCCCTCTTCGCGCGTGATCGCCTCGACGGTCGCACGCTCCTTCTCGATGGCCTCGGCCGGGACCTCGTCGCGCGTCAGGTACGTCGGGTTCGCGAACGCGACGTGCTGCGCGATCGAACGCGCCTCGGCGGCGTTGTCACCCTCGTACGCGATGACGACGGCGATCTGCGGCGGCAGGTCCTGGCTGGTCTTGTGCAGGTAGATCTCGAAGGCCGAGCCCTCGACACGGCGGACCGTGCGGACCTCGAGCTTCTCGCCCAGCGCGGCGGCCGACTCGTTGACGACCTCGAGGACGGTCTTGCCGTCCAGCGGTGCGGCGTTGGCGGCAGCGACGTCGGCGGCACCGGCAGCGGCGACCGCGCCCAGCACCTTGTCGGCGAGGGTGGTGAACTTCTCGTTCTTCGCGACGAAGTCGGTCTCGCTCGCGAGCTCGACGACCGTGGCGGCGCCGTTCTCGGAGGTCGCGACGACGACACCTTCGGAGGTGGCACGGTCGTCGCGCTTGGCGACGGCCTTGGCACCCTTGATGCGGAGCAGCTCGACGGCCTTGTCGTAATCGCCGTCGGCCTCGACGAGCGCGTTCTTCGCGTCCATCATGCCGGCGCCGAGGTCCTCGCGGAGCTTCTTCACGTCAGCAGCGGTGAAGTTTGCCATTGACTGGAGTCCTTTCTGGACTGTACGTGTGTGGAGAGTGGAGTGCAGTCGGGGCGCCGGACCCGGTGGGGTCCGGCGCCCCGGCGACTCACTCGGCGGGGGTGGTCTCCGCGGCTGCCTCGGCCTCGGCCGTCGGCTCCGCGTTCTTCGCCTCGTCGGCGATCGGCTCGCCGATCTCCTTCGCGGCGACCTGCGCATCAGCGTCGTTCTCCTCGACGGGGGCGGCGGGCGCCTCGGTCGTGGCGGCGGTCTCGCCACCGAGGAGCTCCTGCTCCCACTCGGCGAGGGGCTCGCTGGCCTCGTCCTCGTCGCCACCGTTGTGGCGGGTCTTCAGGCCCTCGGCCGCTGCGTCGGCGACGATGCGGGTCAGGAGACCGACGGAGCGGATCGCGTCGTCGTTGCCCGGGATCGGGTACGTGATCTCGTCGGGGTCGCAGTTGGTGTCGAGGATGCCGATGATCGGGATACCGAGCTTCTGCGCCTCGTCGACGGCGAGGTGCTCCTTCTTGGTGTCGACGATCCAGAGCGCGCTCGGGGTCCGCGTGAGGTTGCGGATACCACCGAGGGTCTTGTGGAGCTTGTCCAGCTCGCGCTTCTTGATGAGGAGCTCCTTCTTGGTGAAGCCCTTCGTCGTGTCGTCGAAGTCGATCTCCTCGAGCTCCTTCATGCGCGCGAGGCGCTTGGAGACCGTCTGGAAGTTCGTGAGCAGACCGCCGAGCCAACGCTGGTTGACGTACGGCTGGCCGACGCGGGTCGCCTGCTCGGCGATGGAGCCCTGGGCCTGCTTCTTGGTGCCCACGAAGAGGATCGTGCCACCGTGCGCGACCGTCTCCTTGACGAAGTCGTACGCGCGGTCGATGAAGGCCAGCGACTGCTGCAGGTCGATGATGTGGATGCCCGAGCGCTCGGCGAGGATGAAGCGCTTCACCTTCGGGTTCCACCGACGGGTCTGGTGTCCGAAGTGGACGCCGCTGTCGAGCAGCTGGCGGATGGTGACGACGGCCATGTGCCGTCCTCCTTCTGTGTTCTCGGCGCGCAGCCGTGCTCTCGCACGTCGCTGCGGACCTGTTGCGGTTGTGTCGATCACGACCGTCGGTCGTGGTCCCTGGTGTCCTGGCACGCGACCGCCCGCTCGTGAGAGCGGGACCGGTGGTCGGGTACCGAGCCCGTGAGGGCCTGGTGGACACGCGAAGTCAGCGCGCATCAGCACGCTGCTGGATAGATGCTAACAGAAGGGAGGCCCGGATCACGCGCGCCTCGCGGCTGACGTGATCCGGGCCTCCTGTCCGGCGATCCGTGCGGAACGGACGCGGTGCGCGACCGGCCGATCAGGCCTTGGCGTCCACCGTGTCGCCGTCGGCGGAGATGCCCATCTCCTCGAGCGAGCGGCCCTTGGTCTCCGGGATCTTGGCGATGACGAAGAACAGCGACAGCAACGCGAACAGCGCGTAGATGCCGTAGGTGACCGTCAGGTTGAAGCCGGACAGCACCGGGAACGAGATCGTGACGATGAAGTTCGCGATCCAGTTGGCGGCCGAGCCGATGCCCAGCGCGGTGGCACGGATGCGGTTCGGGAACATCTCGCCGAGCAGCACCCACATGAGCGGACCCCACGTGGCACCGAAGGACACCACGAAGAGGTTCGCGAAGATCAGCGCGATGACGCCCCACGAGCCGGGGAGGCTCGGGCTGCCGTCGACGATCGTCGCCTGCGAGAACGCGATGGCGACCATGGTGAGCGAGACGAACATGCCCGCCGAACCGGCGACGAGCAGCGGCTTGCGGCCGACCTTGTCGACCAGGAAGATCGCGATGAAGGTCACGGCGACGTTGACCACCGAGGTGATCGTGGAGATGAGGAACGAGTCCTCCTCCTTGAAGCCGACGGCCTGCCAGAGCGTCGTCGAGTAGTAGAAGATCACGTTGATGCCGACGAACTGCTGCAGCACGGCCAGGATGATGCCCACCCAGACGATCGGCTGGAGCCCGAAGCGGTTACCCCGGATGGAGCCCTTCTTCTCGTTGGCTTCCTTCTCTATGCCGTCCTGGATCTCCTCCAGGCTCGTGTTCACGGTGTCGCGCGGGACGATCTTGCCCATCACCACGCGCGCGTCGTCAGCCCGACCCTTGGTGAGCAGGTAGCGCGGGGACTCCGGCAGCGTGATCGCCAGGACGCCGTAGACGACCGAGGGAATCACCCCGACCAGGAACATCCAGCGCCATGCCGCGAGACCCCAGACCTCGGCCGAGGCGCTGCCCGCGGTGACGGCGAAGAGCTGGTCGGACAGGAGCGCGGCGAAAATACCGAGCGTGATCGCCAGCTGCTGGAACGAGGCCAGCCGCCCGCGGATCGCCTTCGGGGAGACCTCGGAGATGTACGCCGGTGCGATGACCGAGGCGGTACCGATGCCGAGACCGCCGACGAGACGCCAGATCACGAGGTCCCAAGTCGCGAACGCGAACGCCGAACCGATCGACGAGACGAAGAACAGCACGGCGGCCCAGAACATGATCCGGGTGCGGCCGTAGCGGTCAGCGAGGCGGCCGGCGAAGTAGGCGCCGAACGCACAGCCGATCAGGGCCGAGGCGACGGCGAAGCCGCTGGCCGCGTCGGAGAGGTTGAACTCGCCCTTGATCGCGTCGACGGCGCCGTTGATGACGGACGAGTCGAAGCCGAACAGGAAGCCACCGACCGCCGCCGCGATGGCGAACAGGGTGACCTTCCCCTTGAACGCACGGTCTTCGCCGTGCCCGGTGGTCGTGGTGGACACGATGCTCCTGGGTTCTGCCGCCGTGCCGGTGTGCAGCACGGTGCCCCGGCGGTCGGCTGGTTCGCCGTCCGAGCGGCGTTGCGTGTTCCGGAGCGGCCCCGACTGTACTCCTCGCTCGGGATCTGGTCATAACCGGGGCGTGATCGGGACGGGCGGGCCCTGCGCGCCGACGCGGAACGACCCTGTCGCCGTCGTACGACGTCGGTTCTGTCGCTTCCGTCGGCCGCACGTTCCTCCCCAGGCCTGGAGGCGCGACTCCCCCTCCACAGATCGCCCCCGTCCGCCCCGTGGCCGGGTTCCACTGCCCAGGCTGGGGACATGCGATCGAGCGCACGTCCCGTCCTGCTGTCCGTGGTGTGCGTTGCGCTGCTGAGCGGGACGGTGCTGAGCGGGACCGTGGTGTTCGGTGCCGCGCCGTACACGGGAGGCGGGGCGACGGTGGGCTCCGCGCCGTCGGCGAGCGCCGGGGCGTCGGTGGACACTGTGACCGAGCCGGGCCGGGCCGACGCTCGCTGGGTCTGGCCCACCGGATCGCGGGTGGTCGAGCGCGCATGGGAGGCACCGTCCTCGGACTACGCCGCCGGCCACCGGGGCCTCGACGTCCCGGCCGCCCTCGGCAGCCCTGCCTCGGCGGTGGACGACGGCACCGTGGCGTTCGCCGGCGCGGTCGGCGGCCGCACCGTCGTGACGATCGACCACGGCGACGGGCTGGTCAGCACGCTCGACTCGGTGACCCCCCTGGTCGCCGCCGGGGACGAGGTCGTGCAGGGCGCGCCGGTGGGGCGCGTCTCGGTCGGGCACTGTCCGGAGTCCGCGCCGTGCCTGCACCTCGGTGCTCGTGTCGACGGTCGCTACGTCGACCCGATGGCGTACCTGCCACCGGCCGAGTGGCCTGTGCTGCTGCCCGAGTCGGCTTGGCCCGGGTGAGCGGAGCCGACCGGGACCGACCGGGAACCGACCGGGAACCGATCGGAACCGGACGGGACGCACGTCGGCGCAGGGTCAGGCGCGCGGGTGCGCCGTCCGGTAGACCTCGCGCAGCCGGGCCGACGACACGTGCGTGTAGATCTGCGTCGTCCCGAGGCTGGCGTGACCGAGGAGTTCCTGCACCGCGCGCAGGTCCGCTCCGCCGTCGAGCAGGTGCGTCGCCGCGGTGTGCCGGAAGGTGTGCGGGCCGCTCGGGCCCTCACCCGGCAGGTCACCGAGCAACCGCGCCACCACGCGGTAGGCACTGCGGACGCCGAGTCGGGCACCACGGTCGCCGAGGAACAGCGCCGCGCCTGCCGGCCCCTCCGCCCGTGCGGCGAGGGTGGGCCGTCCGCGCTCGAGCCACGCCTCGAGTGCGTCCCGCGCCGGAACCCCGAACGGCACCACGCGTTCCTTGCCGCCCTTGCCGAGCACCCGCACGGTCAAGCGTCCGCGATCGACGTCGGTCACGTCGATCCCGACGAGTTCGCTGACCCGGATGGCTGCCGCGTACAGGAGCTCGACGAGGGCCAGGTCCCGCAGCGCCGTCGGGTCGTCCGCCGCCGCCCGGGAACCGAGTCCGTCGAGCAGAGCGCGCACCTGGTCGGCCGACACCACGCGAGGCAGGTGCGCCCCGCCCTTCGGCGCGCGGAGCCGGACCCCGGCGTCGGTCGTCGTCACCCCGGTCTCGCTCGCCCAACGCGTGAACGCCCGCACGGACGAAGACCGCCTGGCGATGGTCGACCGGGCGAGCCCCCGGTGGTCGGCATCCCACAGCCAGTCACGCAGCAGCTCGAGCTCGACGTCGGCGACGCGGTCGATGCCGCGATCGTCCGCGAACGCCACGAGCTGCTCGAGGTCGTTGGCGTACGCGCGGAGGGTCTGCTCGCTGAGGCCACGCGCGTGCCGGGCGTGCCCGAGGAAGGCGTCCACCGCCACCACGAGTCGACCGTCCGTCCGCGCAACCACGACGCCAGCGTACGGCGACCGGACGTCATGCCCGACCCCACCCGCCGCCGCTGGCGACGACGAGTCCCTGCAGCTGTGCAAGCGCGAGCGCGTCGGCGACGTCGGACGTCGACATCCCGGCCCGGCGGGCGATCTCGGCCTCGGGCAGGGCGCTACGGCCGAGCGCGTCGAGCACCCGGAGCACCTCGGGGTCCTGCCTGCCGGACAGGAGCGGTTCGTCCGGCACCGCTCCCCCGCTGGTCCCGTTCGCGGGCCTCGCCGCCGCTGCCGGATCCCCGGGGTGGACGACGATCTGCGCCCGCCCCTGTGCGATGAGCCGATGGCACCCGACCGAGGCCGAGGACGCGAACGCTCCCGGCACCGCGAACACGGGCCGGCCGAGCTGCGCGGCGTGGTGGGCCGTGTTGAGCGCCCCGGACCGGGCGCCCGCTTCGACCACGACCGTGACGTCGGCCAGCGCGGCGATCAGCCGGTTCCGGGCGAGGAAGCGCCACCGCGTCGGTCGCGTCCCCGGAGCCGACTCGGCGAGCAACGCCCCCTGCCGCGCCACGTTGTGGAGCAGCTGCGCATTCCCCACCGGGTAGAGCTGATCGATGCCACCGGCCAGGACGGCGACCGTGGGCGTCCCGGCGGCGACGGCGACACGGTGCGCCACCGCGTCGATCCCGTAGGCACCCCCGCTCACGATGCGGCACCCGGCGTCCGCCGCCGTCGAGGTGATCTCCGCCGCGGCCTCGGCACCGGCCACCGTGTTCGCCCGGGACCCCACGACCCCGAGCGCCGGCATCCCGTCGCCGAGGTGCGCCCCCGAGCTGCGCGTCCAGAGGACCACCGGGGCGTGTGGCCCGAGGTCGTCCATCGCGGGCGGCCACCCGTCGCTCCCGGGGAGCAGCAGTCCGGCACCGACCGCGCCGGCCGCCGCGAGCACGTCGCCCACCTCGACAGCGGCCAATCGGGGCCGCCACCGTTCCACCGCGGTCTGCAGCACCCCGAGCAGCACCGCTGGGTCCTCCGCACCCGGCACCTCGGCGTCGACGCAGCATCCCAGCAGCGAATCGAAGTCCTTGTCCGCGGCGAGCAGCACCGCACCGAGCGCACGCTCCGGTCCGAGGCCGGTGAGGAGCTCGCCGGCGACGGAGTCCCCCGGTTCGACGATGGCCGACCAGGCGACCCGTGCCGCGGCCTGCACCGGATCCACCGCGGCACCGCTGGGCCCGAGCAGGCGCGCCACGGTGTCGAGGAGCTCCGTGCCCGCCGGCATCACAGCGCGCTCCGAAGGGCCAAGGCGCCGCGAACGTGCGCACCCGTGGGCCGCTCCACCGCGTCGAGGTCGGCGAGCGTCCACGCGAGTCGCATCACGCGGTCCCAGCCGCGCATGGTCAGGGTGCCGAGGTCGAGTGCGCGGTCGAGGTCTGCCGTCGACCCCGGTTCGATGCGCCCCTCGGCCCGGAGCCACGCCCCGGTGACCTCGGCGTTGCGCGACCATCCCGTCCCGTGCAGGCGCTCCGCCATCCGGGCGCGTGCTACCGCGACCGCCGCACGCGCGACCGCCGTCGTCGGGGTGCTGCCGTCCGCGTCCCGCATCCGACCCGTCGTCACCCGCGGAACCAGCACCCGGATGTCCATCCGGTCGAGCAGCGGCCCGGACATGCGGCCGAGGTACCGGCGGACGGTGCTCGGCGAGCACTCGCACGGCTGCCCGTGCGCACCACCGGCGTTGCCGCACGGACAGGGGTTCGCCGCCAGGACGACCTGGCAGCGTGCGGGGAACTCGGCCGCTCCCGCCGCACGGTGGATCGTGATCCGCCCGGACTCGAGCGGTTGCCGGAGCGCGTCGAGCACGGCCCGCGGGAACTCCGGTGCCTCGTCGAGGAACAGGATGCCGCCGGTGGCGCGCGACACGGCTCCGGGGCGCAGGACCCCGGATCCACCGCCGATGAGCGACACCGCCGACGCGGAGTGGTGCGGGGCTTCCCACGGTGGCTTCGTGCTCCACGAGGCGGGACCCAGCCCGGCGACGGACCGGACCGCGGCGACCTCGAGCGCGGTCTCGTCGTCGAGGTCGGGCAGCAACCCGGGCAGCCGCTCGGCGAGCATGGTCTTGCCCGCGCCCGGTGGCCCGAGCAGCAGTGCGTGGTGTCCCCCGGCCGCCGCGGCGATGAGTGCTCGGACGCCGACCGGGTTCCCCACGACGTCCGACAGCTCGGCCACGGGACGCGGCACCGACGTGACCGGGACCGGCAGCACCGGATCGACCTCGACCGCCGGCAGGAGTGCCCCGGCGTCGATCGCCGCCGCCCGCAACGAGTCCACGCCGCTGATCCGCACCCCGCCGACCACGCGGGCCTCGGTCAGGTTGCCGACGGGCAGCACCACGCGGTCCGCACCGGCGTCGCGCGCGGCGACCAGCATCGGGATCACCCCGGGGACCGGACGCACCCGCCCGTCGAGCCCGAGCTCGCCGATGTAGACGATGCGCTCCGAGACGTCCGGCGCGAGACCGGCTCCGGCGAGCACGGCCATCGCGATGGCGAGGTCGAACCCCGATCCGCGCTTCGGGATCGCCGCCGGGGTCAGGTTCACGGTGATCCGACGTGCGGGCAGCGGGCACCCCGCGTTCGCCGCCGCGGATCGCACGCGTTCCCGTGCCTCTCCCAGTGAGGTGTCCGGCAGACCGATGATGCTGAACGCCGGGAGCTGACTGGTCAGGTGCGCTTCGACCTCGATACGGCGACCGGTGACCCCGAGCAGCGCGACCGCGGCAGCGCGACCGATGCCCGTCACAGCACACCCGCCAGGTGCTCGACGACCGTGCGGGGACCGTCGACGTGGACCGCGACGACGTCCACCCGGACCGCGCGCGCCGAGACCTCGGGATGCGCGTCGAACCACTCGGGCACGAGTCGTCGCATCCGGGTGAGCTTCGCAGCGGTGATCGCCTCGAACGGGTGGCCGGTCGCGGCCCCGGAACGGGTCTTCACCTCGATGAACGCGAGTGTGCAGGAATCCCACGCGACGATGTCGATCTCGCCGCGGGCACACCGCCAGTTCCGCTCGAGCACGCGGAATCCCCGCGCCTCGAGCCAGACCACCGCTCGTTCTTCACCGAATCGTCCGAGTCGACCGTTCCGGAGCGACCGCCCCGGTGGACGTTGCACGTCTTGTTCCATGTCGTTGCCTCCACGACAACGATCTCCGGAACGAACGCCCCGATCGGCGGAGTCAGAGAGTCTGTGGAATCAGCACGGGCGAATTGCCCTCTGTGGAGGAAAGAAGAAGGACCCGGGCGATCGAGATCACCCGGGTCCTGCTGCGACGAGCGTCAGTGCGCTGCTGCGTAGGCTTCCTGCACCTGCGTCGAGATGCGGCCGCGGGACGAGACCTCGTACCCGTTCTCCTTGGCCCACTCGCGGATCTTGCCGAGCTCTTCCGAGTTGCCACGCTTCGGGGCGGACTTCGGGGCGGAACCGCCGCCGGTGCGACGACCGGAGACCTTGCGCGCTGCGGCGATGTAATCAGAGATCGCCTCGCGGAACTTGTCGACGTTGTCGTTCGACAGGTCGATCTCGTACGACGAGCCGTCGAACGCGAATTCGACCGTCCGGCCTTCACCGGTGGTGATGGGGGAATCGTCGAGGTCGTCGACGAGCTGGACGGTGACCTTCTGTGCCATGGGGTGCTCCTGTTCGTGGGGCGGTTAAATCCCCATCAGAATAGCGCGAACAATTCACCGCCGGTCCAGATCAGCGGCGATTCACCCAGAAAGAAGCAGAAGAAAGTAAATTGACGATCACTCGTCGAGTGCGAGTTCCTTCGGCAGTTCGAGTTCCCGCGTCGTGAGTTCCTCGACATTCACGTCCTTGAACGTGAGTACCCGGACACCCTTGACGAACCGGTCGGAACGGTAGACGTCCCAGACCCAGACGTCGTTCATCGTCAGTTCGAAGTAGAAGTCGTGCTCCGTGTCACGGCGCACGAGTTCGACCTCGTTCGCCAGGTAGAAACGGCGCTCCGTCTCGACCACGTAACGGAACTGCGACACCACGTCTCGGTACTCGCGGTACAGGGCCAGCTCGACCTCGCGGTCGTAGTCGTCGAATTCGTCCTCATCCATTGCGCCCACAGTCTACGGCGACCCAGGGCCGAGCGGGCGACGGGCTCAACCCGCGACGGCGTCGAGTTGGTCGAAGCCGTCCAGCGCGACGCTCGAAGCCTGGTGCAACCAGGACTTCCGGTGCAGCGCGTGCGCCCCGATCGTCCGGATCGCGTCGTAGTGCGCCGTCGACCCGTAGCCCTTGTTCGACACCCACCCGTAGTGCGGAGCCTCGTCGTGCGCCGAGATCATGAGCGCGTCACGGGCGACCTTCGCCACCACCGACGCCGCGGCCACCGAGGCACAGTCGCGGTCGGCCTTGACCCGGACGACGACCTCGAGCGGATCGGCTGCCGGACGGAGCGACGCGGGCAGGGCACGGCTCAACCAGTCGAACGAACCGTCGAGCACCACCACCGCGCCGTCGAGCGACACCCCGTCGGCGACCAGGGAGCCGAGCGCCTGCGCACCCGCTGCGCCGAGGGCCGGGACGATGCCCTGCTGGTCGACGAAGTCCGCCGATGCCATGCCGACCGCCGTGCGTGCCCAACGCTGCACGACGGGCACCAGGTCGGTGCGGCGCGCTTCGGAGAGCAGTTTGGAATCAGCGAGCCCCTGGGGCACACGACCGATGTCGAGCGTCACCGCGGCCACACCGACGCCGACCGGACCAGCGATGGCGCCACGGCCGACCTCGTCCATGCCGATGACCGTCACGCGGCCCTCGGCGAGCAGACGTTTCTCGAGCCGGAGCGACGGACGGACGGCGGTCACTCGTCGCGCTCCTCCACGCCGGCGAACACCTCGGGATGGTCGTCGAGCCACGTCCAGCGGCTCGCCGGCCAGGAGATGACGAACGCGCGGCCCGTCACGTCGGACATCGGGACGAAGCCCTTCGACGGGGTGTCGCCGTTGTACCGGGAGTCCTTCGAGTCGTTCCGGTTGTCGCCCATCACCCAGATGGTGCCCTTCGGCACGGTGACCGAGAAGTCGGTCGCCGAGGCCGGGGCGCCGGCGGGGAGCTTCAGGTACGGCTCCTTGATCGGCACACCGTTCACCGACATCTGCCCGAGGTCGTTGCAGCAGGACACCTTGTCACCGGGCAGACCGATGACGCGCTTGATCAGGTGGTCGTCGCTGTCACCGGTGCCGAGACCGACCTGGGTCAGGGCCCAGTCGATGGCCTTGGCGGGCTGGGTGTCCGGCGTGACGCTCGGCACCTCGGATCCGGTGAGCCAGCCGCCCGGGTCCTTGAACACGACGACGTCTCCCCGCTTCAGCGCCACGGCGCCGGGGACGAGCTCGTTGACGATCACCCGGTCGTTGATCTGCAGCGTGTTCTCCATCGACGCCGACGGGATGTAGAACGACCGGATCAGGAACGTCTTGACCAGGAACGACACGAGCAGCGCCGCGATGAAGATGATGACGAGGTCGCGGAGGAATGTGAGGACACCGTTCCGTTGCTTCTCGGCACGTGGCCTGCGCCCGGAATCCTCTGTCGTGTCCGTCATTTCCGCTCTCGTTCGAACCACTGACTCCCCGCAATGGGAAGAGCCCCCCGTCGATGCACAACCGTACATGGACGAGGGGCTCACAGCGTCGTCCGGCTCGCGGACGTTCACTGTGAAGGCGATCAGGCGTCGCGCTTCTCCTTGATCTTGCGGCGAGCCGCCTTGCCGCGGAGCTCGCGCAGGTAGTAGAGCTTCGCACGACGGACGTCACCCTTGGTGACGATCTCGATGTGGTCGATGATCGGCGAGTGCACGGGGAACCAGCGCTCGACGCCGACCTGGAAGCTCACCTTGCGGACCTTGAAGGTCTCGCCGATGCCGTGGCCCTGACGGCCGATGACGACTCCCTGGAAGACCTGGATACGCGAGCGCGTGCCTTCGATGATGTTGACGTGCACCTTGATGGTGTCGCCGGGGCGGAAGTCCGGGACGTCGGTACGCAGCGATGCTGCGTCGACGTTGTCGAGGAGCTGGCTCATGGTGGGTTTCACTCTCTGCGGACGCGCACGGGTCGCCGCGGATCGAAGGTTCGGAAAGTGGTGGTGCGTGCCCGGTGTCGGCGACTCCCCCGTGGCAGAGTCCAGCCAGGGCACAGCGGTCAATACTGCCACAGAGAGCGCGGGAGACAAAACGACGAGGATGGACCCATGATCGAACTCCGCACCCCCGCCGAGCTGGACGGACTGCGCGTCGCCGGCCGGTTCGTGGCCGACGTCCTCGACGAGCTGCTCGAGACCGTCGACGTCGGCGTCAACCTGCTCGACCTCGACCGCGTCGCGGCCAGGATGATCGCCGAACGCGGCGCGGAGAGCTGCTACGTCGACTACCACCCGTCGTTCGGCATGTCTCCGTTCGGCAAGAACCTCTGCACCTCGGTGAACGACGCCGCCCTGCACGGCCTGCCGCACGACCACACCCTGCAGGACGGCGACCTGGTGAGCCTGGACTTCGCCGCGAGCGTGGGCGGCTGGGTCGCTGACTCCGCCGTCAGCGTCCAGGTCGGCACGCCGCGCGACGAGGACCAGGCCCTGATCGCCACGGTCGAGCGAGCGCTGGCCGCCGGCATCGCCCAGGCGGCTCCCGGCAACAAGCTCGGCGACGTCTCGCACGCCATCGGTCACGTCGCACACGAGGCCGGTCACGACGTGAACCTGCAGTTCGGCGGGCACGGCGTCGGTCGCACCATGCACGGGGACCCGCACGTGCCGAACGACGGCCGTCCGGGTCGCGGCCTGAAGCTCCGGCCGGGGCTGGTCGTCGCGATCGAGCCGTGGCTCATGCAGACGACCGACGAGCTCTACCAGGACGACGACGGCTGGACCCTGCGCAGCGTCGACGGCTCACGTGCCGCGCACGTCGAGCACACGGTCGCGGTCACCGAGGCCGGGCCCGAGGTCCTGACCCTGCGTCGCGCCCAGCGCGCCGACCCGACCGTCTGACGGACGGGAGGCACGGTGCGGGCCCGCCCCGCGCCTCCAGGCAGACCCGGCGGGGCCGGGTTTCGTGCCCAGCGACAGTGCACGCGGAACGAACCGCGAGGAGTGTCGCTCAGCCCGAAAATCGCCCAGCAGGCAGGCGCGCGAGCCGGTCAGGCAGGCGGCAGCAGGTCCGGACGGACGCGCCGCGTCCGCTCCAGCTGCTGCTCGTGCCGCCAGGCACCGACGCGGGCGTGGTGCCCGCTGAGCAGGACGTCGGGGACGTCGAGGCCGCGCCACGACGCGGGCTTGGTGTACGAGGGGTACTCGAGCAGGCCGTCCTCGTGGGACTCCTCGACCAGCGACTCGGGGTTGCCGACGACGCCGGGGACGAGTCGACCGACGGCCTCGATCATCGCCATCGCAGCGACCTCGCCGCCGTTCAGCACGTAGTCGCCGAGCGAGAGCTCGACGACGGTGGCGCGCGACGACGCCCACTCGAAGACGCGGGCGTCGATGCCCTCGTAGCGCCCGCAGGCGAACACGAGGTGCTCCGACGTCGACGCGAGCGACCGCGCGATCGACTGGGTGAAGGGCGTGCCGGCCGGCGTCGGGACCACCAGGGTCGACGAGCCGTCGGGCCGGAAGAGCGCCTCGAGTGCCTGCGCCCACGGCTCCGGCTTCATCACCATGCCGGCGCCACCGCCGTACGGGGTGTCGTCGACGGTGCGGTGCCGGTCGGTGGTCCACGACCGCAGGTCGTGCACGTGCAGGTCGAGCAGTCCGCCGGAGCGGGCCTTGCCGAGCAGGGACACGTCGAGCACGGAGAAGAACTCCGGGAAGATCGTGACGATGTCGATCCGCACGGGGACTAGTCCGTGACCGTCTCGGGGCGCGAGGTGTCCTCGGGGTCCTCGAACAGCCCCTGCGGCGGCGTGACCGTGACGGTGCCGGCCGCGATGTCGACCGCCGGCACGATGGCCGAGACGAACGGCACGAGGACCTCGCCGCGGGACGGCGTGTCGATCGCGAGCAGATCCTGGGCGGGCATGTGGTCCACACGGGCGACCGTGCCGACCTCGACGCCGTCACGCAGGACCTTGAGCCCGACGAGCTGGTGGTCGTACCAGGCGTCGTCCTCGCCGGTCTCGGCGTCGGCGTCCTGCTCGACCCAGAGGATGATGCGCGCCAGGGACTCGGCCGCGGTGCGGTCGTCGATCCCGGCGAAGAACGCGACGGGGTGACCGTTGTACCAGCGGAGTTCGTCCAGCTCGAGGGTCTTGCCCGACCACGGTGAGTCGTCGGGGACCTGGAGCGTGAAGGTGGCGCCCGGGGTGAACCGACGATCCGGGTCGTCGGTGTAGAGCTCGAGCTTGATGCCGCCCTTGAGCCCGTGCGCCTTCGTGATTCGACCCACCCGGAGCTGGGTCGTCTCCCTAGGAATCGGTGTCCACCACGTCGACCCGCACGCGCTTGCCGTCGGCCAGGGCCGTGACGAGGGTGCGGAGCGCCTTGGCGGTGCGCCCGGCGCGACCGATCACGCGGCCGAGGTCCTCGGGGTGCACGCGCACCTCGAGGACCTCGCCGCGTGGGGAGGTGGAGCTGGCGACGCGCACGTCGTCAGGGTGATCGACGATCCCCTTGACGAGGTGCGTCAGCGCGGATTCGAGCAAGGACTACGCCTCGGTCGTCTCGTCGGCGGTCTCGGCGTCGTCGGCCTTGGCGGCGGGAGCCGTCTTCTCCGACTTCGGCTTGAGCACGGCCTTCTTCGAGGAGTCGACCTGGAAGGCCGGCTTCGGCTCGGCGACCTTGACCTTGGACTCGGTGTCCTTCTCGCCCTTGAACTTGGCCCAGTCGCCGGTCAGCTTGAGGAGGGCCGCCACCTGCTCGGTCGGCTGCGCGCCGACGCCGAGCCAGTAGAGCGCACGCTCGGACTCGATCTTGATGACCGAGGGCTCCTCGGTCGGGTGGTACTGACCGATCTCCTCGAGGACACGACCATCGCGCTTGGTGCGCGAGTCGGCGACGACGATGCGGTAGTAGGGCGCACGGATCTTACCGAGACGCTTCAGACGGATCTTGACAGCCACAATTGCTCCTGTTTGCTTTCGTTGTGGTTGAACTGGAACCGCGGGCGTGGGGGCACACACGGCGAAAGCTCGAGAGAGATCGCTCACAGCTGGATAGAGGGTCGAGCTGCGGCGATTCGACCGTTCATTCTTGCAGATTCCCGGCCGTGATGCGAGCCGACTCGCTACGGCGCGAGGCGTCGCACCGCTTCGAGGGCCTCGGACGTCGCCCGGACCGCGTCCACGCTCCGTGCGTCGCGCGCGCCGCCGACGACGGCGTACGGCACGCCGGCGGCCTGGAGGCCCGTGGCGAGTCCGTCAGGCGCGTCGCCCTCGGCGTCGGTCGCGCGCTCCTGCCCGGCGCAGACCACGACGGTGTCCGCCGGCACGCCGACCTCGTCCCCGTGCTCGTCGCGGATCCAGAGCACCCCGGGTTCGATGCGCAGGTACTCCTGCACGCCGCCGACCATCCGCACCCCGGCGTCCCGCAGCCGGCCGAGCGCGACCCAGCGTGAGGTGATGCCGATCCCCTGGCCGAACTTGCCCGAACGCCGGAGCACCGTCACCTGCGACCCCGGTCGGGTGGTGCGCCGTGCCGCGGGGAGCCGCTGCGGCACGTCGCCGACGAGCTCCTCGGACACGTCGAGGTCCCAGCGGGCCGCGAACTCGGCGGCCCGGACGACCTCGTCGGGCGACTCGGTCAGGAACGCCGCGGTGTCCACGCCGATGCCGCCGCCGCCGATGATCGCGACGGTGCCCTCGGGTACGCCGTTCCGCAGGGCCTGCTCGTAGGACAGCACGTGCGGCAGGGCGCTGCCGGGGACGTCGATGCTCCGCGGGACCACCCCGGCCGCGAGCACGACGGCGTCGCTGTCGACGAGGTCCCGAGCCGTGGCCGGGCGTCCGAGGTGGATCGTGGCGCCCCGCTCCGCGAGCTCGGCGCGGGCGGACCGCACCGTGGCGGCGTAGTCCTCCTTCCCCGGGACGAGTGCGGCGAGGCCGAACTGGCCGCCGAGGCGGTCGGAGGCCTCCCAGACGGTGACGTCGTGGCCCCGTCGGGCGGCGTCCACCGCGGCGGCGAGCCCGGCCGGTCCGCCACCGACGACGTCGACGCGCTTCGGGTCCGCCGTCGGCCGGGCGGGGAAGGCCACCTCGCGGGCGGCACGGGGGTTCACGAGGCAGGACACCGGTGCGCCGATGATCGAGCGGTCGAGGCACGCCTGGTTGCAGCCGATGCAGGTGTTCACCAGGGCGAACCCGCCCGCGAGCGAGCGCGACACGATGGCGGGGTCGGCGAGGAACGGCCGGGCGAGCGCGACGGCGTCGATCAGGCCGTCGCTGAGCACGGCTTCACCGTCGCGCAGGTCCGTCATCCGGTTCGAGGCGATCACGCGGACGTCCGGGTACGCGGACGAGCGCACCACCGCGGCGATCCGTGCCGCGTACGCCAGCCAGGCCCCGTGCGGCACCGAGGCCTGCACGGTCGGGGTGCGGGACTCGTGCCAGCCGATGCCGACCGAGATGCCGTCGAGCCCGAGCGGCAGCAGGTCGTGCACGAGCGCGTCGACCTCGTCGTCGGTCGACGAGCCGGGCATCAGGTCCGCGCCGGACAGCCGGATCGTCACGGCGAGCTCGGGCACCGCGGCGCGCACGGCCCGGACGACCTCGATCGCGAAGCGCCTACGCCGTTCCGCATCCCCGCCCCACTCGTCGTCGCGCAGGTTGGTCAGCGGCGACTGGAACTGGTTGATCAGGTACCCCTCGGACGCCATGATCTCGACGCCGTCGAACCCGATCGCGCGGGCGGTGCGGGCCGCGGCGGCGAAGTCCTCGATGGTCCGCTCGACCTCGGCCGACGTCAGCTCGGTCGGCACCACACCGCGGGCGGCCGCCCACGGCAGGGCCGAGGGTGCCACGACGCGCTGCGGGTCGCCGTGCCGGTCGACCATGCCCGACGCCAGCGCGTACCGCCCGGCGTGGAACAGCTGCGCGAGGATCGTCCCGCCCTCGTCGTGCACGGCGTCGACCGCCACCCGGAACCGCTCGTCGGCTCCCCCGACGCCGAACACCGCGAAGTCCGGACCCCCGCGGGCCTCGTCGTTCACCGCGATGCCGCCGGTGATGATGCACGCCGCCCCGCCGGCCGCGCGTTCGCGGTAGAAGGCGGCCATGCCGGCTCCGCCGTCGTCGTGCACCTCGAGCCCGGTGTGCATCGACCCCATCACCACCCGGTTCGCCAGGTGCAGGGGGCCGAGGGTCCAGGGTGACGCGACGGTCCGGAGGGACTCCGGCACGACGGGGGCGGAAGCGACGCTGCTCATGCGCCTATTCTGCGGTGTCCGCGCCCGGAGCGTCGGCCGGCAGCACCGCGTCGCGGAGGGGCGACGTCGTGTCCGACCAGTACGGCGGGGCGATGACCGTCAGACCGCCGTCCACCGAGAGCACCTGCCCGGTGATGTACCCGGCCTTGTCCGACAGCAGGAAGTCGACGGCGTCGGCCATGTCGTCGGCCGTCCCGGGGCGCTGCAGCGGGAGCTTCTCGAGGACGGTGTCCATCGGCGCCTGGCCGGGGACCTTCGTGTAGAAGTACTCGAGCGAGTCGGTGTCGATCAGGCCGCCGTTCACCGCGTTGACGGTGATCTGGCGCGGACCGAACTCCACCGCCATGTACTTCATGTACGCCTCGCTCATGGCCTTGGCGGCACCGAGGGCGGCGTAGGTCGGGAACGCCCGGAGCGATCCGTACGACGTCACGACGACGATGCGTCCACCCCGGTCCATCAGTTCCGCCGCGCGCTGGGCGCCGAGCACGAACGAGCGGGCGTTCGTGGCGTAGCTGCGGTCGAGGTGGTGCAGCTTGAGGTCCGCGACGGGCTTGAACGCGCTGGCCGCGGCGTTCGCGACGAACATGTCGAGGCGTCCGTAGGTGTCGCGCACCAGGTCGAACAGGGCGTCGATCGACTCCGGCTGCTCGATGTCGACCTGCGCCGTGATGCCGTCGCCGCCGGCCACCCTGACGTCGGCCAGGGACTCCTCGGCCAGGTCGGCGTTGCCCTTGTACGTCACCACGACGGTGACGCCGCGCTGGCCGAGCTTCTGCGCGAGCAGGCGGCCGATGCCGCGCGAAGCGCCCGTGATGAGTGCGATGGGTGCGTTGGTGCTGTGGGTCACTTCGGTCCTTCAGGTGGGTGGGTGACGGACGGGAGGCGCGGGGCGGGCCCGCACCGCGCCTCCCGTCCGGTACTGGGTTGCGGTCTAGAACCCGGCCTGGCCGGTCACGACGGCGCGGCCGACGATCAGCTTCTGGATCTCGTTGGTGCCCTCTTCGAAGCGCTGCGCGCGTGCGTCGCGGTAGACGCGCTCGATGGCGTTGCGCTTCCAGTAGCCCTGCCCGCCGTGCACCTGCAGGGCCTTGTCGGTGACCCGGGCGAGCATGTCGACGGCGACCATCTTCGAGGCGCTGGAGAGTGTGCCGGCGTCGGGGCGGTCCTCTTCGTAGGCGCGAGCGGCCTCGAGCACCAGGGCGCGGGCGGCGGCGATGTCGGCGTAGTTCTCGGCCAGGTAGAACTGGATCGCCTGGCGGCTGGAGAGGCGCTTGCCGAAGGTCTCGCGCTTGTTGGCGTACTCGACGGCGAGCTCGTTCGCCCGCTCGGCGAGGCCGACGGCGCTCATCGCGACGGACACCCGGCTCGGCAGCAGGAAGCCGCCGAGTGCGACCTCGAGGCCTTGGCCTTCGGCGCCCAGGCGGGCGCTGGCGGGGATCGGGGTCTCGGTGAACCGCAGGATCGCGTGGTCGGTGCCGCGGATGCCCATCGTGTCGGAGTCGTCGATCACCTCGGCACCCGGCAGCCCGCTGTTCGGCATCAGGAACGCGACCGTGCCGTCCTGGCCGGTGGTGCCCTCCAGCCGAGCGGCGATGAGCCAGTGGTCGGCCTTGACCCCGAAGGTGATGAGGTGCTTCTCGCCGTTCATCACGTAGGTGTCGCCCTCGCGCCGGACCGTGGTGCGGATGTCCGCTCCGGTGCCCGCGGTGGCCTCGGTCAGGGTGAACGCGACGAGCGTGTCGCCCGCGACGGACGGCTTGACGACCTGCTCGATCTGCTCCGGCGTCGCGTAGGGGGCCATCGCACGCCAGGTGCCGTTGATGACGTGCACGAGCATGCGGATGGAGGCGTGCGAGCGGGAGACGACCTCCATGATCTCGAGGTAGCGCGAGAACGGGATCGCTCGTCCGCCGAGCTCCGTCGGGGCGGCGAGGCTGAGCCACCCGTTCTCCTTGAGCTCCTGGAACAGCTCGGGGGCGACCCGGCCCGTGCGCTCGATCTCGTCCGCCCACGCCTCGCCGGGGCCGCGGACCCACTCGGTGACCTCGGCCTTGAGCTGCTGGAAGGCGGCTTCGTCGAAGCCCGTGCTCGTCTGCTCGACGATCGTCATCGTGTCTCGTTCTCCTTCGTCGCGACGAGCGCGGCCGCCTGCTCGCGCAGGATGTTCTTCTGGACCTTGCCGACCGCGTTGCGCGGCAGCTCGGTGGTGTACTCGAGTCGTTCCGGCCAGTAGTACTTGCTCACGCCGGCCGTGTCGAGGTACTGCTGCATCCCGGCGAAGTCGAGCGGCTCGTCCGCGCGGGCGTTCACGACCCAGGCGCACGCACGCTCACCGAGCCGCTCATCCGGCATCGCCACGATCGCGACGTCCGTGACCAGGGGGTGCTGGTACAGCAGGTTCTCGATCTCGACGACGGGGATCTTCTCGCCGCCGCGGTTGATGACGTCCTTCACACGCCCGGTGATCGACAGGAAGCCCTTCTCGTCGACCTTCGCCAGGTCGCCCGTGCGGTACCAGCCGTCCGCCGTGAACACGTCGTCGGTCAGGTCCGGGCGGTCGAGGTAGCCCGCGAACATCGTCGGCGAGTGCAGCTCGAAGTTGCCCTCGGTACCGGCGGGCAGCTCGATCCCCGCGTCGTCGACGATGCGGATCGCGATGCCCGGCAGCGCCCGGCCGTCGTGGCCGTGGGCGTCGGCGGGGTCGTCGCTGGGGCTGGACAGGGCCCCGAGACACGTCTCGCTCGTCCCGAAGGCGCCGAGGATGGCGCTGCCGAGCACCGTGCTCGCTCGCTGGGCCAGTGCACGGGGCACCGCGGCGCCCGTCGGCACGAAGATCCGGAGCGACTCCGGCTGCGGTGCACCGGCCTCGACCAGGTCGACGAGGTCGGTCAGGAACGGCGTCGCGCACTGCACGAAGGACGCCCGGGCGACGCCGAACGCCTGCTCGAGTGCGACCCGGCCGTCCCACACCGGCTGGATGACCTGCGGGGCACCGAGCCGGAACGCCAGCAGCATGCCGTACAGGAACCCGGTCTGGTGAGCGAGCGGCGACGGGATGTAGATGCGGTCGGCGCTGGTCAGCCCGGACTGCGCCACGTGCATGGCGGTCGCGAGTCCGAGCGTGCGGTGCGGGTGCTGCACGCCCTTCGGCTCCCCCGTGGTGCCGGAGGTGAAGAGCAGCTGGCAGACGTCGTCCGGTCCGGGAGCGTGCGACGCGATCTCGTCGACGTCGACGTGCACGGCGGCGAGGGCGTTCTCGAAGTAGCGCCAGTGCCAGTCGCTCGCCACGACGCGCTCCAGGGCGTCGGCGGGCAGCGGCGGCTGGTTCGTCGGGGTGTCCCCCTGCCCGCGGGCCTCGGCGCGGAGCACGATGACGTGCTCGAGCGACAGGCGACGGTCCTGCGCGGCGGCCTCGTCGATGACGTCGAGGAGTTCGATTGCGGGGCGGCGCTTCCGGAACACGTTCGGCAGGAAGACCACGCGGGCCTTCGATCGCGCCAGCGTCATCGTGGTCTCGCGGGGACCGAACACCGGCATGATCGGGGTGGCGACGGCGCCGATCTGGATCGCACCGAGGGTGATCGACACGAACTCGCGCCAGTTGGGCAGCTGCATCGCGACGGATTCACCCGTGCGCACGCCGAGTTCGAGCAGCAGGGCGGAGACCCGGTCGGCCTCGTCCTGCAGCTCCTTCCACGTGGTGTTCGCGGGGGTCGCACCGCCGACCTCGATCACGGCCAGGCCGTCGGGGTCGGTCTGCGACAGGGCGCGGACCCGCTCGCTCAGGACGAGCGGGTCGGCGTCGACGCCGGCGAGCTCGGGCACGGCGGCGGCGGGCTGCGCGGCGGCGGGCTGCGCGGCGGCGGGCTGCGCGGCGGCGGGCTGCGCGGCGGCCGGCTGGTCGGTCGGCTCGGGCGCCGCAGCCGTCTCGAGGGGCGTGCCGAGGTGCGTGCGGACCCCGTCGGCCTCGGCGGCGTCGATCCGGTCGTCCCGCGCAACCTGGGCTGCGAGCCTGTCACCGACGGACATGTCGAGCCCGACGGAGTTCATCGCCTCGAGGAACGTCGGGTAGGAGATCCGGTAGGCACGCGGGTAGGTCAGGCCGGACACCCCGTCGGCACTCGACGCCGCGACCGCGAGGGACATCAGCACACGGTGGTCGTTGAACGAGGACATCGGCGCACCGTGCAACCCGGCCGCGCCGACGCCGGTGACCCGCAGCTCGTCCGCGCCCTGCTCGGCACGGCCGCCCATCCGGTTCAGCTGGAGCATCGCCGCGACCCGGTCGGACTCCTTCAGGCGGATGTGCGCCACGTTCCACAGTCGACTCGTGCCCTCGGCGAAGGTGGCCATCGTCGACAGCACGGGCAGCAGGTCCGGGATCGGACGGCAGTCGACGTCCAGCGGCCGGAGCGGGGACCCGTCGTGCTCGATCCGGACGAAGCCGGTCTCCTCGTCGATCCGCATCGGCACGCCCATCGCGGTCGCGAGGTCCAGGAACTCGCTCTCCGGGTGGTCCGTCTCGGCCGTCGTCGTGGCCGTCATGCCGCGCAGCAGCACGTTCGACTCGCGGGTGCCGGCCGCCGCGATGCCGAACGCTGCGGAGCCGATGTCGGGCGGGATGACGTAGTCGTGCGGGGTGGCCTGCTGGCCCGCCGGGATCCGGTACTCGAGCCAGTCGTCGGAGACCTCGACCGTCAGGCCGAACTGCCGCATCATCCGCACGGTGAGCTCGACGTAGGGCTGCTCGTTGAGCCGCCCGCCGGTGATGTGGATCCGGGTCTCGTGCTCGGCGAACGGGGCCACCAGCAGCAGCCCGGACACCCACTGCGACAGGGTGCCGGCGATCGTCACGTCGCCGCCGCGCGGACGCCTCGGCTGCACGGTGACGGGCGGGCAGTCGTTCGTCGCCTCGAGCTCCACCCCCATCTGCGTCAGCGAGGTGAGCAGCGCCTTGATCGGGCGGCGCTGGAAGTACTTCATGCCGGACAGGGTCATCGGACGGTCGGCCAGCGAGGCGAGCCCGGTCATGAAGTAGAGCGTGGTGCCCGAGGACCCCATGTTGAGCAGTCCGTCGGCACCGCGCGAGCCGTGGTCCACGACGTCGGTCGCCCGGTACCGGCCGCCCAGCCCGGTCACGTGGTACGCGTTCCCGCGACGCTTGACGTCGACGCCGAGCGCGCGGAGCGTGCCCACGGTCCACTCCACCTGTCGCGTCGCGCTGACCCCGGAGACGACACTCGTCCCCTTCGCCAGCGACGCGAGCACCAGCGCGCGGTGCGCGTGGTACTTCGAGACCGGGATGTCGAGTTCTCCGACGAGCGGGGCGTTCGTCCCGCGCACCACCAACTGCATGCGTACCTCTTCCCTGTAGGAACATTTCAACGGTACGCCCGGAGTGGAACTAGTTGCAGGACGATCCGCACGATCGGGACAACGCTTCGTTGTGCGTGTCCGACAAGGACCCGGGCAGGATGGACGGCATGGACATCCGCTTCACCGAGTCCCGCCCGTCGACCATCGGCGTCGAGTGGGAACTCCCCCTGGTCGACCGGGCGACCGGCGACCTCGCTCCCCGCGCCCCCGCCGTCATCGCCGCCGTGCACGAGCGGCTCGGCGACCACGACCGCGTCACCGAGGAGCTGCTGACCAACACGGTCGAGGTCGTCTCCAGCGTCCACGACCGCGTGGGGGCTGCGACGAGCGAGCTGTCCGGCATCATCGGCGAGGTCATCGACGCCGCCGAACCGCTCGATGCCCAGGTGATGTGCTCGGGCACGCACCCGTTCGCGGTGTGGGACCAGCAGGAGATCACCCCGGACAGCGAGCACTACACGACGCTGATCGACCGCACCCGCTGGTGGGGACGCCAGATGCTCATCTGGGGCGTGCACGTGCACGTCGGCATCGACGACCGCGACAAGGCGGTCCCGATCATGAACGCGATGCTCGCCTACGTCCCGCACCTGCAGGCCTTCACCGCGTCGAGCCCGTTCTGGGGCGGCACCGACACCGGGTACGCCTCGAACCGCGCCCTGATGTTCCAGCAGCTCCCGACCGGCGGGCTCCCGCCGCAGCTCGGCGCCTGGGCGAACTTCGAAGAGGTCGTCGGCGACCTCACGCACACCGGTGTCATCGACGGCGTGAAGGACCTGCGCTGGGACATCCGACCGTCGCCGGGCTGGGGCACCCTGGAGAACCGGGTCTCCGACGGCATCTCGACCCTGCACGAGGTCGGCGCCGTCACCGCGCTCGTGCAGTGCCTGGTCACCGCCTGCTCGGACCGGCTCGACGCCGGTGAGACCCTGCCCACCATGCAGCCGTGGTTCATCCGTGAGAACAAGTGGCGCGCGGCCCGCTACGGCATGGAGGCCGAGATCATCACGAACGTCGCCGGCGACGAGCGGCTCGTGACCGACGAGGTACACGACCTGGTGCAGCGGCTCGACCCGATCGCCGAACGGCTCGGCTGCCTCGACGAGCTGCACCACCTCGACACGATGATCGAGCGCGGCGCCTCGTACCAGCGGCAGCTGCAGGTCGCGCAGGAGAACGGCGGCGACCTGCGCGCCGTGGTCCGCCACCTGGTCACCGAGTTCCGCGACGCGCTCTAGCCGCCACCGGACCGCCCCGGGCATACCTGGCCGAATCGGGCGTACCTGGTCGAATCGGGCGTATCTGGCCGAATCGGGCATACCTGGCCGAATCGGGCGTACCTGGTCGTTCCTTTCGACCAGGTACGCCCGATTCCACTTTCCATCGCGCGTGCGATGGGAAGGAACGTCGCCACGCGACCGGACGACGGACGGGAGGCCCGGTGCCAGCTGGCACCGGGCCTCCCGTCCGTCAGGTGGTCGCGATCGCGAGCCGCGTCAGCGACCCAGGAACTTCTGCAACGACGCGAGCTCTTCCTCGGTCGGTGCCTTGCCGCCCTTGGCACCCCCGAGGCCGAGGCCGGACCCCTGCGGGGCCTGCTGCGGCGCAGCCGCCGCGCCGGCAGCCAAGGCCGCGCGCTTGGCAGGGTTGCCCACCTTCGACTTCTTCTTGCCGCCCTGCTGCTGCTTCTTGCCGCCGTGCATGCCCGGGATCGGCCCCATGCCCGGCATCTGCGGCACGCCACCGCGGGCGACGGTCTTCATCATCTTGGCGGCCTGCTCGAAGCGGTTCACCAGCGCGTTGACCTCGGTGACGGTCGATCCGGCACCGCGCGCGATGCGCAGACGACGCGAACCGTTGAGGAGCTTCGGGAGCTCGCGCTCCTGGGGCGTCATCGACTGGATGATCGCCTCGGTGCGGACGATCTCGCGCTCGTCGAAGTTGTCGAGTGCCTCGCGCATGCCCTTGGCTCCCGGGAGCATGCCGAGCATGCCCTTGATGGAGCCGGCCTTGCGGAGCTGCTGCATCTGCTGCAGGAAGTCGTTCAGCGTGAAGTTGTCGGTCGCGATCTTGTCCGCGACCTTGCGCGCCTCTTCCTCGTCGAAGGCGCCCTGCGCCTGCTCGATGAGGGACAGGATGTCGCCGAGGTCGAGGATGCGGCTCGCCATGCGGTCCGGGTGGAACGGCTCGAAGTCGTCGAGCGACTCACCCGTCGACGCGAACATGATCGGACGGCCGGTCACGCTGGCCACCGACAGGGCGGCACCACCGCGGGCGTCACCGTCGAGCTTCGAGAGCACGACACCGGTGAAGTCGACGCCTTCCTGGAAGGCACGGGCCGTGTTGACGGCGTCCTGACCGATCATCGCGTCGATGACGAACAGGACCTCGTCCGGGTCGACGGCCTTGCGGATGTTCGCGGCCTGCTTCATCAGCTCGGCATCGACACCGAGTCGACCGGCGGTGTCGACGATGACGGTGTCGTACTGCTGGTCGATCGCGGCCTTGATGGCGTTCTTGGCGACCTTGACCGGGTCGCCGACACCGTTGCCGGGCTCGGGAGCGAAGACGTGCACGCCGGCCTGCTCGCCGACGACCTGCAGCTGCTGCACGGCGTTCGGACGCTGGAGGTCCGCCGCGACGAGCATCGGGGTGTGGCCGTCCTTCTTGAGCCACTTGCCGAGCTTGCCCGCGAGGGTGGTCTTTCCGGCGCCCTGCAGACCCGCGAGCATGATGACCGTCGGCGGCTTCTTCGCGAACTCGAGCCGTCGCTGCTGCCCGCCCAGGATGCCGACGAGTTCCTCGTTGACGATCTGGACGACCTGCTGCGCCGGGTTGAGCGCGCGGTTGACCTCGTCGGAGAGGGCACGCTCGCGCACCGATGCGGTGAACGCCTTGACGACCTCGAGCGCGACGTCGGCGTCGAGGAGCGCCCGCCGGATCTCGCGGACGGTGCCGTCGACGTCGGACGGAGTCAGCCGACCCTTGCTCCGCAGATTGCGGAAGGTCTCGGTCAGCCGATCGGAGAGTGAACCGAATTGCGCCATGATCCGTCGATTCTACAAGGCTCCCGCCGACGGCACCGGCCCGTTCACCGCAGGAGGACACCCTCGGTCAGTCCGACCGGTGCGTCGAGCCCCACGTCGATGACCACCGGCGCGCTCGACGGACTCCGGTCACCGGTCGGGAACCAGCGCCGGTCGGGCGACACCAGGATCACGAGACCGTCCACGTCACCGACCGCCGCGAAGGACTCCCCCGGCGGGTTGGCGTACGGCTCGAGACCGGCGCGTCGCAGGGCCGAGGCTGCGCCGAGGACGTCGGGCACGGGGACGCCGACCTCGCTGACCGAGACGAGCGGGACGCCGGCGTCGGAGTCGCTGCCGGTGCCGGTACCGTCGCCGGCGCCGTCGCCGTCGCCGGCGCCGGCGCCGGCGCCGACGCCGACGCGCCGGGCGCCCGGCTCCAGGTCCCGCCGCTCGATGAGTTCGAGGAGCTGCTGGTCGGGGCCCTCGAAGTAGACCGACCGCGAGTTCCAGTTCGGCGGCCCCTCGAACTCGTCCTGGTCAGCGGTACCGAGCACCGTCGTCAGTCCGGCGATCCAGGCCTTGGCCGCGTCGAAGGTCCCCGTCGGGATCGCGATCGCCAGGTGCAGGGCTCCGGTCATCTCCGGCAGTTCGCGGAACACGAGGAGCGTCGACCCCACCACGATGCGCACCGTGGTGTCGACGATCTCGACCGAGCACCCCAGCCGTTCGTAGAACCGGACGGTGTCGGCGAGCGAGCGGGTGGCGAGCTGTACCTGTCGGATGTCCATGCCCTCATCGGACCATCTCAACCATTGTTGAGGTCAAGTACCCCCGTTGTTGGACGCCGTCCAGAAACTGTCGTACGCTCGCCGCATGCCGGAACTCGAGATCGTCCGCCACCACGGCCTGCTCGACTACTCGGACGGCCTCGCCCTGCAGCGGGACCTGCACGCCGACGTCGTCGCTGGCCGTTCCCCCGGGGCCCTCGTGCTGTGCGAGCACCCGTCCGTGTACACCGCCGGACGCCGCACCGAACCGTCCGACCTGCCGACGAACGGCGCCCCGGTCGTCGACACCGACCGTGGCGGACGCATCACCTGGCACGGCCCGGGGCAGCTGGTCGCCTACCCGATCGTCCGACTCGCCGAACCCCTCGACGTCGTCGCCTGGGTGCGCGACCTGGAGCAGGTCGTCATCGACGCCGCGGCTGCCCTCGGCGTGCACGCCGAACGGGTCGCGGGTCGCAGCGGCGCCTGGGTGCCGGGCACGGACGGCTCCCCCGCCGCCAAGGTCGGCGCGATCGGCCTGCACGTCGCCGAGGGCGTGACGAGTCACGGCATCGCGATCAACTGCGACAACGCCCTCGACGCCTACGCCGCGATCGTCCCGTGCGGCATCGCGGACGCCGGGGTCACGACGCTGAGCGCCGCGGCGGCGCTCGCGGGGCGTGCCCATGTGACCGTCGACGACCTCGCACCCCTGGTCGCGGACCGCGTCCGACAGGCCGTCGACGGCATGCACAGCGGCCGCCGGATCAGCACGACGGCCCCCAGCACCAGCACGAGCACCAGCACCGCGCCCGCCCGACAGGAGACCCTCGTATGACCCTCGCCCCCGAAGGCCGCCGCATGCTCCGGGTCGAGGCCCGGAACGCCGAGACCCCGATCGAGACGAAGCCCGCGTGGATCAAGACCCGTGCCACGCAGGGCCCCGAGTTCCGCGAGCTGTCGAGCCTGGTGCGCGAGAAGCAGCTGCACACCGTCTGCCAGGAGGCCGGCTGCCCGAACATCTTCGAGTGCTGGGAGGACCGCGAGGCCACCTTCCTCATCGGCGGCTCGCAGTGCACCCGTCGCTGCGACTTCTGCCAGATCGACACCGGCAAGCCGGAACCGCTCGACCGCGACGAGCCCCGCCGAGTCGCGGACTCCGTGGCGGAGATGGGCCTGCGGTACGCGACCGTGACCGGCGTCGCACGCGACGACCTGCCCGACGGCGGTTCCTGGCTCTACGCCGAGACCATCCGCGCGATCCACGAGCACTCCCCCGGCACCGGCGTCGAGATCCTGGTGCCGGACTTCAACGGGCGACCCGACCAGCTCGGCCCGGTGTTCGACGCCCGCCCCGAGGTCTTCGCCCACAACGTCGAGACCGTCCCGCGGATCTTCAAGCGGATCCGGCCGGCGTTCACGTTCGAACGGTCCCTCGACGTCATCACCCAGGGCCGCGACGCCGGACTGGTCACGAAGTCGAACCTGATCCTCGGCATGGGCGAGGAGCGCGTCGAGATCGAGGACGCCCTGCAGCGCCTGTACGACGCGGGCACGGACATCATCACGCTGACGCAGTACCTCCGCCCGTCGCCCCGGCACCTGCCGGTCGCGCGCTGGGTCAGCCCTGCGGAGTTCGTCGAGCTCCGGCAGGTCGCCGAGCAGATGGGCTTCGCCGGGGTGCTCGCCGGACCGCTGGTCCGGTCGTCGTACCGGGCGGGCCGGCTGTGGGCGCGGGCGACGGTGGCGCGCGGCGGCTCGGTCCCCGAGCACCTGGCCCACCTGCTCGACGCGACCCCTGGTCGCCAGGCCGTCTGACGCTCGCGCGGCTCGCGCGGTGTATGCGGCGCGGCCGGCGTTTCGCGCTGGGCGACAGTTCACGTGCTGCGGAGCACGTGAACTGTCGCGCAGGCCGAAACTCGGTGCGCCCGGACGACGCCCGGACAGACGGGAGGCGCGGTGCCAGCTGGCACCGCGCCTCCTGTCCGTCAGGTGGTGACGGCTACTTCGCGTCGGCCTCGACCGACTCCTTCGGCTGGCCGGTCGGGGTGAGCCCGCGCTCCTGGCGGCGCTTCGAGACCACCAGCGACGCGGTCGTGGCGACCGCGATCGTCAGCGCGATGAAGCCCAGCGAGAACCAGATCGGGATCTCCGGCGCCCACTCGATGTGCTCGCCGCCGTTGATGAAGGGCAGCTCGTTGACGTGCATGGCGTGGAAGACGAGCTTCACACCGATGAACGCCAGAATGACGGCCAGGCCCTGGCCCAGGTAGATGAGGCGCTCCAGCAGGCCGGCGATCAGGAAGTACAGCTGCCGGAGGCCGAGCAGAGAGAACGCGTTCGCCGTGAACACGATGAAGGCGTCCTGCGTCAGCCCGAAGATCGCGGGGATCGAGTCGAGCGCGAAGAGCACGTCGGTCAGGCCGATGGCGACCATGACGAGCAGCATCGGGGTGAACAGCCGCTTGCCGTCGACACGGGTGGTCAGACGGTCGCCGTCGTAGTGGTCCGAGGTCGGGATGATGCGCTTGAGGATCCGGATGAGCCGGGATTCGCCCTCGCTGCCGTGGTCGTTGCCGCTGCGGGCCTGCGACCAGGCGAGCCAGAACAGCAGCGCACCGAACAGGTAGAAGACCCACGAGAAGTTCTCGATGATCGTGACGCCGAGGGCGATGAAGACGCCACGGGCGACGAGCGCGATCGCGACGCCGACCAGCAGGACCTTCTGCTGGAACTCCTTCGGCACGGCGAAGCTCGACATGATGATGAGGAAGACGAAGAGGTTGTCGACCGACAACGCCTTCTCGGTCAGCCAGCCGGCGAAGTACTCACCACCGGCCTGCCCACCGCCGAACACCAGGATCCCGATGCCGAACAGGATCGCCAGCCCGATGTAGAAGGCGGACCAGAACGCGGATTCGCGGATGTGGGGCACGTGCGGCGTGCGCACGTGCGAGTAGAAGTCGAACACCAGCAGCGCGAGGATGCCGGCGATCGTGATGAGCCAGACGAAGAGTGGGACGTCCACGGTTTCCTTCAGGTAGGGCGCGCCGCTGATGTGCGGGTACGCCGAGGCCTGAAGGTCTCTTCCGTCGCACGGCACCGGAACCGGTGTCGCACGACCGGCGCCCCGGGGCCGGATCGTTCCGGACCGTACTGACGGGGTCACCGAGAGGGAATACTCCCCTTCGTGTTCCCGAGCATACCGGGCACAGCGGACATGTGCCGCGCTCTAAGCTGGGAGCATGGCGAGTTCCTGGTCACTGTCCTCACGGCTGCGCGGCCTCTTCCAGCGCAAGACGATCGACGAGACCACGTGGGAGGACCTGGAGACCGCCCTCATCGGCGCCGACTTCGGGCCCGACATCTCCGAGGAGATCATCGAGGACCTGCACGCCCGCGTCGACCGGTACGGCACGACCGACCCCGCCGACCTGCAGCGCATGCTCCGCGAGGTCCTCGAGGAACGGCTCTCGAAGCTCGACACCACCCTGAAGCTCAGCGCGCGGCCCGCCGTGGTGCTCGTCGTCGGGGTGAACGGCGTCGGCAAGACCACGACGATCGGCAAGTTCGCCAAGTTCCTGAAGACCTACGACCGCACGGTGCTCGTCGGGGCGGCGGACACGTTCCGCGCCGCGGCGGTCGAGCAGGTCGCCACCTGGGCCCAGCGCGCCGGGGTCGACGTCGTCCGTCCGTCGCAGCCCGGGCAGGACCCGGCGTCGGTGGCGTACCAGACCGTCGAGAAGGCGATCCGCGACCAGACCGAGATCGTCGTCATCGACACCGCCGGGCGTCTGCACACCAAGGCCGGCCTGATGGACGAGCTCACCAAGATCAAGCGCGTGGTCGAGAAGCAGACCGAGATCAGCGAGGTCCTGCTCGTCCTCGACGCGACGACGGGCCAGAACGGCCTCGCACAGGCCCAGGCCTTCATCGAGGGTGCCGGCGTGACCGGCCTCGTCATCACCAAGCTCGACGGCTCGGCCAAGGCCGGCTTCGTGCTGAGCGTGCAGGAGAAGACCGGCATCCCGATCAAGCTCATCGGGCAGGGCGAGGGCATCAACGACCTGACGGGCTTCACGCCGCACGTCTTCGTGCAGAACCTCGTCGGCTGAGCGAACGCGTCGGCACGCCGAGGAGTAGCGTCCCTGACGGTCCGGGCATCTGCTCGGTCTCGTTCCAGGGATAGGAGACCCTCATGCCCGCACTGCTGATCATCGCGATCATCGTCGGCCTCGTCCTGCTCTTCAGCGGCATCTTCGTCGGTGCGCTGAAGTTCCTGCTCTGGGTGGGCATCGTGC
The DNA here is from genome assembly GCF_040223925.2 of Curtobacterium sp. WHRI 8282. Lineage (NCBI taxonomy): Bacteria > Bacillati > Actinomycetota > Actinomycetes > Micrococcales > Microbacteriaceae > Curtobacterium > Curtobacterium sp. WHRI 8282. Next base: position 987,494 of record NZ_JBEHCD020000002.1, read on the forward strand.
TCATCCTGCTGGCGGTCATCGGCTGGCTGCTCCGGACCATCCGCGGTCGCGCGTAGCGACCCGGCGTCCTGTCCGGACGCACCTGACGCAACAGGAGGCGCG